>NZ_CM001441.1:600000-1200000 GCF_000244895.1 Desulfosporosinus youngiae DSM 17734
GTTGACAAGAAGACCGGTGAGGTTCTGGAAACTACGAAAAAGCTGCGCAGCGTGGATTTGGAAAAGGCGGAGAACGATGCGAGATATGACGGCTATTTTTGTATCATTACCAGCGAACTTGACTATGATGAGCGAAAAATGCGTCAGGTGTATGGCGGTCTTTGGCGGATAGAGCAGTCGTTTAGGATGATGAAAACGGATTTTGATGCCAGACCTGTGTTCGTCCGTAAGAATGAGCATATCCGTGCCCATTTCCTGATCTGTTTCGTCGCACTCCTCGTCCTCCGAATCATTCAGCACCGTATGGGAGAAAAGGCATTGTCAGCCGAGCGCATAGCAAGAGCGCTGGATGCCGCAACATGTCGGGTTTTGAAGGGCGGCATCATTCACCTTGACGATGTCGGCGGTGCGATCGCGTTTCAAACGATCCGTAACAAGAAAGGCAACCTTGTGGATGCGCTGGCCTTTTCAGACGAAGATGAAATCGCGCTAGATTACAAGTTAATTCAGGATACCTATGGTACAGATTGCTACAACATCTATTTTCGGCAAGAGGCGTTTAATAAGTTTTTGAAAACTATTGCCTTAGCATAACAAAATTTAGATACACTCATATCAAGAAAAAGCCCACAGTTTCAACAACTACGGGCTTTTTGCATTCTTCAAACTGTAAAAGTCGGGTTTTCAACCTCGTACTGAGATAATGACATGTGTTATAATAATCCAATGGCGATCATGATGATCGATTGGTTGTAGAAAAGTTCAGGTTGGGGAGAAATCTAATTCTATTAATGGAGGCAGGACTGTGAGCAAAGGAATGAAAAAGCTTGTGATAAAGAACGGTCAGATTAAAACGATGGCCGGACGTGAATTCTTGGGAAATATTATGATAGAGGGGACTAAAATAACCGCACTCTTTGAAACACTGGATGACCTGCCGGCAGATGCTGAGGTGATCGATGCCCTTGGGTGTCTTGTACTGCCGGGATTTATTGATGCCCATTGTCATGTCGGAATTGGAGAAGAGATCTATCGCTGGGAAGGAGAAGACTTTAACGAAATGACGGATCCTGTTACGCCGGATATGCGGGCAATTGATGGAATTAACCCGGAAGACGAAGGATTCCGTGATGCCCGTCTGGGTGGGGTGACTGCTGTGTTCACTGTTCCAGGGAGTGCCAATGTAATTGGAGGAACTGGAGTCGTGATGAAGACCGCCGGAAAGATCGTGGATAAAATGATTGTACGCGATCCGGCCGGTGTGAAAGTAGCGTTCGGGGAAAATCCCAAGATGGTTTACGGTGAACAAAAGAAAATGCCTATGACTCGGATGGGAACTGCCGCACTTCTTCGTCAAACCTTAGTGGATGCTCAGACGTATAAAGATAAATTAGAACAGGGTAAAACTGATCCCGATAAACTCCCGGAGCGGGATTTAGGGTTAGAAGTCCTTGTAAGAGTAATCAATCGTGAAATTCCTCTTAGGGCTCATGCGCATCGTGCAGATGATATTATGACCGCAATTCGTATTGCCCGGGAATTTGATGTGGATTTAGTTATTGAACATTGTACCGAAGGACATAAAATCGCAGAGGAACTCGCAGAGCTGGGATATCCAGCTGTGGTAGGGCCATTGTTGACAAACCGGGCTAAGGTGGAGCTTAAAGATAAATCCTTTAAAACTCCTGGTGTTTTAGCCAATGCAGGAGTAAAAGTGGCGATCATGACCGACCATTCAGTTACTCCAATTGAACAACTTCCGCTTTGTGCGGCCTTAGCCTGCAAAGCCGGGATGGACAAAGAGGATGCTTTACGGGCCATCACCATCAATTCCGCAGAAATTTTAGGTGTGTCTGATCGTATAGGGTCACTAGAAGTCGGAAAAGATGCAGATATTGTCATTTGGTCGGAAGATCCATTGACAATTACGGCTAGGCCGCTCTACGTGATCATTGATGGAAGGATTGTAAAACCTGAATCCAGAGAAGGCGGAATTTACGAATGATTGGAGGGCCTTTTCCCGCCATCCTTAGGAGGAACAAAGAATGGACTATGAAGTTACAAGTTTAACGGTCGAACAAACCCGAGAACTGGGGAAACGGTTGGGTGAGTGTTTACGTGGCGGAGATGTCGTCGCCCTGATAGGGGATTTAGGTGCCGGGAAAACAGCCTTTGCTCAAGGGATTGGTGAGGGATTAGGTGTCGCTGGCCCTATGACCAGTCCTACCTTCACATTGATCCATGAGTATAAAGGTTATGCTGATGAGTCTCAAATCCGTTTAATTCATATGGATCTTTATAGATTACGACATCCGGAAGAAGCGGAAATCATTGGGATCGAAGATGCTTTTGTGGATGATGCGGTTTGTTTAATTGAATGGCCGGAAATTGCAAAGGATTATCTGCCGGATGATCGTTTAAGTGTTGAGATTCAAGGAAGTGGAGACATGCCCCGTGAGATTATCTTTAGGGCGTTAGATTCAAGTTGGAAGCAACGATTAACCTTTCTATCCTAAATCAATTTGCTTAAAAATGATATTGAGACTTCGGCGTGTCAAAAGGATCGTTCCCGTGACACGCCAGTGACACGTAAAAATGAGCAGACTCGGAGGATCTAATGAAATACTTAACTATAGATACAACAACAAAAGTGACAGCCGTAGCCTTAGCGGAAGACGGAAAATTGATCGGCGAGGGCTTTTTACATACCACAAAGACGCATTCAGAGCGTATTATTCCAATGCTTGAGCAACTGATCACAGCGGCGGCTTGGACACTTCAGGAATTAGATATGATAGGCGTGGTGTGCGGACCGGGTTCATTCACTGGAATTCGGATCGGAATCGCGACAGCGCAGGGATTGGCACAGGTTTTGAATATTCCGCTTATTTCTGTAGTATCATTAGATGCCTTGGCATGGGCGGGTAAGGAAAGAATGGAAGATGTTGTTCCTATTTTGGATGCACGTAAAAATGAATGGTACACGGCGCGTTATCACTGGATGCCGGGGATGGAGAAGCCCGAGTGTTTGACCATGCCGCAAGCTATGTCCACAGGTCAATGGTTGGAATATTTGTGGGGGTTAGACCGTTCCATTTGTTTTGTCGGAGATGCGGCAGTTAAAGCTAAGAAGCGTATAGAGGAAGTTCTGGGTGAAAGGGCAGTGATTTTACCAGAGTATATAAGTTTACCCCGTGGTGCTTATGCGGTAAGGGCAGTTTGGCAGAAATGGCAGGAAACAGGCCGGGGGGAACAGGTTGAACCCTACTACATTCGCTTTTCTGAGGCGGAAGTCAATTGGGCAAAGAAAGAGAAAGCGCGGAGGAGCAGCGGGAATGAATAACGGGATTGTACGTCCCATGCGCTTGGATGATCTCGAGGCGATCTTAGATATCGAGATGGCCTCTTTTTCTACCCCTTGGTCTATGCAGGCTTTTAAAGCGGAGCTTAAAGATAATGAGTATGCACGTTATGTTTGCCTAGAGCTGGAGGGTAAGGTCATCGGCTACATGGGGTTATGGTTTATCCTGGATGAGGGCCATATTACGAATGTGGCTATTGCTCCAAACTATCGGGGGCAAAAATGGGGGGAGTTTCTTATGCGATCCGTCATGTCGAAAATGTCGAATGAGGGTATGGAGCGGATGACCCTCGAAGTTCGGGCATCGAATAGTCCCGCCCAATCCTTATATAGCCGGTTAGGTTTTGTTACAGCCGGCGTTCGCAAAGGATATTATGCGGATACTGGAGAGGATGCTTTAATTATGTGGGTGGAATTAGGAATGGAAGTGAATAAGTCATGACAGAGAGCCAAGAGAGCAAGATTGTAATTTTAGGGATAGAAACAAGTTGTGATGAGACTTCAGCTGCGGTATTGCTGAACGGATCGGATTTACGCAGTCATATTATTTCGTCACAAATAAAGACGCATCAAAAGTATGGAGGAGTTGTGCCGGAAATTGCCTCACGTGAACACAGCCTCCACTTTCAGCCGGTTGTACAACAGGCTTTAGATGAAGCTGAGCTGACGTTCAAGGATTTGTCGGCTATTGCGGTGACCTATGGACCGGGGTTGGTCGGATCATTATTGGTTGGGGTTTCCGGTGCAAAAGCAATGGCGTATGCGGCCGGGGTCCCACTGATTGGTATTAATCACTTGGAAGCACACGTTTATGCGAACTTTCTTGAGCATCAGGATTTAGAATTTCCACTTTTGGCTTTGTTAGTTTCAGGTGGACACACTCATCTCATTTTGTTTGAAGCTCATGGGAGGTATAAGGTTTTAGGTCATACTCGGGATGATGCGGCCGGAGAAGCTCTGGATAAAGTGGCTAGAACTCTTGGTTTAGCTTATCCGGGCGGCCCCCAAATTCAAAGAGTGGCTCAGGAGGGAGATGCACAAGCATTTAAGTTCCCGCGCGCTATGTTAGAAGCGGATAGTTTGGATTTCAGTTTCAGTGGTATGAAATCCGCGGTCTTGAACACCCTGAATTCTGCCCGAATGCGTGGAGAAACGCTTAGTGTTCCAGATATTGCCGCTTCTTTTCAGCAAGCGGTGGTGGATGTTTTGGTTCACAAAACATTGATGGCTATTAATAGAACCAGAGTCAAGACCTTGCTCTTGGCAGGCGGAGTTGCGGCCAATAAGTTACTGCGTGAAACCTTAGACCGGACATTGGCAGAGCGGGGTGTCCGTTTGGTTTACCCTTCACCGATTTTCTGCACAGACAACGGAGCCATGATTGCGGCGGCCGGGTATTACCATTACTTAGAAGGGGACTTCGCCCCCTGGACACTTAACGCGGTTCCGGGATTGGGATTTGCGTGATACAGGCACGATCTTACGAAGCCAGGAAAACTAACCGTTTAAGCTCTTGTTAAGAGGAGCTTAAACGGTTAGTTTATTAGTTTGCTTACGTAAAAGATGTCGTACTTGTGTCCCACTTCGTCCTATGCAAAAGCTGAGGAACGGATGAGAATCATATGTTCTGTGGATAAGGTGAGCTGTGGACAATGTGGATAAGTCTGTAGATAAGTTATTATAGCGGTTTTGGAGTTCTGCGCAAAAATTATGAATTTGGGAAAGTATTATCCACAAGTCCTGTGGATAATGTGGATAACCTAGATACAAGGCCAAATACTTTAATTCCATAAGTGGATAACTTTGTGGGTTGAAATAAAGACTGACTTATTAAATAATATGAATAGGAGACAGTATGTTTGGATATTGAGAATATTAGCAAATTTTTCATTAATCTATAGAAGGATTTTGCCTATATTAATCGAATATTTTTAAATGCACGAGATTTTACCGAAAGGATACTCCACATGAATGAGGAAAAGATAACTATAAAGGCTGAAGTGCGCAAATCGTGTTTGACTCAGCGAGCCGCGTTAAGAGAGGAAGAGAGAAAGACCAAAAGTTTAATTATTCAGCAAAAACTTAAGGATTTACCAGATTTCCAAAAGGCTGATACTGTGATGTTATTTCTTAACTTTCGTGATGAAGTAGAAACGACGGACTTGGCGGAGGCGACGATAGCGTGTAAGAAAAAGCTGGTATTACCTCGTTGTGCACCTAAAGGCATACTTCTGCCGCTTGAAGTCAGCGATCTGGCAGCAGATCTTGAGCCGGGAGCTTGGGGAATTCGTGAACCTAAACTGACAAAAGAAGAAGTAAATCCTTTAGAGATTGATTTAGTCGTTGTACCTGGGGCCGGTTTTGATCTGCAAGGGAATCGTTTAGGTTATGGGGGCGGCTTCTATGATCGCTTTTTTATGCGGCTGAAACCCTCAACACCAAGAGTTGCCCTTGCTTTTGAATGTCAGATTATTAAAGAAGTACCCGTGGACAAGCACGACGCTAAAATGACTAAATTAATCACGGAAAAAACAGTTTACGATTTTAATCAGTAGCGATCTAATAGGGGGGGATTTTTTTGAGCACTGCATGTAAGGATTTAGTAGATCCTAAGCAAATTAAGTTGGATGAAATTATTAACAAGCATAAAAATGAGAATGGGCCTCTCATTCCCATTTTGCAAGGAGCCCAAGAGGTGTATGGGTATTTACCCGCTCATGTCATTAAACACATCAGCAAAGGAATTCGTATTCCAGTGGCAAGGATTTATGGAGTGGTAACGTTTTATGCTCAGTTTCGTCTGACGCCAGTAGGTCGAAATCTCATTAATATCTGTTTAGGAACTGCTTGCCATGTTCGTGGAGGCGCCAAAGTCGTTGAAACGATCGAGAAAGAGTTAAAGATTAAAGATGGTGCTACGACCGAAGATGGCCGTTTTACCTTGGAAGTCGTGGCATGTATTGGAGCGTGTGGTCTGGCGCCGGTGATATCTATTAATAATGAGGTGCATGGACGATTATCACCGGACAAAATTGCCGGGATATTGGCTAAATACGAGTAGGAGGATAAAGGGATGGCTGAGAACCAACGGATTCTAGTTTGTGCAGGGACGGGATGTGCCTCTTCGGGAGCACTGCCGATCATCGATATTTTAAATGATGAGATCAAACGACGAGGACTTGAAGAAACCGTAAGCGTCGTTGGGACAGGATGTCAGGGGTTTTGTGAAAAGGGTCCAACCCTCGTCATTGAACCGCAGCAGATCTTGTATACTCGGGTTACAGGGGAAGATGTGGCGGAAATTATCGAGCAGGAGCTTATCAAAGGGGAACGAGTTGAACGACTCCTTCTTGTCGATCAAACGACTCAAAAACCGGTAAGTTCAATGGAAGACATCACGTTTTTTTCGAAGCAGCATCGAATTGTTCTTCATAACTGCGGTGTGATTGATCCGAAGAAGATTGAAGATTACACGGCACGGGATGGTTATAAGGGCATTGAAAAAGCCTTAAAAGGGATGTCGCCCGAAGAGGTCATGGAAGAAGTTAAGCAATCCGGACTTCGCGGCCGAGGCGGCGCGGGGTTCCCTACAGGGGTAAAATGGGGTTTCTGTCGTTCAACTCCAAGTGATAAAAAATATATTATTTGTAACGCGGACGAAGGTGATCCGGGTGCCTTCATGGACCGCAGCGTGCTTGAAGGAGATCCGCATTCTGTCATCGAAGGAATGCTTATTGGGGCTTATGCCATCGGAGCAGATGAAGGATATGTTTACTGTCGTGCAGAATACCCATTAGCCATTAAGCACTTGGGAATTGCGATCAAGCAAGCGGAGGAAGCAGGTTACCTGGGAGATAACATTCTAGGCTCAGGCTTTAATTTTCATCTGAAAGTGTTTGAAGGGGCTGGAGCCTTTGTATGCGGAGAAGAAACCGCATTGATGGCTTCTATCGAAGGGAAGCGCGGAATGCCGAGAGTTCGCCCGCCTTTTCCTGCTGTTAGTGGGCTTTGGGGTAAACCAACCAATATCAATAACGTTGAAACCTGGTCCAATATTCCCCATATTTTGCGTAACGGAGCTGAATGGTATTCCCAATTCGGGACTGAAAAAAGTAAAGGTACAAAGATCTTTGCTTTGACCGGTAAGGTAAACAATACCGGCCTAGTAGAAGTTCCTATGGGCACAACTCTAAGGGAGATCATCTTTGAAATTGGCGGAGGTATTCAGGGCGGTAAGAAATTTAAAGCGGTTCAAATTGGCGGTCCCTCCGGAGGGTGCTTGCCTGAGGACATGCTGGATCTTGCTGTGGATTATGATACTTTGACGCAAGCTGGAGCAATGGTTGGCTCAGGTGGACTTGTCATCATGGATGAGACTACTTGTATGGTTGACATCGCCCGTTATTTCTTGAACTTTTCTAAGAAAGAGTCTTGTGGGAAATGTACTCCCTGTCGTGAGGGAACTACCCGAATGTACGAAATTCTGGATAGAATCACCAAAGGAGAAGGAAAAGAGGAAGATATCGATACCTTAGAGAATCTTGCCTTAACCATTAAGGAAACCTCTCTTTGTGGATTAGGTCAATTCGCGCCAAGCCCGATTCTCGCAACCATTAAATATTTCAGGCATGAGTATGAGGCGCATATCCGTGACCATAAGTGTCCAGCCCATAATTGCTCGGCTTTACTGAGCTATACCATTGATACGGAGAAATGCAAAATGTGCAGTCTCTGTGCTAAAAACTGTCCGACAAATTGCATTTCAGGAGATAAAAAGACCAATACTCCGTATGTCATTGATGAAGAGAAGTGCATCAAATGCGGAACTTGTATGGACAAATGTAAATTTGGTGCAGTTAGTCGAGCTTAACTGAGTAACCGGCTTACCCAGGATTGACAAACTGAGAGGAGTGAACACTTTGGAGTGGCTCACACTAACAATTGATGGGTGTGAAGTCAGCGTTCCCAAAGGAACGACTGTGCTTGATGCCTGTCGGATGAATGATATTCCTATTCCGACGTTATGTCATGCCCCTGAGCTTACATCGTCGGGTGCCTGTCGTTTATGCGTCGTCCAAATTGAAGGAATGAGGAATCTGCCGCCGTCTTGCGTTACTCAAGCAGCCCAGGGCATGAAAGTTGAAACACAGAACGCTAAAGTCCGAAATGCACGTAAAACAATTTTGGAATTGTTGGTAGCTAACCATCCCTTAGATTGTATGACCTGTCAAAAATTTGGAGATTGTTCTCTAGCGGACTATGCCTATGAATACGGCGTTACCGGTAAAATGTATCAAGGGGAAAAACGTGATTATCCTATCGACAACGATAATCCTTATATTTTAAGGGACCTCAATAAGTGTATTTTATGCGGCAAATGTATTGCCACATGTGAGGCAGTACCGGAACGTAGTGTCATTGGTTTCGCTTTTCGGGGATTTAAGACTAAAGTATCCACGTTTATGGACACTGACCTAAAAGATTCGAGTTGTGTCTATTGCAACCGCTGTGTGGCAATCTGTCCAGTTGGAGCCTTAGTCGACAAAAATACGTTGGGCAAAGGACGAGCTTGGGAGTTTACGAAAGAAGAAGTTACTTGTACGTTTTGTGAAGCAGGGTGTAAGTTTAATATTAACTACAAGAAAGGTAAAATTGTGGGAGTTACAGCGAAATCCGCCGCTAGCGGGCGACCACTTTGCCTTAAAGGGCGTCTTGGGTCTGATTTCAAGTATAACCCTGAGCGCCTGGAAAAGCCCTTTGTTAATCAAAATGGAGAGTTTGTCCAAGTGACTTGGTCAGAATTTTTAGGACTTGGCAACATTGTGGATAAAATTAACATGCTAGAAGGGCAGTAACAAGCAAATAATTAATAGCGAGTCCTTCTATCGATAATATTGGGAAGGACCGCTTTCTTTATTGTAGTCTCGCTTGCTTGAGCCGATTAGTTGTCTGAGAAGAGATATAAATCTAAAGTGAGAGGAGAGTAACATCTTGGAATGGTACACGCTAACAATTGATGGACGTGAAGTCAGCGTTCCCAAGGGAACGACCGTACTTGATGCCTGTCGTATGAATGATATTCCGATTCCTACCTTGTGTCATGCTCCGGAGCTTACCTCTGCGGGTGCGTGTCGCTTGTGCGTTGTTCAAATCGAGGGAATGCGCAATCTTCCGCCCTCATGCGTCACACAAGTAGCACAAGGCATGAAAGTGGAGACGCAAAATCCCAAAGTCCGCAATGCTCGTAAAACGATCTTAGAACTTTTGGTGGCAAATCATCCCCTAGACTGCATGACCTGTCAGAAAATGGGGGATTGTTCCTTGGCAGAGTATGCCTATGAATATGGTGTAACCGGTGAAGTTTATCAAGGTGAAAAACGCGATCTCCCGATTGACAATGGTAATCCGTTTATCTTAAGAGATCCTAACAAATGTATTCTATGTGGTAAATGCATTAGGGCTTGCTCTGAGATCCAGGGAAAAAGTATTCTGGACTTTTCCTTTAGAGGATTTGATACTCAGGTAGGTCCGGCTTTCAATTTACCTTATCACGAGTCGGATTGTGATTTCTGCGGTTCCTGCCTTTCAGTCTGTCCGGTAGGAGCCCTGACCGAAAAACAAATGGCTGGTAAAGCACGTCCTTGGGAAGTATCCAAAGTTCAAACGACATGCCCATTTTGCGGCACTGGATGTAACTTTGACTTAAATGTCAAAGATGGAAAAGTCATTGGGGTGACCTCGAATGAGAATGCACCGGTTAATGGCAAAGCTTTGTGTGTCAAAGGCCGCTTTGGGATGGACATGATTTATAGTGATAATCGTCTGACAACTCCTCTGATCAGAAAAAATGGGGAACTGGTTCCAGCGGATTGGGATGAGGCTTTAGATTTAGTCGCCAGCAAGTTAGGCGAGATCAAAAAGACCTATGGCCCGAACTCTATTGCTGCCTTAAGCTCAGCTCATTGCACCAATGAAGAAAATTATTTAATGCAAAAATTTATGCGCGCGGTGATCGGTACAAACAATGTCGATCACTGCGCCAGGACTTGACACGCTCCCACTGTGGCCGGTCTGGCCACCTCATTTGGATCCGGAGCGATGACCAACTCCATCAATGAAATTCCAGATACCAATGTCATGTTTGTCATTGGGTCAAACGCAACAGAAGCTCACCCAGTCATTGGGACGAAAATGAAGCAAGCACTCGCTAAGGGTGCAAAATTGATTGTAGCAGATCCTCGCTGCATCGATCTTGCCGAACATTCAGATGTTTGGCTGAGACTCCAACCGGGAACAGATATTGCCTTGATCAATGGGATCATGAACATTATTCTGGCTAACGGATGGGAAGACAAAGCGTTTATTGAAGAACGTACGGAAGGTTTCGAAAAACTGCGTGAAGCTGTTAAAGCCTATACTCCTGAGGTAGTGAGTAAGGTAACGGGAGTTCCGGTTGAGAAATTGGAAGAAGCCGCTAAAATCTATGCTACTGCGGAAAAGGCCCAGATCTTCTATACCTTGGGAATTACTGAGCACACCTATGGTACGGATAATGTCATGAGTTTAGCAAACCTGGCAATGCTTACAGGCAATATCGGCAGAGAAAGCACAGGGGTTAACCCAATGCGCGGGCAAAATAATGTTCAGGGTGCTTGCGATATGGGTGCACTGCCTAATGTTTACCCTGGTTACCAACAGGTTGCGAATCCGGAAGTACAAGCGAAATTCGAGGCGGCTTGGGGAGTACCGCTAGACCCCAATCCGGGCTTTATGATCCCAGACATGTTCGAAGCGGCGGTTAGTAAAAATTTGCGGGCTTTGTATGTTTTAGGTGAAGATCCGGTGATTACGGATGCGGATGCCAATCATGTACGCAAAGGCCTGCAGTCCCTTGATTTCCTCATAGTCCAAGAAATCTTCTTGTCCGAAACCGCTAAGTTAGCAGACGTTGTCTTACCTGGGGCCAGTTTTGCCGAGAAAACAGGTACATTCACGAATACTGAGCGTCGGGTGCAAATGGTGAATCAAGCCATTAAGCCTATCGGTAATGCTAAGACAGATGGACAGATTATTTGTGAACTAGCTACTCGTATGGGATATCCTTTCGAATATAAATCTTCCGCTGAAGTTATGCAGGAAGTCGCCAGCCTTGCTCCTTCTTTTGCTGGGATCACCCATGAGCGACTAGGGACCCAAGGGTTGCAATGGCCGGTACCTCATGCAGAACACCCAGGCACCAAGTTCTTGCACGAAGGCAAGTTCACTCGGGGCAAAGGACAGTTTGTGGCGATCGAGAATCAACTGCCTGCTGAATTACCGGATGAGGAGTATCCGCTCTTACTCAGTACCGGGCGTAAACTTTCTCATTATAATGTCTTCACACAACACTCGCCATCTTTGGAAGAACATTCTCCTGAAGAATTGGCAGAGGTCAATCCGTCAGATGCTGAACGGCTTGGAATCGAAGACGGTGAACAAGTCAAGGTGGCATCCCGTCGGGGTGAACTGAAAACTAAAATCAAGGTTACAAATCGAGTGCCTGAAGGCGTGGTCTTCATGACCCTCCACTACTTTGATTCCCCCACCAATGTCTTAACCAATGGGGCGTATGATAAAGTCACTAAAACCTATGAGTATAAAGTTTGCGGCGTGAAGATCTCAAAGATCAGTTGAGACTAAAGATCGAAGGGACCCTTTAAAAGGGTCCCTTTTTCTGCTGGGTAGAGACGGTCCTTTTGGCACACTTAACGGTGTGTCCAAAGGACTGTTCCCGTTACACGCGATCATCCAGTCCTCGCCGTGACATAGAAGAATAAATATGGTACATTGAAGATAGAACTATCAACTTCAAACGAGTTGAGGAGTGAAAAATTGTGAATCAAGAAGTAATTATGTATACTCTACCTCTTTGCCCTTACTGCGCACGCGCTAAGCGATTCCTTTCGGGGAGAGGGATTATGTTTACAGAGAAAAATATTTTCATTCCTAAGAATTTCAAAGAATTAAGAAAAGTAACTGATGCCATCGGAGTTCCGGTAACCATTGTAGGGAAACGGATTCTAACCCGCTTTTCGTCTACTGAATATGAGGAGGTCTTCAGAAATTACTAAACTACTACGAGACTTCGAAAAACAACTTCCGAAATTGAAGGCGACTGGAGTTTTATTAGCAGGCGGAAAAAGCTCGCGTATGAAAAAAGAAAAGGCTTTTCTCGAAATAGACGGAAGGTCTCTGGCAGAACGGAGTTTAGAGGTTTTGCGAAACGTATTTTCGGAAGTAATCATTAGCAGCAACACTCCAGAACGTTTTGCCCACTTTGGGGTACCTATTATTCAGGATGAAGTTCTCGGCCGAGGCCCGCTGGAAGGGCTATATCAGGGTTTAACAGCGGCCGCATATGATGAGGTTTTTTTTGTCGCCTGTGATATGCCATTTTTAAAAGCAGACATTATCCGCAGCTTGGCAAAATGGATTTCAGACTATGATGTTGTCGTTCCAAAGCTTAAGTCAGGCCTCCATCCGTTACACGCCTATTATCATCGCTGTTGCCTTCCCATAATAAAAAAGAATCTTGAGGCAGGGTGCCTCAAGATCATAGATCTCTATCCTGCCTGTTCCGTGAAGTATGTGGAAGAACAGGAACTGGAGGGGGTTTCGGATTCGATAAACGTCTTTTGCAACGTGAATACACCCGAAGACTGGGCAGCTATCCATAAATGATAAATCTACTCTTCGAAAACTGAGCTAAAATCTTATTTTTAATGTTCAGAAAATAATTCGTTCCGGGCAGGTGTAAATATTTAAGCGTTGTTCCCTTGCAAACCCCACAATCGTAATGTTCAAAGCAGTTGCTTGAGAAAGGGCCATATCTGTCGGCGCGCCACGGGCAATGAGGATGGGAACATTCATTTTGGCAACCTTAAGCAGGATTTCGGAGGAAACTCTGCCGCTAAAGAAGATAACATGGTTTTCAAGGCTCAACTTAGTGCGAAAGGCTTCACCGCTGAGCTTATCAAAGACATTGTGCCTGCCAATATCATAGCTGGTTAGGAGTATATCGCCTTTATTGCCAACTCCGCCGCTGTGTACCCCACCCGTCTCCTGAAAGAGAGGAAGATAGGATTGTAAAAATTTAGCATAATTATAAGCTTCCTGAAGTGGGATGCTATAAGTTGAGACAAGAGGTTTAACCATAAGTGCATCATTGGCAAAACAAAACGAAGCTCTGCTTTTACCGCAGCAGGCAGATACAAATCGTTTGCTCATAAGTTCTTTCTGTAAAACACAAGGTTTACCCTCAACCCAAACCATGTGGTCTGAAGAATCTTGGCGAATTTCGTACACGTCCTCAGGAACCCGGATGAACCCTTCGTTGAATAAAAACCCAAGAGTAAGTTCCACAGTCTGGGAAGGTGAACACAATAGGGTGGCGATCTCATCTCGATTATAGTGAATAGTTAATGGAACCTCTCGGACAACTGTATCTTCTCTTCCTTCTATTAATGCTCCATCGGCTTTAAGAATGGAAAGGGTAACCGTTTCGTTTGGCATTTTAACCTCCTTGGACCTTTTTTTTATAGTGTACACTAATTTTTCAAGAATCTGAATCAGTTTCTATTAAAAAGACAAAATGTAATATATTAATAAAAGGAATTTTCGACTTTATCACGAATTATTTCTTAAAGGTTAAAGTGAAGGTTAAATTGAATCGTTTCGCTCCGAAGCTGGATTGCCTAAAGCAATGCTATGGTGACCAGACTAGTGTCTTAGGCACTCGGGTATTATGGGAAACTGTGATATCTCCTGCTGGAAAGGAGTCTGTTGACAGGTGGATTATATTCCCCCGGTTGTTTACAGACCGTGGGGTTTTTTGTTTTAAAATCTAATCCAGAAAGAGGAGACATAATGCAAGATCAATTTCTTAGGCGAATTGATTATCTCAGAATTTCAGTGACGGATCGTTGTAATCTGCGTTGCAAATATTGTATGCCTGAAGAAGGGATACAATGGATGCCGCATGATTTGATTCTTACTTTCGAAGAAATACTTAGATTGATGAGGATAAGCACGCAATTAGGTTTTCGGAGATTTCGTATTACAGGCGGAGAACCTCTTGTGCGCAAGGACATTTTGGAATTCCTGCGCGAGGGGGCTCAACTTCCTGGAGTTGAAGATCTCATGCTCACAACGAACGGATTATTACTTCCGGAAATGGCTTTTGATTTAAAGGCTGCAGGAGTTCACCGAGTTAATATTAGCTTGGATACGATGGATAAAACCCGCTTTTTTGAGAATACTCGCGGAGGGGATGTCTCAAAAGTGATTCAGGGAATCTTTCGTTCGCTGGAGGCCGGCCTTAATCCGGTCAAAGTTAATGTTGTCGTTGTGCGCGGATTTAATACGGAAGAACTGCCCAGCTTTCTAAAGCTGGCTAAACAATATCCGCTTCATGTTCGATTTATTGAACTCATGCCGATTGGTGTCAGCTCGGAGCATCGGAGTGATTTTGTCTCAATTAAAGAAATGAAAGAACTACTAGGGCTCAATGAAGATGCTCCAACTAAAGTGATTGCCGGCGGAGGCCCTGCTGAATATTTTCAGCCAAGCGGTTATAAAGGAAGTATCGGCTTTATCAGCGCCCTGAGTCGTCATTTTTGCAGCACGTGCAATCGTGTGCGTTTGACGGCAGACGGTAAATTAAGACCGTGTTTGCATAGTAAACATGAAGTTGATTTAAGAGAGGTCCTGCGTTCGGGCAGTTCGGATCAGGATATTCTGAAGGTATTTGCACAGGCGGTTTGGCATAAACCAGCAGAACATCATATGAACAATGAAGCTTGGCAAGATACACGTGTAATGTCTCAGATCGGAGGGTAAGCAATGGAATTAACACATTTTGATGAAGAAGGACGCGCACGGATGGTGGATGTCAGTGACAAGGCAGAAACTGCTAGGGTTGCTGTTGCCCAAGGTAAGATACTGATGAAACCAGAAACCCTGGAAAGAATTCGCTCAGGGCAGATTGCTAAAGGAGACGTCTTAGCAGTGGCCCAAGTTGCGGGGATTATGGCGGCAAAGCAGACCTCACAACTGATTCCAATGTGCCATCCCTTAGCGATTACCGGTGCTAAATTAAGTTTTAAACTGGTGGAACCTGGTGAGATAGATATCGAAGCTAGCGTGAAAGTCCACGGAAAAACCGGTGTGGAAATGGAAGCATTAACAGCAGTTAGTATTGCTGCCTTGACCATTTATGACATGTGCAAAGCAATCGATAAGACGATGACGATCCAGGGAATTTTTCTGGCAGAAAAGCTGGGGGGAAAAAGCGGGCATTTTGTACGGGACTAACTGCCACTAAACATTTTAGGCGGAAAGTAAGTGGCAGTAAGTCCCTGCATAAGTTCGACTAGACATTTCTGAAGCGGGGCTTCAGAAATGTAGTCTCCTATATACGAGACTAACTGCCACTAAACATTATAAGCAGAAAGTAAGTGGCACTAAGTCTTGCATAAGTTTGACTAACTGCCGTATGGACTAATAATTGAGCATGAAGGAGAGGCATATTATTATGGGAAAAATAGTAGCTGTTTGTACAAGTGAACGAAAAGGGATGCGCAAAAAGAATGTGGGTGAAGGCATCTTAAAAGTGGGCTTTGGGCTTGAAGGCGATGCTCATGGCGGAGACTGGCACCGGATGGTCAGTTTACTGGCGATGGAGAGTATTAAGTCCATGCAAGATAAAGGGTTGAAGGTAGGCCCAGGGGATTTCGCAGAGAATTTAACAACAGAAGGTATTGAATTATTTACTCTGCCGATTGGAACAAAAATAAAAATTGGAGATACAAGCATTGGAGAGGTAACACAAATTGGTAAGGAATGCCACACAAAATGCGCCATCTACCATCAAGCTGGAGATTGTGTGATGCCGAAAGAAGGAATTTTTATTCGGTTATTGGAGGGCGGAGTTGTTCGAGTCGGAGATAGCATTGAGGTGATCAATTGATGCTTCGCGTGGGAGTTATAACGGCTAGTGACAAGGGGTCACGTGGGGAAAGGGAAGACCTTTCCGGACCTGCCCTTGCTAAGCTTGTTCAGGAAATCGATGGAGAGGTTGTGGAGTATGTAGTGCTTCCTGATGACCAGGTGTTGCTGGAGAAAACCATGCGCCATTGGGCAGATGAACTTGGCCTGGATTTGATCTTAACGACCGGGGGTACGGGGTTTTCAATGCGGGATGTCACACCAGAGGCGACTCTGGCTGTCGCAGATCGAATGGTCCCGGGTATTGCCGAAGTCATGCGGATGGAGAGTCTTAAAGTGACTCCAAAGGCAATGTTAAGCAGAGCAATTGCAGTTCTTAGAAAGCGAACCCTGATTATTAATATGCCAGGCAGTGTTAAAGCAGTTCGCGAATGCTTCGCAGCGATTGCGCCTGCAATTCCCCATGGAATTCAGATTCTCAAAGGAGAAGCAAGTGAATGTGGGTCAACAATTCAGCAGTAATGGGATGAAATACATCAAAACTTTTTAATCCTAATTTAACTATTAATAGTTTTTAATTTAAACGAGATTAACAGTTCTTTGGAAACAGGGGGACAGGTGCGTTGTTTTAAAACTAAAACAACGCACCTGTCCCCCTGTTTCTTCATAAATAATATCAAGTAAAAGTCGTTAATCTTTTACCTGGTCAAAACTTGGCCAATTAGCCCAGCTTATCTTTCGGAATTTAATGTATGAAAGTCCTTAGATGGGATGGTTCAAGCACTAAAATTTAACGTGCCTCGCAAAAGAGCATTTTGCACACAGGATGCTCAGGAAGGATTATGTGCTTTATAAAACTCTTTTTCCAAACATCATGTCATTATAAGGTAAACTTCTAATAGTTGGTTATGCCGATTCTCCTGCAGGTTGTAATAATTATGTTCAAAATTGCTGCTTAATCAATAAGTTAAGAGCTGAAGCTTGTCACGTTTGTCCAAAATGACACGTAGAATATGGTAGATTAGTGGCTTGTGAGGTGAATAATTTGAAAGCCATAGCATTTGTCGATTATGAAAATATTTGGGCCAGTTTATTAGAGCGCAGTTGTGAATTGACGCCGAAACAATTGGTAACATTTTTGCATCAATATGCCGAGCGCACTAATGTAGAATTATTAGCCATCTATCTCTACGCCAATTTTGACCGGGAAGAGTTTTGGCGAACGCAAACGACGTTTGAAAGCACGAATGTTTTTACTCGTCATGTATTTGGAAAAAACAATTATGCTAGTACGCAACTTCGCCGCAATGCTGCCGATCTGGAGTTAATGCTTGAGGCCCAAGAGATATTGCTGACAAGAGCATCCACATTTGATATGTTTTTATTGCTGACAGGGGATGGAGATTTTCTTTCCTTATTAAGAAAAATACGAGCCTGGGGGAAGGTTGTTAAAGTGATCGGGGTCGCAGGAAGTGTTCATCATACTTTGCAGCCTTTTTGTGAGGAAGACAATCTTTTACAGTGGATCCTCAATCAAAAACATGAGATAGAGTATTATCCAGAGCATGATTTGGAACGAGGAATTCAGATTCTCGGAACACTCCAAATTCGATTGCCTTATGTTGCATCAACAAAAGCCAGAGCCACATTAACAGAATTTCTAGGGCGTTCGATCTTACAAGTAAAAGAGTTTATTCGCTACTTGTTAAAAGAAAATATTCTTACTGAAAAGGAGCATCCCGATCCAAATCTGAAGATTGGCAAGACTAAAATATACCTTCTTAATCTAAAGAATACTAAGGTTCAAGATGCTTTAGGAAGCCTTTATGAAGAAGTATTACAGCGGCAAATTAAATTAATTTTGGACTAAAATCATGAATAGAGGGATCATAATCTGGCAATTATAGTGGGTAGACAATAGGGAGATGCGCATGGGGAGAGGGGTATAGAGTTTTTAAATTAAAGAGCGCATGAAATTGGGAGAAAATTAAAGATTTAAAAAGTAAATGATGAATAAACCCCGGATTTCGCTTAATTAGGGGGGTTGCTTTCCTGCAGCCCCTTGCAATATATTATAGATATATTGTTAGCACTCAATAGAGTCGAGTGCTAACAATATTAAATAAAAACATAAACAATAGGAGGGACTTTTCTTCATGAACATTAAACCTCTCGCTGATCGGGTAATCATCAAACCACTCCCGATGGAAGAAAAAACAAAGAGCGGTATTATTATGCCGGATACCGCAAAAGAAAAACCACAAGAAGGTGAAATCGTCGCCGCAGGTCCTGGAAAAGTGGAAAAAGGTGAACGCATTGCTCTTGAAGTAAAAGTGGGTGACCGTGTAATGTATTCCAAATATGCAGGAACTGAAGTCAAGTATGACGGTCAAGAATACTTAATTCTGAAAGAAACCGATATTTTAGCAATTGTTGGCTAATTGATAAGACTAACTTTTGAGGAGTGAATATACGTTGGCAAAGCAAATTATTTTTAATCAAGACGCTCGTCATGCATTAGAACGCGGTGTTAATGCTCTGGCTGAGGCTGTACGCGTAACCTTAGGACCTAAAGGACGTAATGTCGTTCTCGACAAGAAATTTGGATCTCCGCTAATTACAAACGATGGTGTTACGATTGCTCGTGATATCGAATTGGAAGATCCTTTCGAAAATATGGGTGCCCAGCTTGTTAAAGAGGTTGCTACTAAAACCAATGATGTAGCTGGTGACGGTACAACGACGGCTACCGTTTTAGCACAAGCCATTATTCGTGAAGGCCTCAAGAATGTTGCTGCCGGTGCTAATCCAATGGGCATTAAACGTGGAATTGAGCAGGCTGTGGAAGTTGTGGTTGCAGACATTAAAGCGAATGCCAAACTCGTAGAGACCAGCGAAGCTATCGCTCAAGTTGCTACTATCTCTGCCAGCGACAAAAACATTGGTGATCTGATTGCGCAAGCGATGGAAAAAGTCGGAAAAGACGGTGTCATTACTGTTGAAGAAGCAAAAGGCATGACAACCGAACTTCAAGTGGTTGAAGGAATGCAATTTGATCGCGGCTATATTTCCGCTTATATGATTACGGATACTGAGAAAATGGAAGCGGTACTCAATGATCCTTTCATTTTAATTACTGATAAAAAGATCAGTGCGATTCAAGATGTTTTACCAGTCTTAGAAAAAGTAGTGCAAGCTGGTCGCCAACTTTTAATCATTGCTGAAGATGTCGACGGGGAAGCTCTTCCTACGCTCGTTCTCAACAAATTACGTGGAACCTTTACTTGCGTTGGTGTTAAAGCCCCTGGCTTTGGAGATCGCCGCAAGGCAATGCTGGAAGACATTGCAGTTCTAACAGGTGGAACAGTTATCACTGAAGACTTGGGACTCAAGTTAGAAAACACGACTCTTGAAATGCTCGGTCGTTCACGTCAAGTTCGCGTCACCAAAGAAGAAACCACTATTGTCGAAGGATCTGGCAACAACGAAGATATTAAACAGCGCGTTGAAGCCATTAAACGTCAAATAGATGAAACCACCTCTGACTTTGATCGTGAAAAACTCCAAGAGCGTTTAGCGAAATTAGCGGGCGGAGTTGCGGTCATTCAAGTTGGTGCAGCTACCGAAACTGAAATGAAAGAGAAAAAGCTTCGCATTGAAGATGCTTTAGCTGCTACTCGTGCCGCTGTTGAAGAAGGAATCGTGTCTGGCGGAGGTGCTACTCTGATTGATGCCATTCAGGCTTTAGATAAGCTGGATTTGACAGGTGACGAGGCAACGGGTGTCAATATTGTTCGTCGTGCTCTCGAAGAACCACTTCGTCAAATCGCCAACAATGCCGGATATGAAGGTTCCGTAGTCGTTGGAAAGGTTCGTGAATCCGGTACAAGAGGGATTGGCTTTAATGCCGTAACCGAAGTCTATGAAGACATGATTGCTGCCGGTATTGTTGACCCAGCAAAAGTTACTCGTTCTGCTCTGCAAAATGCAGGCTCCATTGCTGCTATGCTCCTCACCACGGAATGCTTGGTTTCTGACTTGCCGGCTAAAGATGGCGGAGCAGGTGCTATGCCAGGCGGAATGGGTGGCATGGGCGGAATGGGCGGCATGATGTAAGTCAGCCGTGTAAAGCCCTGATATAAGCGGAACTCGTGTTGCAATGTAGCTATATGCATGCAGGCTGATAGTGATCCTGCAGCGCAAACAATACAATCCTAGATATGACGAGGCCCTCTCCTTGATTGGAGGGGGCTTTTTGCTTTTTCAGAATCTCCTGCTATTTTTTATTTGCGAAAAAGAGGATAGTATATTTTTTTGTTGAATTCTAGTTGAAATACAGAATAAGAGGGAGTGCAATTCATGGAGAATACGCCTAAAATATCAGATTCTGCTATCAACTATGGAATTCGGATTAAACTACTGTTAGGATTTTTGGTGCTCCTGCTCCTAACCTTGCTCGTCGGGGGAGTGGGTTATTACGGAGTTTATAAGATCAATCTGGAGGCGGAAGACATTGGCGGACACTGGTTGAAAGCGACAAATTCCCTGTCAAAAGTGGTTGAGGATACAGAAGATACCCGACGTTATCTATTGGCGGGATTTCTGATGCGTTCAGATAGGCAAGCTTTTCAAGAGCATAAAGCTCAGTTCGACAGTATAAAAGTTAAATGGGAGCAAGATTTTGCCGAGTATGGTCAATATGCAACCTCTGCTGAGGGAAAAGCAAATTATGAGATGATGAAGGAATCCTTTTATATGTATATAGAAGATGCCGAACAAGTCTGGAAATTAACAGAAGAAGGCAAGGATGTTGAGGCTAGGCCTATATTAACAGAAAAAAGCAAAGAGAGTTTTGACCAGTTGCTTAAGGATATGGAAGTTCAGATGGAGTTTATGGCCGAAGGCGGAGCCGAAGCAACTAACCATGCTAATGATATGGAGATTTCTGTAATAAGACTTCTTATAATTTTTGTTACCCTTTCAATGATTATAGGGATAGCTTTGGCAACTCTATTAGCGCTGCATATTAGCCGGCCGCTTTCCTCAGTGACTAAGGTGGCTCAGGCTATAGCAAATGGGGACTTATCTGTTAAAATGCCGGATATTAAAAATCGAGATGAAATTGGTGTTCTATCTCAAGCAGTCAGCGAGATGCTGAATTCACTTCGGATAGTCATTGGTGAAGTATTAACTCAGTCCGAAAGTGTGGCAGCAACCAGTCAGGAATTATCCGCGGCTTCAGAGCAAGCAACTGCATCAAGTGAGCAGATTTCCGAGACTATGGGTCAAATTGCCGATGGTTCTTCGAATTCAGCAATATTGATAGGAGATACGGTTAGTGTCATTGAACAGTTGTCCGCAAATGCCCAAATGGTGGCAGCAAATGCTGAGCTTGTTGGGCAAAGCAGTGAAAAAGCAGCACAGGCCGCTAATTCAGGGGCTCTTCAGGCAGAAAATGCTATAAATAAAATTGAAGTAGTTCGGGAAAATTCAGCCCAATCAGCTGAAGTTATTTCCCGGTTAGGGGATCAATCTAAACAGATTGGACAAATTGTTGATGTGATCAAAGGGATTGCCGACCAAACTAATTTATTAGCTCTAAATGCAGCGATTGAGGCCGCAAGAGCAGGCGATCAAGGCCGGGGATTTGCAGTTGTCGCAGAAGAGGTACGTAAGCTTGCTGAACAGTCATCTACTGCTACAGTTCAGATCGCGGCTTTAATTGGAAATATTCAGCAAGAGGCGGAACGCGCTGTCGGAGTAATGGAGAATGGAAAGATTGAAGTAGTCGCCGGAGTCGAAGCGGTTAATCTAGCAGGAAATTCCTTCAAAACCATTGTAGAAGAGGTTAATAATGTCGTTAAGCAAATTAAACAGATTACCGAAGCTACACAACAAATGGCTATTGGAACATCTTCGGCGGTTACTTCTGCCGAAAATATTGGTGTAATCGCTCAGCAGTCTGCTGCCAGTACGCAAGAGGTTGCCGCCGCTTCAGAGGAACAAGCTGCCACAATGGTATCAGTAAGTAAATCTGCTGAAGCTTTGGCTCAACTTGGAGATCGTCTGTTGAATGCTGCTGTCAAATTCAAACTTTAGGAAAAGAATTCGAAACTTAATATTAACGCCAGGCCTCCCGAATTTCTGGTGGAATAGGGCAAGCTAAGTACACATATAAGTAGGGTAGGAACTCCGCCAGGGGGGCATGAGATGAAGAAAAGAGGAGTATGGTTACTCATCGGAATCAGCATCGTGCTGATAGGGGTATTTCTAGGACGCTTTTTTTGGCAGCCAGAGCCCACTGATTTAGTCACGCACGGCTTAGAACGACTGAACGCTGCGACCTCTTTTCGCTACAGTTTAACCCAGCATCAATGGGTTGAGGGAAAAGATCGCGTACTCACTCAGATTCTAGGAGAAAAGGACGGTGGGAATACTCGAGTCGTGGGCCAGCTAGTCGGGAGCGAAGTAGAGATGATCAAAATTGGTGATTCTACGTATAGTAAAGATCCGTTTAGTAAAAAGTGGATTCGGTTTGCTAACGCTCCTGCAACCCAGGAAGTCTTTCTGGCGGAGCTCAATCCCCTATCTTCGCTTCAAATGAAAGAGCTTGGAGAGGTGATGCTTAGCGGTCAAGAGAAAGTAAACGGAGAAAAAGCCTGGGTATGCCAATTAAAACCTAGTGTACAGAATCAAATGATGGAGGTATTCTGGACAGATTTCGAGTATACACTTTATATTCGAAAGTCGGATAAAACACTTGTTAAAGCGGCTATAGAAGCGAAAAATAAAGCTAAGTCCGACCCCATGACAATGACACTCGAGTTTAAAGATATTGGGAAAAAAATCGATATTCAAGCACCTGACATTTGACCACGGAGTTCCATCAGGTTTGAGGAATCAGTATACCTAATAAGGTATACTGATACTTTTTTTTCGAATAATATTTATTTATATCTTAAAAGGGTTTGCACAATGGACTAGCCTCTGGTATAGTTTTGGCATGAGTTTTCCAGAATTACATAGTATAGCGGAGGTGTCCTTAATGGAAGAATATATTGCAAAAGTATTAATATCACGAGAAGAACTGGCAAAACGCGTGGCTGAATTAGGGGCAGAAATAACCAGAGATTATGCTGGAAAGAATCTTTTAGTTCTTGGGATTTTAAAAGGAGCAGTACCTTTTATGTCGGACCTCATTCGAGAGATTAGACTGCCTCTGGCTTATGACTTTATGGCCTTATCCAGCTATGGAGCGTCAACTCAGTCTTCCGGAGTAGTCAGGATACTTAAAGATTTAGAGCGGAGCGTCGAAGATGTTCACATTTTGATTACTGAGGATATTGTGGATACCGGATTAACATTAAACTATCTAATAGCAAACCTAAAGGCTCGCAACCCTCTTAGTGTAAAGGTCGCTACGCTTCTCGACAAAGCTGGACGAAGAAAGGTTGAAGTCTCTCCGGATTATAATTGCTTTTCAATTCCGGATGAATTTGTGGTTGGGTATGGGCTGGACTTTAATGAGGAATACCGCAATTTGCCTTATATAGGTGTATTAAAACCGGAAGCTTATAAATCTATTTAATTTTATATGGAATGATGGTGAATTAAAGTGACACAGGAAGTCGTTTTGGTTTTGGATTTTGGGGGACAGTATAATCAACTTATCGCTCGACGTGTACGTGAGGCACATGTGTATTCTGAAATGATTTCCTATAAGACTTCAGTTGAGGAAATTAAGGCCCGCAACCCTAAGGGAATTATCTTCTCAGGTGGTCCGGCAAGTGTTAATCAGGCTAATGCTCCTAAAGTAGACCCTGAAATCTATAACTTAGGGATTCCGATTTTGGGGATATGCTATGGAATGCAGTTGATGACAGTCCAGTTAGGCGGGAGTGTCGAACATCCCGAGGCCAGTGAGTATGGAAAAGCGATGCTCACGGTCGATAAAGCAACTGATCTCTGGAAGGACTTGGGGGGAGAGCGCCCATGTTGGATGAGTCATGGCGATTCAGTTCAGAGGTTGCCAGAGGGCTTTGCAGTAGCGGCCCATACAGGACATACCCCTGTTGCCGCAATGATGGATGAAAAACGGCATTTTTATGGTGTCCAGTTTCATCCGGAAGTAAAGCACACTCCAGATGGGCAGAAGATGTTAGAGAAGTTTCTTTATGATATTTGTCATTGTGTTGGAGACTGGACGATGGAGTCCTTTATTGAGTTACAGGTTGCTGAGATACGGTCTAAGGTTGGAAGTGGGCGTGTCCTCTGTGCCTTGAGCGGCGGAGTAGATTCTTCCGTAGCTGCAGCTTTAGTACACAAAGCCGTTGGGGATCAATTGACCTGTGTCTTTGTTGATCATGGCTTTATGCGTAAAAATGAAGCAGAACAAGTCAAAAAAGTATTTACAGAACAGTTTCAGCTCAATTTGGTATTTGTAGACGCTCGTGAGCGTTTCATGAAAAAGATTGAAGGGGTCTCTGACCCTGAAACCAAGCGCAAAGCCATCGGTAACGAGTTTATTCGTGTCTTTGAAACAGAGGCCTCAAAGTTAGGGCAAGTTGATTTCCTGGTTCAAGGAACACTTTATCCTGATATTGTGGAAAGCGGCACAGAAACTGCAGAAACCATTAAGAGTCATCATAATGTCGGGGGCTTGCCGGAGGACATGCAATTTGAACTTGTTGAGCCGTTGCGTATGCTGTTTAAAGACGAAGTCCGTGAATTGGGAACTGAACTGGGCATGAGTGAAGAGATTGTCTGGCGTCAACCATTCCCTGGACCCGGTCTGGCCATCCGCATTCTGGGCGAAATAACCCGTGAGAAGTTAGATATCCTGCGGGAAGCCGATGCCATTATTATAGATGAAATTCGTCGTTCAGGAATGTATCGTGAATTGTGGCAAAGTTTTGCTGTACTTCCCAGCATTAAGAGTGTTGGTGTCATGGGAGATGGTCGGACCTATGAGTATCCCATTATTTTAAGAGCGGTCACCAGCGAAGATGCTATGACGGCAGATTGGGCCAGACTCCCTTATGACCTTCTGCATAACATTTCCTCCAGGGTCGTCAACGAAGTCAAGGGCGTCAATCGTGTGGTTTATGATATTACCTCCAAGCCCCCCGGAACCATTGAGTGGGAATAAAGCGAAAAAGCCTAGAAGCTGTTCATGCGGCTTCTAGGCTTTTTGTATCGGGGGGCCTTCTCTTTTATCTTTTTCGGTAGTGGCCATGGCATATCTCCTTAGGTCATCGGCCACCTGTTCTAATATTGAGGGAGGCAGTGCACTCGGATGCGTTTTATGTCGGCCTCAGCTGGGGCCTTCGTGAGAGCGTGATTTAAAGTCCCCTTGGGATAATTTCTAACCAATAGTTATCCGGATCATTAATGAAATATATGCCCATTTCTTTATTCTCGTAACAGACACACCCCATTTGTTTGTGATGCTCATAAGCGGCTTCAAAATTGTCAACTCTAAACGCAACATGGAATTCGTTTTCTCCTAAGTCATAAGGCTCAGTTCGCCCATTCAGCCAAGTCAGTTCCAAGCTGTGTTGAGTAGAACCGTCTCCAAGATAAACGAGGGTAAATTCTGGCCGTTCAGTTCTTTTAACCTCAACTAATCCCAGAGCTTCCTTATAGAATTCAAGGCTCTTCTGAAGGTTTAAGACATTGATATTGTTATGGTCAAATCGAAATTTCATAAGCTCTCGTGCTCCTTTCATTATGCCGCAATTATTTTTATCCGAAGTTGCCTGAAAATATTGTATAATCATAATGAGGTGATAACAACCATGAGAAATCCAAACATCAAACTAAGATATTTGTATCACAGTGGGTTTGTGGTAGAAACCGGTAAAAACCTGCTCCTTTTTGATTATTATCAAGGCACGATAGAACGCTTAGTTAAAGAGAGTCCCAAAAATATTTTTATCTTTTGTTCGCACAGTCATGCGGATCATTTTAATCCAATAATCCTGGAATGGCAAAAGGATAGGGCTGATATTCAATACATCTTTAGCCGTGATATTAGTGTTCCACAAACGGTTGAAAACATCAACTATCTGTCTCCATACGAGAGCCTTAGAATAAGCAACTTGAAAATAAAGGCCTATAATTCAACAGACTTGGGTGTATCATTTCTAGTCGAAGATGAAGGAATCAGACTATTTCATGCCGGGGATTTAAACTGGTGGTACTGGAATAATGATACACCGGAAGGAATGGCGATGGCCGAAAAGGACTTTAAGGACGAAGTTCAAAAGATCAAAGGGGAAAGTATTGATATTGCTTTCTTTCCTGTCGATCCTAGACTAGAGCAGAATTATGGTGCAGGAGCAGAGTACTTCATTCAGGAGCTTAATCCCCGGGTTTTCGTTCCGATGCATTTTGCAGATAGCCTCGAAATCACTAAGCAGTTTAAAGAAAAGGTAAAAGAATACCCCGGTGAAATTCTCATACTTTCCCAAAAGGGCCAAGAATTTATACTTTAAGAAGACGTTCTCGCTTTATTCGCTGCGGGTATAATTACAAATGTTAAATATTCCATATTGCGACAAATGATTACCTAATAATGGATAATTTATTCTTGCCATTTCATCATGAAAGCAATAAAATTCTCCTAGAGAATGACATTTCAGGAGGAATCCAATTGGAAAAGAAACTTTTGAAAAGAATTGAGGTACTACGCAGGAGATTGAATAAATTTGCCTCAAATCGTAGCCTTGTTGATAGCGAAGTTGTTGAAGTAAGTCAGCAATTAGACAAGTTACTTAACCAATATCAAAAGATCAGCAGCCATCAGCAGTTAAGCTTTTGGTAATTTGCGAAATATGTAATAGAGATACCTCAAGAAGGATTTCTTGTTAGGTGTCTCTATTTTTTGTACATTGGCACCAGCCAAGCAGGGTTTAAAATTTAGGCCTTGTGTGAAGTTCTGCGGATTGCTTTGACAATTTCATTAATCAATAAAGGCATAACAGAAAGAGCTAAAACGAAGACCCAATCGTTTAGAGTTAATGGATAAACTTTAAAGACGGAAGCTAAGGCAGGTATCGTAATGACAATGACTTGGAGTAAGATCCCTAGTAAGATGGAATAAATCAACTTTTTATTGGTAAACAACCCTAGTTGAAAAATCGACTTATCAGGGTGTCTCATATTCAAAGAATGAAATAGCTGTGAGATGCTCAAGACTACGAAGGCCATTGTTTGGGCATGCATTAAGGAATCAGGGTATATCCTATTGCCTATGGCAAAGGCGGCTAAGGTTAAAATTCCAATTAAAGCACCGTTTAATATCAGCCTTATACCGGCACCTTCAGCAAAAAGGGTTGCTTTTGGATCGCGGGGTTTTTTCTCCATGACTGTGGGATCACCGGAATCGACACCTAAGGAAAGGGCAGGGAGGGTATCTGTCACTAAATTGACCCATAGAATATGAATCGGTCTTAAAGGTGCAGCCCAGCCTAACAAGATTGCCAGGAAGAGGGCGATAACTTCACCTAAATTACAAGATAATAAAAAGATGATTGATTTTTTAATATTGTTGAAGATGTTACGGCCTTCTTTAATCGCAGAAACAATGGTTGAAAAGTTATCATCCGTTAAAACAATGTCGGCGGCGCCCTTAGCGACATCGGTTCCCGTGATTCCCATGGCCACGCCTATATCCGCAGCTTTTAAAGAGGGTGCGTCGTTTACCCCGTCTCCTGTCATAGAAACTATGTTACCCTTAGATCGGATCGCTTTTACAATAGTTACCTTGTGCTCCGGAGAAACCCGGGCAAAGACCGATAAATCCTGGATTTTATCATTTAATTGATCTTGAGTCAGTTTATCTAATTCTGCGCCTGAGATAACTTCTTCGATGTTTTTAGCGATACCTAGTTCTTTAGCTATGGCAAAAGCAGTGTTTTTATGATCTCCTGTGATCATCACAGTTTTTATACCGGCTTTTTTACAAAGGGCTATGGAGTCTTTAACTTCTAGTCTAGGCGGATCAATCATTCCTACCAAACCAATAAAGGTTAGATTCTCTTCAACAGAATCATTATTTGAAGGGATAGCATCCAGCGGCTTATAGGCAGCGCCTAAGACTCTTAAGGCACCATCGGACATGGAGTTGGAGGCTTCCATAATTTTGTTTTTAAGTTCTTCGGTTAAGGGAACCGTTTCTCCCTTTAAGTAAGCAGTCGTTGAGATTTTCAGCAAACTGTCTAAGGCACCTTTGGTCATGGCTATGAACCGATTGTCATGTTCATGGACAGTGGTCATTAATTTTCGATCCGAATCGAAGGGAATTTCGTAAACCCTAGGATAAGTTTTTTCTAAAGTCTCTTTAGTGATCTTAAGTTTATGACCTGCGTCTAAAAGGGCTATTTCCGTCGGATCTCCTGTTTTAGTGGATTCCGAGTAGGTAGAATCGTTACATAAGACCAAATTCTCAAGAAGGAGTCTATGAGCATTTTGGGTCAGATCTAAGGAGGCGATCTCTCCTGATCCATTGTCAGCCCAGAAGTTCGTGACGGTCATTTTATTTTGGGTTAAAGTTCCGGTTTTGTCAGAACAAATAATTGAAACAGAACCTAAGGTTTCTACGGCAGGCAGTTTTCTAACGATGGCATGCTCTTTGATTAAGCGCTGCACACCCATAGCAAGGACAATCGTAACAATAGCGGGTAATCCTTCGGGAATTGCTGCAACAGCTAAACTAAGAGCTATTAAAAACATTTCGTAAAGATCCCGATCTTGTAAAACCCCTACTAAGAACATAAGGACACAAATCCCTATGGCAGCAAAGCCTAAGATCTTACCTAATTCCTCAATCTTCTTCTGCAGAGGAGTTTGCTCATCGGCAGACTCCTCAAGCATGGTGGCAATTTTTCCAATCTGAGTATCCATGCCTGTGGCTACGGCAATACCAATTCCGCGACCATAAGTTGCTAAGGTAGATTTAAAGGCCATATTTTTCTGATCCCCCAGAGGGGTATCTTCAGCGTCAATGACGAGATCGGCTTGTTTGTCTGCGGGAACTGATTCCCCGGTCAGTGCGGATTCCTCAATTTGCAGATTAGCCGTTTCAATAAGACGAAGGTCACAGGGGATATATCTTCCGGCATCGATGATCACCACATCTCCAGGAACGACTTCTTGAGATGGAATTTCTTTGGAGATTCCATCCCTTTTGATTAAAGCCTTTGGTGTTGAGAGTTTTTTCAAGGCATCGAGAGCTTTTTCCGCCTTAGATTCTTGGATGACTCCGACGATAGCATTTATAAGAATCACAATTCCAATAATTACAGCATCGCTTATTTCTCCGATAAATCCCGAGATGAGGGCAGCACCGATTAGAATGTAAATCATGATATTGTTTAATTGGGAAAGAAAAATTCGAATTAAGGTTTTAGGCTTTTTAGTTACTAACTCGTTTAAACCGTAGGTTTCTCGTCTCTTTATGACGTCATTCTCGGACAAACCGGTGCTTGAATTCACTTCCAATTCTTTTAGGACATCTTCGGTACTTTGATTGAACCACATTAATATCACCTCTTGATTAAGTATTCGCAGAAAATAAAAAAAAAGACCTATTTAATTAAGGATTTGCGCGACATTCACCGAAATCCCTTGTTACTTAGATCCTTTATCATATTATATGACCTGATTCCTGCAAAATACTATGATCGTCATACAAAAGAATATCAAGCAAATAAGTGCGTTTATTGTTCGGAAGGATTATAATAAACGAGTGGCAGAGGAGGATGCAATGACTTATATAGTATTTGATTTGGAATTTAATATGTTTTTTAAATTCAATGAATGGGATTATGCTAATCCCGCCCTGAAAAGCGAAATTATTCAGATTGGTGCTGTCAAACTAAACGAGCGTTTAGAGAGCATTGGCGAGTTCAATGCCCTTATTAAGCCCGTAATTTATAAGAGGATTAATCCCTATGTTAAGAAGAAAACGACAATTAATACTAAGCAGGTCAAACAAGGAACCCCTTTCGTTCAAACAATCGAGAGCTTCAATTCATGGGTAGGAGAGGACTCTGTATTATGCTCTTGGGGACATGATGATATTTTAGGTTTAAGGGACAATAGCCGGTTTTTTGGTATGCAGTCATTATCCTTTAATAAGTTTATTAATATTCAGCAAATTTATATGAAATTTAGGGGTCTAAACAAACAACCGAGTTTAGAAAGCGCAGTGGAAGCCCTGGAAATCGAAAAAACATTGCCCTTTCACCATGCCTTAAGTGATGCCTTTTATACAGCGGAAATCTTCAAGAAAATCTATGATTTTTCTGAGCAGGTGATCATCAATTGGGAAAAGTTACAGATGGAAAGCGAAGAAAAGGTTAAAGAGCTGAAAGCCTTATTAGATAAAGTGAATATCACATGTCCGCAATGCGGCAGAGTTTTACAAAAAACGAAGGAAGTTACTAAGGTAAAAAAATATTTTGCGCAGGGATACTGTGACAGTTGTAACCTTCCTATACGACATATGTCGAGGATTACTAACACTAATGGAGAGTATTCGATTGTATCGAAGAATTCTATATATAAAGCCGAAACTGCAGTCGATTCATAAAATCTCATATTAAAGAATTTTTATAACAACCTTCGTTAATGTTAATTTTGACAAAATAATCCTTGTCAAATAAACGTCGATTCTTTATACTATACTTAGAAAGTTTTAAAAATTTGATAACTGCAGGTGCCTCATTATGAGGAGAATAGGGAAGTCGGTGTAAGTCCGATGCGGTCCCGCCACTGTAAACGGGGAGCAAGAAGTAAGTATAACCACGGGGTAATTCCCGGAAGGTGCTTTATCGTGTTGATCCGTAAGCCAGGAGACCTGCCTGTAGTTAAGCTGAGTCTACCTTGTCGAAGAACCAAGAGTAGCGTGGATGAGATTATGGAAAAGTCTCTAGTCACTGTGTGATTAGAGGCTTTTTTATTTTATCAATTTTTCAGAATGACTTGGCAAGGTAACAAAAACCAAATAAGAAAGGAGAAGTTAATGAAGTGACGTTAATGGAAATGGCCCAAAGGGGTGAAGAAATTCCACTGTTTTTCTTGATAGCTCAAAATGAACGAATGAATGTGCAACTATTGATGGAACGGGTTGCTAAGGGACAGATTGTTATTCCTTATAACCGTCATCACGAGCCCGCACATCCTCAAGGGTTCGGACATGGATTAAGTACTAAGGTTAGTGCCAGCATCGGCCTGGCTTCTGACGAGGATAGTCTGGAGGAAGAACTAATTAAAGTGGATGAGGCCATCAGGGCGGGAACGAATGCGATTATGGATTTAAGTACAGCCGGAGATATGGACAAGGCAAGGCGGGAAATTATCAAAAGAGTACCATTGCCTTTAGGCACACTGCCGGTTTATCAGGCCTTTGCTGAAGCGGTTCAGGCTAAGGGTTCAGCCTTAGCGCTTGTGCCGGAGGATTTTTTCAGGGTTATGGAACGCCAAGCGGCTGATGGAGTAGATTTTATGGCTTTGCATAGTGCTCTTCATTCCGGTTTATTGAAAACGGCTAAGAATGATCAGAGAGTCCTTAATCTGGTGAGCCGGGGAGGGTCCTTGCTGATGGGCTGGATGCTTTATCATGATCAGGAAAATTTTTTGTATACGATGTTCGACCGCATACTGGAAATTGCTAAAAAGTACGAAGTGACCTTAAGTTTAGCAGATGCCATGAGACCGGGTGCAGGTGCCGATTCATTATGCCGTTCCCAAGCCGAAGAACTCGTCATTTTAGGTGAGTTGGTAAAGCGCAGCAGGGAGGCAGGGGTGCAAATCATGATTAAGGGGCCCGGTCACACTCCACCGAATCAAATTGCGGCAACCGTTAAATTAGAAAAACAAGTTTGTCAAGGTGCTCCGTATTTTGTGTTCGGTCCGGTATCGACAGATATTGCTCCAGGATATGACGAAATTACCGCAGCTATTGGGGGGGCTATGGCTGGAGCTGCCGGAGCGGACATTCTCTGCTATGTCACACCTGCAGAACATATAGGTTATCCGGATGCTCAGGATGTCTACCGGGGGGTGGTGGCTTCACGTATTGCTGCTCACGTCGCTGATCTCGCTAAAGGGTACCCGGGAGCTGAAGATTGGGACCTTAAAATGAGTCAAGCACGGCGGGATCAGAATGTAGAGGCCCAGAAAACCTTAGCTTTAGATCAGGAAAGGCTTACAGATTTCCACTCAAGTGAAAAACCTTTCTGCCATAAATGTGAAAAGGACTGTGCTATGGCTGTGGCCGGCGAGTTCTTTCAAGAACTGCCGTGGGAGTGTTAGCGCGAGGTTCGAAGTTCGATATAGGGGCAGGATGCATCGTGCCCAAGCGAATTCGTTCAGTTGAAGCCGGACTCGTGTCTTAGGGAAGTCTATTCCTTCGCCGCTAAGTATTCTCTGCTTGGAAAGGGGTTTCGGCGAAGCAGACATAGGGAACAGCCATGGAGAGACGTGGAATCTTAACGCGATAAAATTTAATTAAGAATGGAGAGATTGAAATGACCCAACTTATTAAAGCGAGACAAGGAATTATTACCCCTGAGGTGGAGAGATTAGCAAAGGTTGAAGGGCTTAGGGCGGATGAGTTAGGTGAGAAGGTCGCTCAAGGCCGAGTCGTGATTTTAAAGAACAAGCAACGAAAGAACTCGGTTGCAATCGCGATCGGAGAAGGACTTCGCACCAAAGTAAATGCTAACGTCGGAACGTCGCCTGATTGTGTGGACTTTTCAGATGAGCTTCATAAAATAAAGGTTGCTATAGCGGCTGGTGCGGATGCCATCATGGAATTAAGCATTGGCGGGGATGTGGATGCCTTTCACCGTCAGGTGCTGAATACCTTCACATTACCGATTGGCTCCGTGCCAACCTACCAAACAGGAATGGAAAGCATTGCTAAATACGGAAGCGTCGTGGATATGAAGGTAGAGGATATGTTCGAGATGATTGAACGTCAGGCCGAGCGCGGCATTGATTTTATGGCGATTCATGCTGCCTTAAATATGTCCATTGTTGAACGATTAAAAAATCAAGGACGAATCACAGATATTGTAAGTCGCGGCGGAGCTTTTTTAACGGGCTGGATGTTCCACCATGGGCAAGAAAATCCCCTCTATGCTCAATTTGATCGTGTACTTGAGATTTGCAAAAAATATGATGTAACCCTTAGTATTGGCGATGCTATTCGCCCTGGTTGTATCGAAGATTCTCTGGACCGCGCCCAAGTTCAAGGAGTGGTTGTGGCTGGGGAACTAGTGAAACGGGCCCTGGATGCAGGGGTTCAGGTGATGGTCGAAGGTCCGGGGCATGTGCCGGTGGATCAAATCCCGGCAACCATCTTACTCCAAAAACAACTCTGTCATCATGTCCCTTATTATATCCTCGGAAATTTGGTCACGGATATCGCGCCGGGATATGACCATATTACAGGAGCTATCGGGGCTAATGCCGCGGCCATTGCAGGGGCAGACTTCATATGCTATGTCACACCTGCTGAACATCTTAGACTGCCAACGGCTGAAGATGTGCACGCGGGAGTCATTGCTACGCGCCTGGCCACCCATGCGGCAGATATAGTTAAAGGTGTTAAGGGTGCCCGGGAATGGGATTTAGCCATGGCTAAGGCCCGTAAAGCCTTAGATTGGGATAAACAGATTGAGCTGTCAATCGACCCTCCAACAGCCCGGAGAATTCGAGGAGAGCGTAACGAGGAGGGGGCAGAAGCCTGTTCTATGTGTGGTGGTTTTTGTGCCATGAAATTGGTCGGAGAACACCTTGGAAAAACGGGTGGATGCTGCTAGCAATATAAAATCAAAGCTTTTGTTTACAAATAAACGTAATGCCGGCCGGGTCAGGAGGTTAATAAGACATTCGCGGGCCGAGCCGGCTCTTTTCAAGGAGGTTGAGGCATGTGAACCAAGTTGGGGTTATCATGGGAAGTGATTCTGATTATGACGTGATGGAGGAAGCCTTGGAAGTTCTTAGTCAATATGAAGTTTCTTTTGAAGTTATCATTTCTTCCCCCCAAAGGGCACTGAAACGAACGGTCGATTGGGTGAAAGGGTTTGAAACCCAGGGCGGAAAACTCATTATCGCGGCAGCCGGTTTAGCTGCTCATCTGCCGGGAGTTGTAGCAGGGGCCACGATTTTACCTGTGATTGGTGTTCCGATGAAGAGCGGTGCCTTGGAAGGAATCGACGCCCTTTACTCCATCGTTCAAATGCCCCCGGGAATTCCTGTAGCGACCGTTGGCATCGGTGCCGCCAGAAATGCAGCCTTGCTTGCAGTACAGATTCTGATGAGTCAGGATAGTGCTTTGAGTTTCAGGCTGAAAGACTATCGGACGACAATGCTGCAGGATATTGAGGCGAAAGACGAAGCGCTGCAAAAGCAGTTAAGTGAAGGGGATTGTGCCTGACCAGTCATCTAAATAGTCTGTAGGGAGAGGAACAAGATGGAATTGCAAAGGTTCTTTTGTGGTGAGAGCCCAATGACTTGTTCACAGTTATTTCAGTATAATCCTCAGGAGGCAGGGCCTCAGTATTTGGAAAATATGGCGACTGGGTACTGGTTTTCTGAGGTGTTGTTTGCGGCGGTTGAGCTGAAGGTTTTTAATCTGATTGATTCTGAAGGCAGGACAGCTCTTGAAATCGCTGAAGCCCTGGATATGGATCATTCCGGTCTGGACCGTTTTCTTCAGGCCCTCGGGGCCCTGGGGCTAGTGGTTAGGGATGCGGACTATTATTTTAATACCAGACTTGCCAGTGACTATCTTGTAGCTGGTAAGGGCGGCTACCAAGGCGAATCTATTCTTTGGCGCAAAAGACTGAGGTCAGGGTGGCAGGACCTTAGCAAATGTCTGAAGGCGGGCGGCAGAGTTGATTTCCCCCTTGAGGACGAGAGTCCGGAGCGATCAGCACAGCGGATTCGCCGCTACATTAAGGCTATGGATAATGTGGCAAGAACGAAAGTAGAGGAGATTCTGCCTTTTTTTGAGGGACTTGATCTGCAGGGAAAAATACTTGATGTAGGAACAGGTTCCGGGTCGATTGCCGGCGGCTTTCTGGAGCGTTTTCCATCTCTGACAGCCACTTTAATGGATCTTAAGCAAGTGCTCGACTATACCCGGGAACTGATGGCCGGGAAGGGGCTTGAGGGACGGGTTTCCTACATACCCGCTAATATTTTGGAACCCTGGACTGTCGTCCGGGAAGGGTTTGACTTAGTTATTCTCTCAAATATTATTCACGCTTACTCAGAAGAGGAAATTCCGCTGCTCCTCGACCGGGCAGCAAATTGTCTTAAACCAGGAGGGGTTTTGGTTGTTCATGATTTCTTTCCCGAACACTTTTCGGCTAAAGCTGCATTGCTTGATTTGAATATGTTTATCAATACCTACAATGGCAGAACCTTTTCCGAGACTTGGGTCAGGCAACAATTGTCCATGTCAAAACTGTACACAACCGAGCTGATTCCTCTGGAATCTGATACGGCTCTTATCTTCGCAGCGAAAGAGGAGAAGACGCTGGCCAGTCTCCGACTGGATGGATTAACTCGTTTAATGGCCGGCATTAAAGCAATGGGATTTGCCCGGGTTCGTCCTATAAATACAGAAACTATTCATGTGGCAGACTGGACGGATTTACGCTGTCAGTATGGCTGCGAGAGATATGGACAGGGACATTGCCCGCCCAATAGTCCTACTCCACAAAAAACCAGGGAGGTTCTCAAGGGTTTTTCTTATGCACTGTTATTAGAGGGAGAACCTTTAGGTGAAAGGTTTCAGAGAAAGGTTTTGGAAGCTGAAAGAGAGGCGTTTTTGGCGGGATATCACAAAGCCTTTGCCTATTGGGCGGGGCCGTGCGCTCTATGTGTCTCTTGCGCTGTAAGTGCTGCTGATGGGGAATGCCGCAATACACGGGATGCCAGGCCCTCTATGGAGGGAGCGGGCATCGATGTCTATGAGACCGTCCGGCGGGCGGGACTTGAACTTCGGATTTTGCGCGACAAGGGCCAGTTTGTCAGGTATTTTGCCCTGTTGCTATTGGAGTGAATTAATGTGCGTATCTTGATGATCCAAACCCCTTCCGTCGAAGATTTTTCTCAGGAAAGAGTCTATCCGATCGGGATTGTCCTTCTGGCCAGTCGCCTTCAAGGGTATGATCATGAAGTCAGTATCTTGGATATGAACCTGGAGAGAGATCCTTATGGAGCGCTGAAGGAGAAGCTGCTGACATTTCAACCGGAGGGGATTGGTTTATCCCTACGTAATATTGACCCTTTGGGCAATAAAACCAGCTCACTTGTTTCGCCCTTTATTGTTACGGTTCAGTTGATTGCTGCCGTTCTGCCTCAAGCGTGGTTGATTGCGGGCGGAACCGGCTTTTCTCTCTTTCCGGAACGGCTGATGATGGAGATACCTGAGTTAGATTACGGAATCGTGGGAGAAGCAGAGATGACATTTCCTGCGCTTCTCCGCTCACTGGACAATCCGCCGTCTTTGCCCGGGCTATGCCGGCGAGAGGGCCTGAAGGTGCATGTTTCACCGCCTGGGGCTGATTTTGATATGTCGGACTATGTTCCCGCGAATAGGCTGTTACTGGATCCTGTGCTCTACCAAGGGATTAATAATTACGTTCCCACAATTGGAATAGAAGCCAAACGAGGATGTGCGCTTAACTGTGCTTATTGTGTCTATCCCCGGCTTCAAGGGAGGAGATTGCGGTGCCGGCCGGCCGGGGCTGTCGTGGATGAAATAGAAGTTCTGCACAAGGATTATGGGATAAAAAGCTTCCATTTTACCGATCCTGTCCTGAACATTCCCCAGGGTCACCTGGAGGGAATCTGTGAGGAGATACTGCGCAGAAAACTCAGGATTCGCTGGGACGGATTTATGCGGGAAGACCAGCTTAATGAAAAAAATGTCGCTTTGTTTGAACGGGCTGGGTGTGAATGTTTTTCCTTTTCCCCCGACGGTTTATGTCAGGAATCCTTGGATAGTCTAAATAAAAACCTTAGTGAGGCTCAGATTTTGAAAGCGGCAAGCCTTGTTGCCCAAACAGACACGGTAAGCGTCTATCATTTTATGGTCAATGTGCCTGGGGAGACGGAAAAGACCTGTGAAAAAAGTCTGCGGTTTGTCGAACGGCTTTACGAATTGCACAGCCGGAAAAGGAATTTGGGAACCATCATTTTAAATAATATTCGTATTCTGCCAGGCACAGCGATCGAAAGGATGGCCAGGACACAAGGGGTCATTGACGCTGAAACGGATCTGCTCTATCCGACCTATTACAACCCGAAGCCGTTTAATACCTTAAGATATAAGTTGGAAACACTTCAGCAGTGCAGAAATGTATTTATGTGGCAGGAGGTGAAGGTAAAATGAAGATTCTATTATTAGAGCATCCACGAAAGGTTTGTCAGGAGCGATGTAATGATATCGCCAACACTCCCCTGGCCTCTTGTCTTCATTCAGGATATGCCGCCGGTATGCTCAGAAGTGAAGGGCATAACGTTGAAATTATTGAAGGTTTCCTGGATGGGCTGGATTACCAAGCAATAGAACGCAGGGTGAAAGCTCAGAAACCGGACATCCTGGGAGTTCATATGGTCTACCATTGGCAGACGGACACGGCCTTGTACGATTTTCTGCACATGGTTAAAGTTGAGCAACTATCCTCCTATATTACGGCTTACGGATATTATCCGACCACCGACTTTGCAGAGATCTTAAAGCAGTGTCAGGATATTGATTCAGTGATCCTGGGCGAACCGGAGCTCACCTTTGCTAAGGTTGCCAACGCTGTAACGAACCAAGCCAGCCTTGAAAATCTTCCCGGTCTCGCCCGGAGGGATAAGTGGGGAGAGATCGTTTTCCAACGCAGCGAACTGGTGGCTGATCTGGACGCGCTTCCGTTTCCTGTGCGAACGGAAGCATTGTTCCGATTGCCCGAGGTAAACCTGCAGGGGAGTAGGGGATGCTATGGAGGATGTACTTTTTGCTACATTAATCCGTTTTACGGTCAAGGGTCTAAATGGCGTGGGCGAAGTCCGGAAAATATCATCGCGGAGATCGATGACTTAATGGCTAAACATAGAATAAAGGATTTCTATTTTACTGATCCGAACTTTTTCGGTCCGGGTGAAAGAGGTCAGCAACGAGCCATGCGCTTGGCTGCTCTTCTTAAATCCAGGAACCTTAGGTTTGGCATCGAGGCCCGGGTTAACGATATTCATGACGAAACCATAAGTGCGCTTGTTGCAGCAGGGCTGCGCCATATTCTCATAGGGCTGGAGAGCGGCAGTGACCGTTCCTTGAAGCGGATCAATAAGATGACGACGGTTGCTCAGAATGAGAGGGCTATCCGGACCCTTCGGCAATACGGGATCGAACCTAATGTTGGGTTTATTATGTTTGAGCCGGACTCATCGTTAGAGGATATTCGGGTCAATTTTGAATTTCTGAAGCGCAATGACTTGCTGAAGAATCTGGCGATTACTGCTAACCTGCTCTATCATCACCTGATTGTTTTAAAGGGAACGAAAGCTCACCGGGATCTCCAGGAGGCTGGGCGTCTGAAGGTTCAAGGCTCGGCTTATGAAAGCACCGTCGCTTTGACGGATCCTAAAGTTGAGGTTTTAGCCCTGATCATGAGGAGAATTACGAACTTCCTTTTCGACCGGATGAATGGGATATGGGGTGGGAAGGTTCCGGAACCTGAAAATGCTCAGGAACGATATGCAACGATCAATGGTTTGTTGGTCAACCTATTTGAGAGTACTTTAGAGATGTTGGAAGTTGGGGGAAGGTTTACGGAAGAACAAATAGAGACTTTGCTTAAAAGCAATGAAAAAGAGATAGACAGTATTTTGTTATAAGAATATAGCCCGCCTCGCAGTGAACTCCTGATAGCTTGTTTATAGTCGAACGTTTTTATAATAATATTTATTAATGTTCGATTTTCTATTGACCTGGAAAGCACCTTCTTGTAAAATAAGCTATCGGATAAATTCATAAGGAGTTCATATAACTGCGGAGATATGGTCCGCGAGTTTCTACCAGACTGCCGTAAATGGTCTGACTATGAGCGAAAGTGTACCTAGGGCAACTAAGGCGAATCGCCGCCGGTCCCTTCTCTCGCCGTCCTTGGCTGACAGGGACACCCGGCCGTCTATGGCCGTTGGCAGAAGACCGGTGCCGGCTAAGTTTCTTGGCACTTGTGCTTAGAAAGTATAAATTTGCGTTATACTTTCTAAGCACAAGTACAGTTAAGGCGGCCGCCTACGGCTTGGCTCCGGCCAAGTTTTCTTTGTCCGAGTGGTACAGGTTTGATTGCGAGATCAAATTACACCGAAGGGATAAAAGCCCAGGCGGGTAGGTTTCACTCTGTTTTTTAAGGGGAGTGAATTCTGCCCAGGCCTGGGTTTTCTTATACTGTCGAACGTATAAGCTTGCGTTATATGCTGCAAGAAGCTTTAACCCGTGCGAAGACAGTGTCTTCATCTAAGTATAGGTGAAACTAAAGAGGCCGCCTGCGCCTGCAGCTTTCCCGCTGAGTTAATATGAAAGAGAGGCGAATATTTTTGAGCCAAATTGGAGTTATTATGGGTAGTGATTCGGATTTAAAGGTTATGGAGGACGCAATCAAGATCCTTCGTCAATTTGACCTTGATTACGACGTGAAAATTTCTTCCGCTCATAGAGCATTGGAACGAACTGTAGACTGGGTAAAGGGATTTGAGGCCCAAGGTGGTAAGCTCATTATTGCTGCAGCAGGGTTGGCGGCCCACTTGCCAGGTGTAGTGGCAGGTGCTACAACGTTACCAGTAATTGGCGTACCGATGCATAGTGGGGCTTTAGAAGGGGTTGACGCTCTTTACTCCATCGTGCAAATGCCCCCGGGAATCCCAGTAGCGACCGTAGGCATTGGAGCGGCCCGTAATGCAGCTTTGCTTGCGGTCCAGATTCTGGCCATTCAGGATCAAGCTTTAAGTGATAAGGTTAAAAACTATCGTGCCCAAATGCTGAAAGATCTCGAAGCCAAGGATGAAGCATTGCAAGTAAGAATAAGAGAAGAGGGGACCCGGACATGATTGAACGCTATACCCTTCCCGAAATGGGAGGAATTTGGACCGATGAACATCGCCTTGCCTTATGGCTGAAAATTGAAATTGCGGCTTGCGAGGGATGGGCCAAGCTCGGAAAGATTCCGAATGAGGCTGTTGATGTCATTCGGAAGAAGGCTTCTTTTTCATGGGAAAGGGTACAAGAGATCGAACAAGTGACTCAACATGATGTATTAGCTTTCTTAACCAATGTTGCAGAGAATGTGGGAGATGAAGCAAAGCATATTCATCTTGGCCTTACTTCGTCCGATATTCTTGATACAGCCCTATCCCTGCAGTTGGTTGAAGCCTCTGATATCCTGCTGACTAAATTGGAGGGATTGGCAGCGGTCCTGGGCCGCAGAGCACTTGAACATAAGGATACCCTGATGATGGGGCGAACCCATGGGATTCACGCTGAACCAATCACCTTAGGGCTCAAGTTTGCTTTGTGGTTCGATGAAATCAGACGCCAGAAGAAGCGCTTAGACTTCGCTCGTGAGGAGATAAGGGTTGGAAAAATTTCCGGTGCAGTGGGGACCTTTGCCAATGTAGACCCCCAAGTTGAAGCCCATGTTTGCCAAGTGCTTGACTTACAGCCGGCTCTGATTTCAACTCAGATACTTCAACGAGACCGCCATGCCTTCTTTATGACGACTCTGGCGGGGATTGCCAGTTCGCTGGATAAAATGGCAACTGAGCTTCGCAACTTACAGCGAACGGATGTGCATGAGGTGGAAGAGGCCTTTGCTAAGGGTCAGAAGGGATCTTCAGCAATGCCGCATAAGAAGAACCCTATTACACCGGAACGTATTTGTGGAATGGCCCGGGTGATTCGAGCGAATGCTCAAGTAGCACTGGAAAATGTTGTTTTATGGCACGAGCGGGATATCTCACATTCTTCTGCGGAACGAATGATCTTGCCGGATAGTACCATAGCTTTAGATTACATACTACATAAGATGATTCAGCTCATAGACCGTCTGGAAGTGTTCCCGGAGCAAATGAAGCTGAACATCGACAAGGGATTCGGTTTGATTTTTTCTCAGCGCGTTATGCTGGCTCTTGTCGATAAAGGTGTCAGCCGAGAAACTGCTTATGCCTTAGTGCAGCGCAATGCCATGGAGGCTTGGAATACAAAAGAGCAATTTCAGAACCTGATAACCAGAGATTCCAGTATTCGAGACCATTTAGATGAAAAAGAAATCAGTGATCTCTTTGATTATGCTTATCATACGAAGCACGTAGAAGATATTTTTAAGCGTTTAGGACTAGTCTGAAAAACACCTCGAAAACATTCAAAGAATCTGTAGACCTGCCCGACCCAAACGCACTCCTGTTTTCATCATCTGCTGGTGCTGCGACAGCGGCATGGCAGGCTACCCTGAAAAATTAAAGACCCTAAAGACATGCAGAAGAATCCCCAGACCCGTAAGCAGGGCAGCTTCGTCCACAGAAGCGAACCCATTGCATGGAGAGGCGATAAAAGCCCACAAGCCGGTGCGGGGAGACGGAGCCACGGGTTCACATCAGGTATTACCCTGAGGTTTGGCGGAGTCCCGCACCGGCGAGTGGGCGAGCCTCGGAATGCTGCGGTGAACGGATGTGGACGAAGCTGCCCGACCCGGAAGCACTCACATTTTCATCCTTTGATGGTGCCGTGGCAGCAGCATGGAGGGCTACTCTAAAAATCAATTAAAGGCAGAAATGAGTTTTGTGATAGTAATGAATTTAGACTGAATTGAAAGGGGAAAAAACTGATGGAAAAATTAGAGTTACGCTATGAGGGAAAAGCTAAGAGAGTATATGACACTGATCAAAAAGAGTATTTCTGGGTAGCTTATAAAGATGATGCTACCGCCTTTAATGGCGAGAAAAAGGGACAAATTGTGGATAAGGGACAGGTCAATAACCAGCTGTCGGCACTTTTCTTTGAGGAACTGGAAAAAACGGGTATCCCGACTCACTTTGTCCGACTGTTAAGTGATCGGGATATGCTTGTGCACCGTCTGGACATGATTCCCCTTGAAGTGGTTGTGCGCAACATTGTAGCTGGAAGTCTGTCCAAACGACTGGGAGTGGAAGAAGGCTTTGTGCTCCCCCGGCCGGTAGTGGAATTGTATTACAAAGACGATGCCCTGGGCGACCCGTTGGTTAATGAATCTCATGTTGAGGCAATGGGCTGGGCGAATATGGATGCTGTCCGTGAAATACAAGCCTTAGGCTTAAAAGTTAATTCAGTATTACAAACCATCTTGGTAAAGGCTGGTATTGAGTTAATTGACTTCAAATTAGAGTTTGGAATACTTGACGGAAAGGTTTATTTAGGAGATGAAATTTCTCCGGATACTTGCCGCTATTGGGATATTGAAACTCGCGAAAAGCTGGACAAAGATCGCTTTCGCCGGGATCTAGGCGGGGTTGAAGAAGCTTATCAAGAAGTCTATCGCAGAGTAAAGGCAGTCTTATCCCAGGCCTAAGCAAGTGATTTCAGTCACCATAGAAAATAGTTTATTCACTCAGCTTAAACATTGCGGTGAAGTACCGTTACTTGCCTGAACGCACGCGAATGTACATTGCCGCAAGCTCGGAACTAAGGGAGAAAGAGGGACCGAATATGTTCGAATACGGAGATGACAAACCAAAAGAGGAATGCGGCGTCTTTGGAATTTATGCTCCCGATCAGGAGGTCGCCCGTCTAACTTACTACGGACTTTACGCTTTACAGCACCGTGGGCAGGAAAGTGCCGGGATCGCGGCATCGGATGGTCGAAGCATTACCTTGCATAAAGGAATGGGATTAGTATCAGAAGTATTTTCAGATAGTATTATGCAAGGGTTGAAGGGGAAAATGGCCATTGGGCATGTTCGTTATTCTACAACCGGATCAAGCCTGCTCGCAAATGCCCAGCCTTTGGTGGTACACTATCAAACAGGCATGATGGCCTTAGCTCATAATGGAAACTTGACAAATGCTGCTGACCTTCGAGAGGAATTGGGGAAAAAAGGAGCTGTCTTTCAAACAACGGTTGATACCGAAGCAATTATTAACCTGATTTCCCGGTATCGCCGGGATTCCTTCGAAGATGCTTTGGTTAAAACTATGATGGATCTTCGTGGTGCGTATGCCTTGGTTATCTTGGCGGAGGATAAGCTTTTTGGAATAAGGGATCCCCATGGTGTCCGTCCCTTATGTATTGGCAAGATAGGTCGTTATTATTGTCTGGCTTCAGAAAGTTGTGCTTTGGATACTATCGGAGCAGAGTTCGTAAGAGATGTGGAACCGGGCGAAATTGTGGTCATCGATGAAGAAGGACTGCATTCCCGACGGGGATTAAGCAAAACTAAGCGTGCCGCCTGTGCCTTTGAATATATCTATTTTGCGCGCCCGGATAGTACCATGGATCAGCTGAATATAGCTGAGAGCCGGCGCAAGATGGGGGTTGAACTGGCCCATGAATGTCCGATTGATGCCGATCTTGTAATTGCAGTCCCTGACTCCGGGACTGCTTCGGCCTTAGGATATGCGACTACCTTGGGAATACCCTTTGGAGAAGGGCTTATTAAAAATCGTTATGTTGGAAGAACCTTTATTCAACCCACTCAAGCCATGAGAGAAGTCGCGGTTCGTCTTAAGCTCAATGCCAATGCCAGTGTTCTGAAAGGTAAACGGGTCGTGATGATTGATGATTCGATCGTTCGAGGAACGACGAGTTCCAAGCTGGTTGATATGGTCAAGAAAGCAGGCGCCAAGGAAGTACATTTCTTAATTAGTTCTCCTCCCGTCGCCTATCCATGTTTCTATGGAATTGATACCGCTGAACGGGAGAAACTTATTGCTAATCAATTGGATGCCGAGGGAATTCGGGAGTATGTGGGGGCAGACTCATTGCACTATATCTCTGAAGAGGGATTGCTTCGGGCACTGGGTACCGAAGAGGTTTGCCTGGCTTGCTTTAATGGGGCTTACCCTATCTCAGTTTCAGACTTAAACCGGGGTAAGAATAATTTTGAATCTCATAATTCTTGCGGATAGGTTTTGGGGCAGTTATTTATTGAGAAGGTAGAGCGGATTTTCAAGAATAATCCGGATGGATAGAACTGTGAGGAGGAAAACAACGTTGGGATACTCATACCGGGATGCGGGTGTTGACATTCAAGCAGGGAATGAAGTGGTGGAACGTATCAAGCCGGCTGTAGCTCGGACTCTTCGGCCAGAGGTGCTCGGCGGACTTGGAGGGTTTGGCGGACTATTTAAATTGGATTTGAGCAAATATCCAAACCCTGTTCTTGTTTCCGGAACAGATGGGGTTGGAACTAAGCTGCGCCTGGCTTTTCAAATGAATCGTCACGATAGCATCGGACAGGATGCCGTAGCTATGTGTGTCAATGATATCTTAGTACAAGGGGCGGAACCTTTGTATTTTCTCGATTACCTGGCGGTTGGCAAGGTAGAGCCAAAACGGCTGGCGGAGGTCGTAGGTGGGGTTGCCAGAGGGTGTGAAATGGCAGGCTGTGCTCTCATCGGAGGCGAGACAGCAGAGATGCCGGGATTTTATGCAGAAGATGAGTACGATATTGCAGGATTTTCGGTGGGAGTTGTCAATGAAGATCGGCTGATTGATGGCTCAAAGATTCAAGCTGGAGATATCCTGATTGGCTTGCCCTCATCGGGACTCCATAGTAATGGATATTCCTTAGCCCGCAAAGTCTTTGAAACCTATTCCTTGGATGAGCAGTTCCCGGAATTAGGTGAACCGCTCGGGGAGGCATTGCTTCGCCCGACGCGCATTTATGTCAAGCCGATCCTGTCGCTTCTTCCCGGAGGGGAGATTCTCGGGATGGCCCATATCACCGGGGGAGGATTAACCGATAACATCCCCCGGGTATTACCCAAGGGTTTGGGAATACGGATTGATACATCCAGCTGGGAACGCCCTCCAATTTTCGCTTTGCTCCAACGTCTGGGAGATGTGGCCTGGTCAGAAATGTATCGAACCTTTAACATGGGAATTGGATTTGTCCTTATTGTTCACCCGGAGGATAAGGATTCTGTGTGCCAAAAACTCGATGATTTGGGTGAGCGAAGCTATATTATGGGGAGTGTTGTAACGGGAGAAGGGGTGGCTTATGAGGACGGCAATTCTGGCATCGGGTCGTGGAAGTAATCTTCAAGCCTTGATAGAAGCTCAGCGAAGTGCCAAGCTCCCAATTGAAATCGTGGCTGCAGGATCGGATCAGTTCGGTGCCGGTGCACTCAAGCGGGCGAAGGAGGCAGGAATTCCAACCCGGGTTTTTCATATCAGCGATTATCCGGATCGCCAGGCCCAGGAGCAAGATATCTTGATTTGGATGAGAGAGAATCAAGTAGAGCTGTTACTCTTAGCAGGGTATATGAGGGTTTTAGGTTCCCAGTTTATGCGTCAAGCTTGGTTTCCGATTCTCAATATCCATCCCTCACTGCTGCCTGCTTTTCCCGGTCTCCATGCTCAGCGTCAGGCCCTTGAGTATGGGGTCAAAATAAGTGGATGCACGGTCCATTTTGTTGATGAAGGCTTGGATAGCGGCCCGATTATTTTACAGGAAGCGGTACCTGTTTTAGCGGAGGATACGGAAGAGGGTTTGTCTCAAAGAATTTTAGCGGTGGAACATCGTCTTTATACAGAGGCCGTACGCCTGGTAGCTTTAGGGAAGGTAAACCGTATTGGGCGTCGAGTACAGATTTTGCAATAGGAGGAATTAGGATGAAACGAAGAGCTATAATAAGCGTTTCAGACAAAACGGGAATTGTTGCTTTTGCTCGTGAGCTGGTTGATTTGGGCTTTGAATTAATTTCCACCGGGGGCACATACAAAGTACTGGATGAAGCCAATATTTCAGTGAAATATGTAAGTGAGGTTACGGGATTTCCCGAGGTTTTAGATGGCCGGGTGAAAACGCTTCACCCATTAATTCATGGCGGAATTTTAGCGAGGGACAGTGTGGATCATTTGCAGCAAATGGAGCAAAACGGAATTCTCTATATTGACTTGGTTGTGGTCAACCTTTATCCGTTCCGGGAGACCATAGCCAAGCCTGGAGTGAGCTTTGAAGAAGCCATAGAAAATATTGACGTTGGCGGCCCCACAATGGTTCGCGCCGCAGCCAAAAATCACGGGCGGGTTACGGTATTGGTGAACCCGGAATCCTATGAAGAAGTATTAAGCGTGCTGCGCGAAATGGGTAATGTTCCTGCGGGTATGCGTAAGCGGCTGGCAGCTGAAGCCTTTGCTCATACTGCAGAATATGACCGCCTGATTGCGGGTTATTTAGAACGGCAGATTGGACCGTCCGATGAATTCCCGGAGACACTTCGTATTTCGGCCCGCAAAGTCCAAGAGCTGCGTTATGGTGAGAATCCACAACAGAAGGCAGCCTTCTATATCAATGCCGACGCTGGAGCAGGAACTCTTGCTAATGGCAAGCAACTCCAAGGGAAGGAATTATCGTACAATAATTGGATTGATATGAATGCGGCTTGGAAGCTTGTGCGTGAGTTTGAATCCTGTGCAGCGGTGATCATCAAGCATACCAATCCTTGTGGAGTGGCTAAAGGTACGACTCCGCTTGAGGCCTATGAAACTGCCTTCAATGCAGATCCCGTTTCTGCTTTCGGGGGAATTATTGCTTTTAACCGTGTAGTAGATACGGCATGTGCCGAAGCCCTTAAAGATCGCTTTTATGAGGTTATTGCTGCACCGGAATTTAGTCCCGAGGCTCGGGAGATTCTTAGTGCTAAAGCTAATCTCCGGCTTTTTGTGGTTGGCAGAGGGGATGCCGGAAAAACAAAACTCGGGTATGTCACCAGGAGTGTTGAAGGCGGATATCTTGTTCAAGAGGTGGATCAAGGGACAACCCCTGTCAGCGCATGGGAGGTTGTGACCGAACAAAAACCTACGGAAGAGGATCTGGCTGCCCTTGATTTTGCTTGGCGAATTGTGAAGCATGTTAAATCAAACGCTATCGTGGTAACAGATCATAGACGTACACTGGGTGTCGGAGCAGGGCAAATGAATCGGGTAGGTTCCGTAAAGATAGCCCTGGATCAGGCCGGCGATCATGCTAAAGGGGCATATTTAGCTTCAGATGCTTTCTTTCCCTTCCCAGATTCAATTGAAGAAGCTGCAAAGGCGGGAATTCGAGCCATCGTTCAGCCGGGAGGATCTCTCAAAGATCCTGCGGTCATCGAAGCAGCTAATCGCTTAAATATTATTATGGTCTTTACGCATCGCCGGCACTTCCAGCATTAAGAGCTTGAATTGGAGTGTCATTGGGTGTGTGGAGGTCTATATAATTGAGAGATGAGGTGAGACAGTGGGTAAACATCGGGTGTTAATCGTAGGCAGCGGCGGGCGGGAACACGCTTTGGCCTGGAAGCTGGCCCAAAGCCCGGAACTTGAACGTTTATTTGTGGCCCCCGGGAATGCAGGGACTGCGCTGTGGAATGTCCCGATTCCTGGTCGGGACATCGCTGGATTAGTGGAGTTTGCGCTCAAAGAAAAAATCGATCTGACTCTTGTCGGGCCGGAAGACCCCTTGAGTTTAGGAATTGTCGATGTTTTTCAGGAGGCCGGTCTGCGGATCTTCGGGCCTGCTCAGGCGGCAGCTCAATTGGAAGGAAGTAAATCCTTTGCTAAAACGATTATGGAAAGTGCAAGGATTCCAACAGCAGAGTGCCAAGTCTTTGAGAATCCGAATCAGGCGAAAGAGTATATTAATACCATTGGAGCACCCTGTGTTTTAAAGGCTGATGGTCTAGCCGCGGGTAAGGGTGTTATCGTGGCGATGGACTTGGAAACCGCCCTCCAGGCAGTCGATGAAATCATGGAAGGTGGTTTTGGTTCCGCGGGTAAAAAGCTGCTTATTGAAGAATTTCTGGAAGGTCAAGAAGTTAGTTTGCTGTGTTTTTCGGATGGAGAAACAGCTTTGCCGATGGTTCCGGTTCAGGACCATAAACGGGCCTTAGATGGGGACCAGGGGCTCAACACTGGAGGAATGGGTACTTATAGCCCGCCTCCGATTTGGACGACTGAACTTGAAGCAACCGTCATGCGTGACTTCGTCAGTCCAACCTTGCAGGTTATGAAAGCAAGAGGAACTCCCTTTGTAGGAGTGCTTTTTCTGGGCTTAATGTTAACCGAACGGGGTCCTAAACTTCTGGAATACAATGTTCGGTTTGGCGATCCCGAAACACAAGTAGTGATGAAACGGCTGAAATCGGATCTCTTGCCAATTCTTTGGGCCTGCACTGAGGGAAGTCTGGATCAGAGCCATTTGGATTGGAAAGAGGAGGTCGCAGTTTGTGTTGTGATGGCTGCTCAAGGTTATCCATCGGCTTACACAAAAGGGGTCCCGATCCGATTGCCAGTGGAGACGGATAATAATGCGGTCATCTTCCATGCCGGAACGGGATTTAGCGAGGGGCAGCTTCTCAGCACCGGCGGTCGGGTATTAGGGATAACCGCTGAAGGACGCTCTCTTCAAGAAGCTAGGGAAAGGGCTTATGCTCTCGTCAATAAAATCGATTTTCCTAAGGCCCATTTTCGCCGGGATATTGGAATAAAAGGACTTGAGGAGCCAAAATTACCACTATAAGGTTTAACATATTCTTCACACAAAGTTCATGGGAATGTAACAGAGATACTCTATAATGAGTTTAATAAATAATTACCCGTTATTTTAGCGGTTAATATAAATACTTCTTCTTATTTTTCTTCCCCTTCTCTTTGCCCCTCCTTGTATAGGGAGGGGATTTTTTGTCCCATCGTTTCTTACGGAAATCCCTCTGAACCGCGAGTTTTTGAAAATTTATAGGATAAAGAACGAGGGGCATAACGAACGTTAGTTTCGCTATGCCCCTCGTTCTTGCTTTTAGGAGTCAATCCCTAATGGTCAACACGGGGTAGTATTTTGCTGGGAGCGGTATTCAGACATCTGGGACAGACATAAACAGGACTCTTAGCAGCCGGGATTATATTGAGCTTTAAGGTTTGAGCTGTGTACTGAATCCACTTGCTTAAGTGATCCATGCTCTGGCAGTTGGGACAACACAATAACACTATTCTTTCACTTCCTCCAGAGGTAGTCTATGAACAATAGGAGAGAAGTGTTACAACACCCGTGCAGCGTTTCGGTGAAGTATCTCCTGACTTTAGTTTAATTAAGGTTGTGACCTCATGGATTCTGCCGCCATATAATAAAGGCAGGATTCTTTAAATAGAGGGTGGGATGAATAGTGTTTAACTACCACAAGCGTTTGTTTTATCCAATCCATGTTGAACGTCAAGATCCAGCGTTCGCCCACGTGTTGATAGACCATTATACCGGGACCGACAGTGAGTTATTCTCAGCAATACAGTACCTTAACCAGCGGTCAAATATCTCAAATCGGCATGTTCGGGAATTACTGGGGATAATCGCTGCGGAAGAATTAGGGCACATGGAATTAATTTCAGTAGCGATCAAAAAACTGGGGGGGCCACCGCTAACCCTTGACAATGGGCAAGGTACTCCATGGAGTATCAATCATATTGACCAGAGTCTTGACGTTATTAATATGCTCCAGGTTGATATTCAAGCGGAAACCAGAGTAGGCCGTTTGTACCAGAAGCATTTAGAAATGACCAATGACCTAAACATGAAGAAAATGATTAAGTTTCTGATTAATAGGGGAGAAGTACATAAACGCTTGTTGAAAAAGGCCCAGAGGCTAATTCGTGAAAATGGTTCACCTGAGGAATTTAATGAGTTAATTTACGACTATAAAATGAGTTTGCAGGTATTAAAGTAATTATGCATAAGCAGTCGCTGAACCTTGTTTCGAAAAATTTATTGATATAAAGAAAACTTGGCTGGCGCCCGAAGACACTGTCTTCGCACGGGTTAAACCTTCTTGCAGTATAATAACGAAATTTTATACTTTCTGGTAGTATTAAAAAAAGTCGGCCGAAATGGCCGACTTTAGTATCGAATTATCCAATCAGAAATCATTAAGCGTTCGGAAAAACCTTGCTTTTGAGTATCAATAGTTAATTCGGATTTCCGGATCAAATCACGATCATAATAGACCGTTATTCCTTCAACATTAAATTCATAAAAATTTTCAAGTTTACGTGGGCTTCCTTTGCGCACAGCCGGTGGAGTAGAGAGAGGGATACAGCATTGTGTGACTACCACGCGTTTTATGTAAAGCTTATTTTTTTTGGCTTTCTGGAGGAAGTTCATTGCCTTCTGTGTAATGTTTATATTCATAGTCATCATTTTTTCAAGGTTTGGCTCCAACGGTGGATTCACCTCCTCAACGTTACACATTTAACCTTATTCTAACATTTCTGATTTTGGTTGCAAGGGATTGGGGGAATAGAATTCTCAGTTTGAAAGAGGAATAATAGTTTGTTTATTTTCCATATAACTCTTTAAAGAAATATGGAGTTCCTGCTTGGCATTTATGGAGGCAAAGAAAACATCTTCGACAGTTTTAATATTATGATTTGATAACTGCTGCAAGAGCCAATCCTTTGATAGATCGAGTTTCATTAGCACATTTCCATAGATCTCCCCATCGACTATGACAGGATAAGATAAGGAAGTACTTTTTTTGATTAAATTCATATCCTCTAGAGTAACGGAGGTTTTACTATCCTGCCTTAAGACAGATAGTCTGCCATTCGCCTCAACTATTCCTAGCCGTACTTCTTTAATGTCAAAGATATCCTTTTCTCGTAACATGTGAAGAACATTGTCAATGGAATAACGAATTCTCTTAAGATTATTAACGATAAATTGTCCATCCTGAATAACAATAGTCGGATCGAAGGTAATTAAATGTCCGAATTTACGGTGCTTAAGCATCAATTTAGTAATAACTTTTTGAAACAATCCGATGATAATGATTGCAACTCCGGTATGTATGTGAGAAATTTTTGGATCAGCAAGATCTGCTCCTGTTATTGCTCCTAAGGTAATTATGATCAAAAAGTCGAAAACAGGAAGCTCGCCTATGGCACGCTTTCCCATGTATAAGGTGACTACCAATAATAAGGGTATAATCGTGAAGATTCTGCCAGTGACAATGAGAAGTTCCTTAATTAATTCCATATTAACCTCCGGTTTTTCCCAGGATCATTAAACCACCCACTTTTGTAAGTGGGTGGTGTTCAATATTCCCGGAATGGTTTATTTCCATGTGTAATTTCCTCATGATTATAACGTCTTCTTTAATTTACTATCCCAAAAACGATTAGCGACTAGTCGAACACAAAAGGGATGGTTTCCCCAAATGTCCGGGTTATCGAGAGACAACATAAGGGCATAGGCTTGGCGGCAAGTCGAAATTAGAGGATAATTTTTAGTGATATAGGCAAGAACAGATAGGATGGCTTCTCGCCGTTCGGGGCGAAACAAGTTTTGGATATAGCGGCGGCTGTGTGGAGTTAGGCGAAAACGAGTCAAATCAAAGGAGAGGGGCTTAATTTCGCTCTCGGAAAAGGAGACCACCTCTAATTCGGGAAGATCTGCCAAACTATCAGATGTTTGCAGGAATCGTACGAGGTGTTCTTGAATTTCAAGAGCCGGAAAAGAGACAATTCCAGGGGTTGAGGCCAAAATACGGATGCGCAAGAGGTTAGAGTGAATTATTTTTTCGTTTTTCATAAAAAGGGAATGCTGGGAAATATATTGGATGAGGGAACCGAGTGCCTCATTACCTTCTAAAGCTTGTTGTTCCCAAGAGGGTAATAAATAAAGGATGTCGTCTGCCAGGGGCGGATTGGGTTGCTCAAAAAGTTGGTATTCAATAATTTTGCTCACTGACTCCTGAGTTGGATTAGCAAGTAAGATGTGTCGCAGTCCGGGGTGGATTGCAATTGACGCATTTTTTTTATCTGAGTGACTCATCGAAGGTGCCTCCTCCGCAGCTTAAATCCTTAATTCTGTCTGTCTTGTTAGTTTATGTTATTTATTTGGTTCTATCCTCTAAATTTACAGGTACACTGTCTCCCCGTTTCCCTAAACTTGGTGATTAAGTTGGAAAGTTCTGAGACCTGTCGCATAAATATAAGACAAAGCGTTGAAAAGGAGTAGCGATGGGAATACTCACCCCCAGTTTAGAAGATTATCTGGAAGAGCTATATCGTTTTTCTCTATCCGCAGATACCGTGCGGGTAACTGACCTCAGTATTAAACTTGGGGTCTCTTTGCCATCGGTAACGAAAGCTCTGCGCAAACTAAAAAGCGGTCAGTATATTTACTATCAACGCTATGGGGAGATTACTCTCACAGACAAAGGGAAGAAGCTTGGGGATTTCCTGGTTAAACGCAACCAGCTATTACAGGAATTTCTGATGCTTATTAATACCGACTGTGATATTGCAGCCGAGGCTGAGGCGATGGAACATTACCTTTCGGAAGCTACTATCCGCTCGATCCAAGCTATTGTCACATTCCTCAACCAAAACCCGGAATGGCATAAGGTTTTACTGGAACACATTGCGTCTTCCAGCAAAACCGATGTGTAATCTGCTTATAGATTAAACCAGGCCTAAGAGGCGAACTGCTTGAGTGAGAATAAAACAAGCGCTAAATCCAACCAGAGTCGGAATCAGGAAAGAGAGAAAGGTCCATTTCTTGCTGCCCGTTTCTTTATAAGTGGTAAGTAAGGTGGTAGCGCAGGGCCAATGAAGCAGAGAAAACAGCATAACGTTGATCGCGGTCAGCCAAGTCCAGCCGTTATTTACCAAAATAGTTCTCAACTCTTCTACACTAGCAAAGTCTTGCAGATTGCCTGTAGCGAGATAACTCATTATGAGAATCGGTAAGACAATTTCGTTGGCTGGCAGACCCAGAATGAAAGCCATCAAGATAAACCCATCCAGGCCAATTAACTGCGCAAAGGGATTCAGGGTCTGAGCTACAGTGGTCAGAATGTTTTGATCTCCAATAGGGACGTTAGCGAGAATCCAGATCACGGCGCCGGCCGGGGCGGCCATTATAATTGCCCGTCTCAGAACAAAGATGGTCCGGTCAATGATAGACCGATAAATAACTGCTCCAATCTGAGGGCGGCGATAAGAGGGCAATTCTAAAACCATAGAGGAAGGTTCGCCTTTTAACAGGGTGTTTGACAAAAGAAAAGAAATAAGCAAGGTGACTGTGATCCCCAGCAGAATTAGCCCGGTGATGACCAAGGCGTTGATTAATCCTGAATAAGAAGCTATGGCTCCACCGATAAAAATCGATGTCACAATAATTAACGTTGGAAAGCGGCCGTTGCAGGGAACAAAATTATTGGTTAAAATTGCAATTAAGCGTTCGCGGGGAGAGTCGATAATGCGGCAGGAAGTTACGCCTGCTGCATTACACCCAAATCCCATACACATTGTTAAACTCTGTTTGCCGCAAGCTTTAGCCCTTTTGAAAATATGATCCATATTAAAGGCAATACGGGGAAGAAATCCTGAGTCTTCTAAGAGAGTAAATAAAGGAAAGAAGATAGCCATAGGAGGTAACATTACTGAGACAACCCAAGCTAATGTACGATAAACCCCAAGGACAAGAACTCCGTGGACCCAATCCGGTGCACCGGACCATTGGAACCAGAGAGTCAATTGATCTTGGAAGATAAAAAGCTGTGAGGCCAGGAATTGGGAAGGTATATTAGCCCCTTCTATCGTTATCCAAAAGATGACCGCTAATAAAAGTAACATGAGCGGATAGCCAAACCACTGTGAAGTGACAAGGTCGTCAAGTTTTTGATCGAAGTTTATGCGGTTGTTCGCTTTCTTTAAAATGACTTGTTTAGTAATCTGCTCTGCGTTACCAAAGATATCGGCGACGATTTGATCACTTAAGGAGTTGAGAGTGGAACCCTTTACGCATTCAGCCTCACCGCAAATGTCACTTAAACTTCTCGGCGGAATCATAGAGCACATTTAGATTCCTCCCAACTATGGACTGAAGGTTGGTCATTCGCTAGAAAACCGTTTAAACTCTTTAAAAAGCTGCCATCTCCATCCAACAGCCTTAGGGCAATCCAGCGGGGAGGTAAGGCATTGTTTATGGCGATGTCTTCTACTAAAGGCAGCAGTTCGTTTATGGCAGTTTCGACATCCTTGGAGTAGATGATTTGACGGGGATTAGTTTTTAAGGACCCGGTTGCAACTTCAAATATTTTCCTGCGAAGTTCAGTAAGCCCTTCGCCTTGACGGGCGGCAGCGGCGATAACCGGTACACCTAACTCCCGCTCTAATGAGGGAATATCAATCACTAAGTTTTTTTTGCCGGCTTCATCCATGAGATTCAGGCAGACAACGACTTTCGGGGTTATTTCAAAAACTTGTAAAGCCAAGTTAAGATTTCTTTCTAAACAAGTTGCATCTAAGACAACGACAGTTACATCAGGGTTGGCAAAACACAGAAAATCTCTGGCGATTTGTTCCTCTACACTTTTTGCTAATAGTGAATAAGTACCCGGCAAGTCAACTATTAAAAAGGATTTTTGTTGATATCGAAAGCTCCCTTGGGCGTTATCAACCGTTTTGCCGGGCCAATTGCCAGTATGTTGATGTAGCCCGGTTAGAGCATTAAATATTGTGCTTTTTCCTACATTTGGATTCCCGGCCAAAGCTATACTTAATTGATCGTTTGCCAAAGAAATGCCAAAATAGTTTTGCCACAATATACTTTTTTTCTCTGCAGACAGAATCATACACATTCCTCTCCATTCGATATCTTTCTCACGAGAATTTGGGTAGCATCTTCATTTCTCAAGGCAATAAGTGTTTCCCTAACCAGATAAGCGGTCGGATCACCGGAAGGACCTCGTCGAATACATCGAATTAATGTTCCAGGGACGATTCCCAAGTCGAGAATTCGGCGCCGTAAAAGTCCGCTTAATTCCAAGGAAACTATCTGACAGACAGAACCCGGAGATAAGTCGGTTAAAGAATCGATTCTTTCTGCACCCCTCAAATTATGTACCCCCTTTTCGTTGCAGGCTAACTGTTTTCTAATTCCATAGGTTAGCCGCGGCTAACTTTTAGTGAAAGTTTATTTTGAATAGATTATGTAGAGGAGTTTTTTTTGTTCCCATCAGGCTCGTACTTTTTAAAAGCCCCAAGATGCAAGGGACGTCCCTTGCATCTTGGGGCCTTAATTCCTGATGAAAGTAACTATGATATAATAAAGGGGTTAGCTGGGCAAAGCTTAGGAGTTGATACTATGAAACAAGGGATCAGCAGGCAAGGGATCGGCCGGTTGAGATTCGCAAATGAAGAGATTCAGATGCCTAAAGTGACCAAAAAGATGCTTGCAAGAATCATGAGCTATTTTTGGCCCGAGCGGATGAAAATGCTTTTGGTCATGGGGATAATTGTTGTCATCGCGATCTTGGGGCTTGTACCCCCGATACTTATCAAAAATATTATCGACAATGCTTTACCACAAAAGGATATGGTTCTTTTAAGCTGGTTGATCTTAGTTTCCATTGGAACCACGGTGATATTAGGGCTTTTGCAGGTGGCACAGTCCTATCTTAGTATTTGGATTTCTAAGCATATCATTTTGAACATGAAAAATCAGATGTATGCTCATTTACAGAATATGTCCTTGAATTTCTATACTGCCGCTAAGCCTGGCGAAATCATCACCAGAATAACGAGTGATATCGATGGAATTCAAGATATATTCAATACCACATTAGTGAATGCCTTAACAAGTGTTGTTGTGCTTATCTCCACTGCCATTGTATTAATATCAATGAACTGGAAGCTGGCTATTGTCGGCATGATTATACTCCCAACCTTTATTATCCCTACCAGAAAAGTAGGCAAGCTAAGATGGAAAATCGCAACCCGGAGTCAAGAGAAAATCAGCGACCTTAACCAGATTATCCAAGAAAGCTTTAGCATTAGCGGAGTGCTGCTCACCAAGATATTCACTAAGGAAAAGGATGAATTGGCTAAATTTGAACAAACCAATCATGAGGTTATTAGTCTGCAAATTAAGGAATCCCTTGTCGGCCGATGGTTTAGAATGACGATAACCACATTTATTGCTATTGGTCCGATGCTTATTTACTTTTATGGAGGGTATTTATTCATCAAGGGTGAAATATCCATTGGGAGCATAATTGCCTTTGTAGCCTTGTTGGGAAGGCTTTATTTACCTGTTTCACAACTATCCAATATCCATATAGATGTCATTAGATCCTTGGCTTTATTTCAGAGAATTTTTGAGTACTTAGATCAGAAGCAGGAGATAAAAGATACACCTGACGCTACCAGTTTGGAAGTAATCAAGGGTAAAGTTTCTTTTGAAAAGGTGTATTTCTCATATAACAGCAAGGTTAAAGTCTTAGAAGATATAAGTTTTTCTGTGAACCCAGGTATGATGGTCGCCTTGGTTGGATCGAGCGGCGTAGGAAAGACGACGATTACCAATCTGATTCCAAGATTGTATGAGGTGAACAAAGGGAGCATCAAAATCGATGATAGAGATATTAGGGATGTAACCTTGGCCTCACTGAGGAATCAAATTGGAATCGTTATGCAAGAACCTTATCTTTTTAATGATACCATCGAAGAAAACCTAAAATACGGAAAGAAACATGCAACAGAACAAGAGATGATTGAGGCTTGTAAAGCAGCCTATATCCATGATTTCATTATGACACTGCCTGATAACTATAAAACCATCGTAGGAAATAGAGGTATCAAGTTATCAGGCGGAGAAAAACAAAGAGTGTCGATTGCCCGGGTCATCTTGAAAGGTCCGAGAATTATTATTCTGGATGAGGCCACATCCTCTTTAGATTCCGTATCGGAAATGTATATTCAAAAGGCGATGGTACCGTTGTTAAAAGGTAGGACAAGTTTTGTCATAGCCCACAGATTGGCAACCGTTTTAGCTGCGGATCGAATTTTTGTTATTAAAAATGGAACAGTAGCCGAATCCGGGACCCATAAGGAATTGCTCAAGAAAGAGGGCCTTTATCGACAAATCTATGATACACAGTTCAAAGGGAAGTAAAGAAGGTGGATTTAAACATGGAAAATCGGAAGTACAAAATAGGATTTGAAGTTCATTATCATGAAGTAGACCCCTCTGAGAGAGCTACGCCCTTGACCATACTTCATTACTTAGAGGATGCCGCAATTTCTCATTCGGAGTCAGTGGGACAAGGGATTGAACGATTAAAAGCGCAAAAGCAAGCCTGGATTCTGAATGAGTGGAACCTGCAGATGGACCGTTACCCTGTATTGGGGGAAAAGGTCATGATCGAAACCTGGTCTGCCGGGTTTGATCGGTTTTATGGCACTAGGGATTTCTTAATTATAGACAAGAATGACAAGGTTATCGGCCGAGCAACCTCTGTCTGGATCTTTTATAATACGGAACGTAAACGTCCTTCAAGAATTCCAGCGGATTTTCTGGAAGTGTATGGAATAGATCTGAGACGGGCGCTCAATGAACCTTTGAGTAAATGCCAGCTGGAAGAAGGAGACCAAAAAGGAGAGAATGAACAACTATTTACAGTCAGGCGCAGCGACATTGATACCAACGGGCATGTCAATAATGCCAACTATCTGCAGTGGATGTTAGAAGTCGTTCCTGAGGATATCTACCTTAATTATCACCTTGCCGCCTTAGAAATTACCTACAAGAAAGCGGTTACGTATGGATCAAGTATTTTATCAAAATGCGTTTTTCCTAATCAAAGGGTAAAGACTTCAGTATGTAGACATGCTATACTGGAAGATAATAGTTTTCATCATGAACTTGCAACAGCCAAAACAGTTTGGACACCCCAGTAAATATAAAGGGTTAGCGAATGCTAACCCTTTTATTTAAAAGGAACTATAGGTAGATAATTTTAGCTTAAGGCCTTGGTTATTTTCGAGATATTGATTGTCTTGTTGATATATTTCTTAAGAATGTATAAAGAGAGCCCGTTGACTTGGTGCTATTATCCAAGGATAACTGAATTATGATTTAAGGTTAAGAAATTTTAATGAAAAGAGGTAAACGTATGCGCAGAGTGGATAAAGAGATCACTGATCAGAATTTGATGGAGGAGATCCTAAAGAAGGCTCAGGTGTGCCGATTGGCTGTTTCCTATAGAGATATGCCCTATATTATTCCTATGAATTTTGGTTACGCCGATCGGGTATTGTATTTTCATTCTGCCCAAGAGGGCCTTAAACTCTTGATCCTTCGAGAAAATCCTCAGGCAAGTTTTGAAGTTGAGATTGATACACAATTGGTTCCCAGTGAGCAGGGATGTAATTGGACAATGCGCTATCAGAGTGTAGTTGGTTTTGGAGAGGTTGAATTCATCAATGGCTTGGCAGAAAAACGTGAGGGAATGAAACATATCCTACAGCAATATTCAGATAATATAACCTTTCCTAATGACGCAGCACTAGAGGAGGTAACTCTCTTCAAGTTGAAAATAAATACCATGACAGGTAAAAAATCCGGGTATTAATCAAAGATTTTGAGAATATAGCTTAATAGATGAAGCTAATCCAATTTATTATTTATAATTATTAACTTTAGGAAGGAATAAAAGAGATATTTGTCGAATGTAAGCGTATCATGAGTTAGTGAATTGTGTTACAATATATATAATAGATCAGTTCCATGGACATGCCCTGAATAAAATAGAAGAGTGGTATGAAAAATGTCGAAAACAGAAATCATGGAATTAAAACATAGAGTTGCTTTTCTGGAAGCAACTTTAGCAGATGTTCGCGAGGATAACGAAATATGGGAAACGATTTTTCTTGAAAATAGTTGGGGTATGGCAGTTGCTGATGCGATGAGCGGTAAATTGCTGAAAGTCAATCCCTACTATGCAAAAATGCACGGTTATGAACCGTACGAGCTGATAGGAAAATCAATGTATGATGTGCTTTGTGCTTCGGGACATCGGAACGATTGCTGCAAAAATAGTCCTAAAATACGGAATGATCGTTATGAATATAATTCAGTGCATGTAAGAAAAGATGGAAGTCGTTTTCCTGTACGTATTAATAATCATGAAATAACTGTGAAGGAACGGCGCCTGCGTATTGTCTCTACATGGGATATTACAGAGGTTGAACTTAAAGAAAAGGAATTGACCCAGTATCGGGAGAGTTTAGAGCAATTGGTTAAATTTCGCACGGATGAGCTGGAAAAAACAAATGAGCGGCTACGAAGTGAGATCCTCCAAAAGGAATCTATCGAAAACGAATTAGCCAAAGCAAATCAAGAAATGATTGATACCCTTGAAGGTATGGGGGATTGCTTTGAAGCTGTAAATACCCAATGGATTATAACGTATGCCAATAGGGCCATGGTCAAGGCGCTCGAAGCAAATGGTTTGGATGGAAATATAGTAGGGTCTGATTATCGGGAGACTTATAAACTAGGGAGTAAGACGATTAATGATGCTTGTCTTAAAGTTATGCATGATGGTGTGCCGGTGCGGTTCGAGACCTACGCCCTAATTATGGAGCAGTGGGTGGAAGTCAGTATTTATCCAACAGAGAGCGGAATTTCGATTTTTCTTCGAAATATCGAGGAAAGGAAGAAAATCGAAAAGGCGGTGGAGGAAGAGCATCATCGTTTATATTCGTTATTTAATAGCTTTCCTGGTCTAATCTATCTCCAAGAAGAAAACAATAGAATACGTTTCGCGAACAATAGCTTTCAAGCAAAGTTTGGTCCATGTATAGATCAACTCTGCCATGAAGTGATAGCAGGGTTACCAATGCCGTGCCCTGATTGCATGTCTTCAATGGTTCTTAGGAGTCTTACAGCCGTATGGAAAGAGATGGTTTTTGACAATCGTATTTATGAGGTATATTCTCAGCCTTTCATTGATGCCGATGGATCAAAGTTAGTTTTCAAGGTACTTATTGATATTACTGACAGAAGGCGTGCTGATCGCGAATTGGCGCGTTTAGAGAGACTTAATATGATAGGCGAAATGGCGGCGGGTATCGCTCACGAGGTAAGGAATCCACTGACGGCAGTTCGGGGGTTTCTTCAATTGCTCCAATCCAAGGTCGAGACTGTGGCTTATCATGACTTTTATCAATTGATGACGGATGAATTAGATCGAGCTAATCTGATCCTATCAGACTTCCTGAGTTTAGCGAAAGATAAATCCATTGATTTTAAATTGATCAATATTACAAGAATAGTCACATCGTTAACTCCGCTTTTAACGGCTGATGCAATCAATCAAGATAAAAAAATAGCGTTTGAGTTTGATGAAGTTGCTGATATACGTGGGAATGGAAATGAGCTTCGACAGTTGATTTTGAACTTGGCGAGAAATGGATTTGAAGCGATGCAAGCGGGTGCGGCTTTAACCATTCGAACTTATGCCTTGAGAAACGATATAATTCTTGAAGTCTGTGATCAAGGCAGAGGAGTTGATCCGGATATACTCGAAAATCTAGGGACTCCGTTTCTAACAACCAAAGAACGAGGGACCGGATTAGGGATCGCAATATGCCAGAGTATTGTTGCACGCCATAAAGCGTCAATTAGTTTTGACTCAGATCATACAGGGACAACAGTTACAGTTAGGTTTCCGTCGAGTGAGAATCTATAATTTGCATGATAATTTACCCTTTGGTTTTATTTAATAGACGCACTGCATTGGGGTTCCTTGTGAAAAATCCAGCAATTGCACGGCTTTCGAGGACTTTATGGTTGAAGGCCAGTCCAGCATGGCCAGGATGACAAGGGAACGGGGTTCATGATAGCATTTCAATGCTATCATGAACCCCGTCCTTTTGTCACGTTCTAATTTATTTTTAGAATGCCGGAACAATCGAGCCTTGATATTTTTCTTCGATGAACGTTTTAACCTCTGGTGAAGTTAGAGCTTTAGCTAGCTTTTGTAGAGCGGGATCGTCTTTACGAGTGTCCTTGACAACTAGAATATTAGCATAAGGAGAGTCTTTGTCTTCCATAATAATGGAATCATTGATTGGGTTAAGTCCGCCTTCAATGGCGAAATTTGTATTGATTACTGCGGCATTAACTTTAGGATCTTCAAGCACTCTTGGAAGCTGAGGAGCGTCGAGGGGAGTAATTTTAAGTTGCTTGAGGTTAGTCTTAATATCATTAACGGTTCCTTTGATGCCTACTCCATCGTTTAATTGAATGACGCCGGCTTTGGCCAGGAGGGCAAGGGCGCGGCCGCTGTTAGAAGGATCATTGGGAATGACTATGGTATCTCCATTTTTGAGGTCTTCCAGTTTCGTGATTTTTTTAGAGTAAACCCCCATTGGTTCGATGTGGACATTAGCAATGGAAACATTCTTCAGGGAGTGATCTTGGTTAAAGGAGTCCAGGTAAGGAGTATGTTGGAAGAAGTTAGCGTCGATATCACCTGTATCCAAGTCCAAGTTTGGGCGGACGTAATCAGTGTAATTCACGATTTGAAGGTCAACGCCTTCTTTGAGAAGAGCAGGTTTAATGTGTTCCAGGATTTCAGCATGAGGGATTGGGGTTGCCCCAACTTTAAGTACGGTGCCAGAGGACTTGTCGGAGCCACAGCCGGAAAGCACGAGGGAAAGAGAGACGAAAACAGTGAGCAAAAGGGCAAAACAGCGATGATTCTTGATTCTTGACATAATTTCTTCCTCCTATTTGTTTCATTTCTTTTGGACAGGGTTGCCTTTTCTAGGATGCAGGTAAAGCGTGGGACGGGTTCATAACTGAGGATTTAATGAGTAAGCTTGCGTGCCAGTGTGGTTCCCAGAGATTGTATGATCTGAACAATCACGACAAGAATGACGACGGTGATGATCATAATATCGGTTCGGAAACGGTTGTAACCATATTGGATGGCCAAGTCTCCTAACCCACCCCCGCCAACAGCACCGGCCATAGCGGTGTAGCCGATGACACTGATTGTCGTGATGGCAACGCCTAGAATCAGTGAAGCTTTTGCTTCAGGAAGAAGAACTTTTTGGATGATTTGTTGGGGGGAAGCTCCCATTGATAAAGCCGCTTCAATGACGCCGTAAGGAACTTCTTTGAGAGAACTTTCCACGACTCTGGCCACAAAGGGAGCAGCTGAGATGACGAGAGGAACAATAGCTGCAGTTGTACCGATCGATGAGCCAATAATGGATTTAGTGAATGGGATTAAGGCTACCAATAGGATGATGAACGGAGCGGAACGCAAGATGTTGATGACGGTGCCTAAAGTCCGCTCGACCCATGGATTGGGCATGATGTGCCCGGGAGAAGTAATGACCAAAATAATGCCTAAAGGAAGTCCCAGCAGGTAAGCCAGTACCGTGGAAGCGAGTACCATATAGAGGGTTTCGCCGGTTGCCGGTATGACAAGCCGGAATGAATCAATCCAAAAAGTCGCCTGAAAAAGCAGGGATGAATCAAAGCCCACGATGAATCACCTCCACATTTAATTTGCGAGATTCCAAGTAGCGATGGGCTGTTTTGATTTGTTCGGGGTTTCCGAGAAGTTCGATGGTAAGTGTACCAAATAATGTGGACCTCAAGTGGTCGATGCTTCCATAGAGAATATTGGCCCGGACATCGCAAGAACGCAGTAAGTCAGTGATGATTGGATCTGAGGCCCGTGAACCGAGAAATTGTATGCGAACAATTTCCGAATCTTTGTGAGTTGCAAGCTCCTGTAAAAGGTCGGCTGGAAGTTCGTTCGGAAAAACAGTTGAGATAAACTGGCGGGCGATATCTGACTGAGGTTTAATAAAAACAGATTCGACAGGACCGTTTTCAACAATGTGTGCGGCATGAATAACCGCAACATCCGTGCAGATTTCTTTGACTACTTTCATTTCATGGGTAATCATCACAATCGTTAAACCAAGTTTCTGGTTGATATCCCGCAAAAGATTGAGAATAGAAAGGGTGGTCTGCGGATCTAAGGCTGAGGTGGCTTCGTCACATAAGAGGACTTGTGGCTTGGTGGCGAGTGCCCGGGCAATTCCAACCCGTTGTTTTTGGCCGCCGCTTAATTGCGCAGGATAAACAGACGCTTTATCTTCGAGACCAACTAAATGGAGTAATTCTTTGACCCGTACCGAGATTTCCTTCTTAGACACTCCGGCGATTTCCAGGGGGAAGGCAATGTTTTCCTCTACGGTCCGTGATAGAAGAAGATAAAAATGTTGAAAGATCATGCCAATATTCTGACGCGCATGACGCAGTTCCTTGCCGGAAAGCTGTGTCAGGTCTTGGCCGGCGACAATGATGTGACCACTCGTTGGTTTCTCGAGAAGGTTTAAGCAGCGCACTAATGTGCTTTTTCCTGCACCGCTCAATCCAATAATCCCGTAGATGGACCCCTGCGAAATGTTCAAGGATACATTATCAAGGGCAATGACGTTCCCTTGACGAGAAGAATATTGCTTTACTAATTGTTTAATCTGAATCAAAGGTTATTGCTCCTTTGCATAATTAATTTATGCCCAGCGGTTTTATACACAACAAAACTCCGCGAAGAAAACCCGCGGAGTACCATTCGGTTTTCCTCTTATCTCCCAGATTTCTCTGCAGGAGTTAGCACCGTGCAAAAATGCCGGTTGCCGGGCTTCATCGGGCCAGTCCCTCCACCTACTCTGAATAAGAGTCTACTATGAGGTTTTACTGTGTCTAAGAATTACTAAAGCTATCCATAGTTTAGCATAGGGAAGATAGGGTTGGCAAGAGATAAAATTTATACGGGTTTAATTTATACTTGAACTAAAAAAGCTTGACAATAACACAACACTTTAATAGATTAAAGGGAGACAGTGACCTTGTTCAATTATTTGGGAGGGGAAAGCCATGTCAAGCGATGAGCGTTTACAAAATCCCTTAAATGATGCCCTAGTAGAAGCCGTTTTATTGCTTAAGAGCAAAGAAGAGTGTTATCGGTTCTTTGAAGATATCGCGACAGTTGCTGAAATCAAGGCTTTGGCTCAGCGTTTGGAAGTCGCTAAGATGCTGCAAAGGAACGAGACCTATACCGCAATTACGGAAAGAACCGGAGTAAGTACTGCAACGATCAGTCGTGTGAAGCGCTGCTTGAATTTCGGAGCAGATGGTTATCAGCTTATCTTACGGCGTTTAAAGGAGCAGAACGCACAGAAAAATGACGGTCATGAAGGAGAAGCATAAATGTTGAGAACGAATTTAGGGTTGCGTATACCAAAGGGCATGCGGGATCTATTACCTGAGGAAATCGCTGTTCAAGAGGAGTTAGAGGAAAAAGTTCTGGCCCTTTTCCGGCAGTGGTCTTATCAGAAAGTATTGACTCCAACCTTGGAATATTCGGCTTGTGTTCAGCCGGATGTTGACCAGGACGATTTGCTGTACAAGTTTTTTGACCGTGAAGGGCATATATTAACCTTACGCCCCGAACTGACGATACCGATCGCCCGTCTTGTCGGTACACGTATGAGGGGGGGAGAATTTCCCCTGCGCTTATGTTATGGTGCAGATGTCTATCGAAATACCAATGTCAGGCACAGAGAGTTCCGACAATTGGGTGTAGAACTGGTGGGTTCTGACCAGGAACTGGCAGACGCTGAAGTGATTGCCCTTGCTGTAGAAGCTATCGCAGGTTTGGGCCTGGAAAATTATCAATTTAATCTGGGACATATGGGGATTTTTTCGGGACTCATGCTGGAAGCCGGAGTGGATGAGGGGATACAGGCCAAATTAGAAGAAGTATTAGCTCGTAAGGACATGGTGGGCGTGGAAAGCTGTGTCAGACAAAGTGGATTACCGGGACGGGTTCAGGAGCTACTGCTTCGGTTACCCCATTTTCACGGGGGAGAGGAAATTCTGGATGAAGTCCTCGGTTGGAGTGAGAGACCCGCAATTCGGGCAGCAGTCGAAAGTCTAAGGAGAATTTATCAGTATTTAAATGATTTTGGTGTTCAGGAGAATGTGTCCTTAGATCTGGGAATACTTCGGGGTTTTTCATATTATACTGGGGTGATTTTTGAAGGGTATGTTCCGGGAATAGGTTTTCCGGTCGTTGAGGGCGGACGTTATGATGCCTTATATGCCGACTTTGGTATCCCTCAGCCGGCAACCGGGTTTGCGATACATTTAGGCAATCTCTTGGAACAATTTCCGCTGCCAAATGTCGAGGGAGCAGATGTCTTAGTTTATGGATCCGATGCGAAGCAGGTCATTCGCCGGAGCCAGGCTTTGAGGGCCTTGGGGAAACGGGTAGAGATGTCTCTCGGAGTTTTAGGCAATGATGAGGCAGGGAAAATAGCGCGGCAAAAGAATATTGCTCAGGTTTTATGTGTTGATGGAGAAAGTTTGTGAAGACAAATAATTTGAAATAATTGGATGAGTTCAGCACTTTTTTAGGCTGGAATATTATATAATGACATATTGGAGATACATCTGGATAAGGGGTGTAAAAATTGCGTAAACTTGCGGTACTTACAGGCGGGGGAGATTGTCCGGGGCTCAATGCGGTGATTCGGGCAATTGCTAAGAGTGCACATGGATATGGACTCGAAGTGCTTGGAATCAGAGATGGTTTTCGTGGAGCGGTAGAAGGGGATTTTGTGCCCCTTTCTCTGCGGGAGGTTTCGGGTATTTTACCACGTGGCGGCACGATTTTAGGAACAACGAATCGAGATAACCCTTTTGCTTATCAAACAAAACTAAATGGGGTAACTCAACCGGTGGATCGCTCAGATGATGTCATCCGGAATTTACAAGAGCAGGGTGTGGATGCCTTGCTGGCAATTGGGGGAGACGGAAGTCTGAAGATCGCCCTTGAGTTTGCCAATAAAGGGCTTAAAGTGATCGGAATTCCCAAGACGATTGACAATGATTTAATGGCTACGGATCAAACCTTTGGTTTCCAAACGGCGGTAGCTACGGCCCAAGAAGCCTTAGACCGTTTACATACCACCGCGGAATCCCATCACCGGGTTATGATTCTTGAAGTCATGGGGCGCTATGCGGGCTGGATTGCTTTGTATGCCGGGGTAGCAGGAGGAGCGGATGTTATCCTGATTCCCGAAATTCCTTATAATCTAAACCGGGTTGCGCTGTGCATTCAACAACGGGCCAGACAAGGAAAGAAATTCAGCATTATTGTCGCGGCAGAGGGAGCGAAACCACTGGGCGGGGAAATGGTTGTCGAGCGCATGATGGAGGGGCGAGTTGACCCGATTAAACTGGGGGGGATTGGCGCCAAAATAGGTCGTGATCTTGAAGAACATCATGGGATGGAAACTCGGGTGACGGTGCTCGGACATCTTCAACGGGGTGGTTCCCCCAATGCCTATGATCGTGTACTTTCTACACGTTACGGAACGTCGGCAGTTGACGCTGCACTTGAGGAGGAATTCGGAATCATGGTCGCTCTTCAGGGCAGAGAGATTGTACGGGTCCCTCTTCGTGAAGCGGTTGATCAAATTAAACTTGTGCCCTTGAATGATCCGTTGTTGTTAGCGGCGCGCACTCTTGGCATGGAGTTTGGCGATTAGTTCTAAAAAGGATAGGGAGGCTTGAACGATGGAGGGCAAATTATCTGCAGCGGAGTTTGAGAGTTTCCTTGATGAGACTTGCGACGCTTTACGTGGAGACCGGGAGGCTGTGGGATTTAAGGAGTATGTGATAGCCATCGTTTTTTTAAAACGTTTGAACGACCGATTTAATATGGAACGAGAGGTTCGGCGCAATAAACTTATGGCCAAGGGCTTATCTCAAAATGAAATAGAAGAGGATTTGGAAAAAAGAGAATCTTATCGTTTGTTTGTACCGAAGATGGCACGGTGGGACATAATAAAACAGGAAAATCAAGATTTAAGGGCTTACTTAACGAAGGCTTTTGCAGAGATTGACGATAAGAATCGGGGTTGCCTGGGAGTCTTAAAAACTATTGATTTTAATAAGACCTCAGAAACAGGCGAAATGTACATTACTAATGCAGATCTGGCAGAATTAATCAAGCGTTTTGAAGAATTGGTGTTGACGGATGATCACTTAGGCTTCTAAAACTATGGAGAACTGCTGATCAAGCTGGTTTCATAACACAAGCTTGCACAAAATTGGAATTAGTGGTAATCTAAAAACGACATGGGGGGTAGATCGAATAGATCACACGGACTCTAAATTCGTGCAGACGGGTGAAACTCCCGTACTCCTCGCCATTTTTATGTCTAAGTGTTTTGACAGGAGGTTCATCTCTTGAGTATTTCATGGTCGACGGTTCAATTGCAACGCTTAAAAGAACTTAACGCATCTTCTGAACAACTGGATATGAACTTTACTGAAACATCAAGCCGCGACCGCGCATTCCAAGATGTCGAACATAGCTTAGTTAAGCATGGGAAATCACAGCTTAAAAAATTACGTGATGAGAAGCGCCGGCCGGCCTTACTTGAGCTTGAAGACGGATTGGCGGAGGCATTACGCCGGCAAGGATTCGTTCAGGTGGTTACACCGACAATTATTTCCAAGACTTCATTAGCGAAAATGACGATTTCAGACGATCACCCGCTATTCTCACAAGTCTTTTGGTTAGATGCCAAACGCTGCCTGCGGCCGATGCTGGCACCGAATCTTTATACTCTGTGGAGAGATCTCGCACGCCTTTGGGATAAACCGATTCGTATATTTGAAATCGGAACCTGCTATCGGAAAGAGTCACAGGGTGCGCAGCATCTGAATGAATTTACGATGCTTAACCTGACAGAACTAGGTACTCCCCTTGAAGAGCGGCATCAACGGCTGGAAGAAATGGCCCGCTGGGTTATGGAGGCAGCAGGAATTGAAGGGTATGGGCTTCTTACCGAATCCTCTGTGGTCTATGGAGATACTGTAGATGTAATGAAAGGTGAGCTCGAGCTGGGATCAGGTGCTATGGGGCCTCATTTTTTGGACGAGAAGTGGGGGATTTTTGATCCTTGGGTCGGCATAGGTTTTGGACTGGAAAGGCTTCTTATGATTCGGGAAGGTACACAGAATGTTCAGAGCATGGCCAGAAGCTTAACCTATCTGGATGGGGTTAGGTTAAATATAAAATAACTGCGGGAAAATCCTAAGTTAGTTTCATATGATTAAAACGAAAGCTATGACTACATCAGTGAAAGTCATAGCTTTGTTAATTATGTAAATTTACGGTGTAACTGTTTTTTTCTGTGAAAAAAACAGTTACACCTATTTTATAAGAGGCTATCCCCCGAACTGTCACCATGAATTTACAGTTCAGGGGATGGCCTCTTATTTTAATCGCAGCTAAACATAGAAATCCCTTCAGATATCTGGTTTTTCTGAATTTTTATGAACTTGGCATTAAACTTGCACATTCTTAACAGTGTGATCAAAGTGTAAAAGAAGAAGGAGGAATAAAAGCACTTTCTATTAAGTCAGAAAAACTACAGGGTTAAAAGCAAACGACAAGGAGGTAATAGTTTATGGCCGGCTATGAAGATTTATCGAAAGCAGTATTAAAGGGTGATGATGATCAGGTAAAATCTCTAACTAAAAGTTTAATTGATAGCGGAAACGATCTTTTGGAAATTATCAATCAGGGTCTGATTGCTGGGATGGACATAGTTGGAGCACGCTTTAAAAAGGGGGAAATGTTCGTTCCCGAAGTACTCATGGCAGCTAGAGCGATGTCAGAAGGTATTAATTTAGTTAAACCCCTTATGGCTGAAACGGATATCCCTACAATAGGTAAAGTGCTGGTTGGCACAGTTAAAGGTGACCTTCATGATATCGGAAAGAACCTGTTAGCTATGATGATGGAGGGTGCCGGCTTTACAGTCGTTAATTTAGGCGTCGATATTTCACCGGAACAGTTTGTAGAAGCCGCAAAGGAACAAAAAGCTGATATGATCGCTATGTCCGCACTGCTGACCACTACTATGGTATCAATGAGAGACACCATAGAACTATTTAAAGAAGAGGGTATAAGGGATAAGGTGCGCATTATTATTGGGGGAGCTCCGATTTCTCAGGAATATGCGGATGAAATTGGTGCCGATGGTTTTGCACCTGATGCCGCTACTGCCTGCGATCTTGCTAAAGGCCTGCTTGCTAAGTAATTATCTATTCAATCAGGACTTGGTGTAAAAATAAATAATCTAAGAAAGGTGGAGTAAACGGTGACCATAAGAAATCCTTGGTCTAATAATCCTCAAAAGCATGGCTTTAGTCTAAGTATGTTCACAGATAATGAATTAAGACAAATTCACTATTCAACGCTGGAAGTCCTCTGGCAGGAAGGGGTGCATATCACTTCTAAAGAGGCCCTGGATCTTTTCCAGGATGCCGGAGCTATGGTAGACCGCAGTGAATCTGTTGTACGTATTCCTGCACACCTGGTAGAAGATGCCATCAGGTCTGCTCCGAGCACCATTACCCTTGCCGGTCGTAATCCAAAGAACGATTGTGTATTGGAGGGCAGCCGGGTAAGCTTCACCACCTTTGGTGCCGGAGTAAAAATTGTTGACCCCGTAACAGGCGTTTTAAGAAACACAACCAAGGCTGACGTTGCCGGAACAGCCTTAGTTGCCGATTATCTGGATGGAGTCGACGTTTATTCACATGCGGTTTCAGCCAGAGACTGCCCTAAAGTATCCGTCGATTTACATGAAGCAGAAGCTTTTTTGAGCAATACAAGTAAACATGCTATGCACATTGACCTTACCTCAGGCGATCATGCCAAAAAATATCTTGAAATGGGTGCAATTATTGCCGGCGGTTGGGATAATCTCAGGAAGCGGCCTGTTTTATCAGCTCTAACCTGCCCGCAAAGTCCGCTCCAGCTTCATAAAGAGTGCTGTGACATTATCATGGAATTTGCCCGGGCAGGTGTACCGTGCAATATATTGTCAATGGCTATGTCCGGAGCTACCACACCGGTAACCATTGCCGGTACCCTGGTTGTGCACAATGCCGAAGTTCTCGCAGGGATTACCTTATCCCAGCTCGCCTGCAAGGGTGCGCCGGTAATGTATGGTAGTTCTACTACGACCTTTGACCTGCAATATGCTACAGCTCCAGTGGGTTCGCCGGAGCTTGGAATGTGCAGCGCGGGTGTGGCGGCTCTGGCTCAGTTCTACTTACTTCCCAGCTTCACAGCGGGGACATAGGCAGACAGCAAATTATCCGATGCCCAGGCAGGATATGAAAAAACCATGACGGCTCTGTTGCCGGCCTTGGCAGGAGTTAACCTGATTTATGGAATGGGAATGCTGGAGTTAGGGGTAACCTTCAGCTATGCCCAACTACTCATCGATAACGAAATAGCAGAGATGGTAAAACGAGTGGTTCGTGGTGTGGAAATTAACGATGAAACCTTGGCGGTTGATCTGATCAAGCGAGTAGGCGGAGGTAGTGGTAAACACTACTTGTTGGAAAAACATACTATGGAGTATGTTAAGAAAGAGCAATCCAGAGCAAATCTGTTTGACCGGAAAATGCGCCAAATTTGGGAAGCAGAGACCGGGGGCAAAGATGCCGGAGAGCGCGCCGCTGAAAGGGCACGGGAAATTCTGAACGAATACAAACCCGAACCGTTGGATAAGGAAGTACAGCAAAAACTCAGAAATATCATCGAAGAGCTAGAAAAATAATCGTTATTAAAACCTCATAAAACCCCAATGTGAGGCATTTTCGAAAGAGAAACAGTGATTGGTTTACTGGATAAGTGGTAGGTGCCATCTTGTTTAGTAATAAAACACTGCCAGAGAAAACGGAGGAGATGTAGGTGCATTTCCTCCGTTTTAATCGTCTTTTAATGGTCTGTTGTCAGATGGGTTTCTAAAAACGTTTGTCAGGAGGAGATATTTAATGGTTATATTCGGTAAAGTAATGATTTTTATTATCATGGCCTGTTGTTTAGCGGGAGCTGTTGCGTCAGCTGTCAAAGAGGATTCTGAATTAGGGCAGTCATTTATCAATGGCCTAGAAACCATAGGGACTATTTTTCTGCCTATTGCGGGAATTATGATCTCGATTCCCTATTTAACCATCTTTATTGAGAAGGTTTTTGGTTCGATCTATAGTTTTATCGGTGCGGATCTGGCTATAGCGGCAACGACTTTTATCCCCAGTGATATAGGGGGATATGTTTTGGCCGAGGTTCTCGCCCAATCACCTGAAACTTGGATCATGGCCATGGTGGTAGGCATTATGGCCGCGCCAACAATTTTGTATAATATTCCCATTGGCTTAGCCATGTTAGAAAAAGAGGATCACCAATATTTAGCTTTAGGTATGATGTCCGGAATGCTGGCAGTTCCTTTTGGGGTTCTTGTCACTTGTATGATCCTCTTTTTTTCCCATACTCCGGTTCGGGAAGCTATTTCCACGAATGCAGATGCTACGTATGTATTGACCTTTGGATTAGTTACTATTTTTATTAACCTTCTGCCTTTAATTATCATCTGTGTCTTATTCGCTTTGGGGCTGAAGCTGATACCTAAAAAGATGATTAAAGGCTTTATGATCTATGGAAAGATACTAATGTCAGCCTTAAAACTGGTAGTAGCTTTTGCGATCATAGAATATTTCACCGGAGTATTTTCCAAGGTTTTAGGCGGATGGGGTTTTGATCCATTTATTGCGGATGAGGAAGAAACCTTCAGGGCCTTGGAAATCACGGGTATTATCGGAATTATGCTGGCGGGAGCATTTCCCATGGTCTATCTGCTGAAAAAGTATTTGCAGACGCCTTTAACAAAAATAGGGACAAAATTAGGGCTGACTTTCTCCGGCAGTGCCGGACTCTTAGCTGCCTCTGCCAACGTTTTAGCGATGTTTGCCACAATTAAAGATATGCCTCCCCAGGATAAGGTTAAGTGCATTGCCTACAGCGTTTGTGCAGGTTATCTTTTGGGAGATTATTTGTCCTTCACCGCTAATTTCCAGCCAACCTTAATCGTGCCTGTTTTCACCGGGCAATTATGTGGGGGGATTATGGGCATTTTTATAGCTGATAAGTTATCAGTCCCCCAAGCCATCAAACTTGCCGAAGAACATAAAGAAAAGTCCAATACGGGAAATAAAAAGGAATACAGTCCAGGACTGTAATTATTTGTTCGTAATTCCCAGGGCTTTAAGTTTATAGTGTAAGTTTTGCCTGGATATACCCAATACTTTGGCTGATCTGCTTATATTCCCTTTATTACGCATAAGGGTGCTTTTGATGATATTTTTTTCGGTTTCCAACAAAGCATCCTGAAGTGTTCCATTATGAATTGCCGTATGTTGACCTTGAAAGTTATCCGTGTTTTGAAGATCTTTATTAAGAAGAAAAAGTCTTTCGCCAAAATATTCAGGTACATGGTGCAGCTTTAACATCTTCTCTTTGTTATGAACAAAATTCATAGCACCTTCAACAAAGTTTTCTAATTCCCGAACATTACCTGGCCAGTCATATTGTTCAAAGAAACGAATCAATTCCTCAGAAATATCATTAACAAACAGCCCGAATTCATGATTGCATTTTCTGATAAAATGCCTGGCCAAAACCTCAATATCTTCTTTTCTTTCCCTCAGGGGAGGAATATTCAGAGTAATGGTAGCCAAACGGAAGTATAAGTCGGATCGAATAATTTGCTCTTTAACGGCCTCAACCGGGTCTATATTTGTAGCACTTATGACTCTGCAATGAAGTGGCATCTGGACTTTGCTTCCGAGCCTCCGTACTGATTTTTCCTGGAGTACTCTTAGCAGTTTGGACTGCAGGGAAAAGGACATGGAATTAATTTCATCTAAGAAAATAGTTCCTTCTTCTGCTTGTTCAAATAGGCCGGGCGTATCTGTAGCACCAGTAAAAGCGCCTTTAACCGTTCCGAAGAGCAGGCTTTCTAAAAGTGTATCTGGAATAGCCGCACAATTTACAGGGATAAAGGGACCTTCCGAATACAAACTGGCATTATGAATCCCCTGAGCAAATAGTTCTTTGCCCGTGCCGGTTTCCCCCACGATTAATACTGGGGAGTTGCGGCAAGCTATCCTGCGTGCGTCTGCCGTAATCCGTTTCATCTTGCTGTTTATGCCTATTATATCGTCGAGCAGATACATTGCTCCATCGTGATGACTAAGTTCTTCTTTGATGAATTTTTTCTGCATCTCTAAAGTAATTGCGATAAAGTCACCGATCTGATTCATATTGCGAAAGATAACGTAAACTGCTGTGATTTGCCCCTTGTAATAAAAGGGATATGCACTAAAAATCATATTGGTTTTTCTTCCATCATTTAAGTTATACCAATAAGGTTGGTCAATCAAAGGTTTCCCCGTTTTTAGAATTTTCTTGGTTACTTCCTCCGAAAAGTAGTAGGGCTGTGCAAAGACATCCTCTTCCTTTCTCCCTAAAAGATCTTTTCTATCAAGACCCTCCATTTTTTCTGATTCGGTATTATACAGAATGATTTCATCTTTTTCATTAACTACATAGACAGATTCATGAATCCTATCAATAACAGTTTTGAGCAATTCGTTCTCTTTCTTTAATTCTTCATTTTCCTTTTGAAGTTCTTCGATCATGATATCAACTGTCTTATTCATTGAAAAATCCTCCAAAGCAAAAGTTTTGAGATGGCCGCTTTTCTCGCAGAGGCGGAGTCTGGCAGATCTGAACTGTAATTATTTTTTTCATAGAAAAATTAGATTACATCTACTGTAGAGGTAAATATTAACCAATTGTAAATAAACTGTTACAGTTATGGGTTAAATTTGTTTTGTTCATATTAAAACGATATTGAAATCTCTAGTCTAGTATAGTTTTTAATGTCATTCTATAAATTGGCATAAAACTTGCTTATTAAATTATATATTGATTTCGACATTTGAACAAGACTAAATATTCCGATTATTCAGCGTAGTTTCGACTCTTTTGCCAGTTATTTCAATAAATGATTAAAGTTAAATGAAAAGGAGGAGAATACTCAATATTTACGTCGAAATTTGATTAATGGTAAAAGATTGCACAAGTCGAAAAGAAAAAAGAAGAAAGTCGATCTTGTAGAGGATATGGGAAGTGGGACAGTGGGGATAAATATTTAGGGGGCGAATGAGATGATAATTGTAGGAGAACTCATTAATGCGAGCAGAAAGGCAATTGGTGAAGCTATTCGGGCACAAGATGCAGAGGCAGTTAAAAAAGTCGCAGTTGACCAACGAGAAGCAGGTGCCAACTTTATTGATGTGAATGCTGGAATCTTCGTGGGGAAAGAAGCGGAATACCTCCAGTGGCTGGTAAAAACGGTTCAAGAGGCTACGGACGCGCCTTGTTGCATCGATAGTCCGGATCCAAATGCGATCCATGCGGCGCTATCGGTACATAAAGGGACGGCCATGATTAACTCCATATCTTTGGAAAAGAGCCGGTTTGATTCCTTGGTTCCTGTCGTAGCCGGGACTGATCTCAAGGTTATTGCCCTTTGCATGAGTGATGAAGGGATGCCCGAGACCACCGACCAACGACTCAAAATTGCTGATCGTCTGATCAATGGATTAGTGCAAAACAATGTCCCAATCGATAATATTTACGTCGATCCTCTGGTGCAGCCTGTCGCGACCAATAAGGATTTTGGCATAGAATTTCTCAATGCCATTGAGGCCATTTCCAAGCAATTCAAGGGTGTTCACACTATGTGCGGATTATCAAACATTTCCTATGGATTACCGAACCGTAAATTTATCAATCAAGCCTTTGCAATTATGGCCATTGCTAAAGGTCTGGATGGATTAATTATCAATCCGTTAGATAAAAGAATGCTGGCAGGTCTCGTCACGGCCGAAACCTTATTTGGACGTGACAACTTCTGTATGAACTATCTTAACGCCTACCGTTCACAATTGTTTGAATTCTAAAAAGACAAACAGTTCACTCAAGCCCAAAAGGCTGAGATGAGTAAAACCCTAGAAAACCAACAAAGGAACGTTGATCGTTCCTTTGTTGGTTCATATTAGAATTAAACAAAAAGTCGTCACCGATCTCGAAAGTAAATGAGACAAAAACATAATGAGTATAATCCATCAGACGAAGCAAGGGGGCAGCTATATGCAGGATCTTAAAATAGACGGGATTCTCGACAAGGCGAGACAAGAAAATTCCCTTAGCCGTGAGGAAATTCTGAGATTATTAGATATAACCTCAGAAAAGGAATTAGGGGAAGTTTCACAAGCTGCAAGGGAGCTTCGCGGACGATATTTTCAGAATAAAGTATTTCTTTATGGCTTCGTATATTTTTCGACATACTGTCGTAACGATTGCACCTTTTGTCTCTACCGAAAATCCAACCGAAATTATCCTCGTTATAGAAAAAACAGTGAAGAAATTATGACGACCGCTCACTGTTTGGTGAATTCCGGAGTGCATCTTTTAGACCTGACCATGGGCGAGGACCCCCTGTATTATCATTCAATCCATGGATTCAATGATCTTTTAAAAATGGTTAAAGTGCTAAAAGGAGAAACCCAAACCCCGATAATGATTTCACCTGGGATCGTTTCTCCGGAAGTTCTTTGGAAATTCAAAGAAGCCGGTGCCGACTGGTATGCATGTTACCAGGAAACCCACAATAAGACGCTTTATAATCAATTACGCATCGAGCAGAGTTATGAGGAACGGATGAATCGGAAGATCCTGGCAAAAGAAATGGGATACTTAATCGAAGAAGGATTGCTAACCGGAGTCGGTGATACCAATGAAGATATCGCAGACTCTATTCTGACTATGGCAAGCATCGGAGCGGACCAAGTTCGGGTCATGAGCTTTGTTCCTCAGGAAAATACACCCCTGGCAAATTGGAAAACCAATTCTCACTTTCGGGAGTTGTTGATCATTGCTGTCATGCGTTTGGTCATGCCCGAGCGTTTGATTCCCGCGTCTCTGGATGTGGATGGTTTAAAGGGGTTGGAACAGCGGCTGAATTCCGGAGCCAACGTCATCACATCAATTATTCCACCTTCAGCAGGTATGGCCGGAGTATCTCAAAGTACTCTGGATATCGATGACGGAAACCGGTCGATCGAGAAGGTGCTCCCTGTTCTGAAGGCCAACAGGTTAGAAGCTGCAACAACTGAAGAATATCAAGCCTGGGTGAACGTCCGTAAAACCCACAGTATTCCTCCGGAGAAAGAAATCCCTATCCTCAGAGCTTACATAAGGAGCTGAATTGCTATGACTCGCCTAAAGGAGAGGGACATCGATTTAATCGCACAGCAAATAAAAGAGTACAACGAAGAGTTGGTGAGAAAGACCGGTCATACACTTTCCGAAATCGCCGCGCATGCTATTGGTATGCACTATACAGACGTTCCTAATCCAGGGCCTGTTGCGGTGTTGCCCATGACCTGCGGACAGGGAGTGATCGGCGGGTTTTCTGAAACTGTCGCAGGGATATTAAGTTTCCTTGGAATGAGTACCTTTGTTCCTGCCTTCCCGGATGTTAAAGGTTTTGCTGAAACCTTGGAGCGTAAGGCAGAAATCGTCTTTATGGCTGATGATGACCGCTTTATCGCAGCGCACCTGAAGACAGGGTATTGCTCAGATAATAGCCGGGCAACCGGGAAGGGATATGCAGCAGCTCTCGATTACTTGACAGGAGGGCTTAAGGACCGGAGTGTGCTGATATTGGGCGCGGGTCCGGTGGGACGCTCTGCAGCCGTTTCTGTTCTCGGCTTCGGAGGAAAAATCGCTGTTTATGACAAGGACTCAAAAGTCAGTGAAAAACTGGCTCAGGACATTTTAAGTCAGAGCGGACAATATGTTCACCTTGAGAAGGACTTTGATTCGGCTATAAAAAGTCATCGGGCAATCGTGGATGCATGCCCCGAAGCGGAGTTTATAACCCGGGACTATCTTTATTCTGATACTTTTATTTCAGCCCCGGGAGTACCCTTAGGTGTCCATTCCGATGCCCTAGACCAAATCTCCTCACGTTTGATTCATGATCCGCTTCAATTGGGAGTAGCGACTATGCTTTATGAGCTTTTAAATCGAATAGAGGCTAAAAGGAACTTATCGAATTCTATATAGTATTTTAAGGAGGTGGGGATCAAGTGTCTCAAGCAGCCCTTAAAGAAAAGAAGCGGTATTATCGCAAAAATGTAGATTTCTGTAATTTAGTAGAGAAAATTAAACTATGGCCCTCTCGCAGCGGCAAATTGCATGGAATCAAGTCTTTGACTCGAAGAGGGGATATGGCGGAGATTGTAACCCACTGCAACCGGCGTTTTATTATCTATAATTCGAGGCACGGCCGAGCTGCCCGCTGGATGAGGAATAAATGGTTTATAAGTGTCTGTCCCATATGTAAGGTTCCGGAATGGAAGCTCCAGAAGTATTCATCGACAGTGATGAATCAACATTATGGAGCGCATCTATAATTTAATGAAAATTGCCTGGAATGTGTAGGGTAGAAAATAATAAAGAGCTGCTGCGAATTTTTCTAAGTTCGGCAGCAGTTTTTTTTATGGGGAAACTAAGATAAATGGTTATTTGAAAAGTCTGAGGATTAAAACTAATTTTAATTTGCCTTAAAGGGTTGCCAGAGTAAAAGGACATTGATATAATTAATATATTAGCACTTTAATTAACTAAAGTACTAAATAAATAAACGATTGAGTTCTTAGTTCTTAGTTCTTGGGATAGTAGAGAGGGGATGCCCGGGTGGATAAAGATTTTTTAACGATTGCGTTGCCTAAGGGAAAGTTGTTGACTGACTCGATTCAATTGTTGGGCCGAGTGGGGATAGAATGCAGTCATGTTAATGAAGATTCGCGGAAGCTCTTCTATGATCTTCCGAATAGTAAGGCAAAAATTATTATTTGCCGGCCGACAGATATTCCGACTTATGTAGAATATGGGGCTGCAGATCTGGGATTTGTGGGGAAGGACACCTTGCTGGAAGAAAACAAGGATGTGGCTGAATTGCTGGACCTCAAATTTGGGTATTGCCGTTTTGTGGTGGCGATGTTGGAAGCGAGTGTTCCTCCTAAACTTCCCAGTGGAGAGTACGACTTAAGCGGGCTGAACCATCAACGGGTAGCTACGAAGTTTCCCCGGGTGACTGAGCGCTTTTTTAGCGGAATTGGAATGCAGGTTACACCTATTAAGCTGCATGGAAATATGGAGCTGGCTCCCTGTGTCAACCTGGCAGAAATGATTGTCGATATTGTTTCTACCGGAAAAACGCTGAGAGAAAACCATTTGGTCGAGGTAGCTCCCATTCTCGAAGCCACTACCCGTTTAATTGCAAATCGTGTAGCCTACCGCATGAAATACGAACGGATACGGGATTTAGTTGAAGGCCTGCGCGAACATTCACGAGCAGAGGCTTCGGCAAATTAGTACGATTACCCCCGGATATTGAGGAACAAATTGGAGGATGAAGGATTTATGAAGGTTGAGAAGCTAAAAGAGCTTGATTTAAAACGTCTTACCCGGAAATCCTATGGAGACGATCAAATTTTAGAACAACGTGTTACGGAAATACTCAAGCGTGTTCAGGAGGATGGAGAAGAAGCAATCTATCAATTAACCGAGGAATTTGATCACGTTAACCTGCGTCAAAGCGGCTTGCGTGTCACAGATGAGGAGATTCAAGAGGCCTATCAAGAGGTAAGTGAGGATTTCTTGCAGGCTTTGCGGACTGCTAAAGCAAATATTTTAAGGTATCATGAGAAGCAGAAACGAACCTCATGGCTGGAACCGGATGCGGATGGGAGCCTGCTGGGACAACTGCTGCTTCCGCTCAAGCGCGTGGGGATTTATGTTCCTGGCGGAACAGCATCGTATCCATCCTCGGTATTGATGAACGCCTTACCTGCGGTTGTAGCCGGAGTCAAAGAAATCGTGATGGTCAGTCCCCCTGGAATGGATGGCACGCTTCTGCCGGAGGTTTTGGTGGCGGCGGCTGAAGCCGGGGTGAGTGAAGTGTATAAAGTAGGAGGGGCTCAGGGGATTGCGGCCTTAGCCTATGGGACGGAAACTATCGTCCAGGTGGATAAGATAACCGGACCGGGAAATATTTACGTGACCTTAGCCAAAAAGCAAGTTTTTGGAACGGTAGATATTGATATGCTGGCCGGACCGAGTGAAATTCTAATCTTAGTGGATGAGAGCGGAGATCCGGAAGAGTTGGCGGCGGATTTACTCTCTCAGGCCGAGCACGATCGTTTAGCCTCAGCGATCCTGGTCTCACCCTCTCAGGAACTCCTTGAACAGACCATGGTTGCTGTGGAGAGGCAGCTTGCGGATTTGCCCCGTGCCGAGATTGCCAGAGCGTCCTGGGAAACCTATGGGGCAGCGATCCTTGTCTCAGATCTCCAAGAGGGAATGGATTTGGCCAACCAAATTGCCCCGGAGCATTTTGAACTCGTCGTGCAAGACCCGTATTCCTGGTTGGGGCAAGTCCGCAATGTCGGTGCAGTCTTTCTGGGGCGGTATTCTCCCGAACCGGTCGGAGATTATTTTGCCGGGCCGAATCATGTCTTACCTACCGGAGGATCGGCACGTTTTTATTCCCCCCTTAATGTGGATATGTTCATGAAAAAGGTTAGTGTCATCGGTTATTCGGAAGCAGCTCTGAAAAGAGATGCCCGGCAGATCGCTTTACTCGCCCGCAGTGAGGGTTTAGAAGCACATGCCCGCGCTGTGGAAGTACGGTTTAGGGGCAGAGAAGAGGCAAAGAAGATTTAATCCAAGGTCACACAAGGGAGATGTAGTTATTATGGAAAGAAAATCGGCTAATCCTGAAGGATTGGTTCGTCCTGCAGTCCGTCAGCTGGTTCCTTACGAAACAAAATATATGCCTGAGTGCATTAAGCTGGATGCCAATGAAAACCCTTTTCCGTGGCCCGCAAAAATGAGGGAAACCCTGGTTGCCGAAAAACTGGCATTTAACCGCTATCCGGATGGAATGGGACAGGACCTTAAGACGCGGATTGCTAAGTATACGGCAACCTCTCCGGAAGGAATTCTGATCGGCAACGGATCGGATGAGTTGATCCAAATGATCTTACTTACGTTCGGCGGTGCGGGAAAATCCTTGATTATCCATCCTCCGACATTTGGCATGTATCAGATCTATGCTCAATTGACGGAAACTACAGTTGTGGAGGTGCCCTTGTTAAATGGCCTTGACCTGGACACGGAGCAAATGTTAAGGGCATCTCAAGCTCCGGAGGCTCAGCTGGTCATTATTTGCAATCCCAACAATCCCACCGGATCGCTGTTTCCGAGGGAGGAGATTCTCCGGCTCGTGGGGGAAAGCGGCAAAATTGTCGTGGTAGATGAGGCCTATGCTGAATTTTCAGGAGAAACGCTGATTCCTGAGATCAAAAATTATCCTAACCTGGTGATTATGCGGACATTTTCTAAGGCCTTTGGAATGGCCGGCCTTCGCGTAGGGTATTTGCTGGGGCAACCGGGAACTATCTCCTTAATCAATCGAGTACGGCCCCCCTTCAATGTCAACTCGTTCAGCCAGAGAGCGGGAATCCTGGCCTTGGATTATTTAAATGAATACCAAGAGCAAATTCAGCAGATTAAGGCAGAAACCCAAAAGCTGCAGGCTGCCTTAAATGGGGTGCCAAATCTAAGGGTTTACCCGACGCGGGCGAATTTTATCCTCTTTAAACCGGAAGACCCCGACCGGTGGGCGTCGGAATTGTTAAGGCGGGGTTTTCTGGTTCGGAACATGGGCGTGCTTCCTGCGCTTGGCAAATGCCTGCGTATCAGTGCGGGGCTGCCGGAGGAAAATGAAGGGTTTATTCGAGCCGTTCGAGAGATTAGCGCAGCTGCACTTAGCCTATGAGGAAGTCGAGAGGAGAAAATTATGAGAGAAGCCTATATTGAACGGAAAACTAAGGAAACAGAAATCCGTGTACGCTTGAACCTGGATGGAACAGGAGAGGCTCAAGTTAAGACCGGGCTTGGGTTCTTTGATCATATGCTGACAGCGTTTGCCCGCTTTGCCTATCTTGATCTCATCCTTGAGGCCAGTGGGGATCTGGAGGTGGATGCCCACCATACGATTGAGGATTGTGGGATCGTAATGGGGCAAGCAGTGCGGGAAGCTTGCGGGGATAAAGCAGGGATTGAACGAATTGGGGAGGCTCTGGTTCCTATGGACGAGGCTCTAGTGCAAGTGGCTCTGGATATATCAAATCGTCCTTATCTGGTTTGGGATGTGGAGTGTCCGGATGGTATGGTTGGCGGGTTTCCAGTGGAGATGGCGGAGGAGTTTTTCAGGGCGTTAGCAGTACAGAGCGGGCTTACCCTGCATGTGAGAAAATTTTCAGGAAAAAACCGACATCATATTCTGGAAGCTGCCTTTAAAGGAGTGGGGAGAGCCCTTGGTCTGGCTCTGCGCCGGAACACTCGGTATAGTGGCATCCTTTCAACCAAAGGAGTTTTATAAATGATAGGAATTGTCGATTATGGACGGGGAAACTTGAGAAGTGTGGAAAAGGCTTTGGAAAAGGTCGGTTTTGAAGCAACGATTATGGCATCCCCAACGGAACTGAACTTAGTGAATGGACTTATACTCCCAGGAGTTGGGGCGTTTGCCGATGCGATGCAGGCCTTAAGACAAGGGGGATGGATTGAGCCGCTCATCCGTTTCGCTCGCTCAGGGCGGCCCTTTTTGGGAATCTGTTTAGGGATGCAGATTCTCTTTGAAGTTGGAGAAGAACACGGCGAGCACGCCGGATTAGGACTGTTAGCCGGTCGGGTGGTCAAATTTCCACCGGGCAGAAAGGTTCCGCATATGGGCTGGAATAGTTTGCAGCTGGAGCAGCCTTCGTATTTATTGGAAGGGATTCCTAATGAGTCCTACTTTTATTTTGTTCATTCCTATTATGCGGAGCCTGGCGAGAAGAGGGATGTCGCCGCGACCAGTGACTATGGGGTTGTTTTCCCCGCGGTTGTAAGCAAGGACAATGTCTGGGGGGCGCAATTTCATCCGGAAAAATCAAGTCCCTGGGGTCTCAAACTTCTGACGAATTTTGGAAAGTGGGTGAATGAAAATGCTGCTCTTTCCGGCCATTGATCTAAAAGAGGGGAAAGCGGTGCGCCTTTTACAGGGGAGGATGGAGGATTCTACGGTTTACGCAGATAACCCTGTTGAAGTTGCTCAAGACTTTGAGAAACAAGGAGCCGAGTATTTACATATGGTTGATCTGAATGGCGCCTTTTCCGGAAAGCCTATGAACGATGAAGCCATACGGAGGATTGTCGGCAGTGTTTCGCTGAAAATTCAGGTAGGCGGTGGAATCCGCACGATGGAGCAGATTACAGAGTTATTAGAGTTAGGGGTTGAACGGGTTATTCTAGGCACGATCGCCGTTAAAAATCCGGAATTGGTTGCCGAGGCGGCACGCCGATATGGGAAACGAGTCATCGTGGGGATTGATGCCAAGGACGGCTTGGTCGCCGTTCAAGGATGGGCTGAAACGACAGAAATGCGGGCTGTCGATTTAGGAAAGGCTATGAAAGCCGTGGGAATTCAAAGTGTGGTCTTCACAGATATCTCACGCGACGGAATGCTCCAGGGACCTAATCTGGAGAGTACCGTACAGATGGCTCAGGAAACCGGCCTGTCTGTGATCGCCTCAGGCGGGATTTCTACGTTAGCTGATCTGAGAAACCTGCAGGCCGAAGTGCTTAAAGGAGTTGCTATTGAAGGCGCTATTACCGGAAAAGCGCTCTATAGCGGGGCCTTTACCCTGGGGGAAGCCTTGGAGGCTGCTCGTGGAAAAGCGTTAATCTCAGAAGCAAAAGAAGGTTAAGGAGGGAATGAGACATGTTAAGTAAGCGGATCATTCCCTGTTTAGATGTCCATGATGGGCGTGTGGTCAAGGGAACCAATTTTGTGCAGTTACGTGACGCGGGAGACCCAGTGGAACTCGCGGCCCTCTACGACCAAGAAGGCGCGGATGAGTTAATTTTCCTGGATATAACCGCTTCATCTGATAACCGGGAAACTATGGTTGACGTAGTGCGCCGAACCGCTGAGCAGGTTTTTATTCCTTTCACAATCGGAGGCGGATTGCGGACTATTGAGGATATCCGCCGCATGCTCAGAGCGGGAGCGGATAAAATTGCGCTGAACACGTCGGCGGTTCAGACTCCCAGGCTTATTCAGGAAGGAGCACATGCCTTTGGAAGTCAATGTATTGTAGTAGCTATTGATGCGCGAAGTACGGCAGCGGGTCAATGGGAAGTGTATATTCATGGTGGAAGAACGGCGACCGGCAAGGATGTTTTAGAATGGGCCGCGGAAGTGGAAGCTCTCGGCGCGGGAGAGATTCTTTTAACTTCCATGGATCGCGACGGGACCAAGATTGGCTACGAATTAGAATTGACCAGGGCTGTGAGTCGAGCCGTATCCCTGCCCGTCATAGCGAGCGGTGGGGTAGGAACCTTAGAACATCTCGCGGAAGGGCTAACTGTTGGGGAAGCAGACGCTGTCCTGGCCGCTTCGATCTTTCATTATAAGGAGTATAGCATTGAGGAAGCTAAACGGTATTTAGCGCAGAGGGGAATACTAGTACGGGGACTTGTGTGACACAGCTCTCAGTTCTATGAGGCAGAGCAAACTAACCTTTCAAAGCTCCCTTCGAATTACGCTTTAGATGAACGCTAGATGATGGTAAAGAAAGGTAGAGATACATATGGATGCAAATGAACTACAAGCCTTAGACTTATCAAAGATCCGCTGGGATACGCAAGGGCTTATTCCCGCAATTGTCCAGGATGTAGAGACTAAGGAAGTTTTAATGCTGGCCTATATGAATGAAGAGTCTTTACGGCGGACTTTACTTGAAGGGAAGGCTTGTTATTTTAGCCGAAGCCGGCAATCCCTTTGGTTGAAAGGGGAAACCTCAGGACATTTCCAGGAGATGGTTGATATCAAGTTTGACTGTGATCAGGACGCTTTGCTCCTGACTGTGAAGCAGACCGGTATGGCTTGCCATGAAAACTATTTCTCATGTTTTCACTATGATCTGACCAGCCAAGGCTTCAAGGGGATTGGAGAAGCAAACCTAAGACCTGAGCCTACCCTGGGAAGGACCCTGGAGCTATTGACAGAGGTGATCCATTCCAGGAACCTGGAACGGCCTGAAGGAGCTTATACGACTTATCTTTTCGAGAAGGGCATTGACAAGATTCTCAAAAAGGTTGGGGAAGAAAGCGCGGAAGTGATTATCGCTGCTAAGAATGCCGATCCGGAAGAGATAAGGTGTGAAGTTTCGGACTTGTTCTATCATGTCTTAGTGATGCTTGAAGATCGCGGGGTTGGGATTGCAGAGGTTAGCAGGGAGCTGCTTAAAAGGCGCAGGTGAGATATACTAAAAATTGCTGAGGATGAGGGTATGTGTTGAGGACAAAGAAGTAACTATAAATTATCAGCATCGGGACCCTTTATAGTGAAGAGGGAACTGCCGGCAGCGTCTTAGCTGCCGGCAGTCGGTTTTTCAGTTAATCATTGGTACAAAACCAGGAGAAGGCGCTCATCTTTGGCTTTGAATCTATTTTAAAATATCAAGGTCATGAAACAGTAACAGGCATTCATAAAACAAGTTTCACAATCTCTTGCAATTTATAATAAATATTATATAATAATAAATATCGAAATGTAGTTGTGTAATGAACTCGTTTATAATTGTTTACGTTCTTTTTCAGGGTGTTTTTCAGGTAGAAATTAAATTGAGGGGAGGAGTCCATATGGAAGGGCTGGATTTTTTGGTAACATCCATTTGTTTCTCCGTTTTAGGTTATGGATTATGTTACCTTACTCTTTCAAGTAACAATAAGCTTAAAAGGCCTAACGATACTCAGAAGAATCATTGGCAAGATGAGAGAGCAACCTAAATAATAATTTCTAGCCTGTTCGTGTAAAGAAATATAATCCCAATACTAGTATGATTAGGACTTTGGTTTTTGTCTTTGTCTTCATAATCCGCACTTTTATTATTTTATCAAGGCTGCAGCCCTTGAGTTGAGATACAAGGAGTAAGCTCCGGCCTTGAGAATCTTAGAGCGGGATTGAGCCTTCTGCTTTGGCTATGAACTTCACTATCCAGTACCTGCCGGCATATTCTGCATTAGACGAATTAAGGAAAGGGCGGGCAGATGGAGTGAATGATTTAGCAGCCGAACGGACACCGCTTGTGATTGCGGCTGAAATCAATATGATTACCCACCAGACCAAAAAGATCCTGCTGGCCAGTGCCGTTGAAATCGGCTGCCGGCTGAAAGAAGCGAAGAGCCTAGTCAAGCACGGGGAATGGGGAAAGTGGCTGGAAGAGTCCGTAAGCTATACCCAGAGAACTGCAGAAAGACTGATGAGGCTCTATGAAGAGTATGAGTCCAGCTTCCCCGATGGACAGAGCAGTTCAAATTCGTCACCAGTGTCGAATTTGACATACACCCAAGCCCTCCTCTTGCTGGGTTTACCGGCAGAGGAGAGGGAGGAATTCCTGGCTCAAAACGATGTGGCCGGCATGACGAAACAAGAGCTGCAGCAGGCTCTGAAAGACAGGGACCAAGCCAAGCAGGAGAAGGCGCAAGCTCTTCAGGAAAAGGAAGTCCTCAAACAAGAACTGGAACGGATTCACAGAACCATCTCAGAATTAAAAAAGGAACAAGCCAAAGCTTTGGTCCAGCCTGATTATCTGCAAAATGTCCCAAGGGACGCTTCTGCTGCCGGCGCAAGCTCCTCAGTCAGCAATGCCCCTCCGTCAAGCAATACTTCTTTACCGACGCACAACCTCCAAACGGAAATTGACCCGGGCGCTGCCGCCAAGTATGTGGAGCGCTGCAATACCTGCTGTAAGACCATCAGCACGGCCTTTTTCGAGCTGACGACAGCCCTGACCAATCTGACGCATCTTGATGCGAAGCTGAAGGAGGAAAAAAGAAAAGAAACCCAGAAACTGCTTGAGACCATAGCTGAGACGATTAAGGAGTGGCCGCCCCCTAAAAAACCTCTTAAAGTAATTCACTGACTTTGGAACCTTTCGGTGGACAAGGCCATAGGATGGTTGTAGGACAGCCTAGCCTGTCACATTGGCCAAAAGGAGGTGATTTAATGCCTGTTGTGGCAACGCCATACAGCGCTGCTCTGGTATTGGTTTATCAGACCGGTATCAGCGACACCGGTGCTCCGATCACCAGGCAGAGAACCCTGAACAATATTGTCTTCAATGCCTCGGAACAAGCTGTTTATGATGCGGCTTACGCCATCTTCAGCCTGTCGGAGTATACTCTTCTCGATGTCTATTTCCGTAAAACGGAGGAATTGATCAACGAGGAGTAAACTCGGGTAAATTCAAGGGAAGGGGGATGTGCTTAAGTTGGCTGTAACTACGAACAGAACAGGAAGGCTATCCTTCACAACCAGCGGAGGGAATACGTTTTCGATAACCTTTCCCCAGCCCCGGGAGGATATTCAGTTGGCTGAAGCCATGAACGTCATGGATTCTCTGATCGCCAGCGGGATATTCCTTACGGCGCACGGCACCCTTACAGGTGTAAGGGATATAAAGGTCATCGAGACAAAGACCAATGACCTTTATGATCCCCCGCAAGGGTAAGCGGGCAGTGTCAGGATAATGAACGGGGGAGGCTGGAGGTAAGCTGGATTTACCAATAAACTTCATGAGAAAGGGCGCTGTTCCATGAATATGCGCCCTTTTAAATAAAAAAAGCATTGACATAACCTTGCGGTGATGGATATGTGAAGCGCCGAATACTTAACCAACATGAAGCCTGTTCCATCGAAATCATCTGTTATCACTGCCAGCAGTCCGCTGAAAAGTATCTGAAGGGCTATCTTGTCCTAAACGGCGTCAATACCTCCGAAAACACACGATGGCATCTTTTTTGACCCCGTCGGGGTTTGATTTATTTGTCGATGAACTTACTTCCTAATAAAACCGGCAAAGGGACCTTACAATCTTGTGCTAATGGAATTCTGTGTGTGTCCTGCGCCTAGTACATCTCAATAGGCTGTGCGATGTTGAATTTTTCTACTATAACATTAGTTATGCCTGCTAAACGCTTAGAAGTTTTTAATTTAACAAGTTGTAACTTATAAAATCGGTTTTATTTGTTGAATTTTCGATATATCTTTGGTATAATTCTAATATGGAGAGGAGGTCATTACCTTAATGATTAAACGGGAATTATACATGAGCCGTATCCGTCCTTTCATCGGAAGCGAGCTTATTAAGGTTTTGACAGGCCTTCGCCGCAGCGGAAAGTCTGTCATGCTGGATTTGATCCGCGAAGAGCTGATTGCATCTGGTATTTCCGACAAGCAGTTTATATCCCTTAACTTTGAGAATATGAGAAACGCTCGACTGTGTACTGCCGAGGCACTGCGTGATGAGATTCAGAAACAGGTATCCGCAATTACTGGAAAGGCCTATCTCTTCTTTGATGAGATTCAGGAGGTTGACGGGTGGGAGAAGTGCGTTAATTCCTTCCGGGTTGAGTTTGACTGCGATATTTATATCACGGGTTCAAACGCCAAGTTGCTTTCGGGGGAGCTTGCCACCTATCTTGCCGGACGTTATGTTGAATTCATCATTTATCCTTTCTCATTTGGCGAATTAATCGAGTTGTACCAAACAATCTTTCCGAAGACTTCTCGAAACGACATTTTTTCAAAATATCTTACTATCGGCGGTATGCCGTATCTGAGCAATCTCCGGTATGCAGATCAGCCGAGCCAACAATACTTGCAGGACCTTTATAATTCCGTTGTCCTCAAGGATATAGTCAAGCGGAACAATATAAGGGATGTTGATCTGCTTGAGCGAATTATTGCCTATATTACGGCAAACGTAGGAACTGCCTTCTCCGCAACGTCGATTTCAAAGTATCTTAAGAGTGAAAGCCGGACTGTTGCGCCGGAGACAATCTTGAACTATGTGAAGGCATGTGAGGAAGCGTTCCTGTTTTATCGCGTCAAGAGGCAGGATTTACAGGGAAAAAGGATCCTCACAATAAATGAGAAATATTTCATTGCCGATCACGGAATACGTGAAGCCGTTTTTGGCGGAAATATGAAGGACATTAACCTGATCCTCGAAAACATTGTTTTTATGGAGCTACTGCGACGCGGGTACAAGGTTACAGTAGGAAAAACCGCTGCAAAAGAGATTGATTTTGTCTGCGAGAAGCAAGGACAAAAACTGTATGTTCAGGTATCCTATTTGCTTGCATCAGAAGAAACCATTGAGCGTGAGTTCGGTGTATATAATAGCATCCGAGATAACTTCCCCAAGTATGTCATATCACTTGACGAGTTGGACATGAGCCGCAACGGTATCAAGCACAGAAACATCCGCGACTTTCTCTTGTCCCCTGATTGGGGCTAATTTTAAAAGGCATTCTCTGCCTTTCAACGAAAGCTATTGATTATTAAAAACCAAAAATCCAAACATGTTCGGGTAGCATCTTTTTGACCTAACTTTCCATGAATATTAAGGCTTTAGGGCCTTTTTTTGCTTTACATGAATTCGGCTTGAGAACAATATGTATACATGGGTAAATCAGAGAAAATGCGAAAGTAGCTGTGTGACCATTATTGTGGGTTTGGAGGGGAAGAGCCTTTAGGCTGAAAAAAACCGGTGTGGCCCAAAATGGAGCAATCGGTCAGATAGTCTATAAGTTTATGGGCTAAATAAACAGAAATCATCTCTTTCTGTCAGATCAAAGACTTTATGTCTATTTGTAATGAATCTAATATCTGTTGTATAACCTCTTCCAACATATTTGGGAAATCAGCGGTATCTGTCAAAATTGATAGTCTGACCACTTCCTTAGTATTGTTGATTTTCAACCAATACTCTTTTCCGCTGATCAATCCTTCTCCAAATTCGGCGGTCCATTCGGTTATGAATCCTTGATATTCACTTTTTTCGATATTACTAACCTTATAAGATTTAAAATCAAAGGGACTTAAGGATTTACTATAACTAAGGAAACGCTCTAGATCCTTAATTTCCCATATTTGTAGATATCCTCGAAATGCCAAATCCTTATTTACCAGATAGATACTAAATCGCATCTCATTTCCTTTGTCAGAACTACCATAGATCTCTGTAGCAGCCGGAACTACTAACATTATATTATAGTCGTCTATATCACATCGCAGAGGTTTGTAATTAGTTATCGTAGTTTCATCACTCTGTACTGGGAAATAGCCATGTTTTATAGTTTTCACTGAGCCTCTGTATGAAAAGCTTAGAAATACAAGTATTGTAATAATCGAGATTATAGTTAAAATAATAAGCATTTTTTTCCTCATCTAATCCTCCTTTCGTTCTTTTATAACCTATTGAAATACATACACAATAATTACTGATGAATTCGTCTGATCTTCATAATAAAAAAATACCCTACAGAATAAACTTTCTAGTGTCTACTCTATAGGGCAAAAATCCTTAGATTATTTTATTATTTGGATTCGAAGGTCAGGCTTAACGACTCGTTTACCATTATCTAAAGAGCTTTACTTCGATAAGTCTTTACAGCCTTGATAAATAAGATCAAAAAGGTCTTTAATCCCTCGTTCCTCAACGCAGGAGAAGGCTACTCGAATATCGCTTTCTCCCAGTGCGATGACTCCTACACCATAATGTTCAAGGAGATGAAGGCGCAAGGTTTCTGCATCGACTTCTTTGAGTCTAAGACACATGAAGTATCCTGAATTAAATGGATAGTAGTCCCAAGCATCTTTATACTCCCCATGATCAAGGATTTGTTTAACCTTACAAGCACGGGCTTTCAAAACCTCGAATTTCTCTTGTTTTTGGATCTGGAAAGCAGTAGATTTCAGAGCATTTAAAACAAAGGTTTGCGAGGGATGAGAAGCACTGGAAATCGTTCCGCGAAGGATGCCCATCGTCTTTTGTTGTAAGGCATCCAATACAGCGGGAGAGTCTGACCCATAGGTAATAAACCCGACACGAAAGCCCCACATATATTCCTCTTTTGTCGCCCCATCCACTTTAATGGCTAATATTCTCGGATGAATATTAGCGATTCGGCCAAACATTGACTCCTTAATAGAGTTCTCATAGAATAATCCGAAATAGGCGTCATCGCTGACTACTGCCAAGTTCATTCCTTGTTCGGCGACTTCTCTTAGAGCTTCAACGATCTCTGCCGCTTCTTGTTCTGTTGGAGTATATCCTGTGGGGTTATTTGGGAAATTGAGCAGCAAAACTGCTTTTCCATGGTCTTTCTTACTAAGCAAGGCTTCTTTCATGCCTCTCGTGTTAAAGGACCCTTCCTCGGTATAGAAAGGGAAGGTAACATTTTTTGCTCCTCTACGGACTCCAAAGATAAAGTTATAATTACCCCATAATTTGTCAGGCAGAACCAAAGGGTCGTTTTCGTCAATGAATAAATCGGAGACAATACTAAGACCATGGGTTAAAGCATTAGTGACAATGGGATCACTAAAGGATTTATCGTTCAAGGATGGGTTTTCCTGCAGCATCTTTTCCCGCCAAACCTTAATCAGCTCAGGTTTCCCCGCAGGGGGGGCGTAAGGATAAAGGTCTTTAGGATCGTAATTGGTCAATGTATCCTGGATTACCGGCAAGAACATCGGTTGCTCTTTCTCAGTCGCAATTCCTATTGTGGCGTTAAAACGATAAGCTTTCTGCTTAGCCTCAGCAGTTTGAGTTAAGATCCCCTTCGGATAGAACAGGTTTTTTCCGAGTTTTGATAATAATTCATAAACATAGGGATTCTCTTGTTGTATCTGATGATTTAAGTTTTGGGCAATCTCATTCATTAATATTACTCCCTTGCTTAATCTAAGTATATCTAAGTATATCTAAGTAGTTCGTAGAATAAGAAAGCATAAACTCATCGTTATACTTTCTAAGTATAAGTGCGACTAAGGCGATTCCTTTTCGCCTGAAGGATCATTTTCCTCATCACGGCATCTACTTATCCCTGGCGATGCACCAACCGGAACATCCTTGTTCAAGCTTAATAGCTGAGCAACTAAATTGTACACTAAAATGTCGATTTCCTCTACTATATTCCTGAATAGAGAAGGTTTTTACAAAAAAATAGAGAAATTTATTTAGTTAAATAATAGTATAGAGTAACTTACTCACACTTATTCGGCGGAGATGCTTATGATCAAGTAAACAGGAGTTATACGAGAGGACGAGTGAAGTGATGATATGGATAAATCTGAGCTGAAAGATTTAACAAGAAAACTACCATTGGTACCTGGAATAGATGGCAAAGATGAATATTTTAATTCTGCTGTAATAGTATTGATGATGTTTCTCAACGAAGAATACCATTTTGTCTTTCAAAAGAGATCAGCGACTATAAGGCAAGCCGGAGAGATTTGTTTCCCGGGAGGAAAATTTGACCCGGATAAAGATGCGGACTTTGAAGAAACAGCAATAAGAGAAACTGCAGAGGAATTAGGAGTTTCTTCTAATAAAATAAGGGTTATTGGTAGGCTGGACACGATTATTTCAACAGGTACTACGGTAGATGCATTTTTAGGTGTTATAGATATAAGCAGTCTGGATGATTTAAATATTAACCCTGATGAAGTGGAAAGGATTTTCTCAGTTCCGGTTTCCTACTTTGAAACCACTGAACCAGAACTATATAAAGTGAAAATTGTCGCCTATCCTTCATACATTAATCAAAGTGGTGAAGAAGTTATTCTCCTCCCGGTGAAGAAATTAGGATTACCGGAACGGTATGCCAAGCCATGGAGTAATACTTTAAATAATGTTTTTGTATATAGGGTTGCAGGAGTAACAATATGGGGGATTACGGCAAGATTAATCAGGAATGTTATTACAAAAATTAACCTGTAAATGGAACCGGCTCCATGTAAGCAATGGAGCATTTTAAATAGACCCATTGTTTCATTCTCTTCATTAAAAGTTGCTGTTTATTTATAGCTTACTAAACAATTTCAGAGATTTACAAAAGGTTGTTCGACATTGAGAGTTAGGTTTTCCTGTTAAAAAAAGAGGTTTTTTTCATGTATTCATTATTCATTAAAGACACAGAATAAAATAAAGTTATTCTTGAAATATGAGGGACAGAGTGCTATTATTATATAAACCGTTGAAAGGGAAGTAAAACCGCATGACCAGCCTCACAGAGAGTCGAGTAAGGTGGAAGCTCGACAGGTAACGGAGCGTGTAAATGGGCCCTAGAGGGTGGTGTGAAAGAGCTTAAGCTTCAGTAGCTGCCAACGCAAAGCCAGCGTTAAAGGGCTAAGGGTGTGTTGGCACTCTGCATGAGAGGATGCATTAGCTTTATGCATCAACTAAGGTGGTACCGCAGATTAACGTCTGTCCTTATTTAAGGATAGGCGTTTTACTTTTGTGTCCACACTTCGTCTCATTTAACGAAGAATGGGGCGTGCAGAGAAGGAAACCCTCAAATTTTATAATTAGAATAGGGAGGTATCTTCTATGAAAAAGCGATTGGCGGTAATGATCTCAACTATTATGACCTTGGCTCTGGTGCTCTCTTTAACGGCATGTGCACCCAGTAAACCTCAAACCCCGGCAGGCAGTACAGAAGCGAAAAAGACAATAGGTATCATACAAATTGTCGAACATCCCTCATTAAACACAATAAGAGAGTCTCTTATTAACGAGTTGCAGGCACAGGGCTTTAAACATGGTGAAACGGTTACAATCGATTATAAGAATGCTCAAGGTGACCAAACAAATTTAAAAACAATTGCTCAAAAATTTGTCAGTAATAAGTATGATCTCATTGTGGCTATTGCAACTCCTTCAGCTCAGGCAGTGGTCAGTGAGACTAAGGATATTCCCGTTCTTTTCTCAGCCTGTACAGATCCTCTAGGATCCGGATTAGTTAACAATATGGAAAAACCGGGTGCTAATGTTACCGGAACCTCAGATGCTGTGTCGGCAGAGAAAATTATGGAGCTCGGCAAACGTATTACGCCTAATATCAAAACAATTGGTGCATTATATAATTCAAGTGAAACAAATTCTGTGTCAGTCATTAATGAACTAAAGGTTTATGCTCAGAAAAACAATATGACAGTGGTTGATGCTACTGTAACAAATTCCTCGGAAGTACAGCAGGCTGTGACGTCACTGGTAGACAAGGTTGATGTGCTCTTTTCTCCTATTGATAACACAGTAGCCTCAGCCATGCCTGTTGTCACTCAGATAGCCAATAAAGCCAAAAAACCCATCTATGTAGGGGCGGATTCCATGGTTAAAGACGGAGGACTTGCAACTTATGGAATCAATTATACAGTCTTAGGTAAAGAGACCGGTGTTATGGCAGCGGAAATCTTAAAGGGTAAAAAGCCTGGAGATATTCCGGTAAAAACCATGACAGATATGGATATTTATCTTAATAAGACGACAGCAGAGGCAATTGGAATTAGTTTATCAGACGAAGTATTGAAAGAAGCTGCTCAGGTTTTTGAGAATTAAGCAAACAAGGGGTTTAAAGTAATGAGTGTCATGGTGTTTATGGGTTCCTTCGAACTAGGTATAATTTATGCTATTATGGCTTTAGGCGTTTTTATCTCCTTTAGAACGCTTAATATGCCTGACCTAAGCGTGGACGGAAGTTTTGTCCTTGGTGCAGCGGTGTCGGCGGTTATGACACTGGGCGGACATCCCTTTCTTGCCTTGGGGATTGCATTTATTGCGGGATGCGGAGCAGGGTCTATCACGGCCTTGCTTCATACCAAACTAAAGATTCAACCGCTTTTGGCCGGAATCCTGACCATGTTAGCTTTATATTCTTTAAACCTGAAGGTAATGGACGGCAGGGCTAATATTCCTCTGATCAATAAGATAACCGTTTTCAGTTCTTTACAAGGGACAGCTATTGGAAATTATAGCAAGTTGGTATTTTCCTTAGTTGTGCTGATCTTAATACTCCTATTATTGTTCCTTTTTCTAAAGACGAGACTTGGATTTGTTTTAAGAGCAACAGGGGACAATGATCATATGGTGAGAGCTCTAGGCGTTAATACGGATTCAGTCATCTTAGTGGGATTAGCTATTTCCAATGGTTTGGTAGCAGTCGCCGGTGCGCTGATTGCCCAGTCTCAATCCTATGTTGATGTAGGTATGGGCATAGGTATGGTCGTCATTGGACTGGCCTCAGTAATTATTGGAGAAGTAGTTTTCGGTATCAGTTCTCTTCTGAGACGGCTTATTGCGGTTGTCCTGGGGTCTGTTCTCTATCGCTTAATTATTGCTGCCGCCCTTGAAATTGGGATGCCTACCACTGATTTGAAACTCGTTTCTGCGGTGATTGTAGCTCTGGCAATGGCTATGCCTGTTATTAAGAAGCGCCTTTCGTTTGTGAAGCGGAAATTATCAGTGACGCCTTATGAAAGGAGCAATAAAACCTGATGCTTAAACTACGATCCTTAAGTAAAACCTTCGGAAAAGGGAGCAATAATGAAAAACTGGCTCTAAATAATATTAACCTATCACTTCAAGAAGGTGAGTTCGTAACAATCATTGGCGGCAATGGTGCTGGAAAATCGACGCTTCTGAATTGTATCTCAGGGGTCTATGAGATTGATGAAGGCAGGATCATTCTTGATTCCGCGGACGTCACCTTTGATCCGGAGTATAAACGGTCAAAACATATCGGCAGGGTCTTTCAGGATCCGCTGAGGGGAACAGCCCATGATATGACCATCGAAGAAAATTTGGCCATCGCCTTTGCTAAGGGAAAATCCGTAGGACTGCAATCCGGCGTAACCAAAAAGGATACAGCTCTATTTAAGGAACGCCTTGAACTGCTGGACCTCGGCCTTGAAAATCGATTAAAGCAGAAAGTGGGACTTCTTTCCGGAGGACAGCGTCAAGCCCTCACGCTTCTGATGGCCACGCTTATAAAACCCAGGCTCCTGCTTTTAGATGAGCACACGGCGGCCCTTGATCCGACCATAGCACGGAAGGTATTGAGCCTGACTCGTAAGCTTGTTTCTGAGGAAAAGCTCTGTACCTTAATGATTACGCATAATATGAAGGCCTCGTTGGAATATGGGACAAGGACGATTATGATGCACGAAGGAAAGATCATGATGGATCTTCAGGGCCAGGAAAGAAAGGACATGACCGTGGATCGGTTGATCGAACAGTTTGAGAAACGCAGTGGAGCTGAGCTGGATAACGATAGAATGTTATTAGGCTGACTAGAAGCATAGGATGAGCAGAAAATTGATAAGATCAAAACGCCGCCAGCGAAAATAATCGTTAGCGGCGTTTTTGGCAAGTTTTCCACAGAGTGCCGATGTTGAAAATTCCCTTCCATGTCATATAATAGATACCGAATAAAAGGAAAAATTGCAATCTTGCGTTTCATTATCGGATTAGACAAAAAGGAAGCTAAAATTGAATTTAGGATGTAATAGGGGAGGGTTGGAGCATTATTATGAAGAAACGATTGAAACAGTTTTTAGTCTCTATGGTCCTGATCATGATACTTGGCTGTACTACTGTTTTAATGATTAACAGCCATGTCGAATCAGTCGGTACAGCCTACATCTTAAATGCGAGTGACATTCCTGAAGCGGATGCTATACTCGTCTTAGGAGCCTATGTTTTTCCAAGTGGAACTGTGTCCACTATGCTGAACGATCGTTTGACCGTTGGGTACGAACTCTATGAACAAGGAAAAGCGCCCAAGCTATTAGTTAGTGGGGATCATGGCCGGAAGGATTATGATGAAGTCAATTCTATGAAGGACTTTTTGAAAAACAAGGGGGTACCCGGTGAGAATGTCTTTATGGATCATGCTGGTTTTAGCACCTATGAGAGCATGTACCGGGCGCGGGACATTTTTAAAGTACAAAAGGTCATTATCGTTACCCAGGAATATCATCTTAAACGAGCAGTTTTCGTAGCCAGAGAGCTTGGGCTGGATGCCTACGGAGTAGCGTCCGACAAACGTGACTATGGACAGGCTATGACTATGTATACCTTTAGAGAGATTGCAGCCAGGAACAAAGACTTTTTCTGGGCGAAGATCATTAAACCTGAACCAACCTTTCTGGGGGATTCAATCCCGGTTTTTGGTGATGGCAAGGCGACAGATGATAAATAAATTATTTTTACAGAAATAAGGGTATAGGAATAGAGGAATATAATAATTTTCGGCGAATTCTAATTTATCAGACTATGAATGACCATTCATAGTTGTAGCTGATAATGCTCACGCATTTAAGAAAGGCGGAGGAAACTGATGAATTGGAAAACAGTCAAACTTGATATCATGGAAAGCGGAGTAGCAGTGCTTACTATGAACCGACCTGAAACTATGAATTCCGTCAACGATCAATTTTGTGCAGATGTCCAGGCAGCTTGCAAAGAAGCTTCGGAAAATGATGCTGTCAAAGTCTTGGTCATTACCGGAGCAGGTAAAGCATGGTCTAGTGGTGGAGATATTTCGCTGCTGGCGAAAATAAAGGACCCAATCAGTGCCAAAGAGATCTATGATGCATCAGGTGAACTTGTGACGGCAATCTATGAAATTAAGAAACCTGTGATAGCTGCTCTCAACGGAGTAGTAGCAGGTGCTTCTGTGGCTGCCTGTATGGCTTGTGACCTGATTATCGCCTCAGAAAAGGCACGTATGGGTTTTACCTTTATGCAGTTAGCATTCTGTCCGGATAGTGGAGCTTCGCATTTTCTTATTCAAAAAGTGGGTTATCATAAAGCTTTGGAATTACTCTGGTTTGGCAAAATCCTTAACGCTGAGGAAGCGGAGAAACTAGGGTTCTTTAATAAAGTAGTGCCCCATGAAGAGTGCTTGCCGGAAGCCATAAGGTGGGCAGAAGCGCTGGCCCTTCAACCATTAATGACAGTAGGTCTCGATAAGAAACTCTTGCGTGAGGCAGTCCGGAACGATTATTATCAGCAGACTGAGTTAGAGGCAATGTATCAGGTTCTGACGTGGTCTTCAGAGGATTTTAAAGAAGGTTGTGCGGCGTTTGCCGAGAAACGTAAACCTGTGTTTAAGAATAGATAGTATAGAATTTCTGGATTGAATTAAAAAGCTCGTAAGACAAGGTCACCATGACCTGGCTTACGGGTTCTTTGTTTTTGGCGGAACAGTAGAATCGTCCCTGTACTTCTCTTTACTTTGGGAGTGCAGAGGGATATATTAGGTATCAGCGGTTGATGAGGAGTGCAAGGAGGCCTATCTTAAATGAAAGTTACAGATTTGACTCATATGATCCATACAGAAATGCCTGTTTACCCAGGAACAGAACGACCGGTTCTTCAGAAAGCCAATACCTTGGAGAAGGATGGTTTTCAAGAGGCAAAAATCACCATGTACTCACATACAGGGACTCATATAGATGCGCCGGCACACATGCTCAGAGATGGATTATATCTGGATGATTTTAAAATCGATCAATTTATTGGAAAGGCTCTGATCCTTGATTTTTCAAAAATTAATGTTCCCTTAGTTGAGCTTGACAATTTAAGACCCTATGAGGAGAAAATCAGAAAGGTTGACTTCATTATCCTCAGAACGGGATGGAGCAATTATTGGGGAGAGGATAAGTACTACGAAAATTTCCCCACTTTAAGTGAAGAATCGGCCCAGTGGCTATCGGAATTCGCTTTAAAGGGAATTGGAATTGATGCGATATCCATTGACGGCATGAATACGGATACATTTGCAATTCATAAAATGTTCTTAGGAAAGAACATCCTGATTATTGAAAATCTAACTAACTTAGAATCCATTGGTCAGGAATCCTTTATCTTAAGTATAATGCCTCTGAAAACTAAGAATGCTGACGGTTCTCCGGTACGGGCTTTTTCAATAGAAGATTGGGACGATTTTTAGGATGAGAGATTTTGATTTATAACATAATATGACTGAAATGATTAAATGAGGGCAAAGGCCTTTATATTTCCAACGGCAGATAAAGATAATATAACACCTTCCTGGAGACTTTAAGTTTATATTATTTAAAGTCAAATGGGAGGTGGTCTTTAGTGTTCAATCGATTCTGGGCTATTTTCGTAACTCTGATGTTAATTTTTGGACTTTCGGTTCAAGTTAAAGCAGCGGAGGCAGCTATTCACTCAGCCAAGAGTATGGGTGTTAAAAATAAGGCTGATTTTGTAGATGTTCAGCAAATTATTCCATCTGTAGTGTTAGACATAAAGTATGCGACGGCGGATAATTTTACCCACACCAAGCTTTATGAGCGTCCCCAGGCGCTTCTTCGTCAAGGAACCGCGGATAAACTCAAAGAGGTCGCCGACGAAGTAGAAAAGAAAGGGTATCGATTAAAGATTTGGGATGCCTATAGGTGTCCTGAAGCTCAGTTTGAGATGTGGAATCACGTTCCCGATGTACGGTATGTAGCGAACCCGTATAAGGGTTATTCCAACCATTCCCGGGGGTCTGCTATCGATTTAACCCTTGTGGACATGGAGGGAAAGGAACTTGCTATGCCGACCGGTTTTGACAGTTTCACGCCGGATGCAGCGCGAGCCAATCAAAATGAAAATGCCAGGTACTTAGAAAATGTCATGGTTAAGCATGGATTTAAACCATTAGCCACTGAGTGGTGGCATTTTGATGATAAAGATACCTATCAGCCTGCCGATTCTGTCCAGGTTTTAGCGTCCACAGTGTCACCTCAAACTAAGGAAACGAGTATTACCATTAGTGCCATTGGTGATGTAACACTTGGCCAGGATGAACGATTTTTATATGAAGGTAGTTTCGATCATTATTACCAACTGAAAGGACCCAATTATTTTTTCTCAGGGGTAAAGGAGATTTTAAGCGAAGATGATTTAACGATAGCTAACCTGGAAGGGACATTGACTGACGCAATAGAAAAACCCGACAAAAGGCACCAGGGAAATGGAGCATTTTTCTTCAGGGGAAATCCCCATTATACGTCAATTTTGAAGGATGGGAGCATAGAGGCCGTTAACTTAGCCAATAACCATAGTATGGACTTTCTGAATAAGGGTCTTGCCGATACTCAATCGACGTTGGATCATGCGGGGATAACCCATTTTGGGGATAAAAAGGTCGCTGTTTATGAAAAAAACGGAGTTAAAATAGGGCTGATAGGGGTTAATAGCTTAGGTCCGTTGGAGGAAGGGGTCGATATAGGAGACCTTATGTCCGAACTAAAGGCTAACATTCAGACGTTGAAAGGAAGAGCTTCCTTAATCATAGTAAGTTTCCATTGGGGGATAGAAAACAACTATAATCCAACTCAGGAGCAGCGTCAATTAGGTCAGTTTGCTGTTGATCAAGGGGCTGATTTAGTCCTTGGCCACCATCCGCACGTTCTCCAGACCTATGAAACTTATCAAGGTAAATGTATCGTTTATAGTCTGGGAAACTTTGTGTTTGGAGGGAATTCAAATCCAAAGTATAAAGACACGGAGATTTTTCGCCAAAAATATAGCTTTGTGAATGGTAAACTTGTTGAGATAAGTTCGCCTCAGGTAATACCATGCCGGTTATCAACCAGTTTTAGACCAGAGCCGGTAAAGTAACGTATTCTTTCCCGGACGTAAAAAAGGCTCCTCAATCCTATGGTGATTGAGGAGCCTTTTGCCTGCTTTTTAAGTTAGGAGAAATTACTTTGCAGCGGCACGCTTTAGAGCGGATTGCTCGGAAAGCTTTTTGAGCCTGCCATTGTTCGTTGCAATAATATAGATTACACCAGCCCATATTGCTGCAGCAATAATCGTTCCAATATTAAAGAATCCTTTTTGTGAAGAGTAGAGGATGGAATAACCGATTGCGCCGGGCAGTAAAGCGTAATAGGTGAATACAACCGCTGTTTTACGGATAACATAACCTTCTTTGCCAAGCAGACCTACGACGGCTGCAGCTGCAACAACATTGTGTACGCAAATAACGTTACCTGCTGCGCCCCCAATGGCTTGAAGTGCTACAATCCAAGTAGGATCAACCAGAATTCGTTCTCCGACACCGAACTGGAACAAGGAGAACATCATGTTGGAAACGGTGTTACTTCCAGCTACGAAAGCTCCAAGGCCGCCAATCAACGGAGCAAAGATCGGCCATGCAGCTCCAGCTAACCCGGCAACGGCTTCAGCAAGGACGATTGGCATTTTTTCAAAGCCGGCTGCACCACCTGCTGAATTCATAAACACTTGAACCATCGGAACGGTGAAGACTAGAGCGGAACCTGCACCAAGCATCGTCTTTGCTGAGCCTTTCCATGCTTTGGCATAAGCTGCGCCACTCATTTTATGCAGGAAGAAAGTGATGATGGTGACAAGGATAAAGGCTGAACCTGGTGAGAAGAGAATTTCCCAAGAGGCAGAAATACTCGTTCCGAAAATATTAGGCCAAGTAATTTTAGCGCTTTTCAGGAAATTAGTCAGTGGGACTACAGTTCTGGTAAGAACAAGGACCAGTCCAATCAGAACATAAGGCATCCAGGCCATTATACTGCTCATCCTGGTTTTAGCGGAAACATCCTGAATTTCGATCGTGCCGGACCACTCTGGATCCCACTGGTCTTTCGATTCAAAATCCCAAGCTTCTCCTTTTGGCATCAAGAAACCAGCCTTAGCAGCAGGAACAACAATTGCTAGACCGATTAATCCGCCGAAAATGGAGGGGAATTCCGGTCCGAGTAAGTTGGCTACAGCAAGGTAGGGAACGGTCATACAAAACGCTGCAAAAAGCGCAAATTTCCAAATTTGAAGACCTTCACTAAACGATTTATTTTTACCAAAGTAACGAGTCATGAAAGATACAACGAAAAGAGGAATAAGGGCGCCTGCGGCAAAATGCAGGAATGCAACTTTGGTAGCGACAGCGAATCCGATAAATGAATGCCAGTCTGTGTAACCCAAGGATGCTGCATACGCTTGTAATTCAGGCGTGTTGAGTCCAGTGCTGACTCCGACGAGCATCGGTGTTCCTACAGCTCCGAAGGAAACAGGGGTGCTTTGAATCATCATTCCGGCTACGACGGCAGCCATTGCAGGGAATCCGAGTCCAACCATTAGAGGAACAGCTACGGCAGCGGGCGTTCCAAATCCGGAGGAGCCTTCTACGAAGGAGCCAAAAAGCCAAGCAACAATAATAACTTGAATTCTGCGGTCTGCAGTGATTCCAGTAAAGCCTCTGCGAATAGCTTGAAGGCCGCCACCTTCTTGCAAGGTATTTAAAAGTAGAATGGCTCCAAAAATAATGTACATAAGCGTAATAGCAGTAATAATTCCATTAACAGTTGCGGCACCAACTTGGGCACCAGGAATTTTCCAAACAAAAAGTGCAAGTACTACGGCTGTAATGTATGAGAGCGGCATGGCCTTGCTAGCAGGCCATTTTAAACCTACAAGAAAAATTGCTACAACCGCAATGGGAAGTATGGATAGTAAAGCTAATAATCCTGTGCTCATTAATAAACCTCCTTGATTTTTGTTATCTCTGTTCTATACCAATAATTTAAACATTCCCCCCTTTCCCATAGACTATACCTCTTTCATAAGTTAACAGAACAGCAGGTGGCCGACCTGTCAGACCGGTTTGAGCCAAAAATAACTTTTCAAAAGGTTATACATATAATAAACTATATTGAAAATATTTTCAATAATTGAGTTTATTTTCACTAATAAATAGTGTAAGTTTATTTTAAATATATTATTTATTAGAATATTTACATTTAAACAATTGGGAAAATTTTAAAGAGGCTGAATTATTCTGAATAACTATTGGAATTTATTAAATAGTTTTTATTTTGTAGATTATTTTTAGTTTTGTCGCAAATATTTGCAGTTAACGCGAATATTATTTATAATTACCATGTATTTATTAAATTTGGTTTCTCGCTAGATTTAGCAATTTAGCTTGAAATTCTCACCAATTATAAGAAGAGTAGCCCAATTCTAAGATCAATAATTTCGGACTTTAGTTCAGTAACGTCAGAAGAATACTTCTTTCTTCGTCTATAATTATTAAGGAGTGATAACATAATATTTGACCTGTTTTTGATTTGGGTTCTGCTCTGCAGGGGGAACTCTAAAACGTATACTCCCTTTCGGAAAAAATGATGAAGAGAGGATGAAAAATATGATAACAACCATTAAAAAGAAAGCCGTAATGGGGGTAATAGCTACTCTTTTTCTAGCCCTTATTGGCGGTTGTTCACCATCGAGTTCCGAGCCTCCGGCCCCACCTTCGCAGGCGGATTCTATATCTCAGACGGCTCCCCCTTCAGAGACGATTCCGCCATCATCTTCATCTCAAACTACGGATGCAAATCAAGCGCTATTAGTAAATATGAGGCAGTTAGCGGAGCAAGGAAAAGTGATTAACAGCGATTTTCCAGTGAAGTCAATTGTAATTGAAGATGTGATAGAAAAATGGGGGAAGGCTGATAAAACGGATTGGGTTGCAGCTGCCAAAGGAAACTATGCCACCTACTCTAAACATGCCATTGTTTTTGGGTTCAACAAAGGCTCTCAAATTTTTGAAGTCCGTTCATTTGATAAACAATTGAAGAATCTTTCACTTGCTGAAACCAAAGAGGTCTACGGAACTCCGGCTTATGATGTGAAAGTCAATGGAGAAGAGATTATTGGGTACACTGCAGGGCCAGAGTTCAAGATTGAATTTGTATTCCCGGAACCAACTAATAGTAATTCCAACCCTATGATGGATCACTATCTCGTTCTTTATCCTAGAGGAACCGTAAATTTGATGGCGGATGATCCTGGCAGAGAGTGGTAAGCATTAAGCAATTTAGCACATAAAGCTTTAAAGCAGTTCAGCCTATTATGACGGCTGAACTGCTTTTTGTGTTATAGCGCTTCTCCTTGACAGCAGGATTCACATCGATTATATTATTCTCAAATAGCTTACTAAGTTAATAAATTTACTTACATAATAAGTTTACTCAGTTAACAAATTTGCTTAGTTATTATATTTGTAAAGCTTATAAACCAGGCAGGAATATATTTACTGATTTATTAACTTACTAAATTTAATGAGCTGATAGTTGATTCTTATTATTTCAGACTCTTGAAAGGGAGATCAGAATGGATCATTTTACAGATTCAAACCGGTTTGGAACCTCAGGCAGGAACTCAATAAGCCGCCGTGAACGAAAAAAAGAAGAAACTAAAACCAGAATCATTGATACAGCAATCAAGCACTTTCAAAACCAAGGGTACGAGGCAACGACCATGGAACAAATAGCAGAGGAGGTTGATATTTCTAAAGTCACGCTGTATAACTACTTCTCCTCGAAAGAAGTGATCGTGAGTGAGTTTTTTCAAAGAATGAGCCATGAATTTGTGGATTTAGTATTAGCAGCTTTAGAAGAGCAACCAAATACTCCTTCGAAGATTTTTGAAATGTTTCGCCAACAGTTTGAGTGGAATGCTCAGTACCGTGAACTTCTCCAGGTTTACTTTGTACATCAGTTTCAATCTATGCTAAAACCAGAGAGTTATCAGGGAAGCGGATTAGATATTGTTTTGGCCCAAATCATACGGCACGGACAAGAACAGGGTGAAGTGCGAACAGATATGTCCACTGAGTACCTGGCAAAACACCTGGAAATGATGTATATCATGCAGTTTCTAGTATGGGTATTAGAGCCTGAAGCCTGGGATGCTGAGAAAAATCTTGGAGCGATGGTCGACTTATTTATGCACGGCGTCGAAAGTCGAAGAGAGTGAGGAACAGATGATGAAAGTAATGTTGATCCAACCTCCCAGCAGTACTTTGTTTATGGATAAAGTGTATATGTATGAACCCCTTGGGCTGGAGTACCTGGGGGCGGGTCTTAAAGAAGATGGTCATGAGGTCTTGCTCCTGGATGCTCGTCTGGAACCTGATTTTGTCTCCGCTTTCCTGTCCTTTCAACCAGACATCGTAGGATTAACGGGATATACTAACCACTTAACGATCGTCAAAGACATCGCTATTCGTCTGAAAGAGATCGACCCAAGGGTCTTTATCATCGTGGGAGGACATCACGCCACCGTAAAGCCTAAGGATTATAATGTCCCGGCCATTGATTTAGTGGTATTGGGAGAAGGAGTTTTTACCCTTCGCGAGGTCATGAAACATCGATCACTCCAACGAGCCCTCGATGATATACCGGGTCTGGCGATTCCCGGAAGTGAAATGGTGTTTACGAAGGATCGCCCCTATACTAATCTTGATGACTTGCCCTTTCCGGATCGTTCCCTTACTGCCCAATACAGAACATCATATTTCAGTGATTGGATGAAACCCATAGCCTCTATTCGAACCTCCCTGGGTTGTTTTGCCCGCTGTAACTTCTGTGCTCTCTGGGCAATTACGGGAGGCAGATATCTGCAACGACAACCGGAAAAAATTGTGGAGGAGTTGCAGAACGTTCGGGAAGAGATTGTTTTCTTCTGTGATGATGAATCCATGTGTGATACTCGCAGGATGGATAGATTGGCAGATTTAATTATCGAAGCAGGAATTAAAAAGAAGTATTTCCTTTATGGTCGTGTGGATACGATTATCAAGCACCCAGAACTCTTTGCTAAGTGGAAGAAAGCTGGTTTAACACAAGTCTTCGTAGGTTTTGAAAGTTTTTCAGATACAAGGCTAAAGGAATTGAACAAAGGAATCACTGTCGAACAGCAAAAACAAGCGGTTAAGATTTTAAATGACCTTAAAGTGGATATCTATGCAGCCTTCGTCATTGATCCATCCTTTACACGCCAAGAGTTTAACCAATTAACTGACTATGTTCGGAAACTCAATGTGTCCTATGCGGCCATTTCAATTCTTACCCCCTTACCGGGTACTCAGTTATTTGAACAGACAGAGCATCAGCTAATAGCGACAGATCCTAAATTTTTCGACTTTATGCATACAGTCTTGCCCACAACCCTGCCTCTGAAAGAATTCTACAGCGAATATGCCAGGACCATCATGAATGCGACGCCTACTCTGCGTTATCTTAAGTTCTTATCAAAATTCGATTGGAAGAGGAGACTGCCAATCATGAAAGATCTGCTAGGTATTGTGAAGGACGTCCGAGAAGGCTATAAGTGGCATCAGTTATAATTCGTCAGTTTCGTCATAAGGGCTCTCACAGCTCAAAGCTGAGAGAGCCTTTAATACTAAACCAGCCGAGTTTTTTAGTGATTTTGGATATTAGTGCTTGACTGGAGTACACTGTAGATATTAAAAGTTACAGGAGGTCGTTGGATGGATCGATTAGCACTGATTCTACTTGGAATTGCAGTATTCTTTGCGGGTATAACCTATTTTCTTGGGCGAGTATTGCCGCGTGTAAAGAGTATCAAATATTCACCAGCCGTACTGTGCTTACTTGTAGGTCTGTATTACCTTTACTTAGCTATGATTGTGCGCAGCGGTGAAGGATTTGAAGACTTAGCGAATCTATTACTATCAATAATGTCTCTCACAGGCTTTGTCTCGGCGCTGATTACAGCTTTGATCCTGGATTTTTTATTGCCTCGGTTTAAATCTTAGCTGGGAGTTTATAAAAAAGTTTCAATAACCTCTTTACATTGACGTTACGTAAAGGTGTATATTTGTTTCAGGAGGTGATCACGTGGAATACACAGTGCAAAAATTAGGTCGGCTGGCAGGCGTCAGCACTCGTACTCTGAGATATTATGATGAGATAGGAATCCTTAAGCCGGCAAGGATTAACTCGTCAGGGTATCGCATTTATGGTCAGGCGGAGGTCGATCGGCTGCAGCAGATTCTTTTTTACAGAGAGTTGGGTGTGGGCTTGGACAGTATTAAAAACATCGTTACAGCACCGTCCTTCGACGGAACAAAGGCACTGAGAGAACATCGTGAGAAGCTTCTTGAAAAAAGAGAGCAGTTAGATGCATTGATTTCCAATGTTGACAAAACTATTGCGCTAACCGAAGGGAGAATTACAATGACGGATAAAGAAAAGTTTGAAGGCTTTAAGCAAAAGCTTGTAGATGACAATGAAGCAAAGTATGGTAAGGAAATCCGCGAAAAATATGGTGATGAAACGGTTAACAAATCCAATCAAAAGCTTATGGGTTTGTCACAAGAGCAATACGACGAAATGATGAAGCTTGCTACAGAGGTTAATGAGACCCTTTATGCTGCCTTTAAAACGGGGGATCCTGCAGGAGAACTTGCTCAAAAAACAGCGGATCTCCATCGTCAGTGGCTATGTTATTCGTGGAATAGCTATTCAAAAGAAGCTCATGCCGGGCTTGCTCAGATGTATGTAGATGATCCGAGATTCACAGCTTATTATGACGAGAAACAACCGGGTGCTGCAGAATTCTTAAGAGATGCAATTTTCATTTATACTGGAAGCAAGAAATAGGGAAACAAGGGGACAGGGCACTATTTGCCGAAAAAGCAAAACAGTGCACCTGTCCCCTTGTTTCAAGAAAGAAGTAAATAGGACAAGATGGCCGTTCCCACAAGGATGCTCTCAGGAATGATCAGCATTCGTAAAACTTTATTAAGGTTAGTCTTGAAATAATCAATCGTTAGGGATAGGCAGAGGTGCATAGGACTAAGCATTGTTCCCGCGGATCCCGCCATAAAGACCAACACTGCCAGCGGTAGGCTAACCTGTCCCTTAGAAGCCGCCATAACGATCGGAAAGGCTATGCCGATGTAAGAACCGGTTTGTCCGGTCAAGAAAGCGAGCAAGAAGGCAATTAAAGCGAAGATTAGAAACTCAGGTACGGGAAGTGATCCTAATAAGGCGGGCAATTCATCAAATGAACCGACGGTTTCCATCACCTGCTTAAAAAGCATAATCCCCCAGATCATGATTAAAGTTTTAATAACAATAGCTTTGCGAGTAAGTTTATACAATTCTTTAAGATTAATTTTGTGTCTCAGGATGAGTACTGCAATAATTATTGTAATGGCCAAGGTTATAGGGACTTTAGCAAAAACAAGGCCCACAAGTGCTAAGACAGGGAGGGTACTGAAGAAAACGTCTTTTACTGAGCTTTGAGGCATTTCTTCAGCGTACGATTGAGGAACTATGGCTAATTCCTCGTCAACTTTGATACGGAACAGAAAGGGAAGTCCTAAAAGAATGACTAAGATACCATAAGGCATAAGCCCCAGAAGTACGTGAGTTAGTGGTATACCCGTAATGGTTGAGACTAGAAGTACTCCCGTATACAGAGGCAAAAAGAATTCCCAAATGTGACGGTAATAGAAATTGATAAAGGTTTTTTGCACAGCGGGGACGCTTTTACCCACCGCTTGCTCAACTAAGGGGGCGGAGAAAAGAGCCCCTCCGGCACTGGGCATGAGTCCGATAAAGGCGGGTATGATTGCCATCACAATTCGGCGGTCTTTGATTAGCCGGGTTAGGGAGTTGAGCATGCGTTCTAAATAACCTTTTTGTCTCAACACTTGCTCCAGAATCATGATTAAGACTAAAATTGCTTCAATCTCTATAGTTGAAGGGTCTTTGGTCGCATCCCAGGCCATTATGAGAAGACCCGTCATATCAGTCCCGAATAAAAAGGCCAAAACAATTGAGGCTCCGATCACCACATAGACTAAAGGAATCTTTCTCCATAACAGTACCATCATAATCAAAAATACAATCAGCAATTTTGCAGTTTCCATTAATAACGCCTTCTTTTTCCTTTAATAATTGCACTAGTCTTTATTCGGGATCATTTTGCAAATTCCTTCGCCGAGCTGAAGATTTAGTAGCCAAGTGGTTCTTTACATCTCAAAGGTTACATCTCTGGTAGAATAAGGTATAATGAAGATACTTCTAAGTTCGAATATAGTTCTTAAATACAAAGAACAAGTAATGCTTACTATGTAAAAAGCAGCTATGATTTGGAGGCTTTACAATGGTCATTGAAATTTACCCGCATATTTTCAAGAATGAAATACCTCTTCCTAATAATCCCTTAAAAGCTATTAATAATTACATAATTGTTTCCGAGAGCAAGAACTTGATCATCGATACAGGTTTTAACACAGCAGAGTGCTTGACCGAATTAATGAACGGTCTTAGAGAATTAAATATTGATCTGAATAAGACTGATCTGCTTATAACCCATATGCATGTTGATCATTCAGGACTTGCGCATGTTCTCAAAGATTACGGAGTAAGAGTCGTATATTTTAGTCAGATTGATGGAGAAATCTCAAATCAAACGTCTCAAAGGGATGTGTTTTTCAAATCACTCAATCAACTATTGGGCTTTCAAAGCGACTTTACTATAAAGTTTGGCAAAGAGTTTGGGGTTAGGCGGAGTGGGACTCTTGATTTCAGTCCATTGTATGAAGGGGATATACTAGTCATCGGGGATTATTGTTTTGAAGTAGTGGATATTCCCGGGCACACGCCGGGGCATATTGGTTTATATGAGAGACAACATAAGCTGTTTTTTTGTGGAGACCATATACTGGATGAGATAACCCCTAATATAACCTTTTGGGGATTTGAACAAGACATTTTAGCAACTTATTTCAAAAGCCTGAATAAGGTATATGATTATGAAATTGATTACTTATTCCCGGCCCACAGGAGAATCATTACGGATCATCACAAAAGAATTAATGAACTTCTGCACCATCATGAAGAACGTCTCAATGAGATTTTAGGTATTTTAAAAGAAGGCAGAAAAACTCCGATTGATGTGGCTGCATCCATGCACTGGGATATAGGTCATAAGAAATGGTCTGACTTCCCTTCGTCCCAAATGTGGTTTGCTTCCGGCGAAGCTCTGTCCCATTTAGAATGTTTAGTGCATAGGGGACTCGTTGAGCGAACCAATAAGGACGGGGTACTTCTTTATGGGCTTAAATAATTCATTATAATGAGAGAAATTTACCGACCGTAGATTTGATTCCTTCGCCAAAAGAATACACAGTGAAGAAGGTTGGGGAATTTTAGTAAAGATCATCCCGGCGTTGTTTTAAGATCGGCAGGGACTCTCTAACCTCCTCAATCTGGGTCAAATCGAGATCAACGATCAGAATTCCCGGCTTTTCGTCCAGTTGTGCAAGGACTTGGCCCCATGGATTGACAGCTAAGGAGTGACCATAAGCTACATAGGAAGCCTGAGGATTGCGAGCGGGCGAAGTGCCCAGCATGAAGACTTGGTTGTCTAAGGCACGGCTCCTAAACAGCAATTCCCAATGAGCCGGCCCCGTAGTCATGTTAAAAGCGGCAGGTACAATAACTACGCTGGCTCCGTCTTTAGCCATTTTTCTTGTCAATTCCGGGAAGCGAATATCATAGCATATTTCTACTCCGAATTTGCCCCAGGGTGTTTCAAACACTGTGGCAGTATTGCCCGGGGACAATACCTTTGATTCAGTAAACTCGATACCATTTTTGACATTTATATCGAATAGATGGGCTTTGCGATGGGTGGCAATAATCTCCCCTTTTGGGTTAAATATAACACTGGTATTGTAGATCAGTTCCCCATCTAATTCCGGAATCGAGCCACCTACGAGAAAAAGGCCGTGGGTGCGAGCCAGGTCAGCAAGAAGGTTTGTTGTTTCTCCAGAGGGTATTATCTCAGCATAGTCCCGAAAGGAATGTATATCATAGGGGCAATTGAACATTTCCGGTAAGACTGCCATATGCGCACCGCCTGCGGCGGCGGCCTTTAACATCAGTGCTGCTTGGTTAAGATTTTCTTGCTTGTCTTCCTTAACAGGCAATTGACATAATGCTGTTTTTAGCTTCATCACTAGTAACCCCCTAAAATGATTTTCTTACACATCATATAGGTAAATAGCAGACGTTTATGTAAATATTACGAAAGCCTTCGTCTTAAGTGTAAGCTCGATGACTATCTCTGGACGCTAAAAAATGGTTTTAGAAATTACGGATATTTAAGAATGAAAATCAAATTTAATGCCATACTAACCATTAGTTTAGTAACAGGAGGGTCTGACAATGAAAAATGTAACTATGTTTACCAACAACACCTGACCATATTGCACCGTAGCGAAGAAGTTTCTTTCGCAGAACAATATCCCTTTTGAGGAAAAGAATATTAGTACGGATCAAGATGCTTTACAAGAATTACAACGCCGTAATATCAATAGTGTACCAACTTTCTTAGTAGGGGATGAAACTGTCGTAGGTTTCAACAAGGATAAGATCCTCGCTCTTCTCCACTGAATATAATGGTATTGTACCGCTGGGCTTTAAGGCTCAGCGGTTTTAAATTGCCGTGATCAATTGTTTTCACCAAATTCTTAAAGAACAAGACTGGAAGCTTTTATCGCTTACCAGTCTTATTCTTGACGGTTATCGTAGTTTCTTTAATGTCGTTTCTATACGTTCTAAGGCTTTTTGAATATTCTCCACAGAATTTGCATAGGAGAACCGGAGATATCCTTCACCGTAGGAACCAAAAGCGGTACCTCCTAAACAAGCAACGCCTGCCTCGTTTAAAAGATAATCTGCAATTTCTTTGCTATTCTTACCGAAGGATTTTATATTCGGAAATACGTAGAATGATCCCTCAGGCAACAAGCAGCTTACTCCAGGGATCGAGTTTAAGCCATTTACCATAAGATCGCGGCGCTTTTTAAACTCAGCAACCATACTATCGACGTCGTTTTGGGGCCCTGTGAGTGCTTCTTTACCAGCCATCTGTGTAAAGGCCGAGGTACAAGAGTTAGAATTAACCATAAGCTGAGCAATACGAGCAGAAATTTCCTCATGCATCACCCCATAGCCTAACCGCCATCCAGTCATAGCATAGGTTTTAGAAAATCCATCTAAGATAATCGTCCAATCCTTCATTTCCGGCAATGAAGCAATAGAAAGTGGATGTGTATCTCCATACACGATGCGATCATATATTTCATCGGAAAGAACCAGGATTTCTTTTCCTCGAACCAAGTCCGCAATAGATTTGATATCTTCATTTGTGAGAACACCGCCGGTAGGGTTACCTGGAGAATTAATAATGAGCATTTTTGTTTTGGGTGTAATCAACTGAGCGAGCTCATTGACATCTAAACGGAACTGGTTTTCTTCCCGCAAGGGTATGGGGACGGGCTTTCCGCCAACAAAACGAATGACGGATTCATAGATCGGAAAGCCAGGATTCGGATAAATAACTTCATCACCTGGATTGACGGTTGCCATAATGGAGAAAAACATAATGGGTTTTCCGCCGGGGACGATAACAACTTCCTCGGCAGAAGCATCAACGTTTTTATGATTACGAATATAGGAGGCGATTGTTTCTCTTACTTCCGGAATGCCGGGCGCGGGGGTATAGTGGGTGTATCCGCTGGTTAGAGCATGGCATGCGGCTTCAATAATATTCTTAGGAGTATCAAAGTCCGGCTCGCCAATCTCCAGGTGAACAATATCCATTCCCTGCGCTTCCAACTTTTTAGCCTTGGCTAAAACTTCAAAAGCTGTTTCGGTGCCAAGCAACGCCATTCTATCTGCAAGTACTTTTTTCATCGGCTACCCATCCTTTTAACTTATTTGTAATTATCCAATCGTTGCCACCCACTTCTGCAAATGGGTTTACTTTTGAAAAACCTCGGGATTCAGACAAGTGGGGGGAAGTTCCCCCTTCATGGCAGCTATGATGTTGGAGACAGCGATCATACCCATTTTTGTGCGAGTGTCGATTGTGGCACTGGCTATGTGAGGACAAACTATAGCATTGTCTAATTCCAATAGGCCTTCAGTAAACTCAGGTTCGAATTCATAGACATCCAGGCCTGCACCCCATATTTCTCCGGATTGTAAGGCCTTTACCAGGGCGGATTCATCAACGACCGGACCGCGGGAGGTGTTAATCAGAATTGCAGTATTCTTCATGAGTTTGAACTCTTTCTCGCCCAGTAAGTGATGGGTTTCAGGGAGAAGAGGAGTATGGATAGAAACAAAATCTGATTCTTTGAGAAGAGTATCTAGACTGACAAATTGACCGCCGGTTTCTTGTTCGAATTGAGGGTTAGCCGCTACATCGGTGTAGAGTACTTTCATATCAAAGGCTTTTGCCCTTTTAGCAAAGGATAAACCTATCCTTCCAGCGCCTATTACGCCAACGGTTTTATTCATTACGTCCTGTCCCAGGAAGAGCATCGGACCCCAACCTGTATACTTTCCCATTCTTGAGTACTTATCTGATTCAACGACTCTTCGAGCTACAGAAAACAACAATGCCCAAGCCATTTCAGCGGTTGTGTCCGTAAGTACACCGGGAGTATTAGAAACCATAATTCCCCGTTCCGTTGCAGAGGGGATATCTATGTTATTGTAGCCGACAGCATAGTTAGCAAAAATTTTAACCCCTTTAGCTGCATCCATTACCTCAGCATCTATTGGATCAGTCAGTAAGCTTAAAACGGCATCTCTGCCTTTAACCTTTTCTAATAACACGGATCTTTCAAGGACAAGTCCCGTACGATTGACTTCAATGTCACAATATTCTTCTAGTTTGTCAAGAGCTGGTTTAGGAATTTCATTAGTAACATAAACATTCCATCTAGTCATGTTTAACCTCCCAAATTAGTCTAATAAGCATAGGAGTATTATACCAAATGTATTGTGGAATATTACTTGTTTTAGTTATAGACAGAAGAGATTTTTACATTTACCCGGAAATGTTATAGAAGCATACATTAATGAATAAACCGGCTTTGAAGATTAACTTCTAAGCCGGTTAAAAAGGGATTTTATATCATAAGAATCAAGAGTAGGAATTTGGATAAAGAGTTGTCCATTGGCAGGCATGTTCAAATGCTTTGTTGTCTTTTCCAGCGAGGATTTTTTTCTGGGTATCGGTATCCAATGGCTCAATACATTCCTGATAGAGATCCAGTCCAATCATTTCGTAAGCGTTTGACATTTTCTAATCTCCTTTTAAACCTTTTTGATCTATTTTAAACTGTGTTAGTTACGAAGATTTTATTCATGACGTTAAGTTGAAGCCAGCTCTCCTAAAGTTACCTCAACCTGCTTTGTCTGTTCATCGCGAATATAGGTTATTGTAACTTTATCGCCGACATTCTTTTTATAGAGTTCGCGAATAAGGTCCGAAGAATTTTCTATTTGAACATCGTTAACCTTGGTGATGATATCCCCTTTCGCAATTCCAGCCTTCGAGGCTGGTCCATTCGGTGATACGCTTGCAATGTAAGCTCCTTGGGGCTTGTTATTAATTTTAGCGTAGGAGTTATATTGATCGTCTGTACTTACTAAAAGGGCTGGATGTTTAGCCACACCCGAATCAATTAATTGATTGATGGTTGGCAGAGCGTCGGAAATTGGAATAGCGAAGCCCATTCCTTCGAAACCGGTTACCGCGTATTTAACCGAGTTGATGCCTATAACCTGACCTTGATAATTCACAAGGGGTCCGCCGCTATTTCCGGGGTTGATGGCGGCGTCGGTTTGAATCAGATTATAACTTGCTACCCCTTGGAGGTTTATGGAACGGTTGGTTGCAGAGATGACTCCTGTGGTCACAGAACGTGCAAATTCGTCTCCGCCGGGATTTCCAATGGCAACGACAGATTCTCCAACTTCGACTTTTGAAGAATCCCCAAGAGTAACCGCCGTAAGATTAGTTGTATCCGAAATTTGTAATACGGCAAGATCTGTGCGTGGGTCGGCACCAACGAGTTTTGCATCAAGAGTACGTCCGTCGCTCAAACTAACGCTGATTTTTTGTGCGCCCTCAATCACATGATTATTCGTTACGATATATCCTTTTTCAGCATTAATAATAAAACCGGAACCACTGCCGGCTTGTTGAAGACTTGAGTTTCCTGAAAAGCCCCGACCGGTTTGGAAATTAGAAACCCCCACAACAGCGGGACCGGCATTCTTGGCAATTTGTGCTACCGGGAAATTGGTTTCAGGGGCAGTAACACTCGAAACTTGTGTAAACGGTGAATTTGTTGTTTGCGTTGGAGAGGTTATATTAGTAGGATATATATAGGGGACAGCAGCAACTGTAGTAAGACCACCGATGACGGCGCTAATCAGACAAAGGCTGGCCAGGGCAGCGACATTCCTCTTTGGTTTATGATAGGGTATGTGTGGTTGCTTAGAGGAGTCTGATTCAATGTCCTTGTTGTCGTCAATATTGATATCTGTAAGGTTATTGTTATTGAGTTCTGAACGAATTTCTTCTTCCATAATTAAGCCTCCTTGTATAATCAAGCTCCTTGCTGGATTTATGTATTAAGGATATCCGAAACGTGTTAAGGAAAATGGTACAAATTATGAACGTTTATTGGGACTTAAGTGGGGATTTTGTGAAATTTGATCTAATGTTCAGCTTTAGCCGAACGAGTTCACCATAAGGTTGCTCTTATCAAAATTTTGACGGAATAGGAAGTGTACTATGAATTCTGAAGTAAAACGATCTGTATGTCCTTACGATTGCCCCGACATGTGTGGACTTTTAGTAGAAGTGGTCGATGGTCAAGCAGTAAAGGTAACAGGTGACCCGGAACATCCCTTTACCAGAGGCACCTTATGCCCCAAGATGCATCACTATGAGAGAACGGTTCATTCCCCTCAGAGGCTAACTCAGCCTTTACTGCGTATAGGGGAAAAGGGAGCGGGGCAGTTTAAGGCGATTACCTGGGATGAAGGAATTCAACGTATCACCGACATTTGGAAGAAGATGATCTCAGAATACGGGGCGGAAGCAATCTTACCCTATTCTTATGCAGGAACCATGGGGCTTGTCCAACGCAATTGCGGAGAAGGGTTTTTCAATCGCTTGGGAGCCTCAAGACTGGCCCGCACAATATGTTCCTCTTCAAAAGGCTATGGCTGGGCCACAGTTATGGGGAGAACGTTAGCGCCGCACCCGAATGAAGTCGAAAAAAGCGACTTTATACTTCTTTGGGGTACGAATGCTCTGGCGACAAATATTCATCTGCTGCATAAGGTCCGAGCAGCAAAAAAACGTGGCGCCATGGTTTGGCTGATTGACACCTATGAGAATCCGACAGCTCAAATAGTTGATAAAGTCCTGTTAGTAAGGCCTGGAAGAGATGGTGCTTTGGCCTTAGGCCTAATGCACATCCTAGTTCGTGAGGGGTGGATAGATCAGCCTTTCATTGCTAGGTATGTCCAGGGGTTTGAACAGCTCCAATCGGAGGTTTTGCCTGATTATACGCCGGATAAAGTAAGCCGGATTACCGGAATAGAAGTAAGTTTGCTGGAAGAAATGGCACTTCAATATGCCAGAGCCAGCGCACCCTTTATTGCTTTGGGGTCAGGGCTTTGCCGTTATGGGAACGGTGCAATGACGGTGAGGACGATTGCCTGTCTCCCTGCATTCGTAGGGGCTTGGAGCAAGCCGGGGGGCGGACTGCTGGCTAGTATTTCCTCTGGTTCCGCTTTTAACATGAGTCAAGTAACACGTGAAGACTTCTTACAAAGGCCTACCCGTGTTGTAAATATGAATCAGCTGGGCTATGCCTTGACGGAATTAACTGAACCTCCGATCATGGGCCTGTATGTATACCACTCCAATCCTGCCGTTGTAGCCCCTGACCAAACTAAAATTATCAAGGGACTGAAGCGAGATAACCTGTTTACGGTTGTTCATGAACGATTTATGACGGATACGGCTCGCTATGCCGACATTGTTTTGCCGGCTACAAGTTCCTTAGAACATCCGGATCTATACAGATCCTATGGGCATTATGGCATCCAGAGAGCGGCAGCGGTTGTTCCGCCGGCAGGTGAGGCTAAATCCAATTGGGAGGTTTTTCAGTTGCTGGCCCAAGCAATGGGTTTTAGCGAGCGGTTTTTCGATCAAAAGGTTGACGACTTAATTAGTCAACTGATTGATCCGCCGAAACCATGGCTGGAAGGGGTTGATTTGGTAAAGCTGCAAGCAAGCTATCCTGTAGAACTCTCCCTTCCCGAGAATTATAAGACAACCTACCTTACTCCATCAGGTAAGATCGAATTATTCAATCCTTTAGAAGCGGAGCCATTACCGCGCTATTTTGAACCTTACGAGGATGACGCTCCTTTTTATTTAATGAGCGCCCCTAGTGTTTATTCCTTGAATTCTTCGTTTACCGAGCGACCGGATTTACTTCGGAAAAAAGAGGCGTCCTATCTCCAAATGAATCCGGAAGATGCCGGCGGCAAGAATTTGCAAGACGGTCAGAAGGTAATTGCTTTCAATGAGCGGGGAGAGGTTCAGTTTATTCTTAAGTTGACAACCACCGTTCCCCAAGGTGTTGTGGTTACCGAAGGTTTATTTTCCAGTGAAACTCAACCCGGAGGCAGTACCGTAAATGCCCTGACCTCCCAACGCTTAACGGATAGAGCTGAGGGCAGCACTTTATATGATGTTAAAGTGGATGTACGTTCAGGGGAGAATTAACCCTGTTTGCCTAAAAGCCCGATCGATTGATGTGCTGACATCAATCGATCGGGCTTTCATTATAGACCCTCGTTTTCAGAGGACTCCTTCAGATTGGTCTATGCAGAGGATATATCACTATGTGAATCTGAGACAGGGCATTGTAATTCTTTTGTAATATTCGCTTAAGGGTTTTGAGAGAGAATCGTTGATGAATAGTAATTCTTCTTTGCTAATCTATCTATGGAGTCAATATTGAGGAGGAGATCACTATGATGAAAAAACATGTAATTATGATTATGCTCGCTGCAGCCTTCGCGTTCCCATTAAGTGGGTGTGGAAGCGACAAACAGACTATGGGAAACGGAGATTCTATGAAGCAGGAGGAAATGAAGCAGGACCAAGACACCATGAAGGATGATAAGGACGGGATGATGGAAAACAAAGACACGATGAACGATGGCAAAGATGGGATGACGGAAAGCAAAGACACGATGAACGAGGGTAAAGACGGGATGATGGAAAGCAAAGATACAATGAACGAGGGTAAAGATGGGATGACGGAAAGCAAAGACACGATGAAAGACGATAAAGGTTCCATGATGGATAAGGCTCCGATGAAGGATGATATGAAAAAGGATAAGATGTAATAAGGAAGGATGAAGGGGTATTCTCGCCGGTTGCCATGCTTTGAGTCCTGACAGTATAATTAAGACTTATAAATATCCTAACGCTGTTTGGTGTAAACTTAAAGCGGGTCAAGGAGGAATAGCTGATGGCTGCAGGCATTGTGGTTGCGGATGATGAACAAAATATAACAGATGTATGTCGTCGTTACTTAGAACGGGAAGGGTATGTGGTATGGGTTGCTCATGATGGAGAAGGAGCTCTGCGTCTTTGGCAGGAGCATAGCCCCGATCTGCTGGTGCTTGACCTGATGATGCCTAATATGGACGGCTGGGAAGTATGTGAAAAGGTGCGGGAGTCGGGAGAGACGCCTGTCATCCTGTTAACCGCACGAGGAGAGGAACGGGACCGGCTGTTGGGACTTAGTATGGGTGCAGACGATTACATGACTAAGCCCTTCAGCCCGCGGGAGCTGGTGCTGCGAGTCAAAAATATCTTGAGACGTGTAGCCCAAGTCCAAATCCCTCAGAGAGGATTGGAGGCGGGAGAAGAGCAGGATGCCCTGTATTTTGATGGATTATCGATTTTTCCAGCCCAGCGCCGAGTGATAGCAGCAGGAGCCGAAGTGGATTTGACGGCTAAGGAGTTTGATCTCCTGTTCTTGTTGGCTTGCCATTCCGGGCAGGTTTTTTCCCGAAGTCAATTGTTAAAACGAATTTGGGATACGGATTATAACGGGGATACAACCACCGTTACTGTGCTGGTAAGACGATTAAGGGAAAAGGTGGAGCCTGATCCGTCTCAACCCCAGTGGATAAAAACAGTATGGGGTATCGGATATAAACTGGATGGGAAAGAACGATCATGAAGCTGCGTAATTATCTGCTAATTGCCAACTTAATCAGCATTCTGACCATTGTTTTGGTACTATTAGTTTTCTACAATTACATGTTGTTATCTTCAGAACAGTTGATTTTGCTTACTATCGCCGCAATTGCAGCAGGGTGCGTCGCTGCCGGTTTCCATTTATTAATCATGCGGCCGGTGGTGGATGCAGTTCGGCGCATCGGTGCTGCTGCCACCGAATTTGCTTCGGGAGCATTGCGAACCCGTGTGCCGGTCGTTGGACCTGTTGAACTGAAAGTTCTGGCGGAGCAGTTTAACGCCATGGGTACTGAGCTGGAAGAGAGTTTTCGCCAAGTAAAAGCATCGGAAACGTCAAGACGTGAATTGGTGGCAAATTTGGCCCACGATTTGCGGACGCCACTGGCCTCAGTGCAGTCCTATGTGGAGGCCTTGGAGGATGGGGTGGTGGAGGATGAAGAGACGTTCCGGCGATATTTAGGAACCATCCGCAGCGAATCGCTGCGGCTTGGGGCGTTAATTCAGGACCTTTTTGAGCTTTCTGTCTTGGATGCCGAGCAACGTACTCAGGCTCAGGAAGCTGTGTCGGCACTGCTGGATGATGTGCTGGTAGAACTGCTGCCTCGTTTTGCCAAGCCACTAGAGGATAAAGCTCTCGATCTTCAGGTGAAGCTGCCCGAGCAGTTTCTGCCCTGTCGGATGGTGCCTCAGCAGGTGCAGCGTATTTTGCAGAATCTGCTGGAGAATGCTATACGACATTCTCCCAGTGGGGGAACGATTGGCATCGAAGTAAGTGCGGCGAGGGGTTTTGTTCAAGTCAGGGTTACGGATCAAGGAAAAGGGGTTCCGGATCAGGAAAAAGAACAAATCTTTGAACGTTTTTACCGGCTTGATCGCTCACGCAGCCGTATAGGAGGAGGATCAGGATTGGGGCTGGCAATCGCAAAATCATTAGTTCTGCAGCAAGGTGGAGAAATTGGGGTCTTCAATAGGCCGGAAGGGGGGAGTTGCTTTTGGTTCACATTACCCAAAGGAAATTAACAAAACTTCATTTATGGAATGCTTTGTTCGTTACCTTATTAACCTTGTCCGGCCTGTTATTGTACAGCAGTTTTTGGCGGGCAGTGCTTGGGGAAGCTAAGGTTTGGATCAAGTGGTTACATATAAGTATCGGATTGGTTTCGATCGTTCCTGTGCTTTACTATTTAGGGTTTGCAGCCAGACACTGGAAGCAGCTCAAGGGTAAGTTTTGGCAGCGGTTGAACCTCATTGTTGTCTTCACGCTGCTATTGGGCTGTTTTTTTTCAGGGGTTCTTTTGTGGCAGTTCCAAGCAGCGGGACCTATAGTTTCTAATGTTGCCCTGGCAGTTCATGATCTGCTGGTTTGGATTGGGCTTCCCTTAATCCTTTATCATTCTCTAACCAAGCTCGGACGACTTAAGGAACCTCCGCGCTATCAAAGCAAGGGGGAAGGATCGTTCTATACCCGCAAGGCCTTCATTCGTACCGTCATCGGTGCTGGATTGACAATTTCGGTTATCCCTTCAATGATCAAGTGGATCGGCGACCTCGGATCAGGGCAAGGGGTTCAGGTTAATAAGGAGGGAGCTAACAAGCTTCTGCCAACCCCTCAACCGTTAGCAGAGTCTGCTCCGCCGATTGGTGGAGGGGCGAGTGATTCATTTCGCAGCTATTCGGTAACCAGGCTCCCGTTCTTTAACAATGATAACTGGTTTTTTACAATTGATGGATTGGTTGAGGAACCAATAACCTGGAATTGGGAGCAGTTTGTCGCACTGAAGCGTTCTGTGCAAGTCAGTGATTTTCACTGTGTCACAGGCTGGTCGGTATATAACAATACCTGGGAAGGCATCCCCCTTAAAGAACTGCTGGAGAAAACTGGTGTTAAGCCGGCGGCGAGGGTGGTCAAGCTGTACTCAGGGGATGGTGTGTATACGGACTCACTCACGTTGGAGCAAGCTGATATGGACGACATTATGGTGGCAGTGATGCACGATGGCAAACCTATTCCAAACGAGCTGGGTGGCCCGGTTAGATTAATAATTCCGAAGATGTATGCTTATAAATCAGTCAAATGGCTGAATCGTATTGAGTTAATTGAAGAGAATTATATCGGCTATTGGGGCCAACGTGGATATGAGCATGACGCTTGGGTGCAGGGATAGGGAAATTTTACGAGGAATGCTTGCGAAATACGATGTGTTCCATAATCAGCACGACTATTACCCCGACAACAAAACCGTTGCCTAAGACAGGCTTTAGAATAGAGGGGAAGGTGTTAAGCACCGCAGGGGGCAAATAGGATATCAGAACTCCTAAGATCATAGGCAAGCCAATGGTCAGCCCTTTTTCAAACCTATAGTTCTGGCTCAGGGCTACTTGAAGACCACCCGCGATCTGTGAGCACATCAGATAAACCATAGAACTGCCGATCACTACGGAAGGGATGCTGCCTAAAACGGCGATTGTTTTAGGTAAAAAGGACAAAGCTAATAGTCCAATGCTTGTGGGAATCAGGGTATATCTGGAGGCTGCTCCGCTAGCAATAATTACCCCGGAACTGAAGGAAAAGTTCACGGAACCGATGACTCCGAGAAAACCGGATAAGACATTGATTAATCCGGTCACTGTAACCCCTCTTGTAATCCGCCGTTCCATGTTATCGGGTTTGATAAGTTCATCGACTGATTGAATTGACCCCAGATCATTGACGGAGAGTGCGAGAAAACAAATTAAAAAGGAGAGGAAGACTCCTGAATCGAAGACGAAGGAAGGGTGTAGACCTTGCCAAAAGGCGGCCACTGTGGGAAGGTCATAAGTGGGAAGAGATGATTGAGGGAAAATAAGGTAGTATGCTAAACTTCCTCCGAGTATAGCCCAAAAAATGAGGGTTGATTTCCACAAACCGCGTATATTGTTTGCTGCAATAAACATGCTAAGTACCATGACTAACGAAAAGCACAGGTTGGCAAATGAATCAGCCTGAGGTGTGGGAGTGGTAATTAGATTAAGAATCATCGGTGTCAGGGTAAGCGCAACCAGAATCAAAATAACGGCTACGACGGTTGAAGTAAAAAGTTTCTTAAGGTGGGCAAATAAACCGGTAATACTTATGGCTGTCAATAGGAGTCCGCCTAAGAAGATTGAGGTATAAACTGCTTCGAGGTTGCTTTTCCCTCCGGCCGCCATCCCTACTAAGAAGACCGTCGCCGGTCCGATGATAATTGGCAGGCGGTGGCCCCAGATTACTTGTGAGAATAAGGCTACGGCGACTACGAAAAAAAGTCTTTGAATATAAACAACTTGTTGGCCTAGCCCGTTGGGATGAAGGCTCGTTACAGCAGTCCCCATAATAAGTATAATGGGGGCTAATATTGCAAGCCACTGTACACCAAACAACAAGAGATGCCCCAAAGGGGGGATTTCATTTAGAGCGTATTTAAATTTCATGTGCTTCACCGCTTAACTTTCAAGTTAATTTAATCACCTTAGCAGACCATTATTTATTATAGCTTAAAAAGGGGCTATGTACATCCTTAAGATGTTTCTCATTTGTGTCTTTTTTCTTTGTTTAGGCGCGTAACCAACTTTCTGAACATAAATTAAAAAAGATGGTGCGTACTTAGAGGAGGATAGATCATGCAAATACATGTGGTAAGTTCGGGGGAAACTCTTGCTAAAATTGCCCAAGGGTATGGTGTCTCTGTCCAAGAGATTGCGGAGGCAAACGAAGTCCCGGATCGAAATAGGCTGGTTGTCGGACAAACTCTGGTAATCCCAACTTATGGAGAATACCATCGGGTTCAACCTGGAGAAAGTCTGTGGTTGATCAGCCGGCGCTATAATGTAACAGTAGAAGAACTAGTTCGAATTAACAATATCCAAAATCCTGATAACCTTCCAGTTGGTTTACGCTTATACTTACCCCAGAAACCGAAGCGGACAGTAGAGACGAATGCTTACATTGACCCCAGGATGACCAGGGCCCGGTCTGCGGGCGCCGTTGATAAAGTAGGAGAACACCTTACTTACTTGGCTATTTTCAGTTATGCCGTAAATCGGAACGGAGAGCTTACTCCCGTCGAGGACCAGCCTTCGTTGGATGACGCTTTTAAGAATAGGGTTTTGCCGCTCTTAGTATTAACGAACCTTGAGGAGGGACAGTTCAGTACTGAAGTTGCCACCGCAATTCTGACAAACGAAGCCTTACAGGATCGTGTTCTGAACCAAGTGCTTGAGATAATGGAGGAAAAAGGATATCGGGGTCTTGACTTTGATTTCGAGTATTTAGGTGCGGAGAATAGGGAACCATATGTCCGTTTTTTGCGGAAAGCCAGGCAACGCTTAAAACCTCGCGGCTATTATCTTTCTGCTGCGCTGGCACCAAAGTATAGAGCTGACCAGCGCGGGGTTCTGTACGAAGGGCATGATTATCAAGCGATTGGGCAAGTTGTGGATTTTATTTTCTTTATGACTTATGAATGGGGATGGTCCGGAGGCAAACCAATGGCAGTGTCGCCGCTGCCTCAAATGAGGCAGGTAATGAAGTATGCGGTATCAGTCGTACCTAGGGAAAAGATTATGATGGGGATGCCCTTATACGGCTATGACTGGACTCTGCCTTATGTGCCCGGAGGCAAATTTGCCAGATCTATAAGTCCTCAACGTGCTTTGGAGCTGGCTCTTCGCTATGGGGTTAGTATCAACTATGATCAAACCTCTCAAGCCCCATGGTTTAGATATACAGATGAACAGGGAAAACAGCATGAGGTTTGGTTTGAGGATGCGCGAAGTATGCAGGCTAAGTTTGATTTAGTCAAAGAACTCGGGATTCGAGGCTTCTATTACTGGGTATTAGGCAATGACTTCCCGCAGAATTGGCTTCTGATACAAGGTAACTTTGTGGTACGTAAACTAATGTAGTATAGTGCAGACGAACGTTAATCAATTCAGAGATTAATAAGAGCCAATAGTACGTTCTATGGTATGCTTCCCTAAAAGTTTAACAGGTCAAATAAAACTGTTACCGGAAAGTGAGCTTTTTATAAGAAGTGAGTGTCTGAAGGATAATTGTAGGGGCAATTTATGAATTGCCCCTACAATTATCCTTCAGATGGAATTATTAGGTTTCGAGGAAGATCAAACAATATTATAGCCTATTGTTTAGGTGCCGGGCTTTGACCGGTTGCATCAACGGCAGTACCTGCACCAGGGGTTTTTCCTGCTTCAGGTCCTGACGTACCTCCAACGGCTGCGCCTACTGCTAAATTTGCTTTAAGCTGTGCCTGCCGGGCTAAATCAAGTCCTTCGCTAAGTACTCTTAAGGCTTCTTTAGGGCTGTGCCAGCCCATGCTATTTTCAGCGGAGATGTAATCCCAGCGCCACTGAGCCTGACGGTGCAAGGTTCTGGCTTCATTCATCATATCAGCTTTGGCGGCGGGGTTATTGGCTGCGCTTGCAATGGCATTGATGGCGTCTGTGAGCGCAGTTTCTAAAGATACTTTAGCTTTAAATACTGTATCCTGTGTTCCTATAACTTGATTCTTTAAGTAATCTTCACTTTGCTTGTGACATGTTTGACAGGATTGAGAGATGTGATTGAGCGGACTTTGGAGATGATGTGAAGAGATTTTTGTTTGTCCCTGTTTAACATAGGGCATATGGCAGTCTGCACAGGCGACACCATTGGCGGCATGAACACCTGTAGAAAAAAGTTCATAATCCGGATGCTGAGCTTTAAGCATAGGGGCTTGGCTTTCTTTATGATTCCAGTCTTTGAAGTTTATTTCAGTGTATAGCTTTTCTGCATCGTCCATTTTCAGACCGTAATTCCAAGGGAAGGTGACTTTCTTGTTATCAGGTTTGAAATAATATTCAACATGGCATTGGGCACAGACCATGGTCCGCATTTCTTGCCGGCTAAAGTTAGCGGGATCAATTCCCCGGGTTTTTAGAGCATCGAGAAGCGGAACACTGGTGATGGTTAAAGCCATGGTTTTTGGGTCATGACAGTTGGCGCAAGAGATCGGATGTTTCATCTCATCCTTTAAATCAGCGAATGGAGTTGACCAGAAGGAGTCCCCCATCTTATCGACCAGCGGCTTTACATTAGGGCTCTTACAATTCCAACAGGAACCAATGGTGGTTGCTCCCACACGTTGGGTGTTGATAACATCCTCCAATGCCCAAACATGCCCCCGTTCATCATTATAGTCCTCAGAAAAAGGATATCCGGCGAATAGTTTTACTTGGGCGGGGGATTCTTTGAGATGGGATTCAGGAACAGAACCCCCGTATTTAGAATTACCTTTGGTTTGCTCCTTTTGCTTAAGGTAACTGGCATACTGATCAGGATATACCTTCCCCCAGACGGCAGGATCCAGTTCTCCTTCAGGTATGGAAGCTGCTGTTGGAGGAGTTTGTGATTGTTGATTACAGCCAATTGCCAGGACTGCTATCATGATTAACATAAGACCGAGTAATAGAGAGCTTTGCCAAAATCGTTTCATTTATTGTGACCTCCATTCTTAACGTATGGCCGTATAGACAGGTTGACTACTGAAAGGTTGAGTGGGCGTATCGTGTGGTTCACCGCGATGACACTCGAAACATTGTTTTCCATCACTGGTGTTAATCCGGGCAACGACAGAGGAATGACAGCGCAGACAGTTGCGTTGAAGTATGTTGCGGCTCCATTCCTTTGTATGCAGCGCGTCAGGCGGATCAAAGGTGTTTTTATAATAATCCCTGGCCCCTGAATAGCCTTTGTAAACAATTTGTTCCAAGATATTATCATGAGGAATGTGACAGTCCTTGCAGCCGACTCCGTTTGTCTCGCGGTGTACACTGTGAAAAGAGGTTTCGTACGGCGGCTTCATGATATGACAGGTCGTTCCGCAATAATGGGTGGTCGATGTTCGTTTGTATTGACCTACAAGAAAAACTCCAAAGATTATCAGAATCGGCAAGCCTATTACCAGCCACTTTTTTGTCCTTGACGATAAGTTTTTCATAAGAACCTCCTCTCACTTTAATCCGTTTTAGTATAGATTGATTATTATGATATTATGTAGAGGTTCCTCAAATATTGTTATGTGACAATGGGAACTTGAAAAGGACCCTAGGGCAAAGCATAGAACTTTTGGCCCAGGGTCCTGATAAGGAAGGCTATGGGAACTAGTCGGAAGGTCTTCAAACAAAAAGAAAAGCCAGAGCCATGATTGAATAGGCGGCTAAAAGCTGTGCTCCCTCTAACCAGTTAGAACGGCCATCCATGCTAATAATCGCGGTGATCACGGTTCCCATGATGATGACAATGAGTTCATAACCTGTAAACAATAAGTCAAGCGGCTGCCCCATAAAGTAGCCTAGGAAAACTAAGAGGGGTGCTACAAAAAGTGCAATTTGAGTACTTGAGCCGATAGCAATTTCCAAGCTGATATCCATCTTATTCTTCATAGCCATTAATACGCTGGTGGAATGCTCGGCCGCATTACCGATGATGGGGATGACTATGACTCCAATGAAAAGTTCACTGATACCCAAAGCCTTAACCACAGGGTCAATACTTTCCACTAGAAATTCACTTTCTATAACGACAAAAAACGTAGCAATAAGTAAAACCGCTAAAGATTGAGCCTTTGACCAACTGGGAGAATCTGAACACTCCTGACTGGGACGAAAAACATCCTTGTGTGTATGAAGAGAAAAAACTAAACTAAGTATATAGACAAGCATCAAAATTCCGGCTACTCCCAGGCTTAAGGGTTCTGCAGCAGGATTGGAGTGTGTATTGAGAAAGACTGCGGGTATAATTAATCCTGTTACAGCCATCAGGAGCATTGAGGTATGCATGCCGGCAGCCGCCCGGTTGAAACTTTGTCTCTTATATTTAAAACCACCAAGAAGCATGCTTAGTCCTAATACCAGTAGAAGATTGCCAATGATAGACCCTGTTATGGATGCTTTGACAACTTCCAGAAGCCCTGCTTTCAGAGCAAAAATCGTGATGATGAGTTCCGCGGCATTACCAAACGTGGCATTAAGCAAACCTCCGACTCTTGGGCCGACATAGATTGCGATTTCTTCGGTGGCTTTGCCCATGTATCCGGAAAGGGGGATAATACTTAAACAGGCAGTAAAAAAAAGTAAGACCGGCGAGTGGCCTGATAGATGTACGAAAATACTGACCGGAATTGCCAAAAGCAATGGATTGAGATATTTCACCACATTTACCTCCCAAGATCATTCGAGATTATTAAGTCAATTATTCAGTATGGAACACTTGACACGTGATACATTATTCATAGATTGCTTGTTGATCGACTAAATCAGAAAATAATAAGGAGCGAGTATGAAAACGTTCATAGAAACGAGTTTGCCCAATTTCAAATTACGATTCGCTGATACCGGGGATGTTTCACTCATTCTTGGTTTTATCAGAGAATTGGCAGAGTATGAAAAAATGTTGCCGGAGGTTGTGGCAACTGAAGATGTTTTAAAAGAGTCCCTTTTTGACCGGAAAATGGCGGAAGTAATTATTGGCGAATATCAGGAAGAACCGGTTGCCTTCGCCTTGTTCTTCCATAACTTTTCAACCTTTTTAGGGAGACCTGGCATTTACTTGGAGGATTTATACGTAAAACCTAAAATGAGAGGTAATGGGATGGGGAAAATTATCCTCTCCTATCTCGCAAAATTAGCTATTGACAGGAAGTGCGGAAGATTAGAGTGGTGGTGCCTGGACTGGAACCAACCTTCGATTAAATTTTACAAAAAGTTGGGGGCTGTGCCAATGGATGATTGGACAGTCTATCGAGTAGCGGATGAAGCTCTTTACAAATTAGCAAGTGATTTGTAAGGAAAGGCTTAAAGGAAAACAGACTAAGCTTAAGCTGAGAATATTGAAAGAAACAAGGCTGGAAGCCCTGAGCTTCTAGCCTTGTTATACTTTCTGCACGTTCCCTTATTGTCATTAGCTATTTAAGAAAGCCGTTAAGAATTGTGTCTTCAGCTTCCTGCTCCGAGAATCCCAGGGACATTAATTTGATTAGCTGTTCGGACTCTATTCTGCCAATGGCTGCCTCATGGACTAGTTGTGCTTCACTATGATGAGCAGAAATCCTGGGAGTTGAAAGGACCTGGGCATTATGCATGATGATAGCATCACATTGAATATGTCCGCGGCCTTTATTCCGCCCCACTAAATCAAAATAAAAGACTTGCTTCGAATCGTTCTGAGCAACCGACCGGGATATTATTTGGGCAGAGGAATCTACTCCATGTAATTCTACAACGATATTTGATTCAGCCTCTTGATCTTTGTAAGTAAGAAGTCTTTCAGTGACGACAAGCTTTGCATTATCCATTAAGCGAACTTCAGTATCCCTTTTAGTATGGTCAATCCCTTTTATTTGAATCAGTTCAAGTTCGACCACGGCACCTTCTTCTATCTCAAGAATGGTCTTAGGATTGAGAACTCGTTGTCCCTCTCCGTCACCCTGTCCGTAATGTTTTTCCACATATTTGAGTTTGGCGCCTTTTCTAACATAAAAGGTATGAATTCCGTCATGCTGAGATTTGTGATGTCCGGAATTATGTATTCCACATCCTGCGACGATCAACACGTCCGAATACTCTCCCACTTCAAAGGTATTATAGACAACATCGTTAATGTTTTCCTCTGTTACTATAACCGGAATATGGACACTTTCCCCTTTAGTATAGGGTTTGATAATTACATCAATCCCTGATTTGTCCGCCTTGGTGACGATATCAATATTTGCGGTTGTGTTACGCTGTACTCCCGCTCCATTTTTACGGATGTTAAAAGCTCCTTGGGGAATCTCGTGAAGATCGGCCACTTTCTCAAGCATTAGTTTATCCAACGCATTCAGCATTTTGACCAACCCCTTTCACACATTTAGTACTACAGGCACAATCACCGTTATTCATGATTCCGGCGAGAATTATATCCCGTTCGGATTGCGCGCTGATCGTTCCATTGGACATGATAATAATTTCGTCCGCCAGCTCCATGATTCGTTCTTGGTGGGAGATAATGATGATCGTAGTATCATACTTCATGTGTATATCTCTAAAGGTTTCGGCAAGCTTTTGAAAGCTCCATAAATCAATCCCGGCTTCCGGTTCATCAAAGACCGCAACCTTTAGATTTCGGGCAAGTACTGTAGCAATTTCGATTCGTTTCATTTCTCCGCCTGAGAGACTGGCATCCACATCTCTGTTCAGATAATCCTGAGCACACAAGCCGACATCATACAGCAAATCACAAATATTGACTTTTTCAGGATTATGTGAGGCGGCCATTTTTAGAAGTTCTTTGACTTTTATACCTTTAAAGCGCGGAGGGCTTTGAAATGCATACCCTATACCCAAACGTGCTCTCTCCGTAATACTCATAGATGTAATAGCTTGTCCATCAAGCAGAATTTCACCTGAAGTCGGATTATAGACTCCCATAATAATTTTAGCCAGTGAAGATTTTCCTCCACCATTGGGTCCGGTAACAACATATATTTTTTTATCATGGAATTTCAGATTAATATTCTTTAGAATCTCAAAACTTGTATCTCCTTCTATTTCCAGAGATACTTTTTGAAGCTCAAGCATTCAGACTCCTCCTTTATGTCACTTATTTTCACAATAACATAATTCTGCATTTTATTATAGATAAATTGTTAAAGTAGTTGCCAAGATGTTACGTAGAAAAATGAATAATCCATTCTTTAAAGGATTCCACTGTGTCAAAGGCAAATGCAGGATTCATAGCTAATACTTTTTGAGACTGAGCGGTTTCAGCCCAAAGTGCGCTAATCGGTAAAACGCCGGCTTCTTTGGCGGCCTGAACATCGTAGGCAATATCACCTATATAGGCCACTTCATCCGGAGAAAGGTTCCATCCTTCTAAGATTTGCCGAATATGTTCCGGTTTACTCGCTCGGTCCTCTGAGCCGGTTAGAATAATTTCAAAATATGCCTTCAATCCCGAATGTTTCAGAGAGATTTCCATGCTTCCGGCACCTTTTCCAGAGACAAGAGCTAACTTAATATTTCGTTCTTGCAATAGATTGAGGATCTCGACAATACCAGGAAAGGGCTCGGCATAGTCCACATGAAGGCGGTCATATTCGTCAAGATAAAACTGCAAGCTTTCTCTCCAGGAATCAGGAAACAGTTTCTTAAAGATACCATCTTCTGATGGTCCAAATAAACCCGATAATTCTTTGTCTGAGTATTCACGACCAGAGAATTTTGACACAGTACGGCTCAAGCTGGTGCGTACTACTGGCAAAGAATTGATTAATGTTCCGTCCAGATCAAATATAAATCCTTTGATTTTCATAGTTTACCCCTTTATGAACCTGTAGTTGCTTATTTTCTGATTAATTTTATAACATATTTAGGATAAACGCCATACTTATTTGTGAAAAGAAGAACCTGCTGCCAGAGTATTTCGGAGTATTATGAAGAAGGCATTTTTAGTCTGAAAAAGGTTTATTCAGCACTATTTTTTGGGTTTCTTTTTAGATTGCTTATTAATCATATTAAGCAAGGTTATTGTACGGCGATTTGCCCAGCGTAGTTCCGTTGCAACGACGGATACTTCCATCAAAGCTCGTAAATAGAAAACGCCGCTGACTTTACGGTTCCACTCATCAATAGCTTGATCAAATAATTCCCAATAGACAAGGTCTTCCTCATAGGAACTTGAACTCTTTTTCTCTGAGATTCCGAGGTGCAGAGAACTAATAAGCTCAGCAAGCTTATCGTAACCAATCGATAAGACTTCTAGTATTCCCTGAAATTCTTCTGTGATTTTTTTCAATTCTTCAGGAGAATAAGATTCTCTTCGTCTCGTGACTCGTTGAGCAGTCATTTGATTAATGCTTTCTCCCCGTTCGATAAAACCGCGGCAAATTTCCAATAATCGTTCTATAAAGCCAAGATTGTCTTCAAGGGTCATTTCTTCTCGAGCATGCTCATAGAGGAGCGTTATCTCATCAAACAGGTTTTTCTGTTCTTGAGGATCCGGCTTCTCATAGTAAGTCAAGTTTCCGGCATGAATGAAGGTGCGTAGACTATCTAAAAAATAGTTTGAAGTGACAAGTACAAGAGAGGGAAGACTGCTGAGAAATTTAGATTTGTATCTGGGCGGGGCTAAAACCCGGTTAATAAGCAAGGCGACCGCAAGACCAACAAAGATACTTAGAGATCGGGACAGGGCGTTGGTGAGAAACGTTTCTCCCGGAGAATCAAGGACGAAAATGATGGAAACAATCCCCATGACAATCCCGCTCGACCAGCCTATCCAATTACACAAAAGAATAAGAAACATCACCATAATACCAATGAATAAAGGATTTGTTCCCAAAAATAAACCAACTATCAAAGAGAAAATGACGGCGAGTAAATGGACTCCGATTTGTTCCCAAGCGTTGGTCAGGGATTTGCTGACGGAAGGCTGCATATTTACTACAGCTGTAATGGCGGCAAAGGATGCAGGTTCAATTTTAAAAACCTTACAGATAAAAAGTGTCGTAGCTACTGCAAGTCCTGTTTTAATAGTGCGTGCACCAAAAAGCAATTTTAACGTCTCCTTTCAAGTTACCAAATGAATAGTCTACCACAGGATTTGAGTAGAAGCCAACTATAATTTGAGAATCGTTTTGCAAAAAAAGGAGAGAATGTCGCTTAGGGTAATACTTTTTCAAGTCCGGAATAAATAAAGGAATTTCGCGATACCTTGCCGAATATCAGTATTTTAGTTTTACGCATGTATAATTTACTCAAATTTGGTAACTTAACGGTGAAGTTAAAGGTTCCTTATTTGGCAATCGGGAAGGAGAACATGGACATCTATGCGTATTGTCATTGTTGGAGCAGGAAAAGTAGGGTTTAGTCTAGCCCAGCGATTATCCGAAGAGGAACATGAGATTACTGTGATAGAGCAGGATGAAGAGCGGCGTCTTATCGTTCAGGAGAGCTTGGATGTGATGACAATCAGCGGAAACGGAGCCAGTCCGCAATTCCTGGCGGATTATGGTTTGTTGAAAGCTGATTTAATGGTAGCAGTGACGGATAGTGATGAAGTCAATATGATTGCCTGCATGGCTGCTAAGCGAGCAGGGATATCTCGAACCATTGCCCGGGTAAGGAATCAAGAATATGCGGGAAAAAACCAATTAGAATTCAACAGAGCCTTAGGAATTGATCTTACCATTAATCCGGAGATGGTAACAGCGGTTGAAATTAGCCGCATTCTTCTTACCCCAGCAGCTTTAGATGTCGAAGATTTCGGAGATGGCAAAGTTCGTCTCTTAGAAGTCCGCGTTAGAGCCGAGTCTCCCTATGTTAATGTACCATTGAGAAAATTGACGTTGCCCAATGGAATACTTGTTGTCGGAATCCTGCGTCAGAATCGAATGATCATTCCTCATGGTACGGATCACATATCCCCTCAAGATAGTGTTTTCTTTGTCGGAGCACAGGAGGCTATTGAAGAGTTCAGCGAACAATTCTCTGAGCGGAAAACGAAGATTCAACGAGTGATGATCATCGGCGCCGGCCGTATCGGCAGACATCTGGCAAGAATTTTAAACGATGTCGGTATATCAATCAAGGTGATCGAGAAAAGCCGGGAACGCTGTAATGACTTAGCAAAAGTTATTGATAAGGGACTTGTGCTCTGTGGGGATGGGACAGATATTGATCTTCTGATAGAAGAGGGAGTTGGGGAAACGGATGCTGTCGTTTGCCTGACCAGTGATGATAAGCTGAATTTATTACTTGCTCTTTTGGCTAAAGATTTAGGAACTCAAAAGACCATTGTCCGTGTAGGCCGTTCCGAATATATGGGCCTCATGGGTAAAGTAGGAGTTGACGTGATACTTTCTCCCAGACTCTTAACGGCAGGAGTTATATTGCGCCAAGTGCGCCAAGGGGAAGTTGTTTCAGTGTCGCTGCTGGAAGGTGCGAAAGCTGAGGCGATGGAAATAGTGGTTTCCGCGAAGTCTCCGGTTATCGGACGTAAACTTAAAGATGCTAAAATACCGGACAATATCTTGATCGGCGCTCTTATGCGAAAGAATGAGCTTATCATTCCTGATGGTAATACAGTGCTTCAGCCGGGAGACCATATAGTAATCTTTACTCTCCCCACCCTTATTAAAAAAATAAGCAGAATCTTTTAAGGCAGGGTTAGTTCAAATGAACTATTTATTTGTAGAACATATTCTTGGACGCTTGATGATTGCCTATGCCGGATTTATGGTAATCCCTTTTCTAGGAGCTCTGATATGGCGGGAGAAAAGCATGCCGGCATTTCTGTTCTCTATTATTGTAATCATGGTTATTGGGCTCGGATTATTGCACCACGGACAGAAAAACGGACGCATGGGTGTAAGGGAAGGATTTGTCATTGTTGCCGGGGCATGGCTGCTAACGTGCTCAACAGGGGCAATGCCCTTCGCTATGAGTGGAGTAGTACCAAACTATCTTGACGGATTGTTTGAATCAGTTTCAGGTTTAACAGCAACAGGTGCAACTATCATTGACAATGTTGAAATCCTCCCTAAAAGCATTCTCCTTTGGAGAAGTCTAACCCATTGGCTCGGAGGTATGGGGATTATTGTATTATTTATTGTCTTCCTCCCTAATATGACGGGTGCAGTTCATTTGTTTAAGGCGGAGGTTACCGGAGCAACCTCCGAACGGGTTCTTCCCAGAATTCGAGATAATGCTCTGAAACTCTGGCAAATCTATTTGGGTTTAACAGCTGTGCAATTTTTTCTATTGCTGCTTGTGGGCATGAATTGGTTTGATGCTGTCAATCATACCTTTTCTACCATGGCTTCCGGAGGTTTCTCAACAAAAAATGCCAGCATCATGTACTATGACAGTCTGTGGATCGAACTCATCACCATTGTTTTTATGATCATTACTGGAATTAACTTTGGATTATATTCTCTGGCTTTAAGATCTGGGATAGATAAGATTTTTAAAGATCTTGAATTTCGATTTTACCTTATCATAATTGCCGTATCAACCTTCGTTGTGACTCTCAGCTTGTGGTGGACTTTGGGTCTTGGCGGCGGCAATTCACTGAGGCAGGCGCTCTTCCAAGTTGTTTCTATTATAACTACCACAGGGTTTGTTACAGCCGACTATGACCAATGGCCTTCTGTAAGTAAAATTATCCTCCTGCTCCTCATGTTTATCGGCGGTTGTGCAGGTTCTACAGCAGGCGGAATAAAGGTTTCCAGGATAATTCTGCTTTTCAAACTTGGTTGGGTAGAGTTGAAAAGAGCCATTCATCCGAAAGCTGTTATCAATGTACGCTTTGCTACAAGGTCCGTTGATCCTCAGATTTTTAATACGGTTGCCGTTTTTTTCTTTCTCTTTTTCGCCATTTTAGCATTGGCTACACTTCTTCTTGCTTCAACGGGATTAGAGCCATTTGACGCGATATGTGCGGCGGCTGCCGCTTTAGGGAATGTCGGACCAGGTTTTGGGGTAGTAGGTCCATCCACCACTTTTTCTTCAATTAACTCCTTCGGGGAAATTGTCCTTATTATTTGCATGCTGCTAGGCAGATTAGAGCTCTTCACTTTGTTAGTGCTTATTCAGCCCGAATTCTGGCGCAGCAGAAAAGGGTGGTAGAGTTTGGAGGAGTGCCGCGTCAGCGGCATGGGCAGCTACTCTGGATAAGAGGAATTTAGAGCTAACCAGTTAGCATCTACTATTAAAATTTGATATGCTCCCTGCAATACGGAAGTGTAATAAAAAGGGTCTGTAACTTGACTTAGGTTAAGTTAGCAGATCCCTTTTTGTTTCAATAATTTATCGCGAAAAATAAGGATTCTCTGCCTGGCTATGAGCTATAAGAAGTGATACTTAGTTTAAAAATACTTAAAAAACTTTAAGTTACCTTATAAGCAAAACAGTTTTTCCACACGCACACTATTTGCGCCGATTGTACGAGGAGTAATTTTAAAGAACCTGATCCTCTAAAACCAGGAACATAGCAATTCCTCCATAACGACCTTTTATGGTTGTAAAACTAAAAGGATTAACATTACAAATAATACCATTGTGAATCATGTCGCATTATGTTAGATTATCGTAGAAAGAGCGATTATTTGTCTGTTTTACACATGATATGTGAAAGGAGTTGTAAAGAGATGCCTCAAAATAAGGATATAAACTTATCTCGTCGTTCCGTGATTAAGGGTGGAGTACTGCTTGGAACGGTTGTTGCAATTGGACTCAATCCCTTAAAGATAGTAGGGGCAGAAGAAAGCCTAAAAGATAGTGCGGCAGCAACTGGGAAAAAACAAATTGGTTTCTGCTATGATGAAGGTAAGTGTATTAAGTGTAAGGCCTGTGTATTAGCTTGCCAAGAAACTAACAAATGGGAGAAGGATGCTCCATGGAGAACTCTTCTTCGCAGTAAAAAAGGTGACGCTTTATCTATGAGTTGTAATCACTGTGCAGAACCGGCTTGTGCTAAAGTGTGTCCGGTTAAAGCCTATACGAAGAGAGAAAGCGATGGCATTGTCATTCACGACGCTTCTAAATGTGTAGGGTGTGGCTATTGTCTCTATGCCTGCCCTTATCACGCGCCTCATATCGATAAGAAAACAGGTGCCGCTTCTAAATGTCATTTTTGTTACAAGCTGCAGGATGCTGGATCAGGTCCTGCTTGCATAGGAGCTTGCCCTACTCAAGCGCTGACGATGGGGGATATGAAAGAATTGTCGAAAAAGGGAGATCTGAATTTTAAAGGGCTTCCTGATCCTAAGATCACGAACCCATCTATGATTGCGATTCCTAAGGAATAATAAACGAGAGGGGGATTTTGAAATGGGACATTGGGGTTGGCTCATTGCTATATACCTATTTTTAGGTGGACTTGGTGCAGGCGCATATTTGACGTCTTTTGCAGCTGAGAAAGGACTATTAGGCAAGACAACTAATTTAAATCGAGTGGGTTATTATGTTTCAGCACCTCTTGTTGCTATTGGGGCATTTCTATTGATTTTTGATTTGGGGCAAGGCTTAAAGAAGCCTTGGTTAATCATAAACATGTTTCTCAATTTTAGTTCGGTTATGACCTGGGGAATTTATATTCTCAGTGCCTTTATCTTTGTAGGGCTTATTAAGGGGTATTTTGTTTGGAAGAAAAAACAAACTCCGGATATATTAACTTATGTTGGCGCGATATTAGCTTTATCGACCGCTGCTTATACAGGAATGCTGTTAGCAGTTGTTGAAGGAGTGCCTTTTTGGAACTCGTATCTAATGCCAGTGGTTTTTGTCGTATCGGCTCTTTCCACAGGTCTGTCGTTGACATCATTATTAGCACATTTATTTGAAGAACACCAAGCTCATGAGGCTCGGGTTAACCAAGTCCATTTAGGGTTGGTTGGCACTGAAATCGCAGTACTTGCCGCTTTCTTCGCACTCATTTATTCTGGAAGCCAGGGAACGGTCGCTAAGTTATCCGCTAATCTTTTACTGTCCGAATCCCTTGCCATACCTTTCTGGCTGCTGCTCGTAGCAATAGGTTTAGTTGGACCGTTGGTATATTACGTTCAACAGTCACGCGGCCAGAAAAAAGTGCTTTCAGCGATGAAAGAAAACGATTCCCAGAGTTCAGAGGTTTCTAAATCAGGAGCCGGGGGAAGTTCAAAAATAGTATTGCTTTGTGACGGAGCGGTAATGATAGGCGGGCTCACTTTACGCTGTCTGATTGTTTTTGCGGCACTTCCTGTTTGGAATGGGCTATTGGGTTAATGTATAATTTCATAAAGTCATTTGCTTGGATCTGAGGGGGAAGTATAACTTCCCTCTTTTTATTGTACAGGAAAGTATATGATTTCTGACTTGTGGATAACTGATTTGGGCGCGTCCAATAGCACGCTTTTTTATTTTGATGATTTGTTTTCTATTTGCTCTATGTTTGATTAATGACCAAGGGATTGTTTCCAAGCTGATTTCTAGGTAAACTAATAAAGCGGACCAATTATTTTTGACTATGTTTCATTAATTGAGTTACTTATTATCCGCGTTCGGGAAACCTGATACGGTTTCAGAGGATGATCTATTAAGTTTTGAGAAAGTTTAAGGAGGTTTTTCAATGCTGCGCAAAGCTTATACCGCTGATGGGGCGGTAGCAATTGGTCCCTACTCCCATGCAGTCGAATCAGGTGATCTGATTTACCTTTCCGGTCAAACCCCTATCGATCCGACAACCGGGAAACTTGTCACGGGTGATATCATGAATCAAACTGAACAATGCTTTAAGAACTTATTTAACGTGTTATCAGATTCAGGTCTGACCCAGGCTAATGTTATTAAGGTTAATGTTTTTCTAACGGACATGAGTCACTTTGGGGCTATGAATTCAGTCTATCAAACTCAATTTTCTTCTCCTTATCCCGCTAGAACGACTATTGGTGTTGCCTCATTGCCGCTGGGGGCCAAGGTGGAAATCGAAATGATTGCAAGAAGAGGAAATCACTAAGTTTATTGTCAAAAGTCTGGGTGCTATAGTATAAGGATTGAACTATTTGTTAAATGAAAAGACGGAAAGGGATTATTGGACATGCTTGAGCGTCACATCATAAAATACTTGGCACCCGGGTGGTTCGCCGTAGTTATGGGTACAGGAGGTCTCGCAAATATCCTATATCAATGGCGGTATGTTTTTCCTGCCGGACAGACGCTGGGTTTAGTCGTCGCAGCACTGGCGGATCTCCTTTACTTTGTAGTTCTCGTTCCTTGGGTTATGCGCTGGCTCTCTTTTTTTGAGTATGCTCAAAGAGATCTTCATCATCCGGTGGCAGGCAATTTCTTTGTCACTATGCCTGTTGCAACTATTATTGTAGGAACTAATGTCTATACAATCTGGAGCCCATATCTTGGGGGATCCACGACGTTCATGATTGCGATAATTGCCTGGATGATAGGGGTAGCAGGAGTTTGCTTCTTCTCTTTTTATACGACCTTTAGGATTATTCAGGTTGAAGCGGCACCTAAGCCGGAAACCACAAACTTCTCCTGGATTATGGCACCCATTGCTAATATGGCCACCTTATTATTAGGGAATGCCGTAGTAATTCTAAGTCTGAACTTTAAGCCGGCCTGGAGTATGTCTATACTAATTGTCAACATAATTATGCTGGGAATAGGTTTTTTATTGTTTGTATTTATCAGTGCCGTGATTTTTGTTCGGCTTGTCCAGCACGCGCTTCCTCCTGCAGAGTTAACCCCTTCTTTTGGAATCTTATTAAGCGCGGTTGGTCTCGCTGTTATTGCTATCATCGATGTTGCTAAAAGCGCCCAAAGCCTTGGAATATTGACATCCGTTGATCTAGCCGACTTGGGAGCGGCAATCATATGGGGGTTTGGAATTTGGGTGATTGGAATAACCATCCTTATTTCAATCCATCATATGCGAAGAGGTGGAATCCCTTTTGGCTTGGGATGGTGGGCGTTTATCTTCCCCTTGGCTGCCTATACAATAGCCAGCCAGAAAATAGCGTCCATTTTTCTCTCGCCCCTTACTTACGGCTTTAGTTTGCTTTTAACATTATTGCTCGTTCTGCTCTGGGTGTACGTTTTTATAAAAACTGTGGCAGGAGCGTTCAGTGGTAAGCTTTTTATGGGCAGCCCAATTTCTCAACCTATAGGGAAAACTATCCCCGGGAAATCACAAAGGAGGAAGTGAAGGGCTTAAGTTGGCGTTTAATGATAAATACTGTATCATTTAAGTATTAATACTGCCCTGAAAAACACCCCAAAAAATCTGTAGACCTCAAAGGAAGGCAGCTTCTCCCACAGGAGTGAACTCATCGCATGGAGAGGCGATAAAAGCCCACAAGCTGGTGCGGGGACACGGAGCCACGGGTTCACATCAGGTACTGCCCAGAGGTTTGGCGGAGTCCCGCGCCGGTGAGTGGGCGAGCCTCGGAGTGCTGAGTGAACGGATGTGGGAGAAGTTGCCCGACCCGAGGGACCTATTTTCATTCATAAGTGGTAGTTTAATATTATTATTTTGAAAGGCGTGAGATAAAACATGGCACTTAAGGCGCAGCGTATCTATTCTGAAGAGTGGAATCCCTCTGAGGAGGCAATCAAGAGTCTCTTTCCTGCTGATGAGTTAAAAGCTGAAATTGGAAGGGACCCTGGCCTAAAAGTACTGCGTGATGACGAAATACGACTCCAATATCCCGGACAATATAACATCTCTGTTCAGGCCAGAGCATATACTCAAAGGCTTGTTCAACTCTTGCAGGAGTACTATACTACATACTGCAATAGTCCTGAGCTTGCAGGTTTGCTGGGAATACAAATACCACAAATTATGTGGTTGGATACCTTAGGATTTGAGGAACCGATCATTAGTCTTCATATTTCAAAGTTAAATAAAAATGAAATCTTTATCAATGATATCGTCCTGGTCAAAAATGAGGACTTTGATTTATTAAGTGACGACCTTATTGAGAAAATCCTTAATAATTTAAAAGCTTTTTCAAAAGAACAAGGAGTTAAGTACTTATCCGGATATGCAGCTAACCGCAGCACGTTAAACCTATTGAAAGGTAAGGGATTTTCAGAAGATAAAAGAGAAGTAATGGGCAATGATTACCTATGGAGAGTGGCCTGTATTCAAGGGGAACAATTGCCTTTCTATGTAGAGTTGTAGACCTTATGAGCAATAAAATAATTGTTTTCTCGGATTTTTTATGACCCTATTGCATGATAGGGAAGGTCCCCCTTGACCAGTTGGCCAGGGATAAAAATTTAACTGTAGAGTGGAAAGCGTTTGAACTTAGGCCCGAGGGGATTGAACTCCCCGTGAAATCGGCTGATTACCTGGCCAAAGCTAAGGCGGGAATCGAAGCTTTAGGTCAGAAGTACGGGCTCCGTATGACGTTTAATGAAAAGAGCAAGCACTCAAGATTAGCTCTGGAAGGGTCTAAATTTGCAGAAGAGCATGGGCTTGGCAACCCATATCATGACGCAGTTTTTAGAGCTCAATTTCAGGAACAAAGAAACATTAATGACCTGAGCGTCTTAAGTGATATAGCGGGACAAATCGGATTGGATCAGGAGGAATTTAAGCAGGCTCTCTTAACTGGAAAATACGGGCAAGCCGTATCGGACGATGTAGAGGAAGCGCAACGCTTAGGAATTCAAAGTGTTCCATGTTTTATCGCGGATGGCCGCGCTGTCCATGGTGCTCAGAGTTATGAAGCACTGGAGAAATTTATTCAGGGAACCACGGGCGGGTTTCCTTTGGATGTTAAGTGAACTTAAGGCTTACCTTAAAAGCGAAGCCAAAAACTTGGGAGCTATAGAGTATAAGGAGAGGAGAAAGTACTGAACTATGGAATTGACAGATGAACAGAAGAAGGCTTTAAAGGGGCAGGGATACATTGCCTATAAGGATGGTGTCCATTTTTCTTGCAGAGTTTTGACACAAGCAGGGAGAATAAATTCTCAGGAATCTCGAAAGATAACAGAGATCTGCGAGAATTATGGCAGGGGGTATTTTACCCTAACCCAACGCCTGAATGTGGAAATTCCTTGGATTAAGTATCAGGATCTGGAGACAGTTACTCGTGAACTTAAGGAAGCCGGTTTATCGATCGGAAGCACGGGAATGAGGGCCAGGCCCGCCCTTGCTTGTAAAGGGGATGTTTGTCAACTTAGCTTTTTCGACACAGCAGAAATAGCTGGACAGATTAACGAACGGTTTTATAAAGGGAGGTACGACGTTGCGCTCCCGAATAAATTTAGAGTAACAATAAGCGGGTGCAGAAATGGCTGCTCAAAGCCTCAGTTGGGGTGTATAGGATTACAAGGGCGAAAACCTGGCGAAGTCGCGATTATCATCGGTGGGATGTCTGGTAAGGAGTCCTTTATAGGAAGGGAATTGCCAGGGGTATATCCAGTCAGTGAGGCGCTGGATATGGTGGAAAGGGCGATGGATTATTACCTCGAAAACGGTCAAAAAGGAGAACGATTCGCCGAGACCGTGGAAAGAATTGGTTTCGAAACTGTTATGAACTTTCTTTCAAGGGAGTAAGATTTTGAATTTAGAATTACAGGGGCCAAAGAGTATAAAGGGTTACTCACAGCAATCTAACTTGCGTGTCTTAGTAGTGACCGCAGTTCCAACTGAGAAGGAGACCGTATTACAGGCTTTACAAGGGGATCCAAGGTTTGATGTTTTAGTTGGGGGTGCCGGTTCGGTGGCTGCCGCAGTGAATACGGCCAGAACTCTTGCCGCAGCTGAATACAGTTTAGTTATTTGTGCAGGTATTGGCGGAGGCTTTCCTGGCAGAGCAGAGGTAGGTTCACTCGTAGTAGGAACAGAGATTGTAGCTGCTGATTTAGGTGCGGAGACTCCGGACGGATTCGCTGGTCTGGAAAAATTGGGCTTCGGTTTTACCCGAATTCAATCGGATGCTTATTTGGTAGAGCGTGTTGCTAATGCCTTACAAAGGGCCAAGCTGCCCGTTATTACAGGCCCGGTCCTGACAGTCTCAACTGTTACAGGTACGGCGGAGACTGCTGCGGAAATGGCTGCCCGGGTAAAGGGAGCTTCAGCGGAAGCCATGGAGGGATTCGGCGTTGGATTTGCAGCGCTTGACCGCGGTCTGCCTGTTCTGGAGATTCGCGCGATCTCAAATATGGTAGGCCCTCGTGATCGGTCCGCCTGGCAGATTAAAGAGGCATTAGAGGTTTTGAAGGCCGCCTGCGAAGTATTAACGGAGGTATTTGCAGTATGAACATTGCGTTCTCTCCTTGCCCCAATGACACGTTTGTTTTTCATGCCTGGGTACACGGTCTTGTACCCGGTGCACCTAAGCTTGAAGTAACCTACGCGGATATTGACATCACGAATAGTTTAGCTGCCGGTTCTAACGGTCCGGATGTGGTTAAGATCTCATACGCAGCGCTGCCGTGGGTATTGTCGGAGTACGCTTTGCTGCCATGTGGAGGTGCGTTGGGTAAAGGTTGCGGGCCATTGTTGCTGACCTCAAACAGGGCAGGGAGTTTTATTGATCCGGCAAAGCTGCATCATAGCAGGGTGGCGGTTCCAAGTGAACGTTCAACCGCGTATTTACTTTTCCGGTTATGGGCGGCTCAGCATGTACCGGGAGGAGTGGGCGAGATTATTGTTCTGCCCTTCCACGAGATCATGCCGGCGGTGCGGGATGGTTTGGTTGATGCCGGGCTTGTGATCCACGAGGCTCGTTTCACCTATCCTTCGTACGGGTTAATCCTAATGGCGGACTTGGGAAGCTGGTGGGAGCAAACGACGAATCTGCCGATTCCTTTGGGGGCGATTATTGCCCGCCGGTCGCTCGATCTTCCGGCAATCACCGGCTGGATTCAGGCTTCTGTCAGATATGCATGGGCTTACCCCGAGCGGTCAAGAGAATACGTGCTTCATCACAGCCAGGAACTGTCTGCCGAAGTCACTCAAGCGCATATTAAGCTTTATGTTAACGAATTCACCGAAACTATTGGTGAGCTCGGTTATAAAGCGGTAGAAACTTTGCTCAGTAAGGCTTCCTTGGAGGGGCTGGTACCGAAGGTGGATCCGGAGAAGCTGCGTTTTTGACAAGAGAATAGGAATGGAAACCTCCTTAACCCAAGCGATAAATGCTGAAAATAAATACCAAATAAAAATGGAATATTATAGCAACATCGCGACATGATGCATATATTGGAGTTAAGGAGGTGAGTTTCTAATGAGTGGATCCGGATGCAGACCAATTTGTTGTCCCCCGCAATATCGCGTTCAAGATTTTTACGCTCAAAGATTTATTCCCGTTATTCATCCTATCGTGACTATTAATCGTCAAAATATTGTTGATGTACCTCAGCATATTTTTCAACAGACTTCAAGAAACGTTGTTGTTAATCAAGGGTTTCAGCCTCAACCTGCTCAAGGCCGGGGTTTCTTAGGCCAAGGTCAAGGGATGTTTGGCAATCAAGCTTTTGGCAATCGCCTTTTCTTCTAAATTTTAAATGTTGAACAACGAGCCACGCTTCTTTAAGCGTGGCTTTTCATGATTTCTATGATAAAGTGTCATGAGATAGGTAAGGCTTAAATGTTGAGATGTCTGGTTTTTGTGTACTTAAACGATTATAATATTTATCAAATCTTAGAGAAGGAGTATGATAAGTGAATAAAATCGAAAGAATTCTGGCGTCGGTACGTTTTGAGAAGGTTGATCGCATACCTAAAGGGGAGTTTCATCTTGAAGATGATTTTATAGCAGAATTATTAGGTCTCAAGGAGAAGGTGAGGTTCAAGGACAGAATTGAGGCTTGTGAACGTTGTGGGCTCGATGCCTTGGCTTTTACCCCAACCTGTTCTCAAGATAACAACCCGGGAGGTTGGGAAGAATTAGAACAATGGCGGAAAGAGACTGATTTTTTTATCTTTGCAATTATTGATGGCCCTTTTCAAGGAACGGCTAAGCTATTTACTTCATTTACGGATTATTTGATGGCAATAGCAAAACATGACCCGATCATCCAGGAGCTTGTCACTAAATCTGTGACCGCTAATCTTGAGCTTGGGCACAAAGCTTTGGCTTTAGGGGCTAACGGAATAATCGTTGCGGATGATATAGCGTATCAAAGTGGAACGTTCGTTTCGCCAACGGCTCTGCGTAAGGGCTTTTTTCCTGGACTCGCGGAACAGGTGGATAGTTTCAGAGCACAAAACATTCCGGTTTTTTTCCATGCCGATGGAGATTTACTGCGAGTGATGGAGGATATTGTTGATATTGGTTTCAGCGGACTGCATTCCCTGGATTTTCCTTCCCTTGTTGACATTGCGAAGGTCAGAATGATGACAAAAAACAGACTCTGTATGATGGGCGGATATGATTTGAGCTGGTTTGCAGGAACGGACAGGCTTGAAAAGGTTTCGGAATTATTAAACGCGGTTTCCGGAGGGGAGATGGGGAGCGGATATATCTTTGGCAGCAGCGCAGGAATTCTGGGAAGTACGGTACGGGCCGAGCAGGTTCTTGATGTTTATCAGCACGTAAGTAAACTATCGGTAGAATAAGGCAGAGGGTGAACATACGGCGGTAAAAAAACTCTGGACAATTAGGCAATAGTTGGTTAGAATATGAAATGTAGAAATCCTGTGTACTGATTCACAGGGCTGTAGTGGGGTAGAAACAGTAGCTTGAAAATCTGGTTTGGAACAAATTAATAAGATGGAAGGATGGTAGGATGGTAGGATGTAGTTATTTTGTGTGTAATAGCTATCCTATTTAGGGTAGCTATTTTTGTCTTTAAAATGCCTGCAGCAGGCGATGCATGAATTGTGCTGGTTAAGGAGCATGATTAGCTATAGGATAAATAAAATGAGACGGGGTGTAAATTATAGTGTCTATCAGTTCACTTTTATTAACATTGACGCCGATTGCCGTTATTATAGCGATGCTGGTCATCTGGAAAAAACCCGCGGATATAAGTGGTGTGGCCGGCTGGATTGTTGTTTCCCTGATCGCGTTCTTATTCTTTCAAACGAGTCTTGAAGTGATTTTTCGGTCCACCATAGCAGGAGTTGTTCGCTCGTTTACGGTTTCTTTAGTGGTTGCGGCTTCCCTGCTGCAGATGGCTTTTATGGAAAAAACCGGGGCTCTTAAAAGGATCATCATTTTTATCAAAACCATTGCCTGCGAAAATAAAGCAGTACAAATCATGATGATTAACATTGGTTTTGGGACGCTTATGGTGTCCGTAGGGGCAACTCCTGTCTCATTGCTGCCGCCTATTATGCTGGCCCTGGGCTATTCAACCTATGTTTCCATTGCTCTTCCGTGCATCGGGTATGATGCTCTTTGCACTTATGCATTATTGGGGGCACCTATTGTTGTCTTTGTCGATGTAGCCAATTCCTTTCTGGGTAAAGGCCACGAAATAAGTTTATCCCAGGCGGGCAGCGTTTTTTTCATGTTCTTACCGATTATTTCTACCATGATTGGGTTTTGCATGCTCTGGATTGTCGGACAGTGGCAGGCAATTAAAGAGGGTTGGCTGCCGGTTGTTATTACCGGAGCAGCGATAACAGCCGTTTCATATTTTACGAACAAAGTCGACAGACTAGTCGTTCTGACGGGTATCATGTGCGGTGCCGCAGTTATTATTGTTATGGCAGTTTATCTATTATCCACAGGAAAAAAGATCATTGATAGACGCCGGCTTTCTCGTGAAGAGCTAGACTACGAGAGAAGCTATCCTTTATGGAAGGCTTTATCCCCCTGGGGCCTCCTGATTATTGTCATCCTGGCTCTCAACCTGCCAACGGATATGTTCAATCTTCTATACCGAAAGTTTACCCTTCCGATCGCAGGCTTGGCGGCTGATGGCAAGCCTATCATGACAAGAGCTTTATGGAATGCTTATACATGGATTTTTGTAAGCACCTTTGTTTCTATGATCTTTATCAAGCCAACAGCATCTCAAGTAAAAGAGACCTTCAGTTTGTGGTGGAAGAGGGCTCCCAGACCGGTCTTTGCAGCAGCAATTTTCTTCGTTATCGGAGAAATAATGAATATGACCGGCTTTGATATGGCATCAAATAAGTATGTTGTGCCAAGTATGGTCCAAGTATTGGCGAATTTCTCATCTCAGATTTTTAGTGATGCTTATGGTGCCGTCGTTGCTTTTATCGGCTTATTGGGAGGATTTATAACAGGCAGCGAAGCCTCTACCATAGCTATGTTTGCAACTTATACTTTGAAAACCTCAAATATGCTTCATATGGGATTGCTTGAAATGTTAATTATTACTGCCGGCTTAGCCTTTGGAGGGGGATTGGCGAGCGTTGTTTCCCCGGCAAAACTGCAGAATGCTTCGGCAGCAATTGATAAATTGGGGGAAGAAACCCAGGTTATCAGAATTGCCTTTGTTTTTGCCTTGCTTTTAACGGCAATGACGGCAGGAACGGTCATGGTGCTCTTGGGTATTTATGCTTAGCTTAAGGGGCAGGAGTTGATTTTAATAGTTTGAAGAGTCCGCTTCCTTTAGACGGGGAGCGGACTCTTCTTTATTTCTCTGGCGGTTAATGTTACAATTTAGTATAAAATTCAAATAGTCTCCGAAATTTACGAATGACTTGAACTCATGATAGTTCTATATGTGTGAGGAGGCAACTCGGGTTAAAAATGACAATAGATGCTTATAGAAGTTTAAGTGACAAAGCGAAAGAGGAGATCCTTGACCTGGAAAGTAGTTGTATTGAACATGATAATCTAAGAGGAAGCTTCTTTTTAGATCCGTCTTTGAACTTTGAGCCGCAGATAAACAGCTTTTTTCTTTATTACCAAAAAGGTCAGTTAATAAGCATGCTGTCTATGTTCATTCCCACAAAACATGAGGCTGAGATTACGGCATATACGCTGCCGGCATGTAGAGGAAAAGGGTATTTCAAGTCTTTATTAGGCAAGGCAGTTGAAGAATTAACAAAATTTGATATCCCTGAGCTGCTGTTTGTCTGTGAAAGTAACTCAACCTTAGGCAAACAGGTAATTAAGGCACTCAAGGCAGATTATAAACATACCGAGTATTTTATGAGACTTGATAAATCCAGGTATTCTTGTTTAAAGTCATATCGCCTAAAGCTTTTAAAGGCAGAGCAAAAGGATTTTGAAAGGGCCATTACCGCTAACATGAGTGTTTTTGGGGATAGTTACGAAGAATCTAAGAGTCTCATTAAAAATTGCTTCGAATCAGACACGCGAGTCCATTACCTGGCGGTCTTAAATGAGGAGATTATTGGGGTAGCTTCAGCCAATCTAGAAGGAGAAGACGTGTCGATATTTGGGCTGGGAGTGGTGCCTGACTATCACGGTAAGGGGTACGGGAAAGAACTGCTTCATTTAATGGTCGATAGGTTTTTAAAAAGAGGAAGATCTGAAATAACCATAGAGGTCCATAGTGAGAATGAAAGTGCTTTAGCGCTCTACAAGACGACCGGTTTTCGCATTGAGGTCGCTTATGAATATTATGGGGCTAAGGTCAATCAGGTGTTGTGAGTATATGACTGACTTTTCAGCAAGTTTGTCTTAGAAGTTTAGTTTTTGAAAGGGGAAAAGTATGTGTTTGCTCTTTTTTGCATATGACTGTCATCCACGCTATCGCTTGATTCTGGCAGCAAATAGAGATGAGTATTATAAGCGGCCTACCCAAAGTGCCCGCTTCTGGGAGTCTCACCCTGAGGTTCTCGCAGGGAGAGACTTAGAGATGCTCGGGACTTGGATGGGGATTACCCGCTCAGGTCGTTTGGCGGCACTAACTAACGTTCGTGATCCTGCGGCACAGATCACCAATGCTCAATCGCGGGGGATGTTGGTAAAGAACTTCTTGTGTTCTCAGGATTCCCCTGTCGAATATCTGCAAGATGTTGCTCTAAACGATGCTTTCTATAATCCCTTTAATCTATTAGTAGGGGATAAATCAAGGTTAATGTATTATCGACAATCATCGTCTATTATGGAACTTAGCCCTGGAATTTATGGTCTCAGCAATCACAGTCTGGATACACCTTGGCCTAAGGTTCTCAAAAGCAAGCAGGCCTTAGCAAACTACATAGAAAATGAGTTGGCGATTGATCCACAAGTTCTCTTTAATATTTTGGTAGATAGGGAACCTGCTCAGGATTATGAATTGCCTGAAACAGGGATAAGTTATGAGTTCGAGAAACTGCTGTCTTCGATCTTTATCCAAGGGTCTGACTATGGAACAAGATCTTCTACAGTACTTTTAATAGATCGTCACAACCATGTAACGTTTAAGGAAAAAAGTTTTTATTCAGGTCAGGAACAAGGTGTCGAGGTAGACTATGAGTTTATGCTTAGTGATTGATTGGATTATTAATAATGCAAAATAGTTCACGGTTTAAGAAAAAAGAACTAAATGAAAGAAGTAAAACTACAAAAAAATAATTTAAAGAAGGTACAATAATGCTAAATATGAGAAATAAGCCCGTGATCCTTGCCGAGCAGGTTCAGACATCTCTTGCTGAACTGGCTCCCCTTACTCAGAAAGTTTTTCTGTCTCTGACCCCGCCTACATCAATGGATAACCGGGCAGATGTCGATCAAGTGCGGCAAAGGTTAGAACGCAGCCATGGCTCTGTAAGCGTGCCCCTGGAACTCATGTCCAAAATACCTAAGATATGCCGCAGTGCCGGCTGGCAGGTTACTGCTACCCTGGCGGATATTGGCTGCGGATGGAAGCTGATTGATTTGGAGCCGGGTGATACTTCCGGTGAACAACTTGGACTAGCCATTGATATAGGCACGACAACCGTTGTCGTATACCTTATAGATCTAGGCAGTGGTGCGGTTTTAGGACATGCCGCCGATTATAATGGTCAGATCAGTATGGGTGAGGATATTTTAAATCGCATCCGTCATGCGGCCGAACCAGACGGTTTGCGTCAGCTGCAAAATGCGGTTTTAGATACTATAAATCAGTTGATTAGAATCCTTTGCCCTTTGCCTATGGAGACAAACAAGATTACCGCTGCAGCTATCGGCGCTAATACAACCATGATCCATCTCTTATTAGGTTTAGACCCCGCTTCGATTTGCCGCGCTCCGTATACCCCCACAGTGAATAACCCAGGTTTAATTCCTGCGGGAGAAATAGGCATAGATATCCATTCCCTGGCCCCTGTCTACTGTCTGCCGAGTGTAGGAAGTTATATTGGCGGAGATGTCATAGGCGGAATATTAGTCAGCGGTATGCATCAACAGCCGGACATTTCTTTATTTGTAGATATCGGAACCAATGGGGAAATCGTGTTGGGCAATGAGGACTGGCTTGTTGCCTGTGCCGGAGCAGCCGGGCCGGCTCTGGAAGGCGGAGTTACAACCTTTGGTATGAGGGCCGAACCCGGAGCGGTCGATCATGTTTCCATAAATCCAAAGACGGGTTGGGTGAAATACTCAACCATAGGCAATCTCCCTGCTCGTGGTATCTGTGGATCGGGTTTAGTGGACACGCTTGCGGGACTTTTTCTGGGCGGATTTATTAATCGGACAGCTCGTTTTCAGAACGGAAAAAGTGAGTTCGTTGTGGTCCCTGCCCATGAGGCGGCAGCGGGGGAGGACATAATTATTTCTCAGGTGGATATTAATAATTTCATGGCCACTAAAGGAGCGGTTAACGCAGCCACGGATCTATTAATGGAGAATGTAGGTTGTCCCTGGCAGGATATCAGCCGCTTTTATGCAGCCGGAGCTTTTGGTCAATATTTGCCCATCGAATCGGCCGTCACCATAGGCCTTTACCCGGATCTTCCACGTTCAGCGATTGTTCGTCTTGGTAATAGCTCAGGTGAAGCTGCCCGCCAGGTGCTCTTATCCCGGGCTAAGCGTTTGGAAGCGGAAGCTATTGCCGAAAAGGTCACCTATTTCGAGTTGAATGCTAACGCTGCTTTTATGGACAAATTTGTAGGCAGTAAATTTCTTCCGCACACAGACCTTCAACGATATCCAAGCGTTAATAAGCGTCTTCAGACCCAACTCTAAAATAGCCGGATAAAGAGGGATGGGAATCCTGTAATGTTACAGGGTTTCACAGACAAGAGCGGACCAGTTTTTGCCTTTATAGGCGTTGTAACCGCGGGTATGAGCGTAACCGTATATTTTAATACCCGTCAGGTCTTTTTCAAAGAGATAGCCGTAGGTCTCGCCCTTGATCGCAAGCTGGGCGGCCTTAAGATTTTTAAAATTATCCGCCAGAATCCCCTTGCGGCTTCGGCAGGCAATGACATAACCTTGCTCATTAATGATAAATAAGTCCCCATTTTTACTGATTCGTGCCGAATCAATGATGTCGTAAATATAATTCCAATTAAACCTTGTGGAAAAATACCCCAGAATCTGGCCTTCGTCGCTGCGAATAGGGCAGGTGTAAGCTACGGTATGAGAGTTAACAACGGCCGAATAATAAAGATCGCTTACGGATATCTCATTGGCAGCCTTAGCCTCTTTAAACCAACCTTTCTCGGCCATATTCTGGCCGATTTGTTGGTGATGAACGCCGGCGGCTACAATTGTTCCCTCCAGATCCAGCACATAGAGATCAAGATAGACTTCATAAATATCAACGAGTTTTTTCAGAAGCTGGTTGGCGATTGAAGAGCGATCAGAGGTTGTCGAGCAAACGCAGTCTTTTACCTTATCAAAGCTGGCCCATGCTTGGGCATCACAATTGCGTTCAAAAAGATTCCGATCAATTTTATCGATTGTATCATAAGCTACATCGGCTGTTCGGACAGCCATTACTTCATTGGCCTTGGTTTGTATGTTCTCAATGATCTTGGTGCTTTCTTTGGTTGAGGTCAGGCTGCGGGTGGCTAATTTTTTTATTTCATCAGCGACCACGCTGAATCCCCGGCCTGCTTCGCCCGCTCTTGCTGCTTCGATCGCTGAATTAAGAGATAGAAGATTTGTGTGCTGCGCAATTTGCCGAATTGATTCGATGACCTGACTCATTTCCTGGTTAGCATTTTTGAGTTCATTTAGCAGCACAGATGTATCGATAACTAAGTTTTCCTTTGCCATACATACGCCTCCTGAAACGGAAAAAGGCCTACCTGAAAATAGGTAGGCCTCTTTGCCAATCTTTTAATAATTATACGATAGACGCGGAAAATTGCAAGGATTAAGTTTCTGAGTCGGAATTAGGGACGGAGAAGGATAATTTGCTGAATGTAACTACATCGCGAAATTCAAGAAAGTTATAATTACTTACCTGGGCTTTTTCCATGAGTCGGGAGATGGGGGTTGTTGTCAGAATAACATCCGTAGGCTGAATTAATTTGGCTATAAGGCCGAAGTGTTGGGAGTTGAAGCGGATAGCAATGTGAGTTTCATTTTCCCAAGTAACCTGAAGTACATAGGCATCTTTTGACTCGGTTGCAAACCAGTGATAGGTGTATTTTGACAAGCCGGATTGGTTAACGGCCTTGACTTTATCCTTAAACTCCTTGACATAGAGAATAAGTACATCGCAACCGTTTTCGAGTTTGCCAAAAGCTGATTGTTCAGGTGAATAAGCCTGAGTAAACATCTGGCGACCTCCATACAGTTTCCATTTGCTACATTTAGTCTATTAATATTATAGCCTATTTATTTTCACGGGGAAAGCAGTAAGAGCATAAGTAGTGTAAACTATGTCTTATTTTGAAGGAAAAAGGGTCCTCAAGCTGGAATATTAAGGTGGAGTGATGAATTTAATGATTTGTGAGCTATAAAGTCAAATGCGGGAAAAAATAAGTAACTATTCAGAGCCTTGGGGAACTCTGAACGGGGAACCACAGATTACACATGAAAAGAACGATAAGAGAAACCACAGATTAACACAGATTTCACAGATTAAGAAGGATTAAGTATAAAAAAATGGCGAAGATGGGAGTCAATGAAGAGGTGCAACTTTGGTGATCATCAATTGCGTTACAAGCGATTTGTAGTTTAGAGCCAAAATGTATTTTTTAAATCTGTGTTAATCTGTGTAATCTGTGGTTAATTAACCTGAGTACCTGAATAGTCACAAAAATAATGATTTGCAATTCAATTTGTAGGTATAATTTTTCACGGGAATCAAGGTTATACTTGTTGAAATTTTTATCTGAAGTGAAGTATGAAAGGAAGAAGACTATGAAGAATCCATGTGGAACGACTAAGGCCAATGTTTTTGAGAATACGGAGGTTAACGGGATTCCCGTCTATTTTGGCTCAGGAGTTAATCCTGTCAATTCTCCGGCCCAATTTTTTGTTGCTTGGGGGAAGGGAGTATTGTCTGGTGGTTTAATTCATACCTTTAACCTTGAGTCTTCGGAACAAGGATCCCTGTGGTTTATCGATGAAGATGAGGCTATGTCTGCTTATGCCAGGATACAAGGGCTATTGGCAGGAGATAAGAGCGTCTGAGTCTTTAAGTGAGCCTGATTGCAGCTTAGGCTGATAAGTTAAATCAATTGGATAAGTCGAACGATTTTACAAGTGAATTAATTAACGTTCGAAAAAGTGTTGACCTGTATCGGAATATCTTGTAAAATGGGTATTGACAAATGAATAGAAAATGTTCATATAGTCGCAGTGATAAGGTCTGCAAGTTTCTACCGGACTACCGTAAATAGTCCGACTATGAGCGAAAGTGTACGCTACTTTTATGTTTGGATCACACCGAAGGGATAAAAACCCAGGCGGACAGGTTTCTCTCACTTTATTGGAGTTGAACTGTCACCTGGGTTTCTCTGTACTAATCCGAAGCTGATTGCCTGCGCTGGAGGCTTGGAGCTAAGCAATGTTTCTAGTTTATGATATTCTTATCGCTACTTGGATTAGATGATAACTTTGAGAGAAGAATATGAGGGGAGGTAAAAGCACCAACCAAAATTATACAACTATCTTAATAAATGTGACATGAGTGGGATCGTTGTTTTTAATTAGCTTGCGAACTTATAATCCTAAGTTACTTATCACCGCAATAATATTAATGGTTTAAATTAAGGAGGAAGACATAATGCCTAATAAAGAAATGTTATTGGTGCCAGGCCCTACCCCAGTGGTGGATGAAATATATGAAGCTTTAGCCAGTGAGACGATGGGTCACACTGATCCGCGGTTTGCCGGGATTTTCAAGAACGGCTTGGAGTTAACTAAGAAATTGTTTAACACGGACGGAGAGGTTTTCGTTATCGCAGGTTCGGGTACCTTGGCGATGGAAATGGCTATTATTAATACGGTTGCTCCAGGAGAAAAGTTGCTGGTCGTCAGCCACGGCTATTTCGGTGACCGCTTTATTCCCCTGGCTAAAGTATTCGGTATTCAGGTTGAGACTCTTCAAGCTGAGTGGGGCCAGCAGATCAGCAAGGAATTAGTGGCGGAAAAATTGGCTGAGGGTGGCTTCAAGGCGGTAACCGTGACTCATGTCGATACATCAACCGGTGTGATGGCTAATGTTGAAGAATTGGTTCCAGTGGTCAAAAAAGCAGGAGCACTCTTTATTCTTGATGGAGTTTGTGCTTCCGCTGCTATGGAAGAGGATATGCAAAAAACTTACGGAAACCCGGATTATAAGATAGATGTCGTGTTAACAGGTTCCCAAAAAGCAATTGGGGTTCCGCCGGGACTGGGAATTGTAGCTTTTGGACCGAAAGCATTGGCTGCCCGTGAAGCGATGCCTTCGGTTATGGGATACTATACAGATATTAAGAATTGGCTTCCAGTCATGAATGAACCTGTAAAATACTTTGCTACCCCTCCGGTCAACATGATTGTTGCCTTTAATAAGGGTATGGAATTGGTTATGGCAGAAGGGCTGGAGACCCGTTACCGTCGTCATTCGGTTCTGGGACGAGCTGTGAGAGGCGCTCTGAAAGTTTATGGCATGAAGCCTCTGGCTGCGGAAGAAGTTGCGGCTCCGACTTTGAGCTGTATACTCTATCCGGAGGGTTTAAATGATGCGGAGTTCCGTTCGAAATTAGCTGCCAAAGGTGTGATCGTAGCCGGAGCTTTAGCTGCTTTAGCCGGGAAGGCATTCCGGATTGGGCATATGGGAAATGCCACGGAAGAGATGTTTGTTAAAGCACTTCAGATTGTTGGGGAGACTCTTCAGGAGATGGGATATGAGGCCAATATCGACGCAGCAGTCGATGAGTTTAAAGGGATTTATCATTCGGCTTAAAGGGACTAAAACTGCTTTAGTAAAGCGCTGAGCATAAGGACTTCTTGTTTGGGAAACAAGGCTGCAGGAATTAACTTGCAGCCTTGTTTTTGTCCGAACCAGCTGGCTGGGGCTGCTTCAGACTTGATTTTGGCTGGAGTTTTCACCGGCTCCCAATTTTGGAAGGCTGATGCAGCTCTTTGAAGAACATAGAGATAAACTGTTTGCTTTCAGGGATGAGGTTGGCAGGTCAAATTCGTCGGCGCAGACGAATTTGACCAGTGAAAGAACGAACGATCTGAGGTATATCTCGATTAATGTTCGGAAAATCTATTGACCTCGTTGATAATTTCTTGTAGAATAAGCTCAGATTGACAAATAAATAGTGTTCATATAGTCGCAGAGATATGGTCTGCAAGTTTCTACCGGACTGCCGTAAATTGTCCGACTATGAGCGAAAGATGTACGAAGGGCTTATGTCCCACTCGTACAGATCCAATGACTTTTCTTTAAAGGTCCTTGGATTATACCGCTGGGCCAGATCCCAAGCGGCAGATTTCTCTCACCAATTTGAGCTGAAACCTGTTCGCTTGGGTTTATTTTTGCTGCAAAATGACTTAGAGCCATATGAGGAGGGGTCGCGTGTTTACCATATCGGATTTAGTTCAACCGGAAACCTTAGCAGAAGCTTATCAGATCTTGATGGATAAACGAAATAATACCATTCTTGGAGGCTGTGGGTTTCTGAAGATGGGTAAAAAGCGAATTAATAAAGGAATCGATCTTTCGCAACTTAATTTAAGTTATATCCTGGAACAGGATGGTTTTATTAAGATCGGAGCTATGACAAGTTTGAGGGAACTGGAAGTTCATCCCCTCTTAAAGGAAAATTTTAATGGGGTGCTTCCTAAATCCGTTCGTGACATTATTGGCGTACAGTTTAGAAACGGTGTCACTGTGGGAGCTTCAGTTTATTCCAAGTATGGTTTTTCCGACTTGATCACGGCTCTGTTATGCTTGGATACGGAAGTTGAGTTATTTAAGGGCGGAAGAATGCCTTTGGCAGACTTTCTTGCCAAGCCAATAGAAAAGGACCTTCTTGTTCGATTATGGATCAGGAAAACCATTCGTCAGGCAACTTACCTGAGTTTTAGAAATTCTGCCAGTGATTATGCGACCTTAAATGCGGCAGTCTCCAAGCTTGATAACCGCTGGACAATTGCAGTGGGCGCCAGGCCGAGTAAAGCCGCTGTTGCAGTAAGTGCTTCTGCTATGCTGGATCAGGAAAAACTGACGTTCGAAATGATAGAAAAAGCAGCCCAAAGAGCATCGGAAGAATTAACCTTTGGAACGAATACCCGGGGAACTGCTGCCTATCGTAAAGCCCTTTGCCAAGTGCTTGTTAAACGTGGAATAATGGAGGTAGCAGCATGCAAATCGAATTAACGATTAATAATAAAGCAGTTAAACGGGATGTTGGGAGTGATGAGTTTTTAGCGGATACCCTAAGATCTCATGGGCTCTTGAGTGTTAAAAAGGCTTGTGATACAAGCTGTTGCGGACTCTGTACAGTCTGGATTGATAACAAGCCGGTGCTTTCATGTTCCATTCTTTCTGTGCGGGCCCATGGCAAAAAAATCACAACTATCGAAGGACTTCCTAAAGAGGCCGAGGAATTTGCCCGCATTCTCAGTGCGGAAGGGGCAGAACAATGCGGTTTTTGCAGCCCGGGTTTTATCATGAGTGTTTTAGCTATGAAAAATGAGTTGGTTAACCCTACCGAGGAAGAGATCATTCACTATTTAACGGGTAATTTATGCCGCTGCACCGGGTATATGGGACAGCTCAGGGCGATAAAGACCTATCTGGGGGTGGCATAGGATGAAACGTGTCGGTCAAAGCATACGAAAAATTGATGGAATGGCAATTGCTATGGGCAAACCTGTCTATACTGAGGATTTAGCCATGGCTAATGCCTTAGTGGTAAAGATTTTAAGGAGCCCGCACGCTTATGCTAAAATTACGTCTATCGATATTTCTAAAGCAGAGAGCTTAGAGGGGGTAGAATGCATCCTTACCTATAAGGATGTTCCCAACCAACGATTCACCTTAGCTGGTCAATCCTATCCCGAACCTTCACCCTATGATCGTCTCATACTCGATCAAATCGTTCGTTATGTAGGGGATGAAGTGGCTATCATAGCAGCGGCGGATGAAAAAACAGCGCTTCTGGCGATGAAAAAGATTAAAGTTGAGTATGAAGTAAGGGAGCCTGTCTTGGATTTTGAGCAGGCCGTAGGGCATTCCTCGGTCGTTCATCCGGAAGAAGACTTGAGCTTTAACTTCGATATTGGCCTGCAGAAGGACCAGAATATTACGGCCTCCTATCATGAAGAAGCAGGAGATGTGGAAGAAGAATTCCAGCGTTGCGCCGTGGTGGTGGAAGATGTCTATTATCCGCAGGCTCAAGCCCATACTATGATGGAAACCTATCGGTCCTTTACTTATCTGGATCATATGGGAAGGCTGGTCGTACTCAGCTCCACACAAGTTCCTTTCCATATTCGCAGACAATTAGCACGAGCGCTGCGAATCCCCGCCACAAATATTAGGGTAATCAAGCCTAGAATCGGCGGCGGATTTGGGGGTAAGCAAACTGGGGCTGGAGACGTCTTTGCGGGCATTGTAACCTTAAAAACAGGCAAACCGGCGATGATCATTTACGATCGGAAAGAAACCTTCAGCTGTACCACAAGTCGTCATGCCATGAGATTAAAGGTTAAATTGGGTGCTGACCATGAGGGCTTTATCAGAGCGCTTGATATGGAGGTTTTATCGGATACCGGAGCCTATGGAGAGCATGCCCCAACCGTTTTAAGCTGTGTAGGTCATTACACTCTCCCGCTTTATAATAAAACCAGAGCAGTACGGTTTGATGGAAAAGCTGTGTACACCAATAAAATGCCTGCCGGAGCTTTTAGAGGATACGGAGCGACTCAAGGTACGTTCGCTTTAGAATCAACGGTAAATAAATTAGCAGAACAATTAAAGATGGACCCTACGGAAATTCGTTTGAAAAATATTAGTAAAGTCGGAGAAACCTTTCTCACAGGTCAGGGAGTTATGCTTGGCAGTTCGTCTTTAGACCGGTGTATTGCTAAGGGTAAAGAGTTAATTGGCTGGGAAGAGAAATTTCCAAGCCGGGATGCCGGTAACAATAAAGTGAGAGCGGTTGGTATGGCGATTACAATGCAGGGCTCGGGGATTGCTGCTATTGGGACTGCCTCTGCTGAAATCCGCTTAAATGATGATGGAAACTTTACCCTTCTTACCGGGGCAACCGATATGGGAACGGGATGTGACACTATTCTCAGCCAAATGGCCGCAGAGATTTTAGAGATCCCGATGGAGAAGATGATTGTTAATGCGGGCGATACGGATACTTCCCCCTATGACCCGGGTTCTTACGCTTCAAGTACGACCTATGTAGCAGGAGGTGCAGTCGTAAAGGCAGCAGAGGAGCTAAAAGGGAAACTGCTTGAGCAAGGTGCAGCATTTTTGGAGGTTTCCTTGCAAGACGTTGAATACGATGGCTCCGTGGTCCGCACCTTAAGCGGGGACCGGGAGATCAGCCTGGCTAAGCTGGCGGAACTTACGGTCCTGGGCACGGGAAATCTTCAGTTGGTGGGCTATGCCACCCAAGGGTGTGAAGTATCCCCTCCGCCATATGTCGCAGGCTTTGCTGAGGTGGAAGTTGACCGGGAGACAGGGAAAGTAGACTTAATTAACTATGTGGCAGTTATCGACTGTGGTACGGTAATTAACCCTAATCTTGCCCGTATACAAGCCGAAGGAGGCATCGCCCAAGGAATTGGCATGGCTCTCTATGAGCAGGTAAGATATGATGAAATAGGCAGGATGGCAACGAACAGCTTTATGCAATACAAAATCCCTACTCGCAAGGATGTGGGGAAAGTTCGTATAGAGTTTGAAGAGAGCTTTGAACCTACAGGTCCCTTTGGAGCGAAATCAATAGGGGAAGTCGTGGCGAATACCCCGCCGCCTGCCATTTCTCACGCGATTTATAATGCCGTCGGAGTCAGAGAGCATCATTTGCCGATCACACCGGAAAAGGTCTTCTTAGGGATGCAGAAATAAGCAATAAGGTAATAACTAAAGTTAAAGTTTTGGCTCCCCTGCCAGGTAGGGGAGCTTTTATACTAAGTCGGACATCCATGCCGTTACGTAGTTAATCACTTAAAAGACAGAAAAGACAGGGGGACGGTTCTCCTGTCTTCTCTAAATGACAAAACTTATGCTCAGTCGCGACCGGAAGTCCGAGTTAAAAGTAATTAGTAAGGAAGTCATCAGGGGAAATTGCTTTAACTGGTGACTCAGCAAAGTCTTTCAGATTGCGAGTAATGATTAACTCAATTCTCCTGCGTTTGGCACAAGTTGCTAATAAGGCATCTTCATAATCATCCATTGGTAGACCGAGTGCCTTTTCACAATCACTTTTTGTAACGTCAATAACTTCAAATATGTTAAAAAAATTAATAAGCATTTCTTTTGCTCGATTACTATCATGATAATCTCTTTTAAGAAAATAGTAGATATCAGTTACGGAGCTTGTAGTAATTGATGCATTCAACTTTTCGCCTGCAACAAGAAGTAAAATCTTTTCTGCGGAAGCGTTGAAAGGTATACGGTTTAGCCCCGCATCAAGAATAACATTTGTATCAATCAGTACGTTCATATTTCTTTAACCTTTCCTCTCTCGACTGTTCGACAGAAATATCATTAGAGAGAGAACCAAAAAATGACTTCATAAGCTCCACCTTATCTTCTTTTAAAGGAGTGAGTTTTGCAATACCCTTTCCATTCTTCGTGATGATAATTTCCTCATCATTAACGAGTGTTAAATATTTTCCAATGTTTGTTTTAAATTCAGTCGCAGTAATAAGCATTCAAACCACCCCTTGTCCAGACTATTAGATGATTTCATTATACCAAAATAGCACAATGATACAAGTGTAAATCGTGCGATTTCATGTAGAGGAAAGTGGCTTCCTGTCAAATTAAACATTTCCGCTAACCCCCAGGCCTTTTTATCGATTCTGCAAAATGCCCATGATGACGATAGACAGGAGAACCGTCCCCCTGTCCCCTTGATGGGTTTTTGGAACAAGTATATAATAGCTTAACGATCAGATATTATTTTTAGATCAGGAGGCATTTTAAAGTGACTGGGTATAATGAATTATCAAGGGAAGGGCAACTAGTTTCCAAGACTGTGACACTTCCCCGTTTAAATCGCTTAAGTCCTTCTCTGGAAAGCACCGCCTTAAAAATTATGGAGGAATCAGGAGAGTTGGCGCAAGCAATCGGTAAACTGAGGGGGTTAAGCGGAGAACGACAACGGTTGGAAGAAGAGGATGCCATGCAGATGGTTGCCCGGGAACTGGTCGATGTAGCTCAGACCGCAGTCACAATGATGTTTGTCCTAGAAGAGCAATACGGCATTAATCTGGAAGCTATTTTAAAAGAACATTTAGAAAAACTACGTAATAAGGGATATTGTGATTAGGATCTAACTTAGGATCTTAGGACGAAAAACGAAGTCTGAATAGCTTTCAGGCTTCGTTTTTGACAATTACCCAGAAACGTGTCCGATCCGTTATGCTGAGTACTTGCAAAATATGATTAAACCGATTAAAGTATAATTGTAGGAAATTCCGATTTTCAGAAAGAGGGAATTTTTGTGTTAAACGTTGCTCGAAGTAAAAAATCATTCGGAATAGTGCAAATGAAGAAAAAAGCAGCTCTTACAATACCAAAAGAGGTTCGACAGGCACTCCGATTAGAGGACGAGGGCGAGATATTTGAAATGAGCATCGAAGATGGGAAAATCATTCTTGAACCAAAGGCGCTCATACCTAAAGACCAACAATGGTATTGGACAGAGGAATGGCAAGTTGCCGAACATGAAGCTGATGAGGATATCAAAGAGGGACGGTACACCTCATTTGATAACCCCTTAGACGCGATCAAATATCTTGAGGATGGCAAGCGCGATGAAGATTAGTTTCACACGACGCTTCATTCGCTCTTATGATAAACTGCCCAGGAATATTCAAAGCCTTTTTAATGATAAATTACACCAATTCATGGATGATTGGCGGCATCCATCATTTCGCATTCACGAGTTGGGCGGAACTGACAAGGTGTGGTCAGCTAGTTTGAATATGAGTATTCGCTTTACTTTTCGATTCGAGAAAGACTCTAATGGAATAGTTGTATGCGTAATGAGAAATATAGGCGATCACAGTCACACAATGAGATCACCTTATTAAACACTTCGCGGAACGACAAGTTTCGCCGAGTAATATTACGTTTTTTCAACGAGAACCTTGTCCAATATAGCGCCAATGCACTCCAGGGTACCGGGTTTGTATATTACTTGTAGAGGTTGGACCTGCCTGAATTGCTCGTGATTATCTTCAGATGTCACAAACACTATGTTGCATGCTGACATGGAATCGGATTGCCGTATTTGTTTGGCGGTTTCGAGGCCGGTCAGCTTTTTCATGCTGTTATCAAGAAACAGAAGGTCAAAAACCATGACATGCTTTTTAAGTTCTTCGAGAAGCTCTTCACCGCTGCCAAACTGGTGAATATCAAATAAAACCCCTTTTTCATTTTCATATAAATGAATGAAGGCCTCCAATAGCTTGCGACACAACGGCCTGTCATCGCAAATCCCGATCGTAAACAAAATATCCTCCTCCAAAGCCTATTTTAATACAATTAAAAAGGTATTTTACCCATTATATATCCATAAAAATACAAATACAAGTGTATAAATACCTTCTTGCTTTGTTAAGAATACTATTCATACTTGATAAAGTTAAAGAGGGTGATAAGATATGGAGATAAGTTACAAAGAACTAGGAGAACGGATTGCTAAACGTCGCAAGGTATTGAACCTGACCCAGGATGACGTCGCGGAAGCCACGGGACTTAGCAACAACCACATTTCCAACATAGAAAACAACCACTCTATTCCGAGCATCGAAACATTGCTTAAAATTTGTAATGTCCTGGACATTACACCGGATTACTTCCTGCTAGGTATTGTCAGAGACACGAATGACAGCCTACATTCTCAAATTAGTCAAAAAGTCAAGCTGTGCGATAAGAAAAAGCTGGAACTAGTTGATCATTTTATAACTTGGCTAATTGATGAAACCCTATAGTTTCTGAGCTTTTAGCCATTTGCTGTCTTGTGATGTAAGCTCTACGATTCAAGAAGATATGGTCTTGTTTCGGGTTCAAATTCGGAATCGATTCCGAATTTGAATTACCATGGTCAGAGGCGGGCCAGTTTTTTATCCTATAAGAGCGGCCCTTGGGCCGCAATGACAACTGCCATCGGCAGACATGCATTTCCCGTCTGGCGGGCATTAATGCAGGGGCGGATCATATAAATCGGTAGTTGTTGAATCAGGTCCGTCCGTGGTGCCGGAGCGTAAGTGTATATGTGCTGCCCAGCGTTGTGGCAAAGATCAGCCGCAGGGTCTTCTGCTGGGTATTTGCCATGCCAATCCCTCCTCACCTTTATGCTGGATTTTGACCGGCCAAACCATGGTATGTGGTATTATCTTATGCACCTTGTCCGGCAGGGGTTACTCTTGTCCGGGGGCATTGATGACAAAATAAGGGCAAAGCCGCAAAGTGCCTATGCGCTGACGGGCTTGTCCTTATTTTTGTCACAAGTGAGGGCTTGGACACATAGGCCATGGGTAAGGTTGTTCAAATTCGGAATCGATTCCGAATTTGAGCTACACACAGGCAATTATCCTCCTGGAAAGGGACCAAGCCCTTATATTTATTTCTCTTTCGTGATTCTAGTCACGATTAGACAGCCTGGGTCTTGATATAATTTGAGAAAGGAAATAGAAAAACTATTCTGACTAAGAAGGAAGGAGGTTGTATAATGCTTTCAGGTCAAGCTTTAACAACCGCCATGGGTATTTTACCTCATACAAATTTGCCGGAGGCTCAGAAATTGGCTCTCAGTTTGGATATTCCCTTTTGGCCTCAATTACCGCGTTTTCGATTTAGAGAAGATATGTATGCTCAATTCGCCGAGCATCTTCCGGGGGTTATTGTTGATGAAGAAAACCAAAGGCTCCATTTTTCTCATGAACGCTTTACACAGGAACTTGATGAATATCTGGAGGCCAGCGGTGACCCCGATTACTTTGCTTTATCTGAAGAATCATCAGCGGCTTTTAATGGATTTTTGGCGCAAGATTTATCTTCCTATAAGATGGTTCACGGACAGACTGTTGGTCCGATTAGTTTTGGACTTAAAATCTGTGATGAAGAACGAAAACCAATGATTTATAATGATTTTGTTCGAGAAATACTTTATGATTTTCTTGCTCATAAGATAACCTGGCAATATAATCAATTAAAACAAGTTCACCCTAACCCCTTTGTTTGGTTGGATGAACCGGGATTAGAAATGATTTTTAACTCACTTAGCGCTTATACTTCGGAAGTAGCTCAAATGGAATACAGAGCTTTCTTATCTAAACTGCCTGGACCGAAGGGAGTTCATCTATGCGGCAACCCTGACTGGTCTTTTCTGTTAAAAGCCGACATTGATATTCTTTCAGTCGATGCTTTTAGCTGGGGACACATTTTTGTGCGCTATGTTGATGAGGTAAAAGAATTTTTGGATCGCGGAAAAATAATTTCATGGGGAATTATTCCTACCTTGACCAGCGAATTAAGTATGGAGACCACCGAATCTCTAACTAATCGTCTGCTTGATCTATGGAAGTTTCTAAATCAATACGGACTGGACGATGGTTTAATCTTTGATCGTTCCTGGTTAGCCCCATCCCGCTGCTGTCTCATTAATAGTGATGGGACTGCAAGCATCGACCATTCCTTTGCACTGTTACGGGAAATATCCCAAAATCTGAGGTCGAGATTTGTGTAACTGATCAGGCGTGCAGAACAAAGTTGGAAACCACCTTCCAGCTTTGTTTTTATTTTTAAAATTTCTTTTCTAAGAGTGGAGGAATTTAGCGTATTTTAACGAATCCTTGAAAATAGATAGGAAATAGTATCAAACGGAGGGTTCAAAATGAAAAGGATTGCCCTGGTAACAGATAGTACGGCTGACCTGACGGAGGACGTAAAAAAGGATTGTAATATTCATGTAATTCCCCTCAAAGTAAGGTTTGGAGAGCAGGAGTATACTGACGGAGAGCTAACAAGTGAAGACTTCTATCGGCGTTTAATGGAAGGGAAGATCCTCCCGAAAACATCCCAGCCTACTCCGGAGGAGTTCAGCCGTTTATACAGCAGGTTACTGGAGGAATATCAAGAAGTTATCTCCGTTCATATATCATCGGCCCTGAGCGGTACGTTCAATGCGGCATATCTGGCAAAAGAAAAATTTAAAGAAAAAATCCACCTCGTAGATTCCAAAACCATTAGTCTAGGTTCAGGGTTAATGGTTTTGGAGGTGGCTAAGAATATTAAAGAAGGTCAGGATGCGGCCTGGATTCTTGAAAATCTTAAGAAGGTCAGAAAGAACGTAGAAACCCTATTTACCTTAAATACGCTAGAATTCCTGCAGAAAGGAGGGCGCATCGGAAGGGTTCAAGGTTTCATGGGGTCACTTTTGAATATCAAACCAATTATCAGGGTCGGGGATGACGGTGTATACCATACCTATGGAAAAGCACACAGTCAGAAGAAGGCTTTAGATAGTGTTGTCCAGGCTTATCATGATTTAACAAAAGGAAGAAAACCGGTCCGTTTGGTAGTGGCTCATGGTGCTGCTCAAAAAGCCGGCATATATCTGAAGGAAGCGTTAGAGTATGCTTTTCAACTGCCGACGACTGTCTTTACACAAGTTGGGCCGGTTATTGGAGTGCACACGGGCCCTGGAACAGTGGGGGCTGCGATTCAGTTCGAACAATAACAAAATAAGAACCCATGGGACATTAAATCCTGAGGGTTCTTTTCATACTGTCAGAAAGTATAAAACTTACGTTATTATACTTTCTAAGCATAAGGGCAACTAAGGCTGCCGCCGCGCCTGCGGCTTGGTGCCAGCCAAGTTTTCTTTATACTATTTAAAAACTTTGCTAATATAAATTATTAAGAGGATAATTTGAGCGATAAAGGTTAGAGATGGGAACAAGCGGACAGGGGAACGGAACGAATGGCTAATTGGATCGGTTAGAAGGGGTGGTGCATTATGGACTTTTTGACGTTAGGGATTGCTGTCGGAATTATACTATTGTTGGCTTATTGGTCGGGAAGACATCGTCTCAAAGCAAAGAAGAAGCAGCAGAAACCAAATTCAAAAGTATCAAAAATCTATCCTTTAGCAAAAGCAAAGAATCAGACAAAACTACGCAGAGTAAAATAGTGTTGGCAATAAAAACTAATAGAGAAGCCCTCGTTCACCAAATGACGAAGGGCTTTATAGTTTAACGATTCTATATGATTTGTGCTGCTTGTTGTAGAACTTGAGTACTTTCTGAGCAACTTATTTAAAATAAATGAGTATGTTTATTGAATTATATCAAACAATAGTATAGATAATATAATAAGTTCTAAGGAATTGGTGCTTTTATCTCAATAGGACGGAAATGAGTACTAGTGATTAAATGATTACGAATAGAATGTGAGGAAGAATCATGGATAATATCGAATACCAACTTGCTACCTTTGCCGGAGGCTGTTTTTGGTGTATGGTAAAACCATTTGAGGAATTGCCTGGTATTCTTAAAGTTTTATCAGGTTATACTGGGGGGACTCAGGAGAATCCGACGTATGAGGATGTTTGCACTAAAAAGACAGGACATTATGAAGCCGTGCAGGTTTCTTTCGACCCCCATGCCGTATCCTACACCCAATTGCTGGAGGTTTTTTGGAGACAGATTGATCCTACTAATCCTGGAGGGCAATTTGTTGATTTAGGTCAACCCTATAGAACAGCAGTTTTTTATCATAATCAGGAGCAAAAGAGCTTAGCCGAAAGGTCAAAAGAGGCCCTTGAAAAAAGCCGAAGATTCAAGGATCCTATCGTTACAGAAATTTTACCGGCTACAGCGTTTTATCCTGCAGAGGATTATCACCAAGGCTATTATAAGAAATTTCCTTTAAGATATGGTGCATATCGCCAAGGGTCAGGACGGGATACTTTTATTAATGAACATTGGAGTGCGGATAAGGAAAAAGAACTATTGAAATCTAAACTAACAGCGATACAGTTCGATGTTACTCAAAATCAAGCTACCGAACCCCCTTTTCAGAATGAATACTGGGATAATGATAGAGAGGGGATTTATGTGGATGTGATAACTGGTGAGCCCCTTTTTAGTTCCCGAGATAAATTTGATTCGGGGTGTGGGTGGCCCAGCTTTTCTAAACCTATCCAGCTGGGAGTGGTTAAAGAAAAGACGGATTTTAGTCATTCAATGTGGCGGACAGAAGTTGTGAGTACTAAATCCGAGGCACATCTTGGACATGTCTTTAATGATGGTCCCTTGCCTACCGGATTGCGATACTGTATCAATTCGGCTGCTCTGCGTTTTATTCCTAAAGAAGAACTGACGAAAGAGGGTTATGGGGATTATCTTAGTTTTTTGAATCAATAAGGCTATAAAATCAATAAGACTATAATAAGAATCAAGGATTTTTTGAACGATACAGCCTTCAAGGTCTTAAACCGGGGAGGTTTTTATTTTTTAAAAGACTTGAATATTAGTGAGGATTGGGAAAGGAAAACCTCCACAGGTGTTTTAACTGTGGAGGTTTTCTTTTCTACCAATTGTTGCGTGGAGTCGATTGGAAGCATTCTCTGCAATAGACCGGCTTCTCACCTGAGGGCCGAAATGGTACTGTTGTTTCTTTTCCGCAGGAAGCACAGACGGCAGGAAACATTTCGCGTTCCTGACGGTTATTGTTATATCCGCCGGAAGACCTGGTCTGTGCCTTTTTAGCAGCACGACATTGAGGGCATCTTCCAGGCTCGTTTGTAAACCCTTTATCAGCATAAAACTCCTGTTCCGACGCTGAAAAAACAAATTCCTGACCGCAATCCCGACAAGTTAGAATCTTGTCACTAAACATAAAAACACCTCTTTAGCTCGTAGTGGATATCGATATCATTTCAGGAGAGGAACATAGAGTAACTTCTTGATAATGCACATCGATGATATAGAGTATAACCATAGTTTGGTTTTTTTATCATGCATATTGTCTGGCAGGATAAATAGATAAGGTTCTTTTGGACAAATTAAGAAGGATTTTAGATCTGACAAATTATTTTCCTGGGGGGATAAATGAATGCGCAAACAATTTGCGGTGATTGGGCTGGGAAGATTCGGGACTAGTGTGGCTAAAACACTCACTGCCTTAGGGCACGAGGTTCTTGCCTTAGATAAAAATGAACATGCCGTTCATGACATAATGAATGATGTTACCCAAGCGGTACAGGCCGATGCCCGCGAGGAGGAGACTCTTCGAGCTTTAGGAGTTCGGAATTTGGATGTAGCTGTTGTCGCCATGGGGGATGATCTGGAAGCGAATATACTTATCACTCTTATGCTCAAAGAAATGGGAATACCTTATGTTGTTGCCAAAGCCCAAACGGCTCAGCATGGGAAAGTATTGGAGAAAATCGGAGCCGATAAAATCGTCTATCCGGAAAAAGATATGGGGATCCGCCTGGCTAACAACTTAATTAGAACCAATATTATGGATTTCATAGATCTGTCCTTAGATTACAGTATTTTTGAAGTAATTGCTCCGGCCAAGTTTGTTAATCAATCCATAGGGACTTTAAGGTTAGGCGCAATTTATAAAATTAATGTGGTAGCCATCAAACGAGGTATGGATCAGATTCTTATTGCACCGGGTGCCAATGATGTCATTGAAGAAAAGGATATTTTGGTGATTGTTTGTAATAAAAAAGCGCTTTTACGTTTACCTGACTAACCATAGAATAAAGCAACAGTTACGACCTTGGAGGAAAAGGTATTGAACAGATTTGGAAGATTAATGACTCCCTCTCGAATTTTAGTGATGGGGTTTATCTTGTTTGCAATATTAGGGAGTACGCTCCTTACTTTAAGCATTTCAACAAAGGATGGCGGGGGCTTGCCTTTATTAGATGCAGTTTTTACGGCAACCTCGGCACTTTCTGTTACGGGATTAGTGGTTGTAGATACTGCGGCAACGTTTACGATTTTCGGACAATTAGTCATTCTCTTCTTAATTCAGGTAGGCGGAATTGGTTTTATGACTTTTGCGGCAATGTTTGCGATTATGTTGGGGAGGAGAATCACCCTCAGGGAGCGTTTATTATTAAAAGAAGCTTTGAATCAAGTGTCAACGGAAGGTGTAGTACGTTTGGCTAAGTCTGTTATCTCATTCTCTTTCATCATTGAGGCTGTGGGATGCTTGATTTTAACCCTGCGTTGGGCGGGTGATTTAGGCTGGGGCAATGCTCTGTATTATGGAGTTTTTCATGCCGTCTCAGCCTTTAATAACGCAGGTTTTGCCATTTTTGGCCAATCCTCTAATCTGATGTCTCAAGTGGAGGACCCTGTGACTAATAGTGTGATAATGCTGATGATAATTTTAGGAGGATTGGGTTTTACGGTTTTAGCCAATCTTTATACTTATCCCAAAAAGAAATTAACCCTGCATTCCAAGACAGTCATGAAAGTTTCAGGATTCCTTATTGTTATTGGCGCCGGAGTTATTTTTTTGTTGGAAATGACCAATCCCCTCACCTTAGGGGGCCTTCCTGCGGGAACAAAAGTCATGGCTGCATTTTTTCAGTCCGTGACCCGGACTTGCGGATTTAATACGGTTGATATTGCCAGCATGAGGGATACGACGCTGCTGACCATGATGGTGCTAATGTTCATCGGGGCTTCTCCTGCATCAACGGGAGGGGGAATTAAAACTACGACGTTCCTGGCCATAGTTTTATCAGTCTTGAATACCTTTCAAAGTCATCCCCATGTTGTCTTAGGAGAGCGGACCCTTCCTAAGGCTGACATTCAGAAGGCTTGGGCAATTACGGCTTTGGCAATTTTTATGACCTTCAGTATGACGTCAATTCTTACAATAACTGAAAGTGCTGATGTGTTTGTCTTGCTGTTTGAAGTAATCTCTGCTTTAGCAACCGTGGGCCTTTCTTTAGGAATCACACCGGAATTGTCGGCAGCCGGCAAAGTAGTCATTATTGTCTCTATGTTTATGGGGAGAGTCGGGCTTTTGACCTTAGGATTCTTTCTTTCCCAGAGAGCAGAGAAGTCAGCAGCCGATTTTAAATATCCGGAAGAGCGGATCTTAATTGGCTGATTTCCTGGATTGTATGGGCTTCAGAAGAGTCCCCCCTCAAATAAAGAATGATGCAACTCCAAATAAAATAGTGGTAATTCCGGCGGCAATTAATGAGGGCATTAACTTAGACCGGGCATACTCCATCACTGGCAGGTCAAGGATCGCACAGAGGGTTATTGAATTATCACTTAAAGGGGAGGCGAAAGCTCCAAAGGTGCCGCTGGCAAATACCGCTCCGATGACAAGAATAATGTCAGATCCTGTTTGATGGGCCAGGGTAACTGCTAAGGGCATTAACATTCCCCAAGTTCCCCATGACGAACCAATAAAGTAAGCCAGTAAGCTTCCTAAGATAAAAACAACAGGTGCGATAAAGGCCGGCGGGATAAAACCAGCCAAATTTGAGGCGATATAGCTTGAGAAACCCAGATCTTCCGAGACTGCCGATAAAGCCCAAACTAAAGTGAGCATAACTATAACCGAGACTAACTCATTTCCTCCGTCGATGAAATGATTGACTAATTTGGAGATCTTGTAGCCTTGCATAAAGAAAAAAGCTAAGGCCAAAATCAAGGTAATAAATAAAGCCTCAAGCATGGCTGCCAAGGTATCAGCTTGTACAAAAGCATCAAAAAAGTTGGCTGCTTGAGTATGACCATCCCACCAACTTAAGAAGACGGTCATTATTAAGACCATACTGAGGGGTAAGAGAAGGTTGAGGGGTTTACTTGGAACCTCCTTTTCAAAGGCCTGCAGACATTTTTGCAACTCTTCTTCTTCTTTTTGGGCATCAGAGTTCTCGGATAAATCGATGCTCATCCCTGCACTCATTTCTTTAAAGAAGCTATAGTAAATTCCTATTCCGATGATGACAAGGGAGAAAAAATTAAAGGGTATGCTCTGAATGTAAACACTATAGGGGGATTCATTAATGCCAACTTGCCGCAGTGCCGTCCCTATCAAAGACACCATATAGCCCACAAAAGCAGTTGCTATAGGTACAAGTGCAACAACTGGATTTGAAGTGACTTCAATCATGAACCCAATTTTCTGAGTAGAAATCGGCAAGCGTTTTTTTAAAAGTTTCATGATCGGAGCCACGGTTACAATTCGAAAGTTGGGATTATTAAAGGTTCCAATGGTTGAAAGCCAGATAAGCAGCATAGCGGAGCGTTTAGTTTTTACTTTACGCCCCACTAGGTCAACAAATCCTTTGATTCCTCCGGTTATCTTGGTTAGATTAATAAGTCCTGCAAAAACATAGAGAAAGATGATTATACGAAGATTATTGGGTTTAACCAGGTTGTTGATAAGGTAAGAGATCAGAGTTTTAATTCCGCCCAAGAGATCGGGCTGGAGGAGGTAGCTGCCTAAGAGTAAACCTGCAAATAATCCTGGCTGAACCTGTTTAGACAGAATGGCTATAGGAATGACTACCAAAAAAGGCAATAGCGGAATCCATGAAACGTCCATACCTGTTCCTGCTTTCCATGTGGTTTATGATTATATATTATCTCACGAATGGCCATGATATATTTAGAAGCGGAAGGAATCGGCTTGTTTTCAGCGAATTGTATTAAAGTCATTGGTATTCTCTCAAATTTACACAGGTAAGGAGATTTTAGTGTTGGAAAGACCACAAAGCAATCCTAGTCGTATGGTTGTTATTGAAGACAAAAAAAGTGGAGAGCGTTTTCTTGTTGATCTCTTAAGAGGCCAAACTTATGACAAAGAGCAATATATGAAGATCACTTATGAAGTACCTCTAAAGAAGGAATTCTGGGATTTGCCACGCTTAAGCAAGTCAAAATGAAATTTTTTCAGAAGAGTCGCCCATGCCGCTGCGCAGCACCAGCAGAGGATGAAAATAGATCCTTTGGGTCGGGCGGCTTCGTCCACATCCGCTCACCGCAGCACTCCGAGGCTGGCCCACTCGCCGGTGCGGGACTCCGCCAAACCTCAGGGTAGTACCTGATGTGAACCTGTGGCTACGTTTCTCCGCACCGTCTTGTGGGCTTTTACCGCCTCTCCATGCAAATGGGTTCGCTTCTGTGGACGAAGCTGCCCTGCTTGCGGGCCTAGGGACTCTTCTGCATGTCTTTTGTGGGTCTTAATTGCAATAGGGCAACATAGACTTATTTTAGGTAACCGCAAGTAAGAGGCAGAGGGTTTTGGCTAAGGGTTTCTCATCCGGCGGGAAGCATGAAAAAGGGATCTCCACTGAGTAAGAAGGGTTTGGTATAAATAGTTTGAATGTTTAAAATATTTTGTGTTTGGCTTTACTTAAAACTCTGTGCCCTTTATAATGTTTTCATAAGATGCTGGAAAATGAGGGGATAAATATGAGTGCCGGAGCCCATGCTGTCACAACTAGTATTATTCCGCAATGGAATCGTGAACTCTTATTTGAAATCCTGGATAATATCCATGATGTTGTACTTGTCATCGATTCAGATACCACTATCGTCTATGCCAACGAGGCTTATGCAAGAATTTTAGGGGTACCTGTTGCCAAAGTTCTGGGTCGGAGGCTGGATGCAATTGAACCTGATTCTCCGACGATTAAAATGCTCCATACAGGGAAACCGAGCAGAGGTAATGGTTATTTGGAATCTCTGAATATTACTGTAGTGGGCAGCTCTTTTCCCCTGTATAATGGGAAGAACATTATTGGGGCAGTTTCGATCTTCAAAAATATTACAGAAGTAGTAGAACTTAATCGTGAATTACAGCAGACTAAGGGTGTAGCGGACTATTTGAAAGAACAGCTTGAGCAATGGGAACATCTCCCTATGTCCTTTAAAGAATATGTAGGGCAAAACAGTCGTTTGAAGGAAACCTTGGTGCTGGCAGCCAAAGTGGCCCGAACTGAAAGTACGGTGTTAATTCTTGGGGAAAGCGGCGTTGGCAAAGATGTTCTGGCCAGGGCTGTTCATAATTGCAGCCGGCGCAAAGATAAGCCCATGATTAAAGTGAATTGTGCCGCAATACCCGAGGATTTGATCGAAAGTGAACTTTTTGGCTATGAAGAGGGAGCGTTTACCGGAGCTAAAAAAGGCGGCAAACTTGGCAAGTTCGAAATAGCACACGGCGGTACCATTTTTCTTGACGAAATAGGGGATATGAGTATAACCATGCAGGCTAAATTATTGCGTGTATTGCAGGAAAAAGAATTTGAACGTGTTGGCGGAACAAAGACGATTAAAGTTAATATACGGGTGATTGCGGCAACCAACCGGGATTTGGAAAGCATGATAGAAAAGGGTACCTTCCGTCATGATTTGTACTACCGGCTGAATATAGTGCCTCTCGTTCTAACTCCGCTTCGTGAACGGAAAGATGACATTCTGGAACTTTCCAAGACCTTCCTTAAGAAATTTTCCCGTGAATTAGGTCATGAACTAAATCTGTCTTCACAGGCGGAACGGTTTCTTCTAAAATATGAGTGGCCCGGCAACATACGGGAATTACAGAACGTGTTGGAGCATGCAAGCATTGTTTGCGGCGGTACAACGATTGAAGTGCGTCATTTGCCCGCGCATATTATTCCGACAAATGATGAACGGGCGAGCGTTGAGGAAAAACCCTATGATGTGAAGGAAATCGTGGGCAGAATGGAAAAGGAATTAATATTATCTGCCTTAGCTACATATAACAATAACCGTACTCAAGCTATGAAAGCCTTAGGTATTTCCCGGCGGGCTTTTTATGATAAGTTGCGTAAATATGGTATTGAAGACTGATAAGTCTATTTAAAAACTCTAAGAGGGTGTGTCTTTAATGAAAGATGCATCCTCTTAGTGTTTTTGCCGGCTCCGCGGAGGATATTCTCTTATGGTTTTATTGTGTTTGCTGGAATAGCTTGGGCAGAAAAATAAGCTGATTAAAGGATGGCTCATTTGGCACGATATAATAAAAGTAAACAATCGCTGAAAAATTGATGTATGTAATCTATACATTAAAGATTCGACTATGATAGAAAATGGACAATCCAGGAGGGAAATCACAGCGACGGAATGAGTAATGGAAGTTGTCACGCACTACAAGGACGTTAACGTTAATATACAGACCAACAAGAAACGGAATCATTGTCAGGAATTAAAAAGCTTTGGCATAGTTTTTGCAATATTATTTAATGATGATGAAAGTCAGCTCATGAGCCGGTGATTTGCAGAATTCCATAGTGAGAGCTGAATACAAGTTGATCGGTCGCGATGATTGGAAAGGAGGAAACATATGATTGGCAAAGAATTGATTGGCCTTGAGACTGAGCCTGTCCAATGGCAAATTCAGCCTGAGCTGGGGCGAAGGTTTGCCGAGGCCATTGGGGTTCCGTTCAGCGATCAGCTGCCCCCGACCCTGGTGTGTACATTAAAGCAGGCCGGTTTTCCCGGAATTCAATTACCTCTGCCCGGAATGATCCACGGAGAACAAAAGATTACTTACCATCGTCAGCTCAGAATAGGCGAGACCCTTACCTATCAACGGCGCATTGACGATGTTTATGATCGTGTGGGTAAGCTTGGTAAGATGAGGTTTGTTGTTCTGGGGACAAAGGGGTATGATAAGACGGGTGAGTTGGTTTTTTCTACCAGAACCACGCTGATTGCCCCGGCAAAGGGGGAAACCGAATGAGGAGCTTACTGGATTATGAGGTCTATTATAGGCTTCCTGTCCGGGAGTGGGTGCCAACCCATGTGCAAATACGCCAGTATGCGGAGGCTTCAGGGGATTTTAATCCCATTCACTTGGATGATAATTACGCACGCCAAGTGGGGTTAGGGGGAGTGATAGCTCATGGGATGCTGACCATGGCGCAGCTGGCGGCTATGCTCTCGGATTGGATCGGCTCCGAGGGGACGATCAGTGAACTTGAGGTTCGTTTTGAGCGCGTGGTTCGTCCGGGCGACATGGTTAAGTTCTATGGATTTGTTAAAGCAAGAATGGAAAATAGCTTAATTTGTGATTTAGAGGGGATCAACGACAAAATGGAGAGGGTCTTATCAGGGTCAGCCAGGATATCGGTTAACCCATAAAGCGTAAACATAACCCTTATGCTTAAGGCTGCCGCAAGAGGTTGGCGGGTTAATTGAGAGAGGAGTGATCGGAAAGTGAAGTTGTTCGAATATATGGGCAAAGAGATTTTTGCCAGGTTCGGACTTCCGGTGCCGAAAGGGAGAATGGCTGCTACCCCGGATGAGGCAGCTCAAGCAGCGGAAGAAATAGGTGGGCCTGTGGTCATTAAGTCTCAGGTTCTCTCAGGCAAACGGGGAAAGGCCGGTGGGATTAAGTTTGCCAATAATCCGCAAGGCGCCAAAGAAGCAGCCCAGGAACTATTGAGCATGACAATCCAAGGTCTTCCGGTAGAGATTCTCCTTGTGGAAGAAAAGCTTCAAATCGATAGGGAGCTTTATTTGGCAATTACCATTGATTCAGCAGCTAAACAACCGGTACTTATGGCCTCAGTCTATGGAGGTATGGATATTGAAGAGGTTGCGGATGAACATATCATAAAAAAATACCTTGATGTGGAACTGGGAATGCAAAACTTCATGGCGAGTGATGTGGTGAGAAGCCTGGGTATCCCTTTGAACAGTCCTCATGGTAAAGAATTGGTCAAAGTCATTAATTCCCTGTACGAACTTTTTATCCGGAAGGATGCAGAACTGGTTGAAATCAATCCGCTGGTGATCAGTAAGGGGCGGGTTATTGCCGCTGACTCCAAGCTAACCATTGATGACGAGGCTCTCTATCGTCAAGCAGATCTGCCCCGTGCGGAGGAACGTACCAAAGCTGAAAAAGCCGCCCACGACCTGGGTCTTTCCTTTGTCGAATTAGACGGAGATATTGGAGTTATGGCCAACGGCGCAGGTATTACCATGGGAACCTTAGATACGATTACCTATTATGGCGGCCGGCCGGCCAACTTTTTGGATGCCGGCGGCGGAACAGGAACAGAAGGGACAGCTAAGGCCCTGGAACTTATTCTATCAAGAAACCCCAAGTCAATTATCATCAATATTTTTGGCGGAATTACCCGCTGTGATGATGTCGCAAGCGCCTTGGCTACGGTCAAGAAGACCAGAGGTATCCCGGTTCCGGTCGTCATTCGTCTGGTTGGTACAAACCAGGAAGCCGGAAGAGTCATTCTTAAGGATATTGGTATTGAGGCCTATGATTTCATGCAAGATGCAGTTAAAAAGGCAGTTGAGCTGGCGGGGGGGAATTGATTTGGCTATTGTAATCCATGAAAGCACAAATGTTTTAGTCCAGGGCATAACAGGTAAACAGGGTGTCTTTCATACCCGGCAAATGCTGGCCTACGGCACCAGGATTATCGCCGGTACTTCTCCGGGAAAAGGCGGAACCGTTATTGAAGGTATCCCCGTTTATGACAGTGTTCGAGCAGCATGTGAAAAGCATAGGATTGATGCCTCCGTCATCTTTATTCCGGCTGCTTATGCTAAAGATGCCGCTTTAGAGGCCCTTGAAGCGGGTATTAAAGTTGTTGTGGTGGTTACCGAACACATCCCGGTTCATGACGAAATGGTGATTGTCGCCTATGCAAAGCGTTTAAAGGCTGTCGTGATCGGACCCAATACATTTGGTATTGTGTCTTCAGGAAAATGCAAAATGGGCATTCCGCCCAATCAGTTCTTCATACCGGGATCTGTGGGAGTTGTAGCCCGCTCCGGAACACTGACTTACGAAATTGTCGGGAACTTAACAGCCCAAGGAATCGGACAATCGACGGTTCTGGGTATGGGCGGGGATCGGGTCGTTGGTCTTACCTTCGTGGATGTGTTAAAGCAATTTGAGCAGGATCCGGAAACTAAGGCAGTGGTTTTAATCGGCGAAATCGGCGGTAACGCGGAAGAAGAAGCTGCCCGGTATATCAAGGAGATGACCAAGCCTGTGGTTGCCTATATCGCAGGCAAGAGCGCACCTCCCGGAAAGCGGATGGGTCATGCCGGTGCCATTATCGAGCGGGGCAAAGGAACCTATGAGGGTAAAGTAAACGCTTTAACTCTTGCAGGGGCGAGGGTCGCGGAATTGCCTTTTGAAGTGCCGGAGATTGTGAAAGAAATACTCGATAAGATGAATGCTCAAAAATGATAAGTGTATTAATTGTATACATTTTCTGGCCGGGATGGAGCAGATGTATATTTTGTATACATAACTGATGATTTTTCCTTCTTAAAATATGCCCCTGGTATTATCGGGATTTATAAAAAAGGATCATTATTAATAAATAAGGGTTAAGGGTTTATTTTAAAAAGTGTGTATTTTCAGGCTATTCCGGGAACAGAATTTGATCCTTGCAATACGTCTTCGGCAATTGGCATGGTTCTTGTATGTAGAAAGGTATGTAAGCTTTTCGGAATATTCGGAGAAGGTTAAGTCCTAAGAGTAAATTTCAGGTAAGACAAATAAGTATTTGAGGAGGTAAGAAAAATTGGCTTACGAAACAATTCTGGTAGAAATCGAAGAAGGAATTGCCACAATCACTCTCAACCGGCCCGAGGTACTAAACGCCCTTAATAGTCAGGTCTTTAATGAATTGGGTGAGGCTGCTGCTCAGTTAACGGCTGATCAATCAGTCAGGGCAGTGATTATCACGGGTGGAGAAAAGGTCTTTGCAGCCGGGGCTGACATTAAACAAATGGCTTCAGCAACAGCAGTGGAGGTATCTTCAAGTGTCAGACCCTCAATGATAGCCTTCAATCGAATTGAAAATATGCCCAAACCGGTCATTGCGGCAATTGCCGGATATGCCTTGGGCGGCGGGTGTGAACTTACCTTAACAGCCGATGTGCGTATCGCCGCCGAGAATGCTCAGCTTGGCTTTCCGGAAATAAAGCTGGGTATTTTGCCGGGCGGTGGAGGAACACAGCGGTTGCCCCGGCTGATTGGCCCCGGCAAAGCAAAAGAGCTGATTTTCAGCGGTGATTTTATCCCTGCAGAGGAAGCTTTGCGGATTGGTCTTGTGAATAAAGTGGTACCTGCCGGCCAGTTGTTAGCTGAAGCCAGGAAGATGGCCGGGAAATTTGCGGCCCGCGGGGCTGTAGCTGTTCAAATGGCCAAATCCTGCATTAATGAAGGATTGCAGATGGATCTGGACCGGGGCTTGCAGTATGAACACAAATGCTTCAGCCTATTGTTTGCAACCGAAGATCAGAAGGAAGGCATGCAGGCCTTTGTTGAAAAACGCAAACCTAACTTCAAGGGGAAATAATCTATCTCTGACAAGCGGGAGATTTTTTATCATAACTAAGCTAAGAGGAAGTGAGTGTCATGGCCAGCAACTTTCTATACAGTAACCGTGACCATAAATTTATTATCAAAGAATGGCTTGATGGAGAAAAGATTCTTGGTTTAAAACGATTTCGGGATGTATACAGCATGGAGGATGTGGATGGTATTCTTGACCAGTCTCTAAGAGTTTGTAAAGACGTTGTTGCGCCTACAAATGACGACGGTGACAGGATTAAGGCCGTCTTTAAAGATGGGAAAGTAACCCTGCCGCCTTCGTTCAAACATGCTTTTAAGTATATAGCGGATAATGGCTGGGGGGCCAGCAACAAGGATGTGGACGGTGAAGGTTCTCTCCCGTCACTTTTGTATGGAGCAGTCCATGAATATATGATTGCCGCCAACCCTGCTTTCGTAGCGTATTTGGGTTTGCCCGGCGGTGTGGCAACTGTCATCAAGCATTTCGGCTCCCAGGAACAAATCGACTTTTTCACTCCTAAGCTGTTTGAGACAGTGTGGGGCGGAACAATGTGCATCACTGAACCTGGCGGTGGTTCTGATGTAGGGGATATGTTAACTAAGGCTTACCCCACAGAGGACTCTAAGATATACAAGATCAAAGGGACCAAGTGCTTCATCACCGGAGGAGATCACGATCTTACGGAAAATATTATCCACTTGGTTTTGGCCAGAATCGACGGAGCAGCTCCCGGAACCAAAGGTCTTTCACTTTTTCTTGTTCCCAAGCTATGGGTTAATGAAGATGGCAGCCTGGGGGAAGCAAACGATGTTGCAACCGTGGGAATTGAGCATAAGATGGGACTTCAAGGCTCTGCTACAGCTGTACTTAACTTCGGTGAGGAAGGGGTATGCCGCGGCTTTTTGCTGGGTGCGCCCCCTGATGAAAAAGGGGTCGGGCAAGGCATCGCCCAGATGTTTAAGATGATTAACGGATCCCGGCTAGACACCGGACACTGTGCTCTGTCTGTGGCGACTGTTGCCTATAATAACGCGGTTGCCTATGCCAGGGAGCGTATTCAAGGCCGTCCTATCGATAATCCCAGAGGAAGCCGGGTCCCCCTTATCCAACACGAAGATATCCGCAGAATGCTGCTTACCCAGAAAGCGACTCTTGAAGCTCTGCGGGCCATGATTTTTAAAGGGTATTACTATGTTGATATGCTGAATTTCGGTGATGATCCGGAGGATGTCCGAAAAGCAAAACGTTATATCGAACTGATCACTCCTTTAATTAAGGCCTACAGCTCCGACCAGGCCTGGCTGATGATTACTGAAGCCATTCAAGTCCATGGAGGATACGGGTATACGGAGGAATACCCCATTGCCCGTCAGGCAAGAGATGTTAAAATTTATTCCATTTGGGAAGGTACAAATTTCATCCAGTCATTGGATTTGGTCTTCCGCAAATTTGGCCTGGACAAGGGAAGTGTTTTCAAGGAGTGGCTGCAGGAAATTGGCGAGTTTGTTAAGGAGAATTCGGCCAATCCCGAACTAACCCGGGATTTCGCCATGCTGAGTCAAGCTTTAAAGGCTTATCAAGAGCTGATCGCCACCGTTTTTGGCTATATCAAGGCAAATATCCGTTTGGTGCCGCTCTATAGTACGAGGGTTTTGCGGGTTACGGCGGAAGTCTACTGTGCTTTCTTGTTATTGCAGCAAGCATTGGCAGCGCAGGAAAAGCTGGCCCAAGGAGTTGGGGATACGGACTTTTATAAAGGGAAGGTTTACTCGGCTCAATTCTATTTGCGCAATATTGTACCTGATGTAATGGCTACAGCTCAGATCATTAAGGACTATGATACATCGGCAATGGACATCCCGGAAGGGGCTTTTTAGTTCTATTGTCGGAATAGTTAAGGAGGGAACAAAATTGAAGTTAGAGGATGTTAAAACTATTTGTGTGGTTGGGGCCGGCAACATGGGGCATCAGATTGCCTTAGGCTGTGCGTTAGCCGGTTTTAAAACAGCATGCACGGATATTAGTCAGGAAATGTTGGATAAGGCAGAAGGGTTTGCCCGCTCTTACTTGCCGGAGAGAGTGGCCAAAGGAAAACTAAGCCAGGAAAAAGCGGATCAAGCCTTAGAGAATATTCGCTTTACCACAAACCTTGAGGATGCTGCCGGGGACGCTGATTTTGTTATCGAGGCTGCAGTTGAGAAAATGGTCATTAAGAGGAAGCTTTTTGCAGATTTAGACAGGATTGCGCCTCCTCACGCCATACTGGCTACCAACAGTTCCTATATCGTTAGTTCGCAGGTAGCTGATGCGACGAATCGGCCGGATAAAGTTTGCAACATGCACTTTTTTAATCCCGCTTTGGTTATGAAATTGGTCGAAGTCGTGCAGGGACCGCATACTTCCGAAGAAACCGCCCAGGTGACCATGGACCTGTGCGCCAGGCTGGGCAAGACCGCCGTTTTACTTAAGAAAGAAATTTATGGTTTCCTGGTTAATAGAATTCTCTCAGCCCTTGCCCAAGAAGCTTTGTTCCTGGCTGACATGGGAATCGCAACCCCCCAGGAAATTGACCTGGCAGTGACGAATGCCCTGGGGCATCCTATGGGACCCTTCAGACTGATGGATCTTACGGGTATTGATCTTGCTTACTACTCCGCAATGGAACGCTATCAGAGCAGCCGGGACCCCAAAGATAAGCCTTCACCGTTGGTTGTTGAGAAATTTGTTAAGGGTGAATGGGGCAAGAAAACCAAAAAGGGCTATTACACATACGAGTGATCCGGACCCTTCTGTCGTCCCTCCTTCAGGATGACACACGCTTGAGTCGCTTTTAGAGCAATTAATAGGGGGTATTTACATGAATGAAGCAGTTATAGTATCAGCCGTCAGAACTCCCATAGGTCGTGCAGGAGGAGCTTTAGGCAGGATTTCTCCCGAGATTTATGGGGCGGAAGTTATTAAAGAAGTGATCAAACGTATCGATTTGGACCCTAATGAAATAGAGGATATTTTCTTCGGAAACTGTCTCAATGCCGGAGGCAATATAGGGCGTTTAAGTGCTTTGCAGGCAGGCTTGCCCGTGGATATATCGGCAGTGACCATTGACCGTCAGTGCGGGTCTGGTTTAAACGCCGTGAATTTGGCGGCTCAAGCCGTGATGGCCGGTATGGGCGACGTTTTTATCGCGGGAGGCACAGAGAGCTGTTCTCTTCGGCCTTATATTATGGAACACATGGACTTTTTCAGTAAGACCGGACCTGTCTTCCGCAAAGGGTTTCAGCTTTCGACCAATGAAATCGGCAATCCGCCCATGGGAGTCACCGCAGAAAATTTAGCGGAAAACTACCAGATCAGCCGCTTAGAGCAGGATGAGTTCTCCCTGCACAGCCAGCAGAAAATGGGCAGGGCGATGGAAGCCGGCTTGTTTAAGGAGCAAATTGTGCCGCTTACTATTCCGGTTGGGAAAGGTAAGACAATGGTTTTTGATACAGATGAACACCCCCGGCCCCAGACAACCCTTGAAGGCTTAGGCAAGCTTCCTCCTGTTTTTAAAGCAGGCGGAACGGTTACAGCCGGAAATAGTTCAGGCTTAAATGATGCTGCAGCCGCCGTTGTGGTGATGTCGGCTGAGAGAGCTAAGGGCTTAGGTCTTAAACCATTAGCTAAAATACGCACATTTGCTTATGCCGGTGTTGATCCGAATATCATGGGAATCGGTCCGGTGCCGGCGACCAGGAAAGCGTTGGCCAAAGCAGGCCTTTCCTTGGCTGATATTGATATCATTGAATTGAACGAGGCTTTCGCCGCTCAAGTGTTAGCTGTGGACCGCGAACTTCATTTCGACTGGGATAAGGTAAATGTAAACGGGGGAGCGATTGCCCATGGCCATCCAATCGCAGCAACCGGGGCCATACTTACGACAAAATTAGTCTGGGAGATGAACCGCAGGGATGTTCAGCTTGGTTTGATTACCGCTTGTATCGGCGGCGGACAGGGTATTGCTACGATCTTTGAAAGAGCTTAAAGGCCGGTTAATAAACAACCTGTCTTTGTACTCCCCTGGCCCGTTGGGATTAAGAGATATTATCCTAGGGTTTCTTTAGCAAGGGAAGAGTTCGAAGAAAATTATGCTGGGGGGAATGAATGTGGAAGGGCACAAAATCCAGAAGATCTGCATCGTTGGCGCCGGAAATATGGGGCATCAGATTGCCTTAAGCGCGGCATTGGCCGGCTTCGAAGTAAAATGCACGGATGTGAATGAGGAGGTGCTGGAAAAAGCCGAGCAATTTGTAACAACCTATCTCCCGGAGAGGGTTGCTAAAGGAAAGCTGAGTCAGGCCCAGGCTGATGCCGCCGGAGCAAACCTTGCCTTTACTAAGAATCTGGCGGAGGCTGCCTGTGATGCGGACCTGGTGATAGAAGCGGTAATAGAACGCTTGGAAATTAAACGCAAGTTGTTTGCAGACTTAGACCGATTATGTCCGCCCCATACCATTCTCACGACGAATAGTTCATACATTATCAGTTCTAAAATCGCGGATGTGACGGGGCGTCCGGACAAGGTCTGCAATCTGCATTTCTTTAACCCGGCCTTGGTTATGAAACTGGTAGAAGTCGTGAAAGGGCCTCATACTGCCGAGGAGACTGTGCAAACCTTAATGGATGTATGTGTCAGCATGGGGAAAACACCGGTTCTGTTAAAGAAGGAAATCTATGGTTTTCTCGTTAATCGAATGCTTACCGCCATTAAGAATGAAGCAATTTATTTAGTAGATATGGGTATAGCAAGTCCAGAGGAAATTGACACAGCGGTCACCCTTGCCCTGGGTCATCCCATGGGTCCATTTCGACTAATGGATCTGACAGGCATTGATCTTACTTATATAGTAGGTTTAGAGCGTTTTCAGGAAACCGGTGATCCGGCCTTCCGCCCCTCCCCTACGATCACGGAGAAGTTTATAAAAAAAGAATGGGGACGGAAAACGGGCAAAGGATTTTATGAATATTAGATGAAATGGACCTTCAGCGAACAAGGAGGAGGGGCGGCAATGAATGTTTCTGATGAGGAACTGAATATTATTCGCCAAGCAGTACGTACCTTAATTAAAAAAGAGGTTGAACCCTTAGGTGAACAGATGGAAGAAGAAGACAAGGTTCCGCGCAGTTTACTGGATAAGGCTGCGGAGATGGGGTTGTTTGGCTTAAGTATTCCTCAGGAATATGACGGCCTGGGTGCAGGTATGCTGGGTAAAGTGATGATTTTTGAAGAACTGGGCCGCGGTCCCAATTGCTTCGTGTCCATTATCGGCTGTCACAATGGAATTGGCAGTGTGGGAATTGTGATGGCCGGCAATGAGGAACAAAAGCAGCGTTACTTGCCTAAAATGGCGGCGGGTCAACTGATTGGAGCGTTTGCTCTGACAGAAGCGTCAGCGGGTTCAGATCCCGGCAACATGAAGACCACCGCCGTGTTAAAAGGGGATAAGTATATATTAAATGGCACCAAACAGTTTATTACAAATGGCGATATAGCTGATGTATTTACAGTCATGGCGGTAACGGATAAGAGTAAAGGGAGCAAGGGTATCACTTCGTTTATTGTAGAACGGGGCTTTAAAGGGTTCACTGTCGGTAAATATGAGAAAAAAATGGGTCTGCACGGATCTCAAACCGCAGAACTTATCTTTGAAGACTGTGAAGTTCCTGTGGAGAATGTCTTGGGAGAGCCGGGTCAGGGCTATGTCAATGCTCTTAAAATATTAGCCAATGGACGCGCCGGTTTAGCGGCCCGGAATCTTGGCTCTTGTGAAAAATTATTAGAAGTAAGTGCAAAATACGCTCTGCAGCGTGTCCAGTTTGGCAAGCCTATTTTTGATAATCAGATTATTCAGCATTATTTGGCCAATATGGCTATTGATATTGAGGCCTTGCGGAGCTTAACTTACGATGTTGCCCGGAAGATTGACCGGGGAGAAACCGTGATCAAAGAGGCCGCTATTGTAAAAACCTTTGGATCGGAAGCTTATGGCCGGGTAGCAGATTTAGCTGTTCAAATTCACGGCGGTATGGGGTACATGAGAGAGTGCGAGGTAGAACGATTTTATCGGGACGCCAGGATTGCGCGCATCTACGAAGGAACTTCAGAAATTCAGCGCAACATTATCGCCGGTCAGCTAAGAAAGGAATTTGCCTTATAAAAGGAGGAGAGGAAATGCAAGAAGCGGTTATTGCAGCCGGTGTACGTACAGCCATCGGCAGAGTGGGCGGGACTCTGAAGGATATCGAGGTTGATTATTTGGCTGCTAAGGTTATGCGCGAATTGCTCGATCGCACCGGCATTCCGGGAATGGCCGTTGACGAAGTTATTCTCGGTCACACAAAACAGAGCGGTGATAATCCGAACCTGGCCCGTTTGGCTTTGCTGAGAGCGGATATGCCTGAAGAAGTACCTGCTTATACAGTACATCGTCAGTGCGGTTCCGCCTTGACAGCTGTCAACAACGCAGTACAAGCTATTTGGGCGGGGACGGCGGAAGTGATCATGGCCGGCGGCGCGGAAAGCATGAGCACGGCTCCTTATTATCTGAGGAACGCTCGTTATGGCTTTCGCATGGGCAACTCCGTGATTCTGGACTCAAATACTGAGAGCCAGCCCCGCTGCCAGCCGGAGGACCGTTACGGGCGCTTGACTATGGGGCTGACAGCGGAGAATCTGGCAGAGAAATATAACATCAGCCGCCAGGAACAAGATGAATTTGCTCTCCTTAGCCAGGAACGTGCCCTGCGTGCAATTGAGGCGGGGCTGTTTGCGGAGGAAATTGTTCCCTACGAGATTAAAACCAAAAAGGGTGTCGCCGTTTTTGAGCAGGATGAACACCCTCGTGAAACCAGTATGGCACAGCTTGCTGAATTGGCCCCTGTCTTTAAAGAAGGCGGTACAGTGACCGCCGGCAATTCCAGCGGGCGCAATGATGCGGCAGCCGTGTTAATGGTGATGACCCCGGAAAAGGCTAAAGAATTCGGCCTGAAACCATTGGTTAAAATCATTGGGATTGGCGCTAAAGGGGCACCTCCTCAAATTATGGGTATCGGCCCGGTGGCCGCATCTCAGGCTGCTCTTAAGATGGCAGGCTTAAGCTTAAATCAGATAGACTTAATTGAACTGAACGAGGCCTTTGCCGCCCAGTCCTTGGCGGTGATAAAAGAGCTCGGCCTGGATCTTGCCAAAACCAACGTTAATGGCGGGGCTATTGCGCTGGGGCATCCCTTGGGGGCAACCGGTGCCATTATTTTAATCAAATTAATTAACGAGATGCGTCGAACGGGAAAAAAATATGGTCTGGCAACCCTGTGTATTGGCGGAGGGCAAGGCATTTCAGCCATTGTTGAAAATATGATGATCTAACCAGGAATTTTGTCCTTTAACAGGGAATATATTCCTTGGTGTATACTTTTAGGCTATTAAGAAACAACACCTGTCTCTATTTTGTACAGTTGTATCCGCTTATACTGTCTATTTTGCTGAAAAAACGGAGTTTTTAAAATCAGATCAGCTGGTATGATTTTTGCAGTGTTAATAATTCTTAATAGCTTACAGGTTAGGTGCGCCCTGTGATTACTGAATATTTTTAATTCAGTAATAGTTCATTCTATTTGTCATCGCCTTCTTTCGGTGACGGGAAACTTGGTGAAATAAATGAGAGAAAACATGTTTACGGAGCTGCTGCCCAATTTGTACTTCGTGGAGGGTGAGCTGGGGGGGCGGTTTCCTTACTGCAACGGTCTTATGATCGATGCCGAAGCAAAGGTTTTGGTTGATACAGGTTATGGGCACGACCGGATTGAGGAGATTATCCGCTCTGGTCAAGTAGATGTAATTATCAATACTCATTATCACCTGGATCATGTTTTTGGCAACAAGTATTTTCCACAGGCTAAGATTTGGGCTCACACTCTGGATGCGCCTGCTTTACGTTCGGTTGAGCAATTTCAGGCTTATACCGGACTGAACGAAACCCTCGGCCCGGACCCCCTTCTTTTTCCCGGCGGCCCTTCCAGTTATGAAATTGATGAAGAATTGGAGGACGGGGATGTACTGTGGTTTGGGTCGGTGAGTTTGCAGGTGATTCACACTCCGGGTCATACACCAGGGCATATTGCTCTCTTTGAACCAAAGTCCGGGGTATTATTTTCGGGGGATATTGATCTGTCGCCCTTTGGACCTTGGTATGGCAACCTTCGTTCCGATCTGGAAATGTTTATGGAATCTATCCGCCGTCTGATTAATTTAAAGCCAAAGGTTTTAGCCACGAGTCACAGCGGAATTGTCACTGATAACATCCCTGAACGATTAAAGGAATACTTAAATAAATTTGAACTGCGGGAAGAACAAATTTTACAGCAATTAGGGGTTTCTAAAACCATCGAAGAGTTAGTGGATCGAAGAATTATATACCATCGCTTTCCGGAACCTGAAAAGCTTTACCGTTTTTTTGAAGAGGTAATGGTCAGAAAACACTTGCAGTATCTAATCAGGCAAGGAAAAGTCTACGAATCAAATCAGAGGTTTAAGGCTTTTTAAGGCTGAGATAGAAAATAACCTAAGACTGGAGGATTTTTAAGTGGACAGAGCAGTAGTGTCACTGGTAAAAGTTTCAGATGTATACGAATCGCTCAAAGAGAGTCTAAGCTTAAGTAATGGTCTGGCAGGGTTAAGTGTTCATGACCACATCTTAATTAAGCCAAACATTGTCAGTTGGGATTTTGAATTGCCTTTTCCTCCCTATGGTGTGGTGACCACCAGCAGTGTGATGAGTGCTTTAGTCCGGATTTTGGCGGAACACGGTTTCCGCAACCTGATCATTGGTGAAGGTTCTCTTCCTAAGTTAAGCACCGCCGGGCATGAAGTCTATGGGGCATTGGGTTATAAAAAGCTTCAGGAGCGATATGGCGTCAAATTAGTCGATTTTAATCAGGAAGAGTTTGTACCCATGGATTATGGTGATGGATTTAAACTGGATATTGCTAAGCAGGCTCTGGAAGCAGATAAAATTATTAATCTTCCCGTTCTCAAAACCCATAATCAGGCAAAGGTGTCTTTAGGAATCAAAAACCTCAAAGGATGTCTGAGCAAGAATTCAAAAAGGTATTGTCACGGTTTGGGTAATGGGGAGCTTAGTCTGACCTTCCCCCGCATCATAGAAAAGCTTCCGGTCGCTCTGACCATCATCGATGGATTATATACCCTTGAAAAAGGCCCCGGTCCAACGGGGAAAGCTTATCCGAAAGGTCTGCTCATAACGTCCGGTGATCCTTTTGCCTGTGACCTTGTGGGAGCCGCTGTTCTGGGGTATCCCGCCAAAGATGTTCCGCACTTGGCCAGGTATGCTGAAAATCACGGATATAGTTTAGACTTATGGGACTACGAGATAGCCGGGGAGAGCATTGCGGATCATCAGAAATTGGTTGAATATGATTTTGAGTGGTCCGAGGATAATACAGGACCATCCGGGTTCAAGAAGAAAGGCATCACAGGCCTGGCGATCCGCAAGTATGACAGCAGCCTCTGTACAGGCTGTTCAGTACAATTTAATCCTATGTTGATTCTGCTCTCCTCAGCCTTTAAAGGCTCGTCCTTTCCGAATATCGAAGTAGTAAGCGGCAAACAACAGTTAGCCTCAGCAGGTTTTGATCATTCCCTGCTTTTTGGCAAGTGTGCCTGCCACCTGAATAAGGACAATCCTGATATTAAAAAGGGGATTCAGCTTTGGGGCTGCCCGCCGGATCTCGAAAAAATGGTCGAGGAGTTAGCTAAAGAAGGGCTGGAGTGTGACTATAACGAATACGTGCGCTTCCGTCATTACTTATTTGATAGATACACAGGCAAGGAAGGTTTTAATCTCTCTGACTGGTCCGTTGAATAGGCATCCCGGAAAGTCTCTTCATTTTCATTCTCTGCAGGTGCGGCTTAAAGACCTAAGGGTTAATTTACCAATTGCCCCAAACTAGTATAGTTACAATAAAACCTGCAATTTGGCTGTAATCCCAAACGAGTATATTGTATAAACAGTTGAATCATTGCTGTTCTTATGTTAAGTTAAATCAGAGACCAAATTAATTTAATAATTTAGAGCAAAGGCGCTCGAAAAAGTTTTGTACCTAAGTTGAGGTGCATTCTTTTGAGAGCGCTTTTTTTATGCAACATTAAATTCGCAACGAAGGGTGAGTAATATGCAAAGTTATGGTTTGCCAAAAAAACAGGGCCTTTATGATCCAGCATTAGAACACGATGCCTGCGGTATGGGATTCGTTGTGAATATCAAGGGTGAGAAGTCTCATGACATCATAGATGAAGCTTTAACTGTCTTGGAAAACTTAAGTCACAGAGGGGCAAGCGGAGCGGATGAAAACACAGGGGACGGGGCGGGAATATTAATTCAGATACCCCATGATTTCTTTACAAGGGAATGCGATGTTTTAGGCTTTAACCTGCCGGAAAAGGGCAGTTACGGCGTAGGTATGATTTTTGCACACAAGTATGATGATTTCAGAAAAACTCAGATGGAATCCTTCGAGAAAATCGTTGCGGAAGAAGGCCAGAAGATCCTGGGCTGGAGGGAGGTCCCTGTCGATAAGACGACCGTGGGGGAAGGCGCAAAGGCTGTGATGCCCAGATTCATTCAAGTCTTTATCGAAAAGGATGCCGGCATCTCGGATGAGATGGATTTTGAACGAAAGCTTTATGTCATACGGAAAAAAGCTGAAAAAGCCATTGTCCCAATGTGTGAAGATAAGGGCGGGACATTCTATGTTGCCAGCCTTTCCTCTAAAACCATCGTTTATAAAGGCATGCTGACAGCAGAGCAACTGAGACATTTCTATCTCGATCTTTCCGACCTTGATTTTATATCAGCACTGGCAATGGTCCACTCAAGGTTCAGCACCAATACGTTTCCAAGCTGGGAGAGAGCTCATCCTAACCGATATATTGTTCACAATGGCGAGATAAATACCATCAGAGGTAATGTCAACTGGATGAAGGCCAGACAAAAGTGCATCTCTTCCCCGCTGTTTGACGATCTCTCGAAGGTCTATCCTATCGTTGACGAGTCAGGCAGTGATTCGGCAATGTTCGATAACAGCCTGGAATTTCTATACCTTACCGGCAGGTCGCTTCCGCACTCTGTCATGATGATGATCCCTGAACCCTGGGAAAAGAATGAACAAATGTCTAAAGAAAAAAAGGACTTCTACCGCTTTCACGATTTCTTAATGGAGCCCTGGGATGGTCCCGCCGCTATGGGTTTCAGCGACGGTGTGGTCATTGGCGGAGTACTGGACAGAAACGGACTCCGGCCTTCAAGGTATTATGTCACAAAGGATGACAAGGTAGTCCTGGCTTCAGAGGTCGGGGTAATTGATATCAAGCCTGAAAATGTAGCCTACAAAGGCAGGCTGGAACCGGGCAAAATGCTGCTTATCGATACTCAGGCCCAGAGAATCATCTCAGATGAAGAAATAAAGCAAACCGTCTCCATGATGTATCCCTATGAAGAATGGAACCGCCGCCATATCGTCAATCTCAGCGAGCTGTCTGTTGAGACTGCGAAGAAAGAGGCTTTAGAGGAAGACCTGATTAAGCAGCAGAAAGCCTTTGGCTATACCTTTGAGGATGTAACCATGACCATTCAGCCTATGGCAGTAGAAGGTGCCGACCCTATAGGAGCCATGGGTATGGACTCGCCGCTGGCTGTATTATCTGAGAAACCCCAGATGCTGTATCTCTATTTCAAACAGCTCTTTGCTCAGGTTACCAATCCTCCCATTGACGGAATCCGGGAAGAAATAGTCACCTCAGGAAGCATGCTGCTGGGAGATACGGGAAATCTCCTGGACCCCGATCAAAGAAACTCAGCCAGTTTAGCCTTAGAGCACCCCATACTGACCAATGAACAGCTGCAGACCATTAAGCAGTTAAACAGCGGCAGGCTGAAGGCAGTGACAGTTTCCATACTTTATCCTGTCTCAGATGGGGCAAAAGCCATGGAAAGAGCAATGGACCGGGTATTTAGAGAAGCGGATAAGGCGATCCGTGAAGGAGCGAATATCATTATTCTCTCAGACCGGGGAGTCAGTGAGAAACTGGCGGCAATCCCCGCGCTCCTGGCATCCTCCGGACTTCACCATCACCTGATCAGAAGAGAGATCAGAACGAATTTGGGAATCGTGCTGGAATCCGGCGAGCCGAGAGAAGTGCACCACTTTTGTACTCTTATCGGGTATGGAGTCACGGCAGTCAATCCATATCTGGCTTATGAAACCATCAGAGACCTTGCTGAAAAAGATCTCTTGGACGGGCTGAGTTACGCAGAGGCTAAAAAGAATTTCATTAAAGCTTCAGTCAAAGGAGTGCTTAAAGTACTCACTAAGATGGGGATTTCCACCATGAGAAGTTATCACGGAGCCCAGATCTTCGAGGCAGTCGGTCTTAAAAAGGAGCTTATCGATAAGTATTTCACCATGACCCCCTCCAGACTGGAAGGCATCGGGCTGGAAGAAATCGCGCTGGAAAATCAGATGCGGCATGAAAGCGCTTATGATGAGAATTCACCGTATACGGATTCCCTGGAAGTGGGCGGCTATTTCCAATGTAAAGATGACGGAGAAATCCACCTTTACAACTCTGAAACTATTTATATGCTGCAAAGGGCATGCAGAGAAGGAAGCTACCCTCTCTTTAAGGGCTATTCTAAAAAGATAAATGAAGAGGAAATCTACACCTTAAGGAATCTTCTGGATTTTAAGATTAATTCAGGCGACACTATTCCCATTGAAGAAGTGGAATCGGTGGAGTCCATCGTCAGACGATTTAAGACCGGAGCTATGTCCTACGGATCCATCAGCAAGGAGGCCCACGAGTGTCTGGCCATTGCTATGAACAGGCTGGGAGGCAAAAGCAACACCGGTGAAGGCGGAGAGGACAGCGAACGATTCAAACTCATGCCCAACGGGGATACGAAAAATAGTGCTATCAAGCAGGTTGCTTCGGGACGTTTTGGGGTTACCAGCAACTATCTGGTGAATGCCCAGGAGATACAGATTAAAATGGCTCAGGGCGCAAAGCCGGGCGAAGGGGGCCAGCTTCCGGGACGAAAGGTTTACCCGGAGATCGCTAAGGAAAGGTATTCAACTCCGGGAGTCAGTCTTATTTCCCCACCGCCCCACCATGATATCTATTCCATTGAAGATTTGGCCGAACTGATTCATGACTTAAAAAATGCCAACAGAGATGCCCGGATTAATGTTAAGCTTGTTTCTGAAGTTGGGGTAGGGACAATTGCTGCCGGGGTGGCCAAAGGAAAAGCAGATGTCATTCTGATCAGCGGATATGATGGAGGAACCGGAGCTTCGCCAAGAACAAGCATCAAACATTCAGGACTTCCCTGGGAGCTTGGCCTTGCCGAAACTCATCAGACCCTGGTTCTTAACAAGCTGAGAGACAGGGTGGTTGTTGAAACTGACGGTAAGCTGCTTTCCGGCAGGGATGTGGTCATAGCAGCGATGCTGGGAGCGGAGGAATTCGGATTTGCGACAACACCACTGATTGCCCTGGGATGTGTGATGATGAGAGTGTGTAATCTGAACACCTGCCCTGTAGGGATAGCCACTCAAGATAAAAGGCTAAGGAAAAACTTCACAGGAAAGCCTGAGTATGTTGAGAACTTTATGAAATTTATCGCCCAGGAAATGCGTGAAATTATGGCTAAACTGGGCTTCAGGACAATCAACGAAATGGTTGGACGTTCGGATCGGCTTAAAACCAAGGAAACCATAAAAAACTGGAAGGCTAAGCATTTGGATCTGTCTCAGATTCTTTTTCAACCTTATGCCGGCGCAGATGTTAACCGGTTCAATACCCAGGCTCAGAACCATATGCTTGAAGAGACCCTGGATCTGAAAAAGCTGCTTAGAATCTGTAAACCGGCACTTGAAAATCAAAAACCAATCCGGGCTAAACTTAAAATCAATAATGTAGACCGGGTTGTCGGTACCATCATCGGCAGTGAACTATCCAGGAGATACGGTGAAGACGGACTTCCTGAAGATACCATCAAGCTTAATTTTGTAGGATCGGCCGGGCAAAGCTTTGGTGCATTTACTCCCAAAGGAATCTCCTTGGAACTGGAAGGAGATTCGAACGACTATTTGGGCAAAGGTCTCTCAGGTGCTAAAATTGTGGTTTATCCTCCTAAAACCTCTGACTTTGTGCCTGAGAAAAATATCCTGATCGGAAACGTCGCTTTCTATGGAGCGACTTCAGGGGAAGCTTATATCAATGGCATAGCAGGGGAGCGGTTCTGTGTGAGGAACAGTGGGGTAAAAGCAGTCGTCGAAGGTGTGGGCGACCATGGCTGTGAATATATGACCGGAGGAAAAGTGGTCATCCTGGGTAAAACGGGAAGAAACTTTGCTGCCGGAATGTCAGGCGGAACAGCTTACCTCTTGGACTTTGATGAAGCTTACTGCAACAAGTCCATGGTATCCCTGGAGAAGCCGGAATCTGAAGAAGAACTAAACGAACTCCACGGGATGATTAAAAAACATGTCGAGTATACCGACAGTCCTCAGGGCAGGAAAATTCTTGCTGACTGGAAGAACTATGCACAGAGATTTACCAAGGTTATTCCTCTGGATTACAAACGTATGCTTGAGAACATTGCCAAGGCTCACGAAGCAGGCTTAAGCGGCCAAGAGGCCTTAATGGCCGCATTTGAAGAGAATTTCAAAGATGTTTCCAGGACTTAAGGATGAGGTGGGACTAAAATGGGAAAAGCAACGGGATTTTTAGAGTATACAAGGATCAATCCGAAGAAACGGTCTCCCGAAGAACGAATAAGGGACTGGAATGAAATAAGACTGCCCCGGGACCCCGAGGTTGTTAAGACTCAGGGTGCGCGCTGTATGAACTGCGGAATTCCCTTTTGCCACAGCGGGGTTCTGTTAAATGGCATGGCCTCGGGATGTCCTCTGCACAATCTTATTCCGGAGTGGAACGGGCTTATTTATAAAGGTCAGTGGGAAGAAGCTTACAAAAGGCTGACCAGAACCAGTCCTTTCCCGGAATTTACGTCCAGAGTGTGCCCCGCACCATGTGAAGGGGCCTGCACAGAAGGTCATATTCTGGAGTCTGTTACCATAAACAGTCTTGAATATGAAATTATCGAGAAAGCATTTGCTGAAGGGTGGGTAGTGCCCCGGAAAGGTAAAGCCACCGGCAGGAAAATTGCGATTGTCGGATCAGGCCCGGCAGGATTATCGGCAGCCTACTATCTCAATACCGTGGGGCATGAGGTAACTGTCTATGAGAGAAGTGACAGAGTCGGCGGCCTGATGATGTACGGAATTCCCAATATGAAACTTGAAAAGCGCATCGTGGAAAGACGTTTTGTGCTGCTGAAGGAATCAGGAATCAACTTTATTCTGAACACTGAGGTGGGCAACGATATCCCTGCCCAGGAACTGGTGGATCAGTATGATGCTGTTGTGTTATGCGCCGGTGCAACCAAGGCCCGGGGACTTGATGTTGAAGGAAGCCAACTTAAAGGAGTTCACTATGCAGTGGATTTCCTGGGAGTGAATACCAAAAGCCTCCTGGATTCCAATCTGCAGGACGGCAAGTTCATTAGTGCTGAAGGTAAGAATGTCATCATTATCGGCGGAGGGGATACGGGAACGGATTGTGTAGCCACCTCCATACGGCATGGCTGTAAGAGCGTCTATCAGTTTGAAATTATGCCGGAACCGCCTGCGCAGAGAATAGAGGAGTCGAATCCCTGGCCGGAATGGCCGAAAAAACTTAAGGTAGACTACGGCCAGGAAGAAGCCATTAGCCTGTCCGGCAAGGATCCCAGGAATTATCTTATCTCGACTAAAAAGATGGCAGGGAATGAGAAGGGTGAGGTTAAGGAAGTTCATACCGTGGAAATTGCCTGGGTCAAAAATGCCTCGGGAAGAATGGTGCCTCAGGAAGTTCCCGGGACTGAAAAAGTATGGCAGGCCGACCTGGTGCTGCTTGCCATGGGATTCCTGGGACCGGAAGATAGGATTGCGGATGAGCTTAAGCTTGACAGAGACTCACGAAGCAATGTGAAAGCTGAATACGAAGTTTTTCAGACGAATCTGGATAAGGTATTTACGGCCGGGGATATGAGAAGAGGTCAGAGTCTCATTGTCTGGGCTCTTCAAGAAGGAAAGCTTGCTGCACGTGAAGTTGATAAATACCTCATGGGTAAAAGTGTTATTAAGTAAGTTAAGGAAATACGGCAACAGGACCCGCAACGCAAAAAAACCGGCGTTGCGGGTCCTGTTGCCGTACGGAGCGAATAAGCCTTGCGTAAAAGCATAACCTAGACAGATAAGGATCAGAGATAATGCTTTGTCAATTAATAGCTGATCGAGGATTTAAAGATAATGCCTGATCAGGCCATGATAAAGCTAAGAAGGGCAAAAGCAGCGCTCCCTGTTTAAATACTTAAATAAGGACCTATGGACCAAACCGTTATAAAGATCTGTTTCCTGCGCCATACAGGATGATGATAAGTTCAGAAGGAACTGTATAGTTAGTTAAGATAACCAAAAAAATGGAGGGCATAAACATGTTAGCAGTCTATAATACATCAGACAATATGATCGTCAATACAAATAAACTAGACGAAAAGGGTTCCTGGATTAATATGATTAACCCTACGGAGGATGAAATTTCCCTCGTAATAAAGGCCACAGGAATAGAAGATTATTTCATCAGAGATGTTTTGGATGATGAAGAAAGACCCCGGATTGAAACTGAGAATAATCAGATCCTGGTTATTATTAATGTACCGATTATTCAAGATGCGGCAGTCATCTACGAAACAATTCCCCTTGGAATTATCCTGACCGACAATCATATTGTGACGGTGTGCTTGCAGGATGTTGATGTCCTGAAAGATTTTGTTCATGGTAAAATCCGCGGCCTGGAAACCTATAAAAAGACGCGGTTTCTGTTTCAGATTCTCTATAAAAGCGCATTATTATATTTGACTCTGCTCAGGGAGATTGATAAAAAAACCAACGAAATAGAGCTGGCCCTTCACAAAGCCATGAAGAATAAGGAATTATTCAGGCTGCTGAACCTGCAAAAGAGTCTTGTCTACTTTACGACATCCTTAAAATCCAATGAAAAGGTCATGGAAAAGATGTTAAGAACAAAAGTCCTAAAAGTCTATGAAGAGGACCATGACCTGCTGGAAGATGTCATTATCGAGAATAAACAAGCCTTAGAGATGGCGGAAACCTATAGCAACATTTCGACCAGTATGATGGATGCCTTTGCTTCGATTATTTCTAACAATTTAAATATGGTAATGAAGTTCTTGGCGTCTATTACAATTATCTTAGCTCTGCCGACTATGTTAGCCAGCTTCTTTGGAATGAACGTAAAAATCCCCTTACAGACCTCAGACTACGGTTTTGCAATCGTCGTGGGTATGTCGGTCATTCTTTGTTTTGGTGGAATCATTTTTTTGACAAAAAAGGAAATGTTCTAGTAATCAGTTTACTGGATACTCTTTAGGTTAAAAAGAGGCTTGAATAGAAATAACTTTTTGGCCTTGTTTTTTAATGTTAAGAAAAATATCATATCCAGTCGTATCTTAAAATAAGGAATCAAGAAAACGCTTATTTTTATTTGACGAGGGTTTTATAAGGGGCTTGGACAATATTAAATGTTAATTAGCAACGTATCAGCCAGTCATTGACAGTTAGTTTTGAACTATATACCATAACACGTAAGAAGCGAGTAATCACTTGCCTTTTATGAAGGGGATAAATGAGATGGGACCTAAATTGTTGTCTACAAAAGAAGGTCTGATAATAGCAGCTATTGAGGTTATCAGCGAACGCGGCCTGCAAGGGCTCACTACGAAAGAAGTTGCTAAAAGGCAAGGGATTTCAGAATCAACCATATTTAAGCACTATAAGACTAAAAACGAACTTCTATTGGCTGTGCTGGATCATTTCTCTCAATTTGACCAGGCAATCATTGAATCAATGGAGGATAAGAAACATCACCCCATAGAAGCAATCATCTATTTCGTGGATTCTTATGTCACTTACTATGCAAATTATCCGCAGATCACTGCTATTATTCATACCTATGAGGGATTTCTGCGTGAACCCCAGCTTAGTAAGAGGATCAAAGAGATTTTTAACAACCGGCTAAGTACTATGCAGCTGTTAATTGAGGAAGCTAAAGCCCATAGGGAATTTAAGGCTGATTTGGATAGTGAGCATCTTGCCGGCATCATTATTGGTTTAGAAAGACTTATTTCCCTTAAGTGGCGTATTAATAATTATAACTTTTCTTTGCGAGACCATACGTTATCGGCACTTAAAATGCAGCTCGATCTATTATCGAAGGAATAACGGATGGATCCAAATGATTGAGGAGCGTGATACCGTGCAAAAAGTATTAATTGTTGATGATGCTGCTTTTATGCGGTTGTCAATTAAAAACATGCTGAGTAAGTATAACCTGGAGATTGCAGGAGAAGCTTCAAATGGAGTAATGGGTGTCGAAATGTATAAATCATTACGTCCGGATGTGGTGACCATGGATATTACTATGCCGGAAATGTCAGGAATCGAGGCCCTTAAGGCTATTAAAGCATTTGATCCTAAGGCCAAGGTTATTATGGTATCGGCCATGGGGCAGGAGAGCATGGTCAAAGAAGCAATTATCAGCGGAGCAAAAACCTTCATTGTAAAGCCATTTAAGGAAGATTTCTTATATCAAACCATCAGCAGAGTATTAGGCATCTAAGTGAACTTGTTCACTAGGGGGGGTGGCTTTAGTGTCTGATCATTATGTCAATGAACCTATGCTTGATTTATTTATCTTTGAAACAACCCAACTGGTTGAACAGATGGAGCAAATAATCATAAGCAACGAAAAAGCTTGTTCCTATTCAATGGATGCTATCAATGAGATCTTTCGCATCATGCATACCATTAAAGGTTCATCAGCCATGATGCTCTTTAACAACATTTCAACTCTGGCTCATTCCCTTGAGGATTTGTTTTTCTTTCTTCGTGAGGACCAGCCTCAAGAGGTTGATTATTCTGAGCTATCGGATTTTGTGCTTGAGGGTCTTGATTTTATCAAAGTGGAGATTGCCAAAATAAGAAATCTGGACGAAGCAGATGGCGATGCTTCTGTCCTAATCAATAAGCTGATGAGTTTTTTGGCCGGCTTAAAAGGGCAGAGTCCCAATCCGGAGATGATATCCAATGAAAACCGTACCCAGAAGAAGCAGCAATACTACATAAGTAAAGTGAAATCAGATACGACCCTGCTAAATTCTGCCTTTCAGGCGACGATCAGATTTGAACAAGAGTGCGGCATGGAAAACCTGCGGGCCTTCGGGGTCATTAATGATCTGCAGGGAATGGCCGAAGACTGTTACTTCTTTCCTGAAGACCTGGATAAGGATGAAAGTGCAAGTATCATCCGTGAGCAGGGATTTACGATTTTCCTGAAAACTAACCATTCCTTTGAAGAAATTTATAAATTGCTTAATCAAACCATCTTTTTAAAAGACCTTCAAGTAAATCGAATGGAAGATGATGATGTATTTAATGAGTTTCATAAAAACCGGACAATTCTGCTTGAAGATCAGGGCACGGGATTTCGAAAACGGCTTGAAACAGACCACGAGGAAAAGGAAAAAGAAGGGTGTTCTCCCTTCGCACAGCAAACCATCATTAGCGTCAGTGTAGCGAAATTAGATCAACTTATGGATTTAGTGGGTGAGATGGTCATTGCCGAGGCTATGGTAACTCAAAATCCTGATTTAAAAGGATTAGAGTTAAACAACTTTGCAAAGGCCGCGCGCCAATTAAGGAAAATCACCGGCGAACTGCAGGATACGGTCATGTCGGTGCGCATGGTACCTTTGGCAAACACATTCCAAAAGATGAACAGAACGGTTCGTGACATGTGTAAAAAGCTTGACAAGGAAGTCCGGTTACAGCTGATCGGTGAAGAAACTGAAGTCGATAAAAATATCATTGAACATATCTCAGATCCTTTGATGCACCTGATCAGGAATGCCATTGACCATGGTATTGAAACCCCCGAGGAAAGAGAGTCCCGGGGGAAACCCAGAGCAGGCTCAATCATTCTGGAAGCCAAAAATGCAGGAGGGGATGTCTTAATCAGTATTCGGGATGACGGCGGGGGTTTTGATAAAGACAGAATCTTAGCCAAGGCTTATGAAAAAGGCTTGCTTGAGCAACCGGAAGCCGAAGTCACCGAAAAGGAGATCTATAATTTGGTATTTCTGCCGGGCTTTTCAACCAATGAGAATGTGACTGAATTCTCCGGCCGCGGAGTAGGCATGGATGTGGTTATGAAAAATATTGAGGCGGTCAGAGGGTCCATAGAGGCCGATAGTGTGACCGGAAAGGGAACGGCAATTACCCTTAAGATTCCCCTGACCTTGGCTATTATTGATGGGATGAATATTAAGGTGGGTCAGTCCCGCTATACCATCCCTTTGGTCACTATTAAGGAATCCTTCAGACCTAAAGTCACAGATGTGATTATAGATCCTGATAACAACGAAATGATCATGGTCAGAGGACAGTGTTTTCCCATAGTAAGGCTGCATGGACTCTATAATGTGAAAACCCGGGTGACCGATTTTGCCGAAGGGATCATTATGATGGTAGAACAAGACGATAAAACCCTTTGTCTATTTGCGGATGAGCTGATCGGGCAGCAGCAGGTTGTTGTAAAGGCACTTCCCGCCTATATAAGAAATACCAAGAAAGTGAGGGGCTTAGCAGGGTGCACCTTATTAGGAGATGGAAGCATCAGCTTGATTCTTGATATTGGGGAGCTTATTGGTTTGAGAAAATCTGGGTAACCATGGTTTGAGAAAGGAGAGCCAAGATGGATATTAATGCTGAACCGGATAGGCTGGATCAGATAGAAGACACGCAAAAAGGCAAGTTCCTGACCTTTGCTTTAGGTCAGGAGTTCTACGGGATCGAAATCAGATATGTAACGGAAATCATTGGACTTCAGCCGATCACCGAGATTCCGGAAATGCCTGTGTATATTAAAGGAATCATTAACCTGAGAGGCAAGATTATTCCGGTAATGGATGTAAGGCTGCGGTTTAAAAAAGACCATAGAGAGTATAACGATCGAACCTGCATTGTTGTCATTGAGATAGGGGATATCTCCATAGGCCTGATTGTGGATAGTGTTTCCGAGGTGATCTCCATCCCTGATCAAGAAATTGTCGCTCCGCCCAATGGGACTAAAGAGGGCAATAGATTCATTAAGGGGATAGGGAAAGTCGAAAATGATGTCAAACTCCTGCTTGATGCGGATAAGCTGCTTAATGGTGATGAGTTTGAAAGCCTCTCTTAGAGAACCCTATGCCGGCAAGGTTTGAGTCAAGTATGAATAGGAGGTCGAAAGTATGAAATGGTTTTATGATATGAACGTTGCTATGAAGCTCTTAACCGGTTTTGTGCTGGTTGCCGTTATTGCGGCAGTGGTTGGGGTTGTGGGTATCAGAAATATTAAATTGATTGCCCAATCGGATGCCAAGCTTTATCAGAACATGACTGTGCCTATTTCAGAGTTATCGGACATATCGACTCAATTTCAACGGGCCAGGGTGAATGTACGCGACGCAATACTAACGGATGATCCTGTGGTGGTAGAGGACTTTGCCAATAGAATAACCCAGAGACAAGCAGATATCTCCAGGGATTTGGAGTTGTACAGGGAAACCATAGAATCAGACGATATGAAAGAATTATACAATGATCTGGTCAAGAAAAATAATACCTTTGCTCAACAGATTAATAAGGTAATTGATCTTGCCAGGCAGGACATGGACGAAGAGGCCAAGGCTCTTATGAGTGAAACGGGCGCCTCGGGCATTGCCTCCAGGGAATTGCAGGATGCTATCGCCAATGTTATTAAGGTTCAATTAGGGGAAGCCAAGAAGATGGCGGAAATCAATACCAGCCAGGCCAACAGGACGGTAGTTGTCATGATTCTGATCATCCTCGCAGGTGCACTCATAGCTATAGGTTTAGGCGTATTCCTCAGTTCAATTATCAGCAAACCAATGAAGATCCTTTCCCAAGCTGCCGATCAGCTGGCTCTGGGGGATGTTGATGTAGATATTAATACAAAAAGGAAAACAAAGGATGAAATCGGTATCTTAATGGAATCCTTCGGAAAAATGGTGGTAAATATCAAGGATCAAGTCCATGTAACGGAACGAATCGCGGCAGGGAATTTAGGAGTTAGCGTAAATATTAAATCAGAGAAGGATATTCTCAATCAGAGCTTGAAAAAAGTTGTGGATACCCTCCAGGGATTATTAGCGGAAATGGATCAAATGGCTAAACACCAGGATGCGGGAGACACGGACGTCTTTATTTCAGACGATAAATTTGACGGTGACTATCGAGTTATGGCTACAGGGGTTAATGATATGGCCAAAAGTAATCTCTTTACCATTCAAAAAGTCTTAACTTGTATCGGGGAATTCGGCAAGGGCAATTTTAATGTGGCGATCGAGAAATTCCCGGGTAAAAAGGCCATTGTCAACGATAATATCGAAGCTTTAAGAAAGAATTTGAAAGAAGTCAGCTCCGAAGTTCATAAGCTGATCGGTGCTTCACATGATGGCCAACTAAGCCAACGGGGGAACGCCAAAGCGTTTCATGGTGACTGGGCTGAATTAATCAAGGGGCTGAACGGACTTCTTGACGCGGTCATCGAGCCTTTGCAGGAATCCCAAAGTGTGCTTGAAGAAATGGCTAAAGGAAACCTTAAGGTCAGTGTCAAAGGGGATTACAAAGGGGATCACGCTAAAATCAAGCATGCCCTTAATGATACTATTGGCAATTTGTACTCTTATGTAAACGAAATATCCAAAGTACTGACGGAAATGGCTGATGGTAATTTGAATGTCGAAATTGTTAATGACTACAGAGGGGATTTTGCGTCCATTAAGAATTCTTTGAATAATATTATTATCTCCTTAAATGAAGTCCTAAGTAACATGAATAATGCATCGGCTCAAGTCGCTTTAGGAGCAAGACAGGTCTCCGATTCCGCCCAGGGGCTGTCCCAGGGGTCTACAGAGCAGGCAAGTGCTATCGAAGAATTGACGGCCTCGATGGAGGAGATTTCGTCCCAGACCAAACTCAATGCCACGAATGCCAATCAGGCTAATGAGCTGGCCCTGGCTGCCAAGGAGGGAGCCGCCAAGGGCAATGAGCAAATGAAGGGCATGCTTAAGGCAATGGATGATATTAATGAAGGATCGGGTAATATCTTTAAGATTATTAAAGTGATCGATGAAATTGCTTTCCAAACCAATATCCTGGCGCTTAATGCGGCAGTGGAGGCTGCCAGAGCGGGACAGCATGGCAAAGGGTTCGCAGTTGTCGCGGAAGAAGTCCGCAATTTAGCCGCCAGAAGCGCAAATGCAGCCAAAGAAACAACGGGGCTTATTGAAGGTTCTATGAAGAAGGTTGAGGGTGGTACAAAGATCGCCAACGATACGGCGCTCGCCCTAAGTCAAATTGTTGAAGATGTTACTAAAGTCACTAACTTGGTAGGGGAAATCGCGTCAGCATCTAATGAGCAAGCGCTGGGAATCAATCAAGTGAATCAGGGTATTTTACAGGTTTCTGATGTTGTGCAGACGAATTCCGCTACTTCGCAGGAAAGTGCAGCCGCAAGTGAGGAATTATCCAGTCAGGCTGAATTGCTTCGAGAACTGGTCAGCCGCTTCAAACTTAAGAAAGGCATGGGAACCGGTTACAGAGAGCTTGATAATCTGAATCCGGAGGTCTTGCGTGTACTTGAAGATATGTCCAACAAGAAGAAAGGCGCCAAAAATCCTTACTCCAGCCAGGGGTATGCTGAGGTGGCAGCAACGGGCAGCAAGCCCAGGATTTCTCTGAGCAATAATGAATTTGGCAAGTATTAAGCCAGCCTATTCCATGGAGCGCCAAGTATCTCACCGCCTGTAACCACTGAGAATGAGCAAGGGGGTGAATTATGCTCACAATATCAGATCAGGAGTTTAAACAATTAACGGATTATATTAAAGCTAATTATGGAATTAACCTTAAGAGCGAAAAGAAAACCTTGCTGATCGGCAGGCTGAGAAATGTATTAAGGGAAAAGCAGTTCGCTGGTTTTGCTGATTACTTTAACTATCTCATAACCGATAAAACAGGGGAGGCAGGCATTACTCTAATTGATAAAATAACCACAAATCATACCTTCTTTATGCGGGAAGCGGATCATTTTAACTTCTTTAGAGACAGAGTACTTCCTTACCTGGCCGGCGCAGCCAGGGATAAAGACCTGCGGATCTGGAGTGCCGGGTGTTCAAGCGGAGAGGAGCCCTATACCTTAGCTATGATCATCGACGAATTCTTTGGCCTGGATAAACGATGGTGGGACACAAAAGTTTTGGCTACGGATATTTCAAGTAAGGTTTTAGAGATGGCCTCCAAAGGGATTTATAACAATGAGGGGCTAGCCGCAATGCCTGCTTACTGGAAGCTGAACTATTTTGAGAAATATGACAGCGAAAGGTCTGTTTTGACTAAGAAGATAAGGGATGAAGTAATATTCAGGAAGTTTAATCTGATGGATGAGAACTTTCCCTTTAAGAGAAAATTCCATACCATCTTTTGCAGAAATGTTATGATCTATTTTGATAACGAAACAAAAATCAAACTGGTTAAAAAGTTCTATGAGGTAACGGAGCCAGGGGGATACCTGTTTATTGGACACTCGGAATCCCTCAATCGAAATGAGACTGATTATAAATACATCATGCCGGCTGTTTATCGAAAGGAAAAGCAATGATGAGAAAGATTAGGGTACTTATTGTTGAGGACTCTCTTGTGTTTCAGGAACTGCTATTCCGGGGAATTTCCACAGATCCCCTGATTGAAGTGGTTGCCAAAGCAATGGATCCATTCGATGCCCGTGACAAGATCCTGGAATATGCGCCTGATGCTATGACCTGTGATATAGAAATGCCCAGAATGAACGGAATAGATTTTATTCGAAGGCTCTTGCCCCAGTATCCTCTGCCGGTTATTGTCGTTAGTTCGGTCAGTGATGCTGTCTTTGACGCCTTAAATGCCGGAGCAGTGGATTTTGTAACCAAACCCAATGCCCAGTCCGCCAGAGATGTGGAAACCTTTATCCATGAATTAATTGCTAAAATCAAAATAGCCGCCAAGGCAAAGGTTCTTAACCAAATTGTCGAGTGTACAACAAATCCTGCGGGCAATAAAGATGCCGCTATTGAAGGAAAGATTATTGCTATCGGGGCCTCCACCGGCGGAACAGAGGCGATTTTCTCCATTCTTAAAGCGCTTCCGGTCAGAATTCCCGGAATCGTGATCGCTCAGCATATTCCCCCTGTCTTTTCCAAGATGTTCGCTGAGAGAATCAATCAAAAAACTCACTTGCAGGCTAAGGAAGCGCAGACGGGGGACTATGTGGAAAAAGGCAGCGTCCTGATTGCTCCGGGGGGACAGCATATGCGGCTCAGGAAAATCGGCGAGAGATATAAGGTTGAGTGCTTCGCAGGTGAGAAAGTTAACGGACACTGTCCGTCCATCGATGTGCTCTTTGAATCGGTTGCCAAAGAAGCCGGTGACAGGGCGATCGGCATAATACTCACCGGCATGGGGTATGACGGAGCAAAAGGGCTTCTCTCAATGAGGCGAAAGGGTGCTGTGACGATAGGACAGGACGAACATTCATCCATAGTCTATGGCATGCCCAAAGTAGCCTATGAAATAGGAGCCGTTCAGAAACAGGCTCCCCTGGCGGCTATTTCTAAAATCATCCTGACGTTGTTGAATTAGGTGAAGAAATGAACAAAATTATTGGAATCGGGGAGTATGCTATTTCCCAAAATGCCGAAGACGTTTTAAAGACCTTTGCCTTAGCTTCCTGTGTTGCCGTAACAGCCTACAGCCCGGTTTTAAAGGTGGCCGGGATGATCCATATAGCGCTGCCGGACCCTTTAGACCGGGAAGATGGTAAGCGAAGGCCGGGATATTATGCTACGACAGGGGTCCCCCTCCTTATCAAGAGAATGGGCGCCGAGTTTGAGTGTGGAATTAAGGATCTTCAAATAAAGGTTTATGGCGGAGCCTTGTCGGTGAGAGCGGATGATTTTTTTAAAATAGGGCCCAGAAATTTATTGGCCGTCAGAGATACTCTGGCAAGCATGAACCTGAAAATCATGGAAGCTCAGGTAGGCGGGACTCTGAGCAGAAGCATAGCAATGGATGTGCGAACAGGCTCTATTAGTATGACAACCTTGCAAATAAATTTCTGAGGCAGGTGAGAGAGATGGAAATTAGCTGCCGGGAAGATAAAGCCGATAATTTTCAAATTATATTTAACTCCAGCCCCATCGGAATGTTTGTGCTCAATGACCGTTCATTAATCGAAATGATTAACAATTCCGGGTTAAGGTTTTTTGATAAACAAAGAGAGGATGTTCTGGGAAAGCGTTTTGGCAACAGTTTTTTATGCAAATGCAGCTTAGAAGATGACCGGGGAGGCGGTTTCGGCTTACAGTGTCAATACTGTGAACTCAATATTGCAGTTAAGCAGGCGATTGATTTGGAAAAGCCTACTTCAGACATGGAATTTTGCAAGATCTTCATTCAGGACGAAAACGAACTCGAACTCTGGTTTCGCGCCAGCATAAACCCTATTATGATCGGCGGCAAACGCCGTGTAGTCGTAGAGCTTGTGGATATTACTGATTCCAAGAATAAAGAGATTGCCATGATCAAGTCCAAAGATTATTATCAGAAACTCCTGGATGACCTGCCTGCTCTAATCTGGAAAACTGACAAGGAAGGCAGGAATGACTATTTTAACAAAACCTGGTTAAAATTTACCGGTCTCGACTTAAGATATGCTTTAAAACACAGCTGGCTGGAAAGCCTCCATCCTGAGGATGTGGAACGGTGTTCGAAGCTGTTTAAAGACGCGATTCTTAGCAGAAGGCCTTTTGAAATAGAGCACCGCCGCAGATATAAACAGCCGGGCCAGTATCGATGGTGTATCACTTCCGGAAAACCGTATTTTGGTTTACAGGGGGAATTTGCCGGTTTCATAGGGATTGTTTACGATATTACAGACAGACAGCTGGCGCTGGAATCATCAAGAAAGTATCATGTTCTTTTGGAAAGTGCCCGGGAGATAATCTTATTCCTTGATACTGAGGGACAAATAATTGAGGCCAATAATGCGGCGGTTAAGGCCTATGGCTATAAGCGGGAGGAGTTATTATCCTTAAAGGTTTTTGATCTGCGTGAAAATAATGAAGTTACAGCTCAGCAGCTGCAAGAAGCCAATAACAAGGGCATTTACTTTGAAACCATCCATAGACGTAAAAACGACAGCACCTTTCCCGTTAATGTCAGTTCACAAGGAACCATGCTGGGGAACAAGAGAGTTATAGTCAGTATCATCAGGGATATTACGGAACGTAAACAGGCGGAAATGGCACTAAGAGCAAGCGAAGAGAAACATAGGATTTTGTCGGCGAGATACCATGCACTTTTCATGAAAGCAGATGCAGCTAATAGAGCAAAAAGTGAGTTTCTTGCCAATATGAGTCATGAGATTCGCACTCCGATTAACGGGATGATTGGAATGATCGATCTCACGCTGCTGACCAGTCTCAATCAGGAGCAGAAAGAAAACCTTGATATTGCCAAGACCTGTGCGGACTCGCTCTTGAAGATCATTAACGATATTTTGGACTTCTCGAAAATGGAAGCAGGGAAATTAACCATCGAGAACATTGGTTTTGATATCAAGGATCTGCTTGAGGAGACCATCAAAATGCATACGCTGTTGGCCGCTAAAAAGGGTTTAAGACTTGATTATGCCTGTTCTCCGACTATACCCCGGATTTTAGTCGGAGATCCAATCAGGTTAAAGCAAATCCTGAATAATCTCTTGAATAATGCCGTCAAATTCACCCTATATGGGCGGGTAACACTTTCAGTCAGGGAATTAACCTCAGTGGATGACAAGATTGAATTAATGTTCTCTGTTACGGATTCAGGGATTGGGATAGCGGAGGAAGATCAATCCAGGCTTTTTAGAACATTCAGCCAGGTTGATGGTTCAATTACCAGGAAATATGGCGGAACGGGTTTAGGTCTTGTCATTTCGAAGCAGCTTGTGCAAAAGATGGGCGGGACGATCGGGTTTAAAAGTAAAAAAGGAAGCGGAAGTTCCTTTTACTTTACTCTAAAGTTCACATCCAGCGGGGAATCATCTAAACAAGCTCACTTAGAAACCGGAGTGACTCCTGTGGCGAAACCCTTGAAAATCCTGATTGTTGAGGATGATAAAGTTAATCTTAAGGTCCTCAGCCTGATGCTCAAGGGAAAAGGTCATTTTGTCGATACGGCCTCTAATGGCTCTGAAGCACTATTGCTTCATGGGAGAACTCAGTATGATGCTATTTTTATGGATATTCAAATGCCTATCATGGATGGCATTGAAGCCACAAAGCATATAAGGCAGAGGGAGGGGGTAAGCAGGCATACTCCTATTATTGCCTTAACAGCCTATGCACTTAAGGGGGACAAAGAAAAATTTTTGTCCTGCGGCATGGATGAATATATTCCTAAACCTATAAATATGGAAACCTTATTTACGATCCTGGAGCAGGTGGTCGAAAAAGAGATTATGCATAATATTCCGTCACCTGAATTTATGGGGGATGAGATCAGAATTAATGAATCCGGCAAAGTTTTAAATCTGAAACCGGAACCATTCAGGTGTATTGACCGGCCAGCCATTGAGGAAGAGATTTTTCGGAAGGTTGAGCAGCTTATGTCGGCGTTAACCACCAGGGACATTTCTGTGATTGAAGAGATTGCTCATAGAATCAAAGTGAATTGTAATCTTTTAGAAGCAGATGAGGCCAAGACCTATGCTTTTAAGATTGAACTTGCGGCAAGACGCGGCACAATTGATGAAGTAATCAAATATTCTTTGCTTTTAAAAAATCATGTTGAAGTTTATAAAAAATCCGGACTATAGAAGGAGGAGCCTGAATGAAGATTCTAATTGCCGAGGATGATCTGGCGAGCAGGAAATTTCTTTCTAAATTTCTTGCAAAGTATGGAGAAGTCGATTTGGTAGTGGATGGGTTAGAAGCATTGGATGCTTACTTAATGTCTTTAAAAGAGACTCCTTACGATTTAATATGCTTGGATATTATGATGCCTAAGGTTGATGGGGTAAAGGTGTTAAAGGCCATCCGGGAATATGAGGCAAAGCGAGGGGTTTCCCAGCAAGAACGTGTTAATGTCATAATGACGACGGCATTAGCGGAAACGGATTTTGTTAAGAAGGCTTTTGATGTCGGGTGTGAGGCTTATGCTGCGAAGCCTATTGATACGAATAAGTTGCTGGAAGTTATGAGGAAGCTGGGGCTTATAGAGTAGGGGCTATGCCGGTGTCGTGGTGCCTAGCAGAGGAGGAAAAAGGGACGGGTCCGGGTCGGGCATCTTCGCCCACATCCGCTCACTCAGCATTCCGAGGCTGGCCCACGCGCCGGTGCGGGACTTCGCCAAACCTCCGGGTAGTACCTGATGTGAACCCCTGGCTCCGTTTTCCCGCACCGTCTTGTGGGCTTTTACCGCCTCTCCATGCAATGGGTTCGCTTCTGTGGGCGAAGCTGCCCTGCTTGTGGGTCTGGGATTCTTCTGTATGTCTTTAGGGTCTTTTTTCCGGGGAGTTGTCCATGCCGCTAAGGCGGCACCGGCAAAGGATGAAAAGGACGCTCGGGTCGGGCAGCTTCGCCCACATCCGCTTACCGCAGCATTCCGAGGCTGGCCCACGCGCCGGTGCGGGACTTCGCCAAACCTCCGGGTAGTACCTGATGTGAACCCGTGGCTCCGTTTCCCCGCACCGTCTTGTGGGCTTTTACCGCCTCTCCATGCAATGGGTTCGCTTCTGTGGACGAAGCTGCCCTGGCTTTGGGGCCTGGGATTCTTCTGTATGTCTTTAGGGTCTTTTCGGAGTAGCCGCCCATGCCGCTGGCGCGGCACCGGCAGAGGATGAAAACGGGAGTCTTCTTTTTCAGGGCAGGTTAGCTAATAATTAAACCTAATTGTTAGGAGGCAGGAATAGATGTATAGTAGTACTTTTGCCGAAACTGTAAGTCTGTTAATGGAAGCCACAGGTTTTGATAAGCAGTTATGTGAAGAGCTTGTGAATGAAGTTTATGAACAGGCCATAAATTGGTTAGTAAGCATCAAAAAGGCTTGCGCTGAAAATAACTTTAAGGAAGCGGGCGGGCTTTTGCATCAATTAAAAGGATCTTCAGGAAATGTGAGGATGAATGAGCTGTCAAAGCTTGCTTTAGAGTCCGAAGCAGCTATTAAATTAATGGATTATGAAATGCTTGGCAGTTTGCTGGGAAGGATGGAGGAATCACTGGAAGGCTTCAAATAAGCATAGGCTTTAAAAAGAATATCAGGAGGGGAGGAAAGATAGAATGACCAGTAATATAATGATTATTGATGACTCTCCACAAGATAGAAAATTCATTAAGTTGATTTTAGAAAAGAGACTTAATGATGTTTGTGTGTTTGAAGCAGAAAATGGGCTTAATATTAACCAAAAGTTAGTGTCTAATAGAATACATATGTGCATTTTAGATATTATGATGCCTGTCAAAGACGGGTTTCAGGTATTAATGGATATGAAGCTGGATCCCAATGTAATGGATATACCTGTTATTGTTTGCTCGGGGATCGAAGATAAAAAAGCGATAGAGAGAGCTTTGACCCTTGGAGCATTTGACTATTTTTCAAAGCCTTTGAGTATAGAAGTAATGAAAACATCGCTGCCCTTGAAGGTTAGAAATGCTATAGAATTAATGAAAAGGAATGCTGAAATCTTTTATTTAAGTTATCATGACTGCCTGACGGAGGTTTATAATCGTAGATTTTGCGAGGAAGAAATGAAACGCTTAGATACTAAAAGGAATCTTCCCTTTTCAATCATTGTAGGGGACCTCAATGGATTGAAGTTAGTCAATGATACCTTTGGCCACGGTCAGGGTGATAACCTTCTGAAGAAAGCGGCCGGAGCTATTCAAAGTGCCTGTCGCAGCGAGGATATTGTTGCCCGCTGGGGCGGTGATGAATTTATTATACTTTTGCCGAGAACGAAGCATGAAGAGGCTGAGGAAATCGTCAAACGTATTAAAACTATTTATGCCAGGGAACATGTAAATGGTATTCATGTAAGTATCTCCTTTGGATGGGCTACTAAGTATAAGTGCGAAGAAGAGATAACCAAAGTGTTCAAAGATGCGGAAGATGATATGTATAAAAATAAGACCTTTGAAAATGAAAGTGTAAGGAGCAATAGGATTAATACAATCATTGACACACTTCACGAAAAAAATCCAAGGGAAGAAATGCATTCAAAACGGGTTAGTGAACTATGCCAGGAAATTGGCAAAGAAATAGGGCTGACCGATATTGAAATCAGAAAACTTAAAGTTGGCGGCCTTCTTCATGATATAGGAAAAATCGCGATAGAAGAATCTATCCTTAATAAGATAGAAAAGCTTACAGAGCAGGAATGGCTTGAAATTAAGCGGCATCCCGAAATAGGATACAGAATTTTAAGCTCCTCTCATGAAACCCTTGAATTAGCGGAATATATTCTGTCGCACCATGAACGATGGAATGGGACAGGATACCCTAAAGGTTTAAAGGGTGAAGCCATTCCCAAAATTGCCAGGATTATTGCGATTGCCGATAGTTACGATGCCATGACCAATGAACGCCCCTATCGCAAATCCTTAGAGGAAGAAGCCGTCATTGACGAAATTGTTCGGAACGCAGGGATACAGTTCGATCCTGAAATTTCAAGGATATTTGTTGAAAGAGTATTGGGCAGAAAAGAAGTTTTCTGTTGAGCGGGAATGAAGCAATTTACTGACGGCCAGATATAGCTGAAGGCGTGTTATAATGGGTAATAACTCTCTATGGGAAGGATCTAATGAGCAGTGACAACCATTAAACTATCTGTACGTGATCTGGTCGAATTTGTTCTTAGGAAGGGAGATTTGCAGACGGGTTCAATTAGCCCTTCACGTCTCCAAGATGGGATTAAAGCCCATCAATACATTCAGAAAACAAGCGGAGCCGACTATTTAGCGGAGGTAACATTAAGTTATAGTTATTCTCCAGCTCCTGGTTCCAGTGAAAACCGGAGATTAAGTGATCATCTTCTGCTGGAAATTAGAGGACGGGCCGATGGTGTAATAAGGAAAGAATCATTGGCTTGTATTGATGAAATAAAAACGACTACTCTTGATTTAGAACTTATTGATGAGTCGTTTAATGATTTACACTGGGCGCAAGCTCAGTGTTATGCTTTCATGTACGCCATGCAAGAGGGCTTAGAAACTATGGAGACACAGCTTACCTATTTTCAGCTCGATACTGCTCAGACCAAGATTTTCAAGAAGAGGTTCTCTCTGTCTGAATTGACGGAGTTTTTTATGGGTTTAGCTCAGCGTTATTTTAGCTGGGCCTGTCAGCTGCAGGAATGGGTGGTTCGGAGAAACCAGAGTATCCGTAAAACCCCCTTCCCTTTCGAAACTTATAGACGGGGTCAGAGAGAATTGGCGGTAGCCGTTTATCAGACCATCAAACAGAGCCAGAAACTGTTTGCCCAAGCCCCTACAGGGATTGGCAAGACCCTGGGTACGCTGTTTCCTGCTTTGAAGGCTATGGCGGAAGGCTTCACAGTCCAGATTTTTTATCTTACTGCTAAAACCATTACCCGAACGGTTGCCGAAAAGGCCCTGGCGGATTTACAAAGTCATGGGTTAGAAATTAAACGTCTGACCTTAACGGCCAAAAGCAAACTATGCTTTCTTCCTGAAGAAGCTTGCTTGCCGGAGGATTGCCCTTTTGCACGCGGGTATTACGACCGGGTACGAGGGGCTGTAGAGGATGCATTTATGGAGAGGGCCTGGACGCGGCAAGTGATTGAGCAATACGCCCGCAAGCATGCTATTTGTCCCTTTGAATTTTCCCTGGAAATGGCCAACTGGGCGGACGTGGTTATCTGTGATTATAATTATGTATTTGATCCGCGGGTTTATTTAAAGCGCTTTTTCCTCGAAGGGGGAGAGTACACTTTTTTGGTGGACGAAGCGCATAATTTAGTCGATCGGGCAAGAGAGATGTTTTCAGCCGAGCTAGGGAAAGAATCCTGGCTGAGATTGAAGAAATTGACCAAGGAAGACAATGGGAGGCTGACCAAATGTTTGAATAAAGTAAATACTGCCTTGGTTAAAGAGAAAAAGAGCTGCACAGAAGCCGGAAGCAGTGGTGAGCGTGTGGAAAAGGAGCTGCCCGGTAAACTGATCCAGGCGTTGAAACAGTTTATTAAAGAAACCGAGCATTTTCTCAAAATCAATGATCAGCCTTTCCCTTGGCGTGAGCAGCTGGTTGAACATTATTTTCAGGCCTTAAGTTTTACCAGAACAGCAGAGAGTTACAATGAACGATACGTGACTTATCAATATTTAACAAGAGAGGATTTCAAAATAAAGCTGTTCTGTCTGGACCCCTCTATGCGTCTGAAGGAGGCTTTGGGAAGAGGGCGGTCTGCTGTTCTATTTTCAGCAACCTTGAGTCCGATGGAATACTTCATGAATATTCTGGGCGGTGAGGAAACATCTTATAAACTCAGTCTGGCCTCGCCTTTTCCCTCGGAGAACCTTTGTCTGCTTGTCAATGATCGAATATCTACTAAGTTTAAGCAGAGAGCCGCAACTTATGACCAAGTCGCCGAAGCAATCAAGGCGGCTATTCTATACAAAAAGGGCAACTATTTAGTCTATTTTCCATCCTATCACTATATGAACGAAGTCTATTCAAGATTCAGGGAGCAGAATCCAGCGGCAGAGGTGATATGTCAAAGTTCAAGTATGACGGAGGAGGAACGGGAAGATTTTTTAGAAAGGTTCGCCCATGATCCCCAACAAACCTTGGTGGGGTTTGTACTAATGGGCGGAATCTTTGGCGAGGGCATTGATCTTATGGGAGACAGGCTCTCCGGAGCGGTTGTGGTAGGCGTTGGGCTGCCACAGGTTTGTATGGAGCGGGAGATTATTCGTTCATACTTTGAAACAATAACGGGTCTGGGTTTCGAGTTCGCTTATCTGTATCCTGGAATGAACAAAGTCTTACAGGCGGTTGGGCGGGTTATTCGAACAGAAAATGACCAAGGGGTTGTACTGTTGATTGATGAGCGGTTTACGAAAACCTCTTATCGAAGGTTATTTCCTAAAGAATGGACAAAAGTGCATTACGGAAGAACTGCAGATAGTATCATAACAACCATAAAGAGTTTCTGGAATCAATTCAACTGATTATCAACAATGCCGGCTAAACGATTCCCGGCAAAGAACAAAAATAGTGCTGGGCTTTTTGCCGGTTTCTGTGGTTTAATTGTAGATGGACAAATAAAAATTGATGAGGTAATCAAAATGTTTATGTATTTTTTTCCGATTGCACTGGTAGTAGCGTCAAACGTTGTCTACAATATATGTCAGAAGTCTACGCCTCAAGGTGCCAACCCTTTTTCGGCTTTGTTAATTACTTATTTAACGGCAGCCCTTCTGACCCTTCTGGCCTTTCCTTTTTATAAAACGGATAAGGGGTTTTTTCAATCCTTTAACGACTTAAATTGGACCAGCTTTGCTTTAGGTGCAGCGATAGTGGGCCTTGAATTGGGTTATCTGCTTGCCTACAGGGTGGGATGGAATATCAGTGTAGGTTCTTTGGTCGCTAATATTATTCTTGCTATTCTGCTTATTCCCGTGGGCATCCTCTTTTACAAAGAGGGCTTTTCGGTTAACCAGATTATTGGAGCGGCTTTTTGTTTGGTGGGATTGGTATTAATAAACAAGTAAAACTCTTGGTTCATTAACGTACTATTGCAGCAGCAGGGGAGACATACGATGGATTTATCAAGCGAAAGCTTAAAGGATATAGCAGAGGAGCAGAGCCTGTCTGCCCGTTTATTAAGATGGTATTCAGCGGAAAAAAGAGATTTGCCCTGGCGGCAGACTGGAGATCCTTACGCCATTTGGGTATCCGAAGTCATGTTGCAACAAACCCAGGTCAAGACCGTGATTCCCTATTATGAACGATTTTTACAACGTTTTCCCAATGTGGAACAACTGGCAAAGGCAAACCTTGAAGATGTTTTAACCATCTGGAGCGGGTTAGGGTATTACTCCCGGGCCCGCCGCATGTGGGAAGGAGCTAATTACATTCTTCAGCACCTTAAGGGTAAATTCCCCGGGGATTATGATGCCCTTTTACAGATTCCGGGAATAGGAGATTATACTGCCGGAGCCATCGCCAGCATTGGATTTGGGCAGAAGGTGCCGGCTATCGATGGAAATGTAAAGCGGGTTGTTTCCCGCCTTTTGGCCTGGCCGGAGCCTGTCGAAACGGTTCGCAGTTATCGTCACTTCAGAGAGCGCTTGATGGTTTGGCAGCCCGCACTTCAAGCGGGGGACTTTAATCAAGCTTTGATGGAACTAGGGGCCATGGTTTGTACACCTACGAAACCGGATTGCCCGGCTTGCCCGGTGGCTGAAGCTTGCAAGGGCTGCTTGCAGGGAGATTTTCTGCGTTACCCCGTGAAAAAGCCCAAGGCACAGCGCCAGGTTTTGACCCGCTTAACCTTTGTTCTGCGTAAAGGGAACCGGGTTTATTTGCAAAAACGTTCTTCCAAGGGGTTATTGGCGGATCTTTGGGAGTTTCCGGGTGTAGAATTAAGTGATGGAACTATCCATAGCTTAAACGATGATCTTCCTGTTATTTCCGGGAATGAATCCTATGAGTTTTACCAACAAGCGGTTGCGGAAGGAGTACTTTTTGACGATCGGGTAAAGGACCAATTCCGGCGGGGATTATCATGGCAGGGCCCGGTTTGGTATACCTTCAGCCATCGGCGCTGGAAAATTATTTGGGCAATCATTGATTTGCCCGAGCAGTACGATTCTTCGAATCAGCTCAATCCGCCGGAAGTGATGAGTGCTTGGACTATAAGAGAATCGAAAGGGGAGGCTGGAGCGGCAGCTTCCGGGGAAATAAATCAGTTTGACAAAGAAGGCTGGGTTTCCATGGATGATCTGAATGTTATTCCTCTTCCAGTGGCTTTTTCAGCCATTGTCCAAAAACTGTCAGAAAGACTATAAGGTTTGCTTGGATATTATTGATGAGTCCTTGAGAATACACGATAAAACCGAATAAGCTTTTGAGTTTTTGGAGAGTATTATGAATTGTCTATTAAGTTGTCTTGGGAAATTTAATATTGTATACTTTGCTTGAAACGGTTGAATGTAAGCCACTCTCTATGTTAATTTAAATGTATAAAATGATTGAATAGAGCAAAGACGCTCACAAGAAGTTTGTACTTGGTAAAAGTACTGTTTCTTAGGAGCGTCTTTTTCTTTTTCTCAAACCAACAAAGGAGGCAGGAAGACTCGGAGATGCAGGGCGGAACTATACCGTGGTGAGCTTGATGAAAACTGATTCTGTATAACAAACGACCCTATGGCAATCTTTATTATAACCGGTAAAGGATTAGAGAAAGCGCACTAAGTTCCAGGACAGTAACCTATTCCGACAGCTATGGATAGCAATAACAATCCATCTGAATCAAGGATATTGGCGAGCTAAAGGTGCGGACCGGACTTTTTGGGATATAATAAGTCTGATACAATTCTTTTATTCTTTACTTTGAGAAAGGAGAGCATCTCAATTGAGTTTTACTAAAGAAGATTGTCTTAAATTTGTAAAAGAAAATGATGTTCGCTTTATTCGTCTGCAGTTCACGGATATTACAGGTAATATGAAGAATATCGCCGTCATGGATAAACAGCTGGACAGCGCTTTTGAAAAGGGGGTCATGTTTGACGGCTCGGCTGTGGCAGGATTCTCCGGAATTGAATCCTCTGATATGTTTCTTTTTCCGGATCCGGCGACTTTCTCGCTTATTCCTTGGCGGCCCCAGCAAGGCAAGGTCGCAAGAATCATTTGCGATGTTAAAAACCACGACGGTTCTCAGTTTGAAGGAGACCCCCGCTATATTCTTAAACGAACCTTGAAGAAAACCAAAGACTTAGGCTATACCTTCCAAGTCGGTCCGGAATGCGAGTTTTTTATGTTTTATAATGATGATGAAGGCCAGCCAACGACAATTACCCATGACTCAGCCAGTTATTGTGATCTGGCGCCGATCGATCAGGGGGAAAATACCCGCCGTGAGATGTGCATGGTCTTGGAGGAATTGGGATTCGATATTGAAGCGTCCCATCATGAGAGCGCGGCGGGGCAGCATGAAATCGATTTTAAATATACGGATGCTCTCACTGCGGCGGACAATATCATGACCTTTAAAATGGTGGTTAAGATCATTGCTCAGCGAAATGGGCTCCATGCCACCTTTATGCCCAAACCGCTCCCCAACGTCAATGGTTCGGGAATGCACATTAATATGTCTCTAACCCAAAATGGGGTCAATCTCTTTAAGGGGGAGAAGGGTTCTAACGATATATCTGAAACTGCCAAGCATTTTGCCGCCGGCTTGTTGAAGCATATTAAAGGAATCACTGGGATAGCCAATCCCCTGGTGAACTCTTATAAACGTTTAAAACCAGGCTTTGAAGCACCTGTGCATATCGCCTGGTCGCATATGAACCGCAGTCCCTTGCTGCGGGTTCCGGCACCCCGGGGAGAGGGAACAAGGCTTGAACTCAGAAGTCCTGATCCTGCCTGTAATCCTTATCTGACCCTGGCGTTGGTATTGGAGGCGGGGCTTGACGGGTTACACAAGCGGCTGCCCTTGGCTGACCCCGTTAATACCAATATTTATACATTGACGGCGGAACAGGAGAAAGAGCTTGGGCTGGAACGGTTGCCCTCAAATCTTTTGTTTGCTCTTGAAGAGATGAAGAAAGATCCCTTAATCCGCTCCACACTGGGTGTTCATACCTTTAATAAATACCTGGCGGCCAAGGCTTTGGAATGGGAAGCCTACGATAACTCAATCCATGCATGGGAAGTCGAAAAGTATCTGAAATCCTATTAACGGTTTGCTTTACCCTGCACAAAGGGGTGATTGAATGAGCGCAGGGAGTGTTTTAATTGTTTGTGGGAAAGCTGAAACTGCAAGCAGCATGCAGGCAATGCTTCTAAAGGAAGGGTTTTATCCGGTCAGTTGCGCTCATTCGGCCAATGAAGCGCGGAGAGCCCTTTTTAATATGTCATTGGATTTAGTCATTATAAGCACTCCACTACCTGATGAACAAGGAACGGATTTAGTTTTTGATACCCGTGAAAAAACCTCTGCCGGCATTATCGTGATCTCCAGGCCGGAGCAATTAATGGATATGCAATGCAGTCTTGAGAAAATAGGCGCCCTGATTCTTCCGAAGCCAATTAACCGTTTGACCTTGCTTCAAACGGCTCGCTTTGCACTATCCGTGCGGAATTCGATGACGGAATTAATCAATGAGCGGGACAGATTAAAGAAACGGATGGATGAGCGCAAGATTCTTGAACAAGCTAAATGGACCCTTGTGGAAAAGCTGAACCTAAGCGAGCCGCAAGCCTTTCGTCTTATCCAGAAAAGAGCTATGGACATGCGTCTCCCTCAGGCATTGGTCGCGGAAGAGATTATCAAGGAGTATGAGTAAGCATATTAGTTTGTGGAAGGTGAAGGAACGTATGGGATACCACTCCCGCTTGAAGAAGCGGGAGTCTCGCGATTGGGGTAAAATCTAATTTGCGAAAGAGTGATATAATCATTAAACGCCAAGAGCTATCGGGCATGAAGCCGGATAGCTCTTGGCGTTTAATCTGGGCCGGAGGTACAACTGCTGCGGGAGAGGTTCTTAACCTCCCTGTGCAATACGCCGCAGGAGGCCCGTTTGCAAGGGGATGCAAACGGGCCTATATCATCGGATTTGGCAAGCCTCTCCCCTTGTCTTTGGCCAGCCGGGTTTTCATCAGATCAGCAGAAAAAGCATTGAATCTCCTGCCTGGTGATATCAGAAATCAATTTTAAATTTAGTTGTCCGGGTACAAGGTCATAGACTTTCAGAGACTCACTAAGTTTAGATTTTTCAGGGACTATATCAAGTAATTGAGCGAAATTATCGAGTAAATCCAACTGATAGACTGTTTCTTCCTTTTCGGGAAAAAGAGCCAGATAGAATATCTCGCTTTCGATCATATCCTGAAAGAAATGAGTTCCGAAGGACACATCAGGCAGGAATCCTGTCTGATGGTATCCGATCTCCCCTAAAATAGAACAGCGATTAATTTCGGCGAAGGCAGCCGGGACTCCTAAAGAAGGGATCTTCGATCCCCATCTGCCCGGACCGAGCAACAGGACTGTGGTGGTTTCTTTATGGATTTGTTTATTCAGTCTGCCAATGATTCTGGCAATCTCATATTTCTCAGATTGGCTGAGCTGGTTATAGGCGTGTGGCTCCACGAGGATGACCTTATGAATGCTGGTCGATATATTCCCCCCCATGAAGTGTCCTTGACTTTTAAAAAGGATTCGGTCAGGCAGGATTTCCTGAGGTAACTCCCTGTGGTCTTTAAAGCCCCGGACTTGCAGCGGCCTGCATTGCAGGAGGTTAATCAGATAGGTGCCATTGCTCTTAAAGTTTACGGTAAATTCGATATCAACAGGATGGCTATAGGCGGTTTCTAAAGTTTGAAGAAGGTTGGAGAAGGTTGAGGCAAAATCGCTGTCTGAAAACAAGGGGTTAAAGCTAAAAACCCAGGATTCTTTCCGGTCCAGGCCAAGTTGTCTGATCTTTTGTTCCGTTTCAAGGTCCCGTTCAGCAAGCTTCGTTTGATGCAAGTCTATGCCTTGATCCATCAGGTTCTGAATGGATAGACATTCCTGACGGTTGTGCCGGATGTTCAGCACGTCCATCTTTTGCTGGGAATAGGCTTTGAAACTGCGCAGACCATCATAGGGCATAGATTGCGGGCGGTCCAGTGCAGCAATCCTCGCGTAATCTCCTTCAAGCCGGTCGACTGCCCTGGTGCCCAGTCCGAGAACGAGCCGCATCATACCGGCGTTGGGATTCATCTGAGCATCCCAAACATAGGTGTTGAAGGAAAAACCGACTCCGGCAAGATCCGGAAAAAAGTAATCCTGCTTATTTGACCCTGATACCCTTTGGACCAGAAGGGCCATTTGCTCTTCAATTTGGGTCAGACCATGCTTTTCCCGGTAGGCTAGTGCTTCTACGCTTAATGTACTGGCAAAGACCTTCCGGACAGCTTCAGTGAAGTGATGGTATCTCTCCTCAAGGGTTCCCTGGTTGATACAGAAGATGCTTTCGTATTTGCCGGGAAAGGCATTGCCAAAGCCATCTTCCAAAAGACTGCTGGAACGGACAATGATGGGGGACTGACCAAAATACTCCAGCATTCTCAGCAATTTAGTTTTTATGGTGTCATTAAAACTTCCCTGGAGAATTTTTTCCCGAAGGCAGGAGGCCTTTTCAAAATAGTTTTCCGCTGTCCGGCGGTGTTCCATTTTCAGTTTCCACAGATTATTGTCAACCAGAAACGAGTAATAGACATCGGACCCTATATAAAATGAATCATGTGGTTCAAGGAGGCGTGGCCATAGTTCGGATGATTGGGTTAAAATTTTTCGGGCCAGAAGCATGCCCACGGTTTTACCGCCGATAAACCCTGAGCCAATCAGGCGTGATTTAATGGACAGGATATCCTGAAGGGAAAAGTGTTTATAGATCAATTCAAGGATTCTGTTATCCCGTGTTAAAAATATTCTGGATAATTGGCTGATGCGTTCCTTTACTCTGGCTGATGCAGGATCTGAGGAAGAAAGAAGTTCTCCGGCCTTTAAGAATAGCCGGTCCCAATAATCGAGATTTCTTTCCGGGTTTTCGTCATCTTCTCCGAGCCGGGAATAGAGAGCGGCGACATCTCCGCTGCTGGTTACAGGAATAAAGTGATGGTTAAGCATAACATGAGGAAAGAATAGGGTCGGCGAGTAACGATTCCAGACTTTCAGCGGGTGTACATAGGTTATGCTGTCGATTTCAAAAACATCGAACAGAACCTGAGTTGTATCCCGAATCACTGCCGTGCTGTGGTAAGAGTTATGATTCTTGAAGGTTGCAAAATAAGCGATTGTATTGAGTTCATAAAGATAGGGGCAGGTCACTTTGAAGAAGTTTCCGATCATGGTGTCTGTAGCCCAACGATCTAAAAGCTCAGATAAGCAGTCGAAAATATAAAGAACATCCCGTCCTTCGCTTGTGATCTTTTCATGGATTTGGGAACAAAACTCTTCAAAGCCGTGATCGGCATTGACCGGAAAAACCTCAACTCCATTCATAGCCATGAGGAGAGGGGCGTGTTGAGTAAAACGAATATAGATAATTTTCTTTGCAGTCTCCTTATTTTTTTCAATAAAAGCCATGACGAATCTCTTGTAGACATCAATATCCCTAACCTGGAAAACAACATTGTCTCCCATTCGCAGATGTCGGATCACCTCATCTAATGAAGCTAAGCCGGTACTCGCTATTTGGAAATTTTCCATTTAAATTACCTCCTCGTAATTAATGGCTAAGGACTTCCTAATAGTGTAAATAAAGAAAGGCGCTTCAGAACTGCTCGTTTGTTTCCGAGTAGCTCCAAAGCGCCATTGCTTTGCTTATTAATGCTGAAGTGTGAGGTTAATTCGGTTTATTGTTATAATAGTATCGTAAGAACTAACTATAATGCAAGAGATAAGTGTTAAGAATTAAGTATTCATGGATACCATCAATATGCTAACCATCGTTCCTCAGAGGGCCAATTCCGGCAGTCCTGGCAATCAGTGGAGCGGCCCGGCTTGAAGAAACCTACCCGGAACAGTGAGGCATAGTCTTGTTATATTTACAAGGTAGGGACTGTTTCAATGAGACAGGGTTATTGGCTCTTGCTTATTGAACGTTATTTTGACTATATGTTCCTGAACGAGCGAATCGGGATCGTGATCGTGGACCGTGATAGTGATAGTGCTATGTCGAGGTTGAAAGAATTTGTAAATAATGATATTTTAAATTAACTTGAGTTGTAGTGGTTTAAGATATTGAACCATTTGAAACTAAACAATACAAGCAAATTTCAAGCGGGAAGAGATGAAACATGGAAATTGTCGTTGGGGTTACCGGGGCGACGGGAACAGTTTATGCCCTGAATTTATTGAAGGCTTTAAAAGATACGGGTAAGGTGAATACACATCTCATTATGAGCGATTGGGCTAAGGAAAATCTCAAGATAGAAACGGACTATTCCTTGAATGATATAGGAAGTCTGGCTTCGGTACTCTATGATAATAAGAATTTAGGGGCTAAAACTTCGAGCGGATCATTTATTACAGACGGAATGGTTATTGTGCCTTGCAGCATGAAAACCTTGAGTTCAATTGCCAATGGTTATGATGATAACCTGATTTCAAGGACAGCAGGCGTTATGCTCAAAGAAGGAAGAAAACTGGTCTTAAGTCCCAGGGAGACTCCCCTAAGTCCGATCCATCTGGAAAATATGCTTAAGTTATCAAGGCTTGGGGTGAGAATAGTTCCGCCTATGCCCGCCTTTTATAATCAGCCCCGAACTATTGAAGATATTATTAATCATCATGTGATGAAGATATTGGACCAATTCGGAATTGACTATGATAAAGCTCAACGGTGGCAGGGATAGCTCAAAGGAACACTTGGGGCCTGAAATAAATCAAAAATTAAATAAAAGTTAGACTTGACAGGGCGACCCTATTCAATTAGAATGTAAACAATCAAAAACTAATTAACACGATGAAGGGAAGTCCCCAACTCATAGAGTTTAGAGAACTGACGGTTGGTGCAAGTCAGTCTGCCGAGTTGAAGGATTCCATCCCGGAGTGGCCAATGATGAATTGTGACGGGTTCCGCCCGATAGCGCGGACATAAGTTGGCCGATTCGGCAACATGGGTGGCAACGCGGGAATAACCTCTCGTCCCTGATTGGGATGAGGGGTTTTATGTATTTTTAAGCCTCTGCTTTCATGTGCTCATAATCGGTTAGAACTTGGGTGGCACCGCGGAATTCCCGCCCCAATGCTGGGGCGGGTTTTGTTTTTTTGTGGGTTACCAATTATATGCATTTTTTAGTATATTTTTAAGGGGAGGAATATTTTATAGAAATAAACTTATTATTGTCATCGGCCCTTATTAAAGAGATTTGATAACGATTAATATCTGATTTTAAGAATAGAGGAAAAGGGAGGATTTTTTATGTCAAGAGTATACAATTTTGCTGCCGGTCCGGCTGTATTGCCGGAAGAGGTCCTTAAAGAAGCAGCAGAGGAGATGTTGGACTACAACGGCACAGGAATGTCCGTTATGGAGATGAGCCATCGTTCGAAAGCCTTTGAACAAATTATTGGGGATGCCGAAAAGACATTGCGGGATTTAATGAATATTCCGGATAATTACAAGGTCCTCTTCCTGCAAGGAGGAGCATCCCAACAGTTTGCTATGATCCCCATGAACTTAATGAAAAATAGAGTAGCGGATCATATCAATACCGGACAATGGGCCAAAAAGGCGATTGCTGAAGGTAAACAGTATGGCAAGATTAACGTTTTAGCTTCGTCCGAGGATAAGACGTTTACGTATATACCGGATCTGAAAAATCTAACCTTTTCTGAGGATGCCGATTATGTTTATATCTGTCATAACAATACGATCTACGGAACCAAATATAATGATTTGCCTGAAACGGGAGACAAAGTCCTGGTTGCCGATATGTCCTCAGATATTTTATCCGAACCTGTTGATGTGACAAAATACGGCCTGATTTTTGCCGGGGCTCAAAAGAATATTGGCCCGGCAGGAGTGGTCGTGGTCATCATTCGTGAAGATTTAATCACAGAGGATGTTTTACCAGGAACCCCAACAATGTTGAAATATAAAACCCATGCCGATAACAAATCCCTCTATAATACCCCGCCGGCCTATGGAATCTACATTTGCGGCAAGGTGTTTAAGTGGGTTCAGAATCAAGGCGGGCTCGAGGCAATGCAGAAACGCAATGTGGAGAAAGCTGCTATTTTATATGATTACCTTGATTCCAGCAAGATGTTCAGAGGAACCGTTGTCAAGCAGGATCGTTCCTTAATGAATGTTCCATTTGTCACAGGTTCCGAAGAATTGGATGCAAAATTTATCAAGGAAGCCAAAGCGGCCGGATTTGAGAATTTAAAGGGGCATAGAACTGTGGGCGGTATGAGAGCAAGCATTTATAATGCCATGCCACGCCAAGGTGTCCAGGCTTTAGTCGAATTCATGAAGAAATTCGAAGCGGAGAATAACTAAAAATTAAGGAGTGGGATGTGTCGTGTTTAAAGTAAACTGTTTAAATAAGATTGCTAATGTGGGATTAGACCTATTTACGGATAACTATCAAATGGTGGATAATTTTAATGATGCAAATGCCGTACTCGTAAGGAGCTCAAGTATCCATGATTTAGAGCTGCCTCATTCCTTAGATGCCATTGCCAGAGCCGGAGCGGGAGTTAACAATATTCCGCTGGATAAATGTGCTGAACGGGGCATAGTCGTCTTTAATACTCCGGGTGCTAATGCAAATGGTGTAAAGGAAATGGTCATTGCTGCCTTGATTATTGCGGCTCGCAACATCGTAGGGGGAGTTAACTGGGTAAATTCTTGCGGAGCAGATCCCGAGGTTGCCAAACTTGTTGAGAAAAATAAATCAAAGTTCTCAGGGACAGAAGTTAAAGGTAAGAAACTAGGGGTCATAGGGCTTGGAGCAACGGGAGTTTTAGTTGCGAATGCGGCCAATAAGCTGGAAATGGAGGTTTATGGATATGATCCGTTCATTTCAGTGGATGCAGCCTGGAAGCTTTCCAAATTTATTAAGCACACAAAGGCTTTGGAGGAGATCTTTAGAAACTGTGATTTTATTACGGTTCATATCCCGCTTTCTGATTCAACAAAGGGAATGTTCAACAAAGATACCTTTGCGATTATGAAAGATGGAGTTAAAATACTCAACTTCTCAAGAGATACTCTGGTCATTGATGAAGATATGATTGAAGCCCTGAAGTCCGGAAAGGTCCATCGCTATGTTACAGATTTCCCCAATCCCAATGTATGCGGAGTGGAAGGAGTCATAACCATTCCCCATTTAGGAGCTTCAACCAGCGAATCGGAAGATAACTGCGCCGTCATGGCAGTAAGACAGATAATGGACTATATGGAAAATGGAAATATTAAAAATTCCGTCAATTTCCCGAACTGTGATATGGGAATTTGTACTCAGGCCGGACGGATCGCTATTTTCCATAAGAATATCCCTAACATGATCAGTCAATTCACAGCAACATTTGCCAGGGAAAACATTAATATCACGGACATGACAAATAAGAGTAAAGGACAATGGGCCTATTCTTTGCTGGATATTGTACCCCCATCGACCGATGAAATAGTCAAGAGCCTAAGAGCAATCGACGGGGTTCTAAAAGTAAGGGTGATTAAGTAAAAAAAGGGAAAACAGGGGGACAGGTTCCCTGTTTCGGACTAGTGAAGTTGAAACAGGGGACCTGTCCCCCTTGTTTCGCAGGGGTATGAAACATGAAGGAGGTGAAAAGCCTGGTTTCTTGGCAACTGAATCCTGCGATGTTGCAGCTTGTTCGTCGGACAAGTGAAAAACACACTTTTCGTAGTTTTAATGACTTTTAGTGTGTTTTAGAAACCAGGAAGAGTATTGGCTACTATAAGACCTTTTAATGCTGTAAGACCGCGAGAAGATGTCGCAAGTAAAGTGGCAGCGCTTCCTTATGATGTATATAATCGCCAAGAAGCTTTAGAAGAAGTGTTAAAGGAACCCTTATCTTTTTTGAAAATTGATAGAGCAGAAACACAATTTGCTGAAGACTTCAACCCTTATGATGCCAAAGTCTATGAGAAAGCAAGAGAACTTCTTCAGGACATGATTGAAGAAGGGGTGTTGGTAAAGGAAGGTAAGGACTGTTACTACGTCTATGAACTGACGATGGATGGCCGTGCCCAGACCGGTTTAGTTGGATGCGCGGCGATCGACGATTATCTGAACAATGTTATTAAAAAGCATGAGAAAACGCGGGAAGATAAAGAAATCGACCGGATTAAGCATGTGGATATTTGCAATGCTCAAACCGGACCGATTTTCTTAGCTTATCGTTCTCAGGAAACCATCAATGAAGTGGTAGAGGGGGTAAAGAAGCAGGCTCCGTTATATGATTTTATTGCCCCTGATGGAGTCAGGCATACCGTTTGGAAAATAGATAGAACAAGTGATTTGGAAACGATCTATACGGGGTTCCAATCGATCCAAAGTGTCTATATTGCAGATGGACATCATAGAACGGCTTCGGCAGTAAAAGTCGGCTTAAAAAGACGTGAGGAAAATCCGGGGTATACGGGAAACGAGGAATTTAACTTCTTTCTGTCCGTACTTTTCCCTCATGACCAATTGATGATTTTAGACTATAACCGGGTAGTAAAAGATTTAAATGGGTATAGCAAAGAAGAGTTTCTGACACAGATAGCTAATTCCTTTTTAGTAGAAGAAATAGGAGCGGAACCCTATAAACCATCAGAAAAGGCTGCATTTGGGATGTACTTGGAAGGGGTATGGTATAAGCTCACGGCCAAGGATGAAATCCGTTCAACGGATCCTGTAGAGGGACTTGATGTGGCGTTGCTTCAAAATTATCTGTTAGCTCCGGTTCTCAACATTAAAGATATAAGAACAGATAAAAGGATTGACTTTGTTGGAGGAATACGGGGGCTCAAGGAACTTGAAAAAAGAGCCAACAGTGATATGAGGCTGGCCTTCTCCATGTTTCCGACTTCAATTAATGAATTGTTTGCAGTTTCTGATGCAGGGCAGTTGATGCCGCCAAAATCGACTTGGTTTGAACCTAAATTGAGAAGCGGATTGTTTATACATGAGTTAGGGTAGACTCCCATGCCGTTGCCGCAGCACTGCAGAGGATGAAAGAGAGTGCTCCCGGGTCGGGCAGCTTCGCCCACATCCGTGCAAGATTAGTTAATTCGTGCGAAGACAGTGTCTTCGTACCGCAGCACTCCGAGGCTCGCCCACTCGTCGGTGCGGGAGCTACCTTCAGCGGATAAGTATTCTTTGGAGATAGCCGCTTCGGCGAAACTGTCCACCGGACACTTTCGTGCCAAACCTCTGGGTAATACCTGATGTGAACCCGTGGCTCAGTATCTCCGCACCGTCTTGTGGGCTTTTACCGCCTCTCCATGCAATGGGTTCGCTTCTGTGGACAAAGCTGCCCTGCTTGTGGGTCTGGGGGTTCTTCTGCATGTCTTTAGGGTCTTTTTCTGGTTAGGATTAAAAATGTTAAGCGCTATGTATAAAACGTAAATGGATAGGTTATGCTAGTTGTTGAGATGAAGTTCATGGCAAATTCAGACTGATTGACAAGTTATAGTACCGCCTTGGCATTGATTACAATCGCTACAGCCATATTGGCTTGGTCCAAATCCTAAGTAGAACGTGAATAAGTCATCTGACAGAGTCCCTGATGGGGCTCTGTTTTTATGTACAGGCGGCTGCAGCCCACGTAAACTTAAAGGGCGTAGTTTTTCGATGTGGGCTCATAAACTCCAGAACAAATGACAATAGTTTTAATGAAATGATAAAATATTATTATTTTGGCGGTCAGTACAAAAATTAATAGTCCATTGAAGTATAAACCGGCATTGATACGTCTAAAGGATAGCAAGGGCGGTGAACGATATTTGCATGATAATGAAGCTCAAAACATCCTCAAAGGGGATGAAGAATTAATTCAAGCGATCTTAACAGGAAATGGCGAGCGGTATGCCGATATCGTGGAGCGTTATCAGACGGGATTATTCCGTACCGCCTATTATTATACTCAGAATGTTGAAGACGCCCGGGACCTTACCCAAGATATTTTTATTAAAGCCTATAATAGTCTCGCCGCATTCAGACAGGGGTCAGCCTTTTCCACTTGGCTCTACAGAATCGCTGTCAATCATTGTATTGATTGGTGCCGGAAGAAAAAACCTCAATATGTAGAGGACTGCTGCTTGGATAATTTTTGCACTGAGGAAGATGGCCCCGAAGACTTGTTTTTGCAGCGGGAAATCGCCTCTGAAGTACAAGCGGCAGTCGGCAGCCTGCCGGCAATCTACAGTACGGTCCTCATCCTATACTATTTTGAAGACTTCAGTCCCCAACAAATTGCGGAGATAACTGACACGCCCAAACGAACAGTGGAAACCCGGTTGTTTCGGGGTCGGAAAATGTTAAAAGAAAAGCTCCATTCTACGCCCTCTGGAGGTGAAGGTCATGACATGTTATCGAAGCCGGGACAACTGGCACAGCTACGTTAAACGCAGTTTGAGTAAGGCAGAACTAGACGAAATGGCTTCTCATCTGGAGCATTGTCCTAAATGTCGAAGTGTCGTTGCAGGTATTCAGAAGACCTTAGACAACTTGGCTAAGACCCAAGTAATCCTCAGTCCGCCTGCCGATCTTAAAATCAACGTTATGAAGGCTATCGATACGTATCGGTACAAGGAAAACCTGGTCAGCGTCAATTCTTTCCGCCTTTTTGAGTTGAGAAACTGGGGCTTCAGCATGGTAGCCGCAGGAATCCTCCTTTTCGCCCTGAACCTAGCCGCCTTGAATCCCGGTTTTGAAGGGGGTAAGATGATCGAATTCCCGACAAAACTAAGTAAGCAAATGACGATTCCTTTCCACAAAATAAGTCAGCTGGCTAACGACACTCTCGAAAAAATCGAAGCTCTGTCATTGTCAAAGCCAAAGGTGGAGTAATCTAATAACAAAAGGGAGGACTACTTATGAATTGTAAATATCACCCCCATCAAGAGGCCCAAGCCATATGTGTCAAATGTAAAAATCCAATCTGTCCGGAATGCACAATAAAGCTAAACGATAAAACAGCCTGCCGCCAGTGCCTCGAAGAAAACTTAAGTTTCAATCCAGTGTCAGCTTTGCCTGCGAGCCTGCCCAGGAAAACCTTTCCGGAGAAATTTCTGTTTCTATGCTACAGTCTGATTCCCGGTGCCGCGCATATGGATCTGGGACTCTTCCGGCGCGGTCTTCAGTTGATGATCATCACCTTTGGCGGAATTGCCCTGATCAATTTTATTGGCTTGGATTTTCTCATCCCTTTCATTATACTGCCGGCCTGGTTTTTCAGCTTCTTTGAAAGCCATCATTTAAGAAGACAGGCTGAAAAAGGGCAGGCTATCGTTGATCAGGACCTCTTCAACCATCAAATGTTTGATTATACTCCACAGTTGAAGAATCCCCGCTTAATCGGATACACTATCATAGTCATTGGTATTCTTGGTCTTTTGCGTCATGTAGACAGATATTCCTTTTTACCACGCTTGATCGGGAACTGGGATTATTATAACTTACTCAGAGGAAGCTTTATTCCGTTCTTGCTTATCCTGGGCGGTATTTACCTGATCGTCAAAGCGGCACGGACACAACCCTCTAACCTTAAATCAGAACTAGAGGAACTATCGGAAAATCAAGACAACCCAGGGCAGGCAAAGCAGGCGTGAGTTGTCTTATTCGGAACCCCTTTGATATTGTCAGCCAGGTGGTCGCCCTTCTTGTGCTTAAAGGGATGTCCCATGACACCCTGTGGACACCCTGTGTTAAAAGGATCGTCCCTCTGACACGTAAAATAGAGCCCGGTAAGGGCTCTATTTTCGACTTTTCTAGTGGATATAATCATTGCTTACTAAGTGCTCAGAAAGAATTTCGCTCGGGATGACAAACTCGATAACCCCCATATAGCCAGGAGCAACCTCATATTTATTGAACGAAATCACCAGCTTGCCGTTAGAATTGATATAAAAGCTTTGATTTTTGTCTATTTTCTCAAAAGGATCAAAGGAAAAGTCAAGTTCGGCCCCGCTAACCCAATAAATAACCCCTTCGTTAGACTGCATTTGTTCCCTCATTTGTTGTTGAATATATTCGCTTATTACCGAAATGTATTGTTCATCTTTAAATAAGGAGGGTAAGGTGATCAATATTTGGTTTTTCTTATCGATGGTGTCATATTTATAGGTGGTGCTTGAAGATCCTGCAATATTAAGAACGTATCGGCCGATCGAGAATATTTGGTCATTATCCGTTTTTACTTCATAACCTGTATCAATTCCCATATGAGCTTCGGAGTCACGTTCTTTTATATCTGAGATATCAGCCATAAAGCTTTCGTACAGTTTTTTGTTTTCCTCTAAATATTGGGAATTAAGTGTGGCTTCCAGGTTTTTATCGTCCAGACCATCGATTACGGGAACTTTTAAATCTGCCTTGAAATTGCCTTCATCCAGAGTGTACCCTTTGAAGGTCAGCACCTTGATGACGTTTCCCAGTCCGGGTACCTCGGCAAGAGACTGAGCAAAGGCCGGACTTGTATTGAGAGTAACCGTAAATATGGCAAAAGACGCAGCAATAACACCAATCCAACGCAACGTTCTCTTTTTTTTCAACTTGTCTTTTCCTCCTTCTTTTAAAGCCCTTTTGACGATAAAGTCCAATTCTTTGGGGATCGGAACAGCCAGATAGTCATTTTTCATCTCTTCCAGGTGTTTGTCTAGGTGCTTGTCTTCCATGTGACCCTCCTTTGTTAGGGAACCTGATTATGCCTGCATCTTCAGACGCAGCTTCTTTAAACCGGTATATAAGCGGGTTTTAATAGTATTTGGATTGACATCTAAGATCGTGGCCACCTCGTCAATGGTAAGATCCTCAAAAAAACGAAGTACGATAATATTGCGATACATGGGGGGGACCTGAGCTAAGGCCTCTTGGAGATCAAGATCAGGGTAAGCGGGCTCCTTTTCGGGAAGATGGCTTTCCAGAAACTCTTCATCCATCACCTCCACATTTTTCTGCTTGCGTAAAAAATCCAGGGATGTATTTACGAGAATACGGTAGAACCAGGTTTTCATGCTGTGAGGGTCCTTGAGAGTATGAAGGGAGGAAAGTGCTTTATAAATGGATTCCTGAACGATATCCAGAGCGTCCTCCGGGTTTTTGGTATAACTATAAGCAAGCCGATAGTAATTTTTTTGCTGGCGGATAGTTTCTTCAGCAAACAATTTCTCCAGATGGTTAGTTTTCATATAGTGGAGAACTCCTTCTCTTCGATGTATCTTTTAGTCATTACTATATAGACGTTGGCGATATCAAAAAAGTTTTTCCAAAAATAAATTTTTATTATGTTACATTATATAGTTTGGGACTCAAACAGACAGCCTGATAAGATACTTTAAAAAAATGTTGACAAAATCGCCAGTCGTGTTATAATGGATTTTAATTAAATTACTAAAGGCTATGACGGAGAAAAGTAATCTATTTATTACCTTTCAGGGAGGAAGAGTCCCGACTGTAAACTCTTCTATGTGTAGTGGTAGATGAAGTTCCCTCCTGAGCTGCCGGCTGAACGCAATCAAGTAGGCTAGGACGGTTCTTCACCGTTAGAAGGAAGGGGGTATCGGATATCAATTCCCGTACCTTTGTCGAGTGGCCTTTTTGGCTTAAGTTGGGTGGTAACGCGAGATATAACTTCTCGTCCCTGCAAGGGATGAGAAGTTTTTTATTTTAGCTGATCCAACTGGAATTCGGCAGATACGAGTTTTAGATATACCTGTACCTTAAAAGGAGTGGGTCAAATTTGACCAAAATGGGTGGTAACGCGGAAGTCCACGGCTTTCGTCCCTGTAAATGGGATGGGCCGTGGACTTTTTTAATTAAATTTATGGGAGGTATTCTAAATGAAAGATTTGAGATTGGCAGGGCTGACAACGGAGCGCAGTACTATTGAGATTAACGGGGTAACCTTGGGCGGCAAGGAGATTATACTGATCGGCGGACCCTGTGCGGTAGAATCAAGCATCCAAATGATTCAATCAGCCGAGACTGTAAAAAAGGCAGGCGGTAAAATTCTGCGGGGCGGAGTTTTCAAACCGCGTACTTCTCCCTACAGCTTCCAGGGCTTGGGGCGGGAAGGGCTTAATTATTTGGTGCAAGCAGCCAGAGAGCAGGACTTGCTTTGTGTTACAGAGGTTATTGATGCTCCAAGTCTTGAGTTAGTCGTTGATCAGATTGACATTATCCAAATTGGAGCCCGGAATATGCAAAACTTTGAGCTTCTTAAGATGGCCGGTAAAATTAACAAACCAATTATTCTTAAAAGAGGTTTATCCGCTACGATCGAAGAATGGCTCTTAGCGGCCGAATATATTTTATCCTCAGGCAATCCTCAGGTTATCCTTTGCGAAAGGGGAATTCGCACCTACGAGCCCAGTACAAGAAACACCTTAGATCTCAGTGCTGTGGGTGTGGCCAAAGAGCTTTCCCACCTGCCGGTTATTGTGGATCCGAGTCATGCCGCCGGCAGGAGAGATTTGATTGCCTCTTTATCTAAGGCGGCCATTGCTTCCGGAGCAGATGGTTTATTGATCGAGATGCACCCTAATCCTGCTGAAGCGGTCAGCGATGGCCCTCAATCATTGCATCCTGAACAGTTCATCCAGCTTGCAGGAGAATTGGATGTTGTGGCTGAAGCTGTGAATAGAATCTTTGTTTCGGGCTGTAAGGAAAATGAAGAAACTCTTAAATCATTACGCAAGCAAATTGATGGCATTGATCAGGTGATTATCGAACGCTTAGCAGCCAGGATGAAAATCGTTAGAAAAGTAGGGAATCAAAAACGCCTTGACCGGGTAAAAGATACCAACAGGGAAAAAGAGATTCTTCAGCGCTTAGTGAGTCTGGCCTCGGAATTAGAATTGTCTCCCGACTTAGTGAAAAAGATATATCCCTTGATTTTTGAATCTGCCGTTCAATCACAAATCAAAAATAAATTAGCAAACGACAAAAACTTTGAACGCGTCAGCGAATTATAAGAGGCTTTAATCTGGCCCCCGCTTGCTTAAACTTGATAAATTAATAAGTTAGGATGCCTTCGGGTAGGGACAAGACGGTTATTAAGTACGTCTTGTCTCTTTTTAATGAGTGTTATCTCGATGGGATTAATACTAAATTGCCAATAACTTATTAGATGTTTGCAGCAAGGTGATAAATCGCTGCCGGCTCTTATACCAATTAACATCTGATTTTTCATATGTGACTTAGTATAAAATTAATTGGAACCTGCCTCTGAAGAGTAAGAGCTTAAAAAGAGCTTAATTTAGATGGCTTAAGGGAATTGATTCGCTTAAAATTGGGATAATACTAATTTGACAAGATTCAGAGATGGTTTGGTTTTGGTATAGGACAATTGAGGATAAATCATGGTTTTTGGGATACGGTATACCAGAATCTTGCCTTTATCGTTCGGATGGACTTATAATGACCTTAACCGTAAACCGTAGATATTCAAATAATTCTGAAGGGGAGAAGGAAAGTGGCGCATCATTTTTCACCCATAAAGTTCGATGATCAGGGCCATATTCGGGATTCGGTATTTTCCATTTTGAGAAATGCAATTTTAGACAAAAAACTAGAACCGGGACAGAGGCTTGTGGAACGAACCATCGCAGAACAAATGGGTATTAGCAGGACACCGGTACGTGAAGCAATAAACAAGCTGGTATCAGAACGATTAGTAACCCATATACCACGCAAAGGGGTGGTGGTATCCGGATTCACTAAGGCAGATATCATAGAGATTCTAGTTATTAGGACATCCTTGGAAGCGCTCATTTGCAGTATTGCGGCTAAAAAAATCAAACCCCGGGAACTGAAGCGTCTGGAGTTACTAGCCAAGCAGATTTCGGCTGAACATGGGAAAGGAAACTTTAAAAAATCCAACCAATTAAACGATAAGTTTCACGAGATAATTTATAAAACCGCTGAAAGCCCGAGAGTATATGATTTTCTTAATACATTACACGAGTATATAACCAAGTTTACTGAAGTGGCGTATTCTAAACCCGGCCGGCCTGAGGAAGTATGGGTGGAACATAATGCGATCATTGAGGCCCTGCATCAACATGACAGCGCTGCAGCAGAAGCCGCTGCGAAAAACCACGCGGAAAATTCCAGCAGAGCGTATTTAGAGATGGCTTTTTTGAGTGAAAACTTTAAGTAGTTTCAGGTTCCGGCAATTATATTTTGGTATACAAAAATAATAGATTTGGTATACCAAATCTATTGAATTAACGAGTTTAAGGTTATATACTTACCTTAGAAACTCTAAAGATAGTTTTTTCGTTCTTGATATGCTTTGGTCAAAAGGATTTGAAAATACCTAAGGGAAGGAGATGGAAATGCATCATGTTATCACAGCTTTGGGATCTTTTAATTGCTTTCGCCAGGGCCAGCAACTTAGGCTTTGGCGGAGGTCCGGCAGTCATTCCTCTCATTAAAATTGAAGTCGTAGAGAGGTATCAATGGATGACTAACGCGGAATTTGCCAACGCACTTGCCGTCGGAAATGCTTTGCCAGGTCCGATCGCCACAAAATTGGCAGGGTATGTAGGGTATCAGGAAGCCGGATGGCTGGGAGCCCTGGTGGCAAATATAGGGGTTATTCTGCCGACCTCGCTTGCCGTCATTTTGCTGGCCCGGTTTTTAATGAAGTACTCGAATTCTCCGGTTTTGAAAGGAATGCTCAAGGGAGTGCGTCCTGTAGTTGTTGTCTTAATAGCTCAAACTGCCTATGATATGGGGATCGGCTCCTTCCCTAACCTGACGACTTGGGGAATTGCTTTGGCGACTGTGGTTTCTGTATTTTGGTTAAAATTGCATCCCGCACTCATTATCTTGGTTTCAATGGGTTTCGGATTGTTGGTTTTTCGCTAAGTTTTTAGAATTCAACTGGATTTAAATGAAACTATTCCGGACTAAGTTTTAGGATATTAGATAAACCATGTGAAAAGGGAGGTGCTCCTCGTGTTCAGAAACCTATGGGACCTGTTTATTGCCTTTACCCGGGCTTCAAATCTGGGATTTGGCGGAGGTCCTTCACTGATTCCTCTCGTTAAAGCCGAAGCGGTGGATCGCTATCATTGGATGGATAACGAAGAGTTTGCAGATGCGCTTGCGATTGGCAACGCCTTGCCGGGGCCGATTGCCACGAAGATGGCTGCCTATATCGGTTATAAGGTCGCAGGTTGGTTAGGTGCTTTAGCAGCCACCTTAGGTACAGTCGCTCCGACCGTAATCGTCGTTGTTTTATTAGGAAGTTTGATAGTAAAATATTCTGATTCTCCGGAACTTAAAGCGATGCTGCAGGCAGTTCGGCCTGTGGTTGTAGTTCTTGTGGCGGAGACTGCCTATGACATGGGCAAGAAGGCTTTCCCATCCGGCAGTACTTGGGGAATTGCTGTTGTGACGGTGGCTCTGCTTTATCTGGCTAATATCCACCCGGCCTTTATTATCGTAGTATCGATGTTGTTTGGTTGGGTAGTATATGGCAGAACAAAAAAAGCCTGAGAATTGACTGGAACGCTGCCGGTGACTTGACCTTTGAGCAGAAAATAGGCAAGATTAATCTAAACGTCCATTTGATGAGTATAGCTAAACGAGTAGGAGGGGTACGGATGAACGAATGCGTATTTTGTACACTGCCGGAGGAGGTTAACCTCGTTGAGAACGAATTAGTACGGGCATTTTATGACAAGTATCCAGTCAGCGAAGGACACGTTCTTATTGTTCCCAAAAAGCATGCTTCAAGTTTCTTTGAGGCAACTGCGGAAGAAATGGCTAGTGTCGGTGAGCTTCTCACTAAGGTTAAAGCATTGTTAGATGAACGGTTTCATCCTGATGGCTATAATGTAGGAGTTAATGTAGGGAGTGCCGCCGGACAAACGGTTTTTCACTGGCATATGCATGTTATCCCTCGCTATAAGGGAGACGCCGGAACTGTGAGGTGGCATTCTTAGAATGATCAACCGGGAAAGATTGCTGGCCGAGTTTTTGGAACTCATCCGAATTGATTCTCCGACCAAAAATGAGCGTGAAGTGGCGGATGTACTTAAAAATCGTTTGCAAAGTTTAGGTCTCATAGTATCAGAAGATAATGTGGGACAAACAATTGGCGGTAACTGCGGCAATGTTTTTGCTTATTTAAAAGGTAATCTGCCCAAGGCTCCGATCATTCTATTTTCGGCCCATATGGATACGGTAGATCCCTGCCTTAATATTGAGCCGGTGCTTCACGAAGGAGTGATTACTTCGGCTGGGCAGACGATCTTAGGGGCGGATGACAAATCAGGGATCGCCCCAATTTTGGAAGCCTTAAGAACAATCAAGGAACAAGCCATTCCCCATGGCGATATTCAGGTTGTTTTTAGTGTAGCAGAAGAAGGGGGTCTCAAGGGCGCCAAGAACCTGGACGAAACCCTGCTGAAAGCCGACCTGGGATTTGTCATGGATTGTGTTGGCGGACCGGGGGAAATCATCCTTGCGGCCCCGGGGCAGGATCGTCTTAATGTGATGATCAAAGGCAGGGCGGCTCATGCCGGTTTTGCTCCGGAAGAGGGTATCAGCTCAATTGTCGTCGCTGCCAAGGCCATCTCAAGTATGCCCGTAGGCAGAATTGATGAGGAAACGACAGCAAATATCGGAACGATTCAGGGCGGCATAGCCACGAATATAGTGGCCGACAGAGTTGACATAGCATGTGAATCAAGAAGCAGAGATTTGGCAAAGCTGGAACGTCAAACGGCTCAGATGTATGAAATTTTTCAGCGCTGTGCCGAGGAAATGGGCGCTGTGGCAGAAATCGAAGTTCTCCGGTTATATGAACCATTTACCTTATCTGAGGACTCCCAAGTGGTAGCTGTTGCCAAGCAGGCAGCAATGGCTGCCGGGCTGCAAGTAACGACCGGGGTAACCGGCGGAGGCAGTGATGCCAATTACTATAACCTCTATGGTGTACCCTGCGCTGTTTTGGGAACCGGAATGCAAAAGCCCCATACCACAGAGGAATGGATTGAAGAAGAGGATTTATACCGGACAGCGAATCTGCTGATCGAGATTATTAAGGTTGCAGCGAAGCTTGAGAAGAGCCAGTAACATAGAGAGCTTATGTAAGGGACGTTTAAAGACCACGGGAGAGTTCCAAGCGGACTTTCCCGGTTTGTTTTTGTTAAAACATAATGAACATAACAAAGGGCTGTCTCAAAGAAAAAAGGACCTTGTAAAACAGAGTTAGTTTAAGTTTGGCTATAAGCCTCTTTTTCTAACTGTCTATTTTACAGGGTCTATTTTAGTTTGAGACAGCCTCTTGTTTTTAGTAAATAGACCAGTTTGGGGAAAACTAAGGTTAGATAAACTAAGCGAGGTGGATGAAATTTGACAATGGATTATAGTGAGAACGGTCATTCAAATCATAGACAGGCAGAGTGTGAGTGGATGGTTCAAACACAAATCATGAGCCGGGACATTAGGGATGAAGCGGTTCTTAACAGTATGCTTATGGTTCCGCGGCACAGATTTGTCCGGGAAGATAGACAAGAATACGCCTACTACGACACAGCTTTGGAAATAGAGGCAGAGCAAACCATCAGTCAGCCGTATATGGTCGCCTTAATGGCGCAGGCCTTAGAGTTAAAAGCAAGTGATAAAGTGTTGGAAATTGGAACCGGTTCCGGTTATTCCGCCGCAATACTTTCTCGAATAGCTACGAACATCTTTACAATTGAGCGGCATGCCCTGCTCGCAGATCTTGCCAAAGAGAGATTCAGGAAGCTGGGTTATGGAAATATTGAGGTATGTGTCGGCGACGGTACACTTGGATGGCCGGAAAGAGCGCCCTTCGATGGGATTCTGGTCACGGCGGGAGGACCGGCGATACCAGACACTTTAGTAGGTCAATTAGCTTTTGGGGGCCGAATTGTAATTCCGGTTGGGGATAAGGGAGAACAGCATTTGCTGCGGGTTAGAAGAATGATGTCTGGCGAATTAATCCAAGAGGATTTAGGAACGGTACGTTTTGTCCCCCTGATAGGGGCAAAGGGCTGGAGTGGGCCAAATGGAAACTTAAGTTAAACCCCTTTACTGGTCTTTTTTTGATATAATAAGGACAGCTTATTAAGTACATTACTTTAAGGAGATGTTTGTTATTATGATCGAAAAGGCCTTGGAGGTATTGCAGAGGTATTTCGGGTATACTCAATTTCGAGATGGCCAGCAAAAAGTGATTTTAAGCTTACTCCAAGGCTCGGATACTTTGGCAATTATGCCGACAGGTGCAGGGAAATCACTGGCTTATCAAATCCCGGCGCTTTTGTCCGAGGGGACAACTCTCGTCATTTCCCCTTTGATTTCCTTAATGAAAGATCAAGTGGATGCTCTGGAGCAATATGGGGTCCCGGCAACCTTTATTAATAGTTCACTGACCTTCAATGAAGTCAGGTCGCGGATTGGGCGCGCTGCAGCCGGAAAGTATAAGCTTTTGTATGTTGCACCTGAACGCTTGGAAGCGGACAGTTTTCGCGGCCTTTTGGAGACACTGAACGTCTCCTTTTTGGCGATCGATGAAGCTCATTGTGTTTCTCAGTGGGGGCATGATTTTCGACCGAGTTACCTTCACCTGGGGCCCTTCCTGAAATCCCTTCCCCGGAAACCCCTGATCGGAGCATTCACGGCAACAGCAACTGAAGAGGTCCAATCCGATATCATCCGGCTGTTGGAGTTGAAGAAACCAAAGGTGTTTGTGACGGGTTTTGATCGTCCGAATCTTACGTTTTCTACGCTTCGTGGAGAAAACAAGAAGGATTTTGTTCTTGAATATACCAAAGCACATGCAGATCAGCCGGGGATTATTTATGCCGGAACCCGTAAAGAAGTGGACAATCTCCAGAACTTTTTAACGAAAAGCGGCTTAAAGGCTGGAAAATATCACGCCGGTATGAGTGATGAAGACCGCAAAAGAAGTCAGGATGATTTTCTCTTTGATGAAATCACGGTTATGGTGGCTACCAATGCCTTTGGCATGGGTATCGATAAATCCAACGTACGCTATGTGATTCATTATAATATGCCGAAAAATATGGAAGCCTACTACCAGGAGGCGGGGCGTGCCGGTCGTGACGGAGAACCGGGGGAGTGTCTTTTGTTGTTTTCTCCCCAGGATGTTGTGTTGCAGAGATACCTGATTGAACAGACCGTTTTTCAGCCGGAACGGAAAATGAATGAGCTAAAGAAACTTCAAGGGATGGTTGATTATTGTCATACCCCAAGGTGCTTGCGCAAGACGATTTTAGAGTATTTTGGGGAAGAAGATGTAGTGGAGGAATGCGGTAACTGCAGCAGCTGCAACGATGAGCGCGAAACTGTCGATATTACGGTAGAAGCTCAAAAGATATTTTCTTGTATTTATCGGATGCGGGAACGTTTTGGCATAGCCTTGGTAGCAGAGGTATTAAAGGGATCGCGCAAAGCTAAGATCAGAGAGCTTCGCTTTGATGAACTTTCAACTCATGGAATTATGCAGGAGGTTGCGCTGCAGGAAATCAAAGATCTTATTAACTATTTGGTGGCTGAGGGCTATTTGCAATTGACGAATGGAGAATACCCGGTGGTAAAACTCCTGCCCAATGCAGTTTCTGTACTGAAAGGAAAAGCGAAGGTTACTCGAAAAGTATCACCTAAGCCTGCTCGGGAAAAGTCGGAAGAGGTTAGTTTATTTGATCAACTGCGTGCCTTGCGCAGAGAAATAGCCCTGCGCGAAAATCTTCCGCCCTACATGATTTTTGCCGATAGCACTTTACGAGAGATGGCTCAAGTCTGTCCGATTAATCACCGGGCAATGATTCGGATCAGCGGGGTTGGAGAGCGGAAGTTAGAAAAATACGGAGATGAATTTTTGGAAGCGATCAGAAAGTTTGCATTTCCCGGCTCGGAAAATCTTCCTGTAAAAAGTAATCAACCCCTAGAGACAAGCGCTCATGAGCTGGAAAGTAAAGCTTGCCGGGAAACCATTAGTTCTGAGATTTCATCTTCTGAGAAAGTTTCCAGTCATCTGCAAACGTTTATGATGTACCGAGAAGGGTATTCTCTGGAGGATATTGCGAAAATGAGGAAAGTTACCCCTATTACGGTACAGAATCATTTTGTACGCTGTAGTATGGACGGACATGCAGTTCCATGGGATGATTTTATTCCCAGCGAGCAAGAGGCGCATATTTTAGAAGCGATTCAGCAAGTGGGAGGAGAAAAATTACGACCTATTAAAGATCTTCTGCCGGATGAGGTGGAGTGGTTTACCATCAGAGCTGTTTTGGAAAAGCACAAGATAATCGGAAATCAAGCTTAGGGTAATACTTAGTTGTGGCTAAGAATTTAATAAGGCAATGTTGCCGTATGAAGATATTATCGAATCCTTCCTTTACACAATTGTGCGGGAAGGATTTGCAATACTTCCTAGCGCCATTGAAATAAAAGCAATTAACGTAAATTAGCGTCGATAAATATTGACCTTAATATATAAATGTGATACTATAACCGACGTCACTCTTAGGGGCAAAATCTTCGAGAAAAATCTCGAAAGAAAGAAAATAAGTGTTGACAGTAAAGTCCTGAAATGGTATTATAACTGAGTGCCGCGAGATACATGCCGATTAAAAAACTAATAGATATTATCTTGAGTTTTTGGATCGAATCAAATCGAAATTAGCTATTGACAATGTAAGTTGTAAATGCTAACGTATGATTCTGTCTCTTGGGGACATAAGCATGGTCTTTGAAAACTAAACAACAAGGACAGCCAATGAGAGGAATTCTATAGAATTCCGCAAGAGTTTCGAAAGAAACATGAGTCAATCATCTTCTTCAAGTGAGAAGTGAAATAACTTTTTTTGGAGAGTTTGATCCTGGCTCAGGACGAACGCTGGCGGCGTGCCTAACACATGCAAGTCGAACGGAGACTTTCGAAGAGTTTACTTAGAGAAAGTCTTAGTGGCGGACGGGTGAGTAACGCGTGGGTAACCTACCCATAAAGCCGGGACAACCCTTGGAAACGAGGGCTAATACCGGATAATCTTAAGATGTGGCATCACGACTTAAGGAAAGATGGCCTCTGTATATGCTATCGATTATGGATGGACCCGCGTCTGATTAGCTGGTTGGTGGGGTAAAGGCCTACCAAGGCGACGATCAGTAGCCGGCCTGAGAGGGTGAACGGCCACACTGGGACTGAGACACGGCCCAGACTCCTACGGGAGGCAGCAGTGGGGAATCTTCCGCAATGGACGAAAGTCTGACGGAGCAACGCCGCGTGTATGATGAAGGTCTTCGGATTGTAAAGTACTGTCTTTGGGGAAGAACGGTGAGGTTGAAAATATTGATTTCACATGACGGTACCCAAGGAGGAAGCCCCGGCTAACTACGTGCCAGCAGCCGCGGTAATACGTAGGGGGCAAGCGTTGTCCGGAATTATTGGGCGTAAAGGGCGCGTAGGCGGATTTTTAAGTCTGGTGTGAAAGATCAGGGCTCAACCCTGAGAGTGCATCGGAAACTGGAGATCTTGAGGACAGGAGAGGAAAGTGGAATTCCACGTGTAGCGGTGAAATGCGTAGATATGTGGAGGAACACCAGTGGCGAAGGCGACTTTCTGGACTGTAACTGACGCTGAGGCGCGAAAGCGTGGGGAGCAAACAGGATTAGATACCCTGGTAGTCCACGCCGTAAACGATGAGTGCTAGGTGTAGAGGGTATCGACCCCTTCTGTGCCGCAGTTAACACAATAAGCACTCCGCCTGGGGAGTACGGCCGCAAGGTTGAAACTCAAAGGAATTGACGGGGGCCCGCACAAGCGGTGGAGCATGTGGTTTAATTCGACGCAACGCGAAGAACCTTACCAAGGCTTGACATCCTCTGAACCCTGTGGAAACATGGGGGTGCCCTTCGGGGAGCAGAGAGACAGGTGGTGCATGGTTGTCGTCAGCTCGTGTCGTGAGATGTTGGGTTAAGTCCCGCAACGAGCGCAACCCCTGTATTTAGTTGCTAACGAGTAAGGTCGAGCACTCTAGATAGACTGCCGGTGATAAACCGGAGGAAGGTGGGGATGACGTCAAATCATCATGCCCCTTATGTCTTGGGCTACACACGTGCTACAATGGCCGGTACAGACGGAAGCGAAGCCGCGAGGTGAAGCCAATCCGAGAAAGCCGGTCTCAGTTCGGATTGCAGGCTGCAACTCGCCTGCATGAAGTCGGAATCGCTAGTAATCGCAGGTCAGCATACTGCGGTGAATACGTTCCCGGGCCTTGTACACACCGCCCGTCACACCACGAAAGTCTGCAACACCCGAAGCCGGTGAGGTAACCCGAAAGGGAGCTAGCCGTCGAAGGTGGGGCCGATGATTGGGGTGAAGTCGTAACAAGGTAGCCGTATCGGAAGGTGCGGCTGGATCACCTCCTTTCTAAGGAGAACGGTTTAGAGCTAAGGCTTTAAACGAACATCCTATTGGTCGGTTCTTTCGGAGAGCAAGGTTGAGAAACTGAGTTTGACGAGAGATCAATACGAGTCGCAAGACTCAAGCCGAGGGATCGGCAACTCATTGGAGAGAGCTGTTGTTTAGTTTTGAGAGACCAGGAAGATCAAAGGAATTTGATCCATCATGGAACCTCACTCACAAAGGATTGAGGGAAAAGCAGACATGCTTGACTAACAGTCCTATATTTTTATACTGTTCTTTGAAAACTGCATAGAGAAGAAAACTAGTAAAGTCGAAAGAATTCACATCAAAACGCAAGTTTTGAGTAAACCTAGATGTAGCGATCAATAGGTCAAGCTACTAAGGGCGTACGGTGGATGCCTAGGCGCTAAGAGTCGAAGAAGGGCGCGGTTAACAGCGAAATGCCACGGGGAATCGTAAGCAGGTCTTGATCCGTGGATACCCGAATGGGGCAACCCAACCGGAGTCATGTCCGGTTATCTTTAGCTGAATCCATAGGTTAAAGAAGACAACCCGGGGAACTGAAACATCTAAGTACCCGGAGGAAAAGAAAGAATCATCGATTCCCTGAGTAGCGGCGAGCGAAACGGGAAGAGCCCAAACCGAATCCTTCGGGATTCGGGGTTGTAGGACCCTCTTTTAAGTGAAGATCTCTAGCTGAAGAAGACTGGAAAGTCTCGGCAAAGAAGGTAACACCCCTGTAAGCGAAAGAGAACTAAACTGTGAGGGAATCCTGAGTACCGCGGGACACGTGAAACCCCGTGGGAAGCAGGGAGGACCACCTCCCAAGGCTAAATACTACTTAGCGACCGATAGCGAACCAGTACCGTGAGGGAAAGGTGAAAAGCACCTCGGAAGAGGAGTGAAAAAGAACCTGAAACCGTACGCTTACAAGCAGTCACAGCACGTTAGTGTAGTGGCGTGCCTTTTGTAGAATGAACCGGCGAGTTACGGTATGCAGCGAGGTTAAGGCGGGAAGCCGGAGCCGAAGCGAAAGCGAGTCTGAAGAGGGCGAAAGTTGCATGCTGTAGACCCGAAACCGTGTGATCTACCCATGGCCAGGGTGAAGGTGGGGTAAAACCCACTGGAGGCCCGAACTCACTGTCGTTGAAAAGGCAGGGGATGAGCTGTGGGTAGGGGTGAAATGCCAATCGAACACGGAGATAGCTGGTTCTCCCCGAAATAGCTTTAGGGCTAGCCTCAATTGATGAGCGATGGCGGTAGAGCACTGAATAGGCTAGGGGCCTTACCAGGTTACCGAACCTTATCAAACTCCGAATGCCATTGGATTTAGATTGGGAGTCAGACTGTGGGGGATAAGCTTCATAGTCGAAAGGGAAACAGCCCAGACCATCAGCTAAGGTCCCCAAGTATACACTAAGTGGGAAAGGATGTGGAATTGCACAGACAACCAGGATGTTGGCTCAGAAGCAGCCACCATTTAAAGAGTGCGTAATAGCTCACTGGTCGAGTGGTTCTGCGCCGAAAATGTAACGGGGCTCAAGTGTATCACCGAAGCTATGGCTTGCGCTTCATGCGCAGGGGTAGGGGAGCGTTCTATCAGCAGAGAAGTCAAACTGTAAGGTTTGGTGGAGTGGATAGAAGTGAGAATGCCGGTATGAGTATGCGAAAAGGAAGGTGAGAATCCTTCCCGCCGAAAATCTAAGGTTTCCTGGGGAAGGCTCGTCCGCCCAGGGTAAGTCGGGACCTAAGCCGAGGCCGAAAGGCGTAGGTGATGGACAACTGGCTGAAATTCCAGTACCACCTGGAAATGGTTGAGCAATGGGGTGACACAGAAGGATAGGTTAAGCGTGCCGTTGGTCGAGCACGCCCAAGCGAGTAGGAGGTAGGGTAGGCAAATCCGCCCTGCGAGACTCTGAGACGTGATGGGGAGCGAACATAAGTAGCGAAGTAACCGACTCCAGGCTGTCAAGAAAAACCTCTAGTGAGTGACCAGGTGCCCGTACCGTAAACCGACACAGGTAGATGGGGTGAGAATCCTAAGGCGCGCGAGAAAACCCTCGTTAAGGAACTCGGCAAAATAGCCCCGTAACTTCGGGAGAAGGGGCGCTCACTGAAGAGTGAGCCGCAGAGAAATGGTCCAGGCGACTGTTTAACAAAAACACAGGTCCCTGCAAATCCGAAAGGAGAAGTATAGGGGCTGACACCTGCCCGGTGCTGGAAGGTTAAGAGGAGAGGTTAGGGGCAACCCGAAGCTTTGAATTGAAGCCCCAGTAAACGGCGGCCGTAACTATAACGGTCCTAAGGTAGCGAAATTCCTTGTCAGGTAAGTTCTGACCCGCACGAAAGGTGTAACGATCTGGACACTGTCTCAACGAGGGACTCGGCGAAATTGTAATACCCGTGAAGATGCGGGTTACCTGCGACAGGACAGAAAGACCCCATGGAGCTTTACTGCAGCTTGACATTGGATTTTGGTATAAAATGTACAGGATAGGTGGGAGACGGAGAAGCTAGGGCGCCAGCCTTGGTGGAGTCAACGGTGGGATACCACTCTTTTTGTACTGAAGTTCTAACCTAGGCCCCTGAAGCGGGGTTGGGGACAGTATCAGGTGGGCAGTTTGACTGGGGCGGTCGCCTCCTAAAGAGTAACGGAGGCGCCCAAAGGTTCCCTCAGCGCGGTTGGAAATCGCGCGAAGAGTGTAAAGGCAAAAGGGAGCTTGACTGCGAGACCAACAAGTCGGGCAGGTACGAAAGTAGGGCTTAGTGATCCGGTGGTACCGAGTGGAAGGGCCATCGCTCAACGGATAAAAGCTACCCTGGGGATAACAGGCTTATCTCCCCCAAGAGTCCATATCGACGGGGAGGTTTGGCACCTCGATGTCGGCTCATCGCATCCTGGGGCTGTAGTAGGTCCCAAGGGTTGGGCTGTTCGCCCATTAAAGCGGTACGTGAGCTGGGTTCAGAACGTCGTGAGACAGTTCGGTCCCTATCCGTCGCAGGCGCAGGAAATTTGAGAGGATCTGTCCCTAGTACGAGAGGACCGGGATGGACGAATCCCTGGTGTACCAGTTGTCTCGCCAGAGGCACAGCTGGGTAGCTATATTCGGAGCGGATAAGCGCTGAAAGCATCTAAGCGCGAAACCGGCCTCAAGATGAGATTTCCCACAGCAAAAGCTGGTAAGACCCCTGAAGGAAGATCAGGTAGATAGGCCAGGTGTGGAAGCACGGTGACGTGTGGAGCTGACTGGTACTAATCGGTCGAGGGCTTGACCTAAAGTCACAGAGGTCGGAAGCCGGAAGCCAGAGGTCAGAAATGACGATGGCAACGATGGAGGACTCTGAGATTGCGAACAACTGGGTGAGTGGCTCAAATTCTAAGACGATACTAGAAAACGACTCTGTGCAGTTTTGAGAGAACAGCGTTCGAAAGAAAGCGACTATCTCAGAGATCTGGTGATTATGCCGGAGGGGTTCCACCCGTTCCCATACCGAACACGGAAGTTAAGACCTCCAGGGCCGATGATACTTGGAGCATAGCTCCTGGGAAAGCAGGTCATCGCCAGGTAAACAAGCGAAAGGCCATCTCTAACGAGATGGTCTTTCTGTGTATCAGCGTGTATCAGTGATAGTGATATTGCATAATGAAAGCACCGAGGTTCGGGGTTCCACCCGTTCGATCCACACTGCAGGAGAATGCGTTTGGGGATGCAGTGTGGCGAAAAGCTCATCCGCTTTTCGTATACCGAACACGGAAGTTAAGACCTCCAGGGCCAAGGATACTTGGAGCATAGCTCCTGGGAAAGCAGGTCATCGCCAGGTAACAAGCGAAAGGCCATCTCTAACGAGATGGTCTTTCTGTGTATCAGCGTGTATCAGTGATAGTGATATTGCATAATGAAAGCACCGAGGTCCGGGGTTCCACCCGTTCGATCCACACTGCAGGAGAATGCGTTTGGAGACGCAGTGTGGCGAAAAGCTCATCCGCTTTTCGTATACCGAACACGGAAGTTAAGAATCCACACTGCAGGAGCGTGCGTTATGAGTCGCAGTGTGGCGAAAGGCTCGTCCGCCTTTCGTTCCAGGGCCGATGATACTTGGAGCATAGCTCCTGGGAAAGCAAGTCATCGCCAGGTAACAAGCGAAAGGCCATCTCTAACGAGATGGTCTTTCTGTGTTTAATAATACTGTATGACCTTCCCGCCAAAGCAGCGCAAAGAGCAATCTGATGTCCCATATTACCGGTCACTACAACACATATTTTACTCTACTCCGAAAAAGACCCTAAAGACATGAAGAAGAATCCTCAGACCCGCAAGCAGGGCAGCTTCGTCCACAGAAGTGAACTCATCGCATGGAGAGGCGGTAAGGCCCACAAGCCGGTGCGGGGAAACGGAGCCACGGGTTCACATCAGGTATTACCCGGAGGTTTGGCGGAGTCCCGCGCCGGCGAGTGGGTGAGCCTCGGAGTGCTGAGTGAACGGATGTGGGTGAAACTGCCCGACCCGGGAGCACTCTCGTTGTCATTCTTTGATGGTGCCATTAGCGGCATGGGGTCCTTCTACATTCAATTACCAATCGTCTTCCCACAATATCTTTTAACCATTCCGATTCTTCACGCAGAGAGCTTAGATAAGAAACCAGCCCCAGGTTACTTAATCTCCTTTAACCCTTGTTCGCACCGAGGGGATAACCCAATATAACAGGCGGTTGCTTCTTCCAGTTTCTTCTTCAATTCCTCCGTTACATCCCCAATTATTTTGCAGGGCACTCCAACCACTAGTTTGTGAGGCGGAATTACTTTATTTTCTGTAATTACAGCCCCCGCCCCAATACAACAACCATCGCCGATTTCGCTTCGATCCATGATGATTGCTCCCATTCCTACATATACGTGTTCACCTAAAGTAGTTGAATGCAAAATGGCACCATGCCCGATGTGACTTCGTGGGCCAAGTTGTGCCGTTGCTCCAATGCCGATGTGAATGACGCAGTTCTCTTGAATATTCGATTCAGGACCAATAATAATATTCCCCCAGTCCCCCCTAATACGGGCGCCCGCACCCACATAACATCCCTCACCCAGGGTGACATTGCCAATAATCGTCGCCTCAGGGTGAATAAAACACCCCTTTCCAATGGTTGGTCTGTTTCCTTCAAATTCATATATTCCCAATGCAACTCCTCCTCAAATCAATCGTTCTGTGCTTGTCGTCATTCCCCTGTATAAGCGATAAATACTTTAGTTCATTACCGCCTGGGGATGGTTATACTCATACAGTATCACTAATCATTCACAATTTTCAATTAAATATAGAAAATTAGCCTTATGAGCAGTTAAAACCCTTAGCAAATAAGGTTTTAGCTGCTCATAAGGCTGGCAGACAGTAAAAAATCCACCTCATCCTTACGAATACGGATTATCGGGTTCGGGAGGAGCCATGTATTGATGAAGAGCAATCATATAAGTGAGTAATTTAACAAACTTTCCAACAAATTATGTGGTAATATTATTTAATAAGGAACAAAATACATAGACATAATTTGGTCGGACCATCAGGCAATGCTATATGATGGAGCAGTTGATTAGTTTAAAGGGGATGAATGTGTGGCCGTAAAGCTTAGTGAATTTGTCGCAAATAAAATTGTGGATTTTATTTATGAACAAAGTGGGTTTGCTGTTATAGTTTGTAATGAGCAAGGGATAATTATGGCAGATTCTGCTCAGACTAGAATAGGTCTACAGCATAAGGGAAGCCGACAAATAATGTCCACAAATATTGATTCCACAACCATCACGGCAGCGGAGGCTGAAGTCTCAGACGGGAAACTTAAAGAAGGTTATAATCAGGCAATTAAAGTCGATGGAATTAAAATTGGTACCTTTGGCATAGCCGGGCCCATAGATATCGTCAGCGCTGTTGCCAAGATTGCTGCAGGTATGGTCGTCATGTTGTTAAGAGACGAAGAATTGAAAGAAATTATTCGCGATCAAGTACAGGTCTTGAGCAGCGCAATAGAGCAGGCGGCAAGTGCGGTGCAGCAAACCGCTGCATCAGCCCAGGAAGTGGCCTCTATTAGTCAAACTATTGCCGCAGAAGCACAGGATGGGGAAAATCAGCTTCTATCAACCTCGGATATATTAGAGCTTATTCGCAGAGTTGCGAAACAGACGAATCTTCTAGGGTTAAATGCGGCAATTGAGGCTGCCCGGGCAGGAGAACATGGCCGCGGTTTTTCCGTTGTAGCGGGCGAAGTTCGTAAATTGGCAGATGAAAGTAACCGATCTGCTAATGAGATCAGTGCGCTCTTACTGGAGTTTCAATCCGTTATTCAAAAGATTACAGCAAGTTCGTTGCGCAACAGTACAATTACGCAGGAACAAGCACAGGCTAATCAGCAAATTGCTGCCTTAATTGAGGGTTTACAAGACGTTAGCAGCGGGTTAAAATCCATCGCTTTAAGTTTATAAGGCTTTCTTTTCACTAACTTTTCCTAAAGAATTGACTTCTTAGACCATTAACTTGGAATATCGGAATAAAGGAGACTACATATGAATGTTTTTTTAGCCTATGGCAAGAGCGGATTAAATTTAAAGGTCCCTGAAATTACGAGAGTTGTTGAACCCACTCACTTGAGCTTACCTGAGGACGATCATGCACTTGTCATTGACGCTCTGCGAAATCCTAAAGGAACAAAACCGCTTAGGGAAATGGTTAAACCAACTGACAAGGTAGTTATCGTAATCAGTGATATTACCAGGCCGACACCCAACCATAAATTAGTTCCATGGCTGCTTGAGGAACTTCCTCATGTGCCTATAGAAAATGTCACTATTCTGAACGGTTTAGGGACGCACCGTGATCAAACGAGGGAAGAGTTTATTGAAATGTTGGGAGAAAAGGTTGTAAATACTGTACGGATTGTGAATCACCATTGTCACGAAAAATCTGAACTCTCCCATGTCGGAACGAGCAGGTTCGGCTGTGAGGTATATTTAAATAAAGACTATGTTGAGGCAGATTTCAGAATCGTAACCGGGTTTATTGAGCCCCATTTCTTTGCGGGTTTTTCAGGCGGGCCTAAAGGAATTATGCCTGGTATAGCTGGCATTGAAACAATTCTGACCTTTCATAACGCTAAAATGATCGGACACCAGATGGCAACTTGGGGAAAAATAGACAATAATCCCCTTCAGGAAATGGCAAGAGAAGTCAATAGCTTCTGTAAACCGGATTTTCTCCTTAATGTTGCTCTTAATGGGGAGAAAAAGATTACCAATGTCTTTGCAGGTGAGCTGGCTGAGGCCCATGCTATCGGGTGTGAATATGTCAAGCAGCAGGCCATGGTCAAATGTGACAAACGCTATGACGTTGTAATTACCACCAATGCAGGTTATCCTCTTGATCAGAATCTGTATCAGGCTGTTAAAGGTATGGATGCCGCCCGGATGATTGTTAAACAAGGTGGAACGATTATCTGTGCTGCGGAATGCAGTGAAGGTATGCCCGAGCATGGAAATTTTGTTAAAATACTTCAAATGCGCAACTCACCTCAAGAACTGCTGGAAATGATCAATGAGCCCTCATTTCAAATGTTTGATCAGTGGGAGGCACAACGATTGGCGATGATTCAAGAGTGGGCAGATGTCTATTTGTATTCTTCCTTGCCTGAAGAATCAACCAAAATAGCGAATTTAACCCCAACGAGGGATATTGAACAGACATTAAAGGACTTAAAAGGTAAATACGGTGAGGAAATGAGTATTGCGGTGCTGCCCCTTGGCCCGCTTACGATTCCCTATGTGGAAGAGTAAGCTGCTGAGAAAGGGTTCAATGAAACAAGGGACTACGTTCTAAAACGTCGTCCCTTGCAGGTTTTTACTATCAAAAACCTAATCTATAATATCCGTACCTTGTTCCGCCATTTCTTTTTCAGCAAAGTTAATCATTTTCTTGACCATATTTCCGCCGATTTGGCCGACTTCCCGGGTTGTCATGTTTGCAAACCCTTTTTCCTGAATATCATCGTCTAAATCAAGTTCTTCTGCCACTTCCCACTTAAGTTCATCCAACTGTTTTTCGGATTCCGGAACTTCAGGTGTGTTTCGACTCATAATGACCATCCTCCTTTTCAGTTGTTCTGGCACATTATTATACTAACCATCAAAAAGGACTCTATACACATTTTTATTAGACAATTAATTCCATTCATAAACACTTAATCTGAAGATACATAAAGCTGGAGCGGTTATAATTGTTTAGTTTAAGTTTATAACTAAAAGCCGGAGGAATTGCATTTAAGTCTGATGATTCTGTATTTTAGCTCCTGTGGTAAAGGATATCGGCACCTTTTAGTCGAAGTATTTATAGGATGGCTCAGCATAGCTCACGGTGATTAGGCGGGGATTTAATGAGAATAGATGAGTGCAAGTTGATTAAGGATACCCAGCTATTGAGCGATAAACTTGGATAAGTACAAGAATACAGGGAAAGGACAGGAGAGATGTTGTGCACGAAATGTCGTTAATGGGAGGAGTCTTTGAGGTCATTGAACAGACAATCTCCCAGCATACTATAAAGAGAGTGCTCCAGGTAAAACTTAAGGTCGGAGAACTCACAAATGCAGAACCGGATGCCCTGCAAATGGCTTTCGAAGCTTATAGCAAGGATACTATTTGTGAAGGAGCGGAGTTGTCGGTTGAACGTGTGTCCGTTCGTGCCCGCTGCCGGGACTGCCGGCATGAGTTTACGGTGCGGGGGATGTTTTTTCTATGTCCAAACTGTCAGAATACGAGCGTCGAAATAATTCAAGGTGAGGAACTTTTACTTGAAAGCCTGGAGGTAGAATAATTATGGAATCCAGCCGTCGTGAAATTGAAGTAATGGCTAATTTACTTGGTTCAAATGACATGCAGGCCGACCTGAACCGTACACATTTTCGAAAGAATCATTGTTTAGCCATTAATGTGATTGGCTCGCCCGGAGCGGGAAAAACCTCACTTTTAGAAAAGACCTTGCCCCTTTTAAGCAAGAACCTCAAGGTTGGAGTTATTGAGGGAGACATCTTCACCAGTAAAGATGCCGATCGGATTGCCACACACGAAATACCTGTCATTCAGATTAATACCGGCGGTGGCTGTCACCTGGATAGTAAAATGGTCAGCAAGGTTCTGCCGGAGTTTGATTGGAAGGCTATGGATCTAATGATCATTGAAAATGTCGGAAACTTAGTGTGCCCGGCTGATTTTGATCTGGGGGAAGCGTTTAAGGTTATCGTTTTAAGTATTGTTGAAGGAGACGACAAGCCCTCAAAGTATCCTGTGATTTTCCGCAATGCCAAAGCGGTTGTTCTCAATAAAATGGATCTGGAAAAGTTGACCGACGTGAACATGGAGACCATGAAAAAGGACATTTTAACCATAAATCCGGAGATACGTATTTTTGAAGTATCTTGTCGTAAGGGGAATGGGCTCAACGAATGGATCACTTGGCTGAATCAAGAGGTTTTGGATTATAAGGACTATAACGGATAATGTTTAAAGGGCCATACACCTGCTTTAGTCAAGCGGTGTATGGCCCTTGGAGTTTAGGCTGAAGTAAATTTTCCTTCTCGCTGTATGGAGTCGATTTCCTTGCGAACTAACTCCGTGAGACGGGGGAATAGTACCGAGATTTCAGGGCTTATTTCCAGTCCCCAGTCTAAACATTTAGGCTGGATACCGAAAATTAAGGTTTGCGGAGCTTGCCCCAAGAGATTGGCCATGGACAGTACTTCTATAATGCCGATTTGATGAAAAGAAACTTCGTATTGTTCAGGGATTATTTGGAGATCTCCCGGCTGAAAGCGGAATAATGCCCCTGGCTCTGCGTGTCCGTTGAAGGCATCGACGATAATCAGAAAGTCGACATCTTGAATCAGATGAACAAGTTCCAGGCCCGCTGTACCTCCTTCAAGTATCTCAACATTGGCAGGGAATTCAAACTTCGCTAATTCATCCAAAAAGCGAACCCCTAAACCCTCATCTGATAAGAGGATGTTTCCGACTCCCATCACCATAATCTTAGGTGATTGCATTATGATACGCTTTTCTCCTTTCGTCCTTTGCCGAAGAACATGAATAAAAACTGCTCATAGGCGGTAGTGAATACAAGATAAACATGAACGGCAATGACAGCGATAAATAACCACATTAAGAGGTAATGAAATCCCCGTACAGCAGCTAAACTGCCAAAATAACTGGCGGCACCCGACAATTGTTCCGGTCTGTAGAGTATGAAGCCGGTCACAGCTTGAACTATGGTCATAATGGGTAAGGCTATATAGGCCAATTTTTGGAGCGGGTTATATTTCCCGGTTTTAGGATGTTTACCAATAAACAAATAGTATTTAATTTGCGGCCAAGTAGTTTTGACATCCTGCTTGTTAAAGAAGAAATCGCCATAATCTTTATGTTTTCCAAAAAAGGAGTAATAAAAACGGAGAACCCCATTAATGATTAAAAGATACATAAAGATGAAATGTAAATTCCGAACCAAGTTCATGGGCATCCCGGGATAAGGGGAATGAATAAGAAAGCCTGTGATCGTTAATACCAGGAAATTGATCAAATTGACCCAGTGGCTAACACGCTGAAACAATGGGTGGTCTAAGTCTAATTGGCTAGACATGTGCTTCCCTCCTTTATTACCAGCCGATCTGGAATTTCTTAATATCGTTGGTTACTGGATCAATAAGGTGAATTGCACAGGCAAGGCAGGGATCGTAAGAGCGGACAACCCGGACAATGTTGACAGGATTATCGAGGTCAGGAACGGGCACTCCGATGAGAGCCTGCTCAACCGGGCCGCGGACATCCTTGTCATCCCGGGGCGAGAAGTTCCAGGTTGTTGGAACAACCATTTGATAATTTTCTGTTTTGTGATCAGCGACTTTGATAAAGTGACCAAGTGAGCCTCGCGGTACTTCGGTCATGCCTGCACCTTGCCCGGTAGCGGGGGCATTCCAATGTTCAGTGTCATGAATGCGAAAATCCTTGGAACCCATTTCTTTTTCTAAGGCATCCAACCAATTGAACATATCTTTAGCCATGAGAAGAGTTTCATAAGCACGAGCCGCATGACGTGCTACAGCACCCGGCTTAATGCTGTACTTGGCGATAATATCCATAAGTCCTTTAGGCTGCATAACAAGCATTCGGGCCAGAGGTCCGACTTCCATCGGTTTGCCTTCATAACGGGGAGCTTTAACAAAGGTATAGGCACCCTTCTTATCCAGATCAGGTACGGTATCCTCGGTATAGGGTGTTTTTCCGTTAGGGCTGGCTTTATACCAGGAATATTGAACGTCTTCCGTAATTTTTGCTTCATCGACCGGTTTGACATTACTTAAATCCCCATCCGTGATAACGCCTGCTTTAAAGAATAAATCCTTACCGGCATCATCGCGGGCAAATCCGCCATAAGAAAGATAGTTAGGACTTCCTCCGCCGACACCCGCCTGAGCCAAGGGCAGAAGCGGACCTGTTCCAAAGGTTAACACATCCTGTAAATAAGTTTTCTCAATAAAATCAAGCTGCTCATATAACATTGAACGGAATTGCTCAACAACGGTGATGTTAGGCAGCATAGTTACGCCGCCGACGACGATCGAAGATTGATGGGGCTGTTTTCCGGCGAACAAGGCGGACATTTTCTTAGCTTTCGCTTGCATCTCCAGGGCTTTTAAGTAGTGGGCAACGGCCATGGTCACTAATTCCGGATCATTGACGCTGAAAGCATCAGGTTTGTAGCGGGGGGTTAGAGGAGCGGTATCTCCGGCGGTAACCAGTTTTACTATTTTATCCTTTACGGCAAGAAGTCCGGGGTCTTTCCCTTGATATTGGGCCACAGCCATAACATCTATATAATCAAGAGCGCTCAGGTGATAAAAATGCAGGGGATGATCATGGAGGTACATAGCCCCGATAATCAGATTCCGGATAAGCCGTCCGCCGGCCGGAACACTTGCCCCAAAGGCTTTGTCCAGGGCTAAAGAGGACGCCCAGCCATGGGAACCGGCACAAACGCCGCAGACACGTTCTGTAACATAAGTAGCATCACGTGGATCACGCCCGCGGAGCATGGCTTCAATCCCCCGGTACATGGTCCCGATAACATGGGCGTCAACAACTTTGCCATTCTCGACTTCTACTTCAACCCTTAAGTGTCCTTCAATACGTGTTAAGGGATCGATAACTACTTTCGCCATCTACATGTCCTCCTTATGATCCTTATTGCTCAGTCTTCCGCTTGCTGCAGTAGCAATTAAATGGGCACCCAGGCCTACTGCTGCGGCTCCGCCGATAACAGCCCCGACGGTATCTGCATTGACCCGGCCGATGCCTGGAAGGGAAAACATTTCTTGTTTAGAGTATAATGGACTAAATCCATCATAAAACTCTTTTTCTGAACATCCGGAACAGGGAGATCCAGCATTAATGCAAAAGTTGGCATTGTCGTTCCACCATACCTGGGCACAGTCTGTGTAAGTCTTGGGACCTTTGCAGCCCTTCAGAATTAAGCAATACTCTTTTTGAAGCGGGTCGTTCCAATCGGTAAGGAAGTTTCCATTCTCAAAGTGACCGCGCCGCGGACAGTTGTCATGCAGCAAACTTCCATAGAAGACCACGGGACGGTTTTGCGAGTCAAGCTCCGGAGCTTTTTGATAGGTCAAGTAATAGAGGATGGTGCCGATCAGGGTTGTGGGTTTGACCGGGCAACAGGGAAGATTAATGACGGTTTTGTTAATTCCCTCTTTTCTGAGGAGTTCTGCTACTCCGACAGCCCCGGTTGCACAGGCTCCGGGTATTCCGGCGCCCTCAGATGCGCAGCTTCCGATGGCGATAATTACTTGAGCTTTTTGGGCTGATTCAATCAGAATTTTGCGGAAAGGTCTTCCGCCAATCATACAGAAACGGTCTTCTTCAGCGGGACAGGAACCCTCAACCACAAGTACGAAGTTTTCTGTAAGTGCTTGGTGGTAGGCTTCTTCTGATGTATAACCGGAACCGGCCATAATCGTTTCGTGATAGCGTATGGAGAGCATGTCTAAAATAAGTTCGGCGGGTGAAGGATTTAAGGTAGAAATGGCTGATTCAGTACACCCGGTGCAATCCATTCCTTCCAACCAGATAACAGGTGGTTTCTTTAGTGCCTGTTCCGCGGCGCTGGCTGCCTGAGGGATTATAAAGTCGGGTAGCCCAAGTGCTGCTGTTGTGGCTGCAATTAATTTCATAAAATCACGCCGAGAAACCCCTTTGACTGTGAGCAAATCAAAAATACCCATTCTTGCAGAACACCTCCTGAATTGAATAATTCCGTCGACTACGTAGCTTAGATTAGTTGAAACTTTTATACTAACATATATTCTTAATTTAAACTTAAGTTTCCTTCTTTTTTAAAGAATTTTTTGAAAATTGACAATTTAAGATTGTAATTTGATAATCATTAATACTAATGGCAAGAAATTGTCAAATCATTTGTATAATTATAGACTTGAAGAAATCAGAAGTTGGCGTGTACAATAAGAGTGTCAAAATTATGATCATGAAGAATGATTACAGTAAGCTTGAAAGCTGGATGAAATAATGAAAAAACAAGCAAAAGCTATTTACTTTAATGGTATTGTTCAAGGAGTAGGCTTTCGGCCTTTTGTTTTTAAGCTTGCAGAGGAACTGGATGTTAAAGGATGGGTGAATAACTCAAGCCGTGGTGTAACCATTCATGCCGAAGGAAATAATCTTGACTTGTTCTATCAGCGTTTGCGGACAGAAGCTCCTCCTTTGGCTCAAATTTTGACAGCGGGATCGGTTGATATAGAAATTATCAATTATGAAAAATTTGAGATTACAGACAGTGAAACAGTGGAAGACACAGATGTTCTGATTTCGCCGGATGTTGCAACCTGTCAGGCTTGTCTCAAAGACATGGCTGACCCCAAGAACCGCTTTTATCAATTTCCTTTCACAAATTGCACAAATTGCGGCCCTCGCTATACCATTATCCGGGATGTGCCCTATGATCGGACCTTAACTACGATGTCAGATTTTCCAATGTGCCAATCTTGTGAAGCGGACTATAAAAATCCAAGCAATCGAAGGTTTCATGCCCAACCCGTTGCCTGTACAAATTGCGGACCAAAGCTTCAGCTTCTTGATGCCCTTGGCCGCCCGCTTGCGGGCCTGGGAGCAGATCAGCTTGCTCAAGGCGGGATCATCGCAGTAAAAGGTCTGGGGGGGTTCCATCTCGTCTGTGATGCGCGAAACCCGGAAGCCGTCCGCCGTTTGAGAGAGCGGAAGGAACGGGGAGCAAAGCCCTTTGCAGTGATGGCCCGGTCGATGGCCAAGGCGCACAGCGAAGTCGTGATCAGCGGCAAGGAAGAGGAATTGTTACACAGTCCGGCAGCCCCTATCGTTGTTTTAGAACGAAGATCGGGAATCAGCGATTCTTTGCCGGAGGAGATTGCACCCGGGTTACATACTTTAGGGATGATGCTTCCCTATACTCCCTTACACTATTTACTCTTTGAAGGACCCTTTGATTTTTTAGTCATGACAAGCGCCAATCTGAGCGGACGTCCACTTATCTATACAAATGATGAGGCTTTGGCATCTTTGCAGGGAGTGGCGGATTTTTATCTTATCCATGACAGGGATATTTTCCATCCCTGTGATGACTCGGTCCTTCAAGTGATCGGAGATGAAGCCGTTTTTTTGCGGCGCGCCCGCGGCTATGTCCCCTTACCCATCTTAATGTCAGCGTTTCAGGTTAAAACCTCACTGCTTGGTGCAGGCGGAGATCTTAAGAATGCTTTTTGCCTGGCCAGGGGTCAGAGGGCCTTTGTCAGTCAGTACTTAGGAGATATGGAAGGGTACGAAAATTTTCAGCGCTTCCGCCAGGAACTGGAATCCTTTCAGAGAGTGGTTAATATCACCCCCAGTTCGATGGCTTATGATAAACATCCCAACTATCACTTAACCGGATTTGCCTTGGAACAGAGTATGCCGAAACAGGCTGTACAGCATCATCACGCCCATTTAGTCAGCGTGCTGGGGGAATGGGACAGACCGGAAGCGACTCTCGGAGTTATCTGTGACGGAACCGGTTTCGGAGAGGATGATTGCATCTGGGGGTTTGAATTTCTGTATGGCAATTCCTCAGGTTATGAACGCAAAGCTCATCTGGAGTACTTAGGGCTGCCGGGAGGAGATGCGGGTGCGAAACACCCTTTGCGAATTGCCTATGCTTATCTTAAGACTCTTTTAACAGATGAAGTGTGGCAAAAGACCATGTCACTTTGGTCAGCTCTCCCAATTCACGAACGTCAGATTTTAGACCGTCAGCTTGAGACAGGAGTTCAAGTCTTTCAAACTTCAAGTGCGGGAAGGCTCTTTGATGCGGTCAGCGGATTGCTGGGTGTTTGTACAAAGGTCACCTATGAAGGGCAAGCTGCCATAGAACTTGAAAGTACAGCAGCCAGGTTTTTGAACTCAGGCCTGCAACCTATTGAGGAATCATTCTCCTACCCTTATGAAATTCGGGCAGAGAACGGGGTTCTCATTCTAGGTGTCGGAGTGCTTTTCCAAGCATTAGTCCACGACCTTCTTCAGGGCGTAAGCCGGGAGGAAATTGCCTTCCGCTTCCATATAACTGTGGCCCGGGCTATTGTTGATTTAGCCGTGCGCTTAGGTGTGGAGAGCGGGCCTTTGGTATTAAGCGGGGGGGTATTCCAAAACAAGCTATTGACGGAAGCAGTTCTGTTCAACTGCAAAGAAAAAGGGATTAGAGTTTTGCGGTCCCGAACACTCCCCCCAGGGGATGGCGGACTGGCCTTCGGACAACTATTAATCGCAAATGAGGTGTTGTAAGATGTGTTTAGCTATTCCTGCCAAAGTAGTTACGCTGAAGGGATCCCTTGCCCAAGTGGATATGATGGGAAACGAACGGGTTGTCAGTACGGACTTAGTCCCGGAGGTTAAGCCCGGCGACTATGTCTTGGTCCATGCAGGATTCGCCATCGGAATAATTGATGATGAGAGCGCCAAAGAGACGGAAGACCTTTTATTGGAGGTAGCCAAGGCTTATGAAGAAGGGGAGTAAGGAACGACAAGCTAAAGCGAAGGATTACTTGGCCGAGATTAAGGCGCTGGCTCAGAGTCCCTATACAATAATGGAAGTTTGCGGGACCCATACCGTTGCCATTGCCAAAAACGCTATTCGAGAGCTGCTGCCGGATACGGTGCGCTTAATTTCCGGTCCGGGCTGTCCGGTCTGTGTGACGGACAGCAGTGATATTGACCGTTATCTGTATTTAGCGGCACAGCCAAAGGTTATTACCGCTACATTTGGAGATATGATTCGTGTGCCGGGTACAGACAAAAGCCTGCAGGGTCTGCGCGCGGAAGGTGCGGACGTCCGGGTTGTTTATTCAACTCAGGATGCCTTGGAATTAGCCCGCAGTAACCCGGATAAAGAGGTTGTATTTCTGGGAGTTGGATTTGAAACCACAATCCCTACGGTCGCAGTGAGTTTAGAAATAGCTAAACGGGAAGAAATCAAAAATTATAGTGTGCTGTCCATGCACAAAGTCGTCCCTCCGGTTTTAAAATTGTTGGCTGTGGATGATCAATTGGCTGTGGATGCTTTTCTTCATCCGGGACATGTTTGCTCAATCATCGGGATCAAACCGCTTGAGTTTATGGCCGGAGACTATGGTTTGCCGGGAGCAGTGACAGGATTTGACGCTCTTGATATTTTAGAAGGGATTGTTATGCTCCTGCGCCAACGTGCGGAGGAGCGTTCAGACATCGAAATTCAATATCAACGTGTGGTCAGGGCTGAGGGAAATCCTCAGGCCAAACGGTTTATTGAGCAGGTTTTTGAACCGGTGGATGCGTCCTGGCGAGGAATTGGACTCATCCCCCAAAGTGGTTTAGGGATTCGGGAAGACTATAGCCTTTGGGATGCGGCACGAAAATTTTCCTTACCCGTTTTTAATTCGCCGGATACACCGGGTTGTCGTTGCGGCGATGTTTTGAGAGGGCTGATCTATCCCACCCAATGTCCTTTGTTTGCCAAACACTGTACACCAATGAAGCCGGTGGGGCCTTGCATGGTTTCGACGGAAGGGTCCTGTGCGGCTTATCACCGTTATGCTCAGAAGGGAGCGGATTAAATGGAACGCATTATGTTAGCCCACGGAAGCGGTGGGCGGCTGAGCCATGAACTAATTCGCAACCTTTTCCAGAAATATCTGGGGAATTCTTACTTGGATCAAATGAACGATGCGGCCCTCCTGCCGGGCCTTGAAAAAATTGCTGTGACCACGGACTCTTTTGTGGTTTCACCTTTGTTTTTCCGGGGGGGAAATATCGGCAAACTGGCAGTGTGCGGTACGGTCAATGATTTAGCGGTAAGCGGAGCAATTCCTAAATTTTTAACCCTGGCCCTTATTATTGAAGAAGGTTTTCCCATGGATGAGCTGGAGCGGATTATTAAAAGCGTTGCTGAGACGGCCGCTGAAGCCGGTGTAGTAATTGCCGGCGGAGATACAAAAGTCGTGGAACGCGGGAGTGCCGATAAAATTTTCATAAACACGACCGGGATAGGGTATATTACAGATCGTTCAGTCGGGCCGGACCGGATTCAGCCCGGTGATGAGATTCTGATTACAGGAACGATTGGAGATCATGGAATCGCAATTTTGTCTGAGCGGGAGGGGCTGGAATTTCAAACTCCTGTGCTGAGTGACTGTGCTCCTTTAAATAACCTGATTGATACCTTTTATCTGCCGGGAGTTAAATGTATGAGAGATCCTACCCGCGGCGGCGTGGCTACAACTCTTAATGAATTAGCCCAACAAGCGGGAGTCAGTTTGCTTTTGAATGAGGAGCAATTGCCTTTGTCTCCCAGCGTAGAAGGTGCCTGTGGGATGTTAGGACTTGATCCCCTTTATTTGGCCAATGAAGGAAAAGCATTAGTCATTGCAGCGCCGGACGCAGCGGATCAAGTTCTCCTGAACATGCGGGCTCACCCTCTTGGCCGGAAGGCAGCTCGTATCGGGCAGGTGCAGGAAGGAAAGCCGGGGCTCGTGCTTTTGGAAACCTTCCTTGGAGGAAAACGTATCCTCGGCATGCTGGAGGGTGAACACCTTCCTCGGATATGCTGAGAAAGTATGAGGGATTATTATGCGGATAGCAGTCATTGACGGACAGGGCGGGGGGATTGGCAAACACATTGTCGAGCAGTTGCGCAAAAGGCTCCCTGAGCTGAATATTCTTGCCCTGGGTACGAACGCGCTGGCAACCGGGGCTATGCTGCGCGCCGGAGCCACAGAGGGCGCATCGGGAGAATCAGCCATTTGTTATAATGTGGAGCGGGTAGACCTTATTGTGGGCTCGGTAGCGATTATGATGGTCTATGGGCTTTTAGGGGAGATAACAGCGGGAATGGCTTCAGCAATTTCGGCCAGTAAGGCGGACAAATTGCTTCTCCCTATTCAACGGGGAAATATTCAGCTCATTGGTGTACACCGCATCCCTCTGCCTCATCAGGTCGAAGCTTTGGTCATGGAAGTAGAGGAACGGCTGAAAAGGTAACAAAGATATATCAAGGTAACAGGAGCGATCCTTCTTGACACGTTATTGTCAAAAAAGGATCACCTCTGTTTTACTAAGCAACATCAATTGTTAAAAGGGCATTAGTGGAGTCAAGGTAAAATCATCTTGAGGGAATAGTAAACTATTGCAGATAGAGTTCTTCATAATTGCGGATACTGGTTTGCCTTCCCTCTTCAGTAAGCTTCAGGGAGCATCCGTCAAAGTGGAGACAGCCCTTTTTCTGCAGGCTGGCGACAATAGATTGAGTAAAACTCTCGCTCCAGTTCAGATGAAGCTGTTCCGGCCGGATCCCAATTTCCGGTGAGCCGTGATCACCTGCTTCCCGGTTATAAAGATGGAAGAGGAGTGTCTTTTGGGCAAATTGAGTTTTTTGCAGCCTGCGCCGGCGCAGGGCACTGACTAATCCGCGACGGGGAGCGAGGACAAAAGCCAGAGTAAAAACCATTCCGGTAACCACTGCCATGCTGCCGGCAATGGAAACGTCAAAGAAGGCTGCTGCCTGATACCCCAGGATGCCATTGACGGCTCCAATGGCCCCGCTAATAATCAGCATGTGTTTCAAATCGTCAGTCAGCAAATAAGCCGTAACCGGCGGGCCAATCATAAAGGCTACGACCAAGACAGAGCCGACGGCTTCAAAAGCACTTACTGCCGTTAAGGAAACCAGGGTCATCAGGCAGTAATGCACCAGGACAGGGGAGAAGCCCAGGGCGGCGGCCAGCATAGAATCAAAGGTGACCAGCTTCAATTCCTTGAAGAAAAGGACAATCACCGCCAGGTTGAGCATTAAGATGACGGAGCTTTTATAGATGGATTTAGCGCCAAGATCCACACCCGAGATAATCAGGCGCTCAAAAGGAGCGAAAGCCAGTTCGCCTAAAAGTACCGCATCTGTGTCCAGATGAACGGACCCCGCGTAACGGGTAATCAGGATTATGGCAATGCTGAATAAGAGAGGAAAGACAATACCGATGGCGGAATCCTCGGACAGAAGCCTGGTGCGGTTAAGGGTTTCCGTCAGCCAGACCGTGACGACCCCCATCAGGGTAGCCCCCATGATTAAAAAAGGGGAGGAAAGGTCATGAGTCAGGAAAAAGGCTAGGACGATACCCAGCAAAATGGTGTGGGTAATGGAATCCGACATCATGGACATTCCGCGCAGAACCAGGAAGACACCGGGCAGGGAACAAGCGATGGCTACAATTACAGCGATCAGTTGAATTTCAAATTGCGGAGACATTCGCGCCACCTCCCTTGGATTTCAGCTTGATCCTGGTTTGCCTGTGTCTGTACAGACGGCTGGCCATCCCCCGGCCCGGAGCAAACATAAGACTGAATAGAACGAGCAGACTGATAAAGAGTACAATACAAGGACCTGTAGGCAGCTTGGGGATCAGGGAGCTGAGGGTGGTGCCGGCAATGCCGGATAATGCCCCGAAAATGGCGGACAGCAGCACCATCACGGCAAGCTTATCCGTCCACTGGCGCGCTGCTACAGCGGGAGCAATCAGCATAGCGCTCATTAGAATAACACCTACGGTCTGCAGACCGATGATGATAGCCAGCACAACCATGAAGGAAAGCAGGAGGTTGAGTTTACGGGGGGAGAAGCCGATACTTTGGGCAAAATCCCTGTCGAAGGTAAAAAGCTTAAACTCTTTCCAGAAAACGATGATCAGAGCCAGGAGAACAGCACCGCAGACCAGCATCAGAATAACATCACGCTGCAAGAGGGTGGCGGCCTGCCCGAAGATAAATCGTTTCAGGCCGGCCTGGTTGGAATTGGGGATTTTCTGGATATAGGTCAGCAGAACCATACCCAGCCCGAAAAATACCGACAAGACTAAAGCCAGTGCGCTGTCAAATTTGATCCGGGAGTGTTTAACGATCTGTACTATAAACAGGGTGGCCAGCAGCCCTGACAACAGAGCTCCAAGCAGAAGAAATTCCGTGTTTTTGCTGCCGGTCAGCAGAAAGGCCAGCACAACTCCCGGCAGTGCGGCGTGGGAGACACCGTCGCCTAAAAGACTCTGCTTTCTGAGAACGGCGAAACTCCCTAAAACACCGCTGATGATTCCTAAGATGGCTGAGCCCAGAGCGACGGTTTGAAAGGTATAGTCCTTTAACAACATCCAGAATGTATCCATTGTTTACACCTTGCTTTTCAACAATGCCCCGCTGCTGCGGTACACTGCTTTTAAATTTTCCTCGTGGAAGACCTCCTCCACCGGTCCGCTGGCCACCACGCGCAGATTGATCAGGGTCACCCAGTCAAAATAGTCGGCTACGGTCTGCAGGTCATGATGGACCACCACCACGGTTTTGCCTTGATCTTTCAATTCTTTAAGCAATAGGACAATGGCCTTTTCCGTTTGCGCATCCACCCCTTTAAAGGGTTCATCCATGAAATAAATTTCTGCTTCCTGCACAAGGGCCCTAGCCAGAAAGACCCGTTGCTGCTGACCGCCGGAGAGCTGGCTGATCTGCCGGGAAGCAAACCTTTCCATACCTACTTTCTGTAAAGTCTGTTTAGCGATTTCCATATCTTTCTTGCCGGGACGTTTCACCCAGCCCAGCAATCCATAGCGTCCCATTAAAACCACATCCAGTACGGTAGCGGGAAAATCCCAGTCGACACTGCCGCTTTGGGGGACATACCCAATTCTGTTTTTATTTTTTGCTGAGCCACCCGTTTCCCCTGGCAGGAAACGGATGACACCGGAGACGGACGTAAGCAGATTGAGCATGGCTTTAATCAGAGTGGTTTTTCCTGCTCCGTTAGGACCAACGATGGCCATCAGCCGGCCTTTAGGGATCTTCAGGTCAACATCCCACAAAACGGGTTTGGCGTCGTAGGCCACGGTTAAATCCTCAACTTCAACGACATAATCCAAGGTTGCCTTGTTGTCCATCTTGCTACCTCCCCGTTATTTACTTCAAGGCATCGACGATTGTATCAATATTGGCTTTGCAAGTAAGGATATAAGTTTCTGCCCCTGAATTTTTTCCGCCTAGAGAGTCGGAATACAATTCGCCGCCGATAGTTACATCAAAACCTTTGGCTTTCACAGCCGCTTGCAAGGCCTCAATTGTTTTGGGAGGGACGGAAGACTCTACAAAAATGGCTTTGATCTGTCTGGCAGTAATAAATTCGGCCAGACTGCTGACATCGGAAGTTCCGGCTTCGGAATCCGTGCTGATGCCTTGCAGACCCCTGACTTCAAATCCGTAGGCTTTGCCGAAGTAATTGAAGGCGTCATGTGCGGTGACCAGCACCCGCTGTCCCTCCGGAACTTCCGCTGCTCTCTGCTGAATGTAAGCATCCAATTCATTTAACTGAGTTAAGTAGTGTTCCAGGTTAGAGCGGTAATCTGCGGCATGGGCCCCATCAATTTCCGTTAAGCTTTGGGCTAACATCCCAGCTACATCCTGCCACAGTTTCACATCAAACCAGATATGGGGATCGTGAACTTTGGGATTATCTTCCGGGTGTAAAAGTTCGGTTTTCTGAAGCCCATCTTCAATGCAGATGACATGTCTGCCCTGGGTGTTAAGGGATTCAAAAATTTCGCCCATTTTGCCTTCCAGGTGCAGACCGTTATAAACCACAACATCGGCGCTTTGCATTAAATTCACATCACCGGCACTGGCCTGATAGAGGTGAGGATCTATTCCCGGTCCCATTAAGCCATGGACACTGACCTCTTCGCCGCCGATGACTTTGGTTAAATCAGCCAGCATGGTTGTGGTAGCCACGACATTTAACACTGAGCCATCTTCCGGGGCAGGGGCGGCATTATCTGCCGCATTCTGTTTTGGGGCTTGAGTGCATCCCGGCAGAAGAAATAGTCCCGCGATTAAAATCCCCAGGATTAATTTGCTTTTGAAAAACATTTGAATCTCTCCTTATTTTAGTTTTAGTTTTTTTAACCAGCCGTCAAGACCTCACCTTTATCAACCTGTCTTTTAAGTAGGGCGAACTTTTGTAAACTTCAGGGAAGCAGAGTCTCCCCCTGAAGCTTCGATAGTCACCTTTAGTTGAATGAGTCTAGGCATTGCCGGCAATCCCCTATAGGAGGGCACAGAAAAAACGGTCTCTCTGACAGTCTTTCGCATAATAGCGGAAGAAACGTTTGCCTGACTGGAAGTTTCCTGTCTCTGAAATTGCTCATATCCCGGACTTTATGTATTTTAACTCTTTATGCTCAAGAGTTTTGTGCATAAGCCGTTTTTATTTAGAAATCATTCACTCCTCCTCGTATAATTAATCTGACTCTGAGAATGTGGTTAGGATTCACCCCAGCCAATAGTCCTTTTAGATAGGGGTGGGAAAATCGGTTTCCCATGGCTAATATATGGTGCCTAAATCAAAAGTGTTACGAATATACTTGTAATAATTCCATTAAAAAAAGAGGAGCTGATGGTATGGGCAACAACACAGACTTGGAATTCCGTACGGTAAGGGGTTATCAACTCATTAGCCGGCAAGAAGGCCATCTTACTCCGGCGATGGAAGATTATTTAGAAATGGTATATAGACTCTGCCTTCGGAACAGCTACACACGTGTAGGCATAATTTCCGAAGAACTGCATGTCAAGCCTTCGTCCACTTCTAAGATGATCTCCCGGTTGGTTGATCAGGGATATTTGGAATACGATCATCATGAAAGCATCCTATTAACCAAGAATGGCCGGGAAACCGGGGCTTATCTTCTTGGCCGCCACAATACGGTTGAACAGTTTCTGCAATTGATCGGCTGTGCCCAGCCCTTGGAAGAAACGGAACTGATCGAGCATTCTTTAAGTCCGGCAACGGTTTCTCAGCTGAATACTTTGCTGGAATTTTTTAAAAGTGAAGAATGTATTATAGAAAAATATGAACAATTTAAAAAGGAAAAGGGTGTACTAACAGAATGAGCCGGCTGTCCCATCCTCCTTTTTGCTTCTGAAAAAGACAACGAAAAAACGAGCGTCTTCAATCTTTTAGATGTGAGGACGCTCGTTGCCTGTCGCAAACGTTTGAATCCCGTTTCCTTGTCTACGCTGAAAAAAGATTCTAAAAGCTTAAAGACCTCAAAGCGAGGTAGCTTCTCCCACAGAAGTGAACCCATTGCATGGAGAGGCGGTAAAAGCCCACAAGCTGGTGCGGGGAAAGGTCGCCACGGGTTCACAAGGTACTACCCGGAGGTTTGGCACGAAAGTGTCCGGTGGACAGTTTCGCCGAAGCGGCTATCTCCAAAGAATACTTATCCGCTGAAGGTAGTCCCGCGCCGGTGAGTGGGCGAGCCTCGGAGTGCTGAGTGAACGGATGTGGGAGAAGCTGCCCGACCCGAGCGACCCCATTTTCATCCTCTGCTTGTGCTACGTTAGCGGCATGAGGATCTACTCTTTTCCGCTTGTCTAAAGGTGCAAGTGTTTTGGTTAAAAGGGGTATACTTGACAAAAAGACTATAGATCGTTATTATTAAAACATACTAACTTGATATGAAATGGGGTATTTAATTGAGAGTTGTTGACACTATTACTGATTTGATAGGAAAGACTCCTTTAATTCGTCTGCAGCGTTTAGTTAAGCCAGGTATGGCTGACATTTATGTCAAAGTGGAGTTTTTTAATCCTGGCGGGAGCGTCAAAGACCGAATTGCCTGGGGAATGATCAAAGATGCTGAGGAACGAGGGGTACTTCGCCCGGGAGGAACTATTATTGAGCCAACAAGTGGGAATACAGGAATTGGCTTAGCGATGATCGCAGCTGCCCGTGGGTATCGGCTGCTTGTGGTCATGCCGGACTCCCTAAGTGTTGAGCGCCGGATGCTTATGTCTGCCTATGGTGCGGAATTTGTCCTGACCCCAGGAGCGGAAGGTATGAATGGAGCAATTACTGAAGCAAAACGCTTGCTCAAGGAAAACCCGGATTACTTCATGCCTCAGCAATTTGAAAATCCGGCTAATCCGGAAGCTCACCGTAAGACAACCGCCTTAGAACTTATGGAGCAGTTGCAGGATATCCATGGGTTTGTCGCCGGAATAGGTACCGGAGGAACGATCACAGGGATTGGGGAGGTATTAAAAGCCCGTCTTCCCGAAATAAAGATCATCGGAGTAGAACCGGCTTCTTCTCCGGTCATTTCAGGCGGACAACCAGGTCCGCATAAAATTCAAGGCATTGGTGCGGGATTTATCCCCGATATTTTAAACAAGACGATCTTGGATCAAGTCGTTCAAGTGAGTAATGAGAATGCCATGGATACAGCCCGGCGTCTGGCACGGGAAGAAGGACTCTTGGTAGGCATTTCATCGGGAGCGGCTGTCAGCGCGGCCCTCCAAGCCGCCTCAGCTTTGGGAGAAGGGAAAAACCTTGTTGTCTTAGCCCCGGATACCGGGGAACGTTATTTGAGCACGGAACTATTCAGCAACCGATAGGCAAATCCCCTCGTCCGATTTGGAACGAGGGGATTTTGCAACAGGGGGACAGGCTCCTTGTTTCGGTTGGTATGTTGATATAATAATGGTTTTAGTACCGCTGCTGTACTCAAATGTTGTCAGACGGAATTAGGTATGATATCATCATACATGGCATATTTTGGTAAATGATGGAGAGTAGTGGATTATGAAAGATAGTTTGGCGTATGGTTCACTTTTCACTTATCAAGACTACTTAGGCTGGCCTTCTGATGAACGATGGGAAATCATTGACGGTATTGCTTACAATATGACAACTGCTCCATCGGCCAATCATCAGAGAATTATCAGGGAATTGGCCACAGCCTTTAATGTTTTCCTAAAAGGAAAACACTGCGAGATTTTCCCCGCGCCCTTTGATGTGCGACTCTCCGATCAAGAAGAGGATGAACAAAACGTAAAGACCGTTGTTCAACCCGATCTATCCCTTATCTGTAATAAGCAATTGATTGATCAACATGGCTGCAAAGGCAGTCCTGACTTAGTCATTGAAGTTACCTCACCCTCTACAATGCAAGTCGATTTAAAAATAAAATTTCATCGTTATGAAGCAGCAGGTGTTAAGGAATATTGGATTGTCCATCCGGAAGGAAAAACGATTGTTGTCTATAGTCTGGGTTCGGATGGAAAATACGGACGCCCTAATGTCTATACTGCTGATGACCAGCTTTCTGTAAATGTTCTTCCCGGCTTAAGCATAGATCTTGCCGATATTTTTGCAGTTATAACGGATTAGGAACCTATTGGTCTGCCGGGCATTTGCGCTTGGGCAGGCTATTTTTCTGTACTGAAGGCGAACTTCCTTTTAGCCTTCTTGCCTTACCTCGTACAATCATAAAGAATCTTTTGACTTGCAAGCCGGGCTGTAAAAAGAACCGGGGTCCCAGCCCCGGTGGAGATGCCGTCCAACTCATCTTCATCGGCGGCTGATGCTCACAGCCCCTCCGTTAATGTCCCGGCGATCTTACTGATCTCAGCTTTATAGTTCTGATAGGCTTCCGGGTCTGCCGGGGCCAGCCGATTCATTTCCTGCAGCAATTCTTTGGCTTGTTTGGAGAGGTTGTTGCAGTAAAAGCTCACTTTATTGGCGGACAGCCTGATCCGGGCGGCTTTGAGCTCCTTTTCCAGCGCGGCGATTTTCTCGGCGGACACGTCGCCTTTCTTAGCCGTGTCCAGTTGTTTTTGCAAGGTTCGGATAGTGGCATGATTGCTATTAACAACCGACTTGAGGCTTGAGGTTTGTTTCTTCAGCTCGTCGCGCTCGGAAGCTATTTTCGTGACCGCGCCCGTTCGCTCGTCCAGAGCCTTTTGCAAATCCGTTTTTTCGCTGAGAGCCTGATCCCTTTCCTTGACGGCTTGCTTGAGATCCCGGGCAGACATATTGCTCACATCATTCTCGTCGATGAATGTCTCCCGCTCATTCTCCGGAATTCCCAGAAGGATCACCGCCTGGGAGTAGCTCAAATTCCCAAACGTTTGGGAATTTGAACCGACGTCCTGGCCGCCGGGCAGTTTGGCCCCGTACTCTTTAAAAATGCGTACCAGGTTTTCGGCAGTGCTCTTGGAATAACTCACCGAGTTCTCCAGCCATTCCAGCCATTGGCCATGATTGACCACGGACTTGGCCTCCGTCAGGCGCCGGCCGATCTCGATGGCACTGTAAAGCAGCATTTTTCCGGTCTGATCTTTGATGCTGTTAATCTCGGCCGCGATGATCTGCGGCGTTCTGTCGGTCAGGACATTACTCATCTCTCTGATCTCCTCTTTTTATTTCTAAGCTTTTCCTGAAGGAAAAGCTCTCATAAGATTCCCGGCGGCATAGCCAGGTCCTGATCTTCAGCGGTCACTAGGCCGCTGAAGATCAGGAGTCTGTTTGCCGAAGATTACCTCTTATTTTGGATTTGGGCTGGCCGGAGAGGGGTTGTCTCTATATTTATATGCATTTTGTCCAACTGTGGTTACCCCTGTTTGCCAATTTACCTTTACAAGAGAAATTAGCTTATGCTAAACTATTTAAGACTAGCATAAGGAGGATTTACTACATGTCAGGACATTCTAAGTGGTCAAACATTAAACATAAAAAAGGTAAGGCCGATGCTCAAAAGGGAAAAATATTTACTAAGTTGGGCCGTGAATTGTTGATTGCTGCCCGTGCTTGCGGAGGAGATGTCAATGACTTCCGCCTCAAGATTGCTATAGAAAATGCTAAAGCGCAAAACCTTCCTAATGAAAATATTCAACGGGCCATCCAAAAAGGGGCAGGCGGAACTGAAGGCGCAAATTATGAGGAACTGCGTTATGAGGGATACGGTCCGGGCGGGGTAGCCATTATGATCGATATCCTAACAGACAACCGTAACCGAACCGCCGGTGAAGTTCGGCATATATTTTCCAAGAATGGCGGGAATATGGGGGAGACCGGCTGTGTCGGCTGGATGTTTGAAGACAAAGGTCAGCTAAGAATCCTGCGTGAAGGACTAAAGTTAACGGAAGATGATTTAATGATGGTGGCCCTGGAGGCAGGTGCCGAGGATTTTGAATCTGATGAAGATGGATTTGTAGTGTTAACAGCTCCCCAGGATATGGAGGCGGTTCGTCAGGCTCTCATCGATCAAGCTATTCCTATTGAAGAGTCCGTGCTTAGTCCTATACCTCAAAACACCATTGAGATAACGGATTCAGATCAAGCCCGTAAGATTGTCAACTTGATGAATAAGCTGGAAGACCATGATGATATCCAAGGGGTTTATGCCAATTTCGAATTGGCTGAGGGCCTTAATTGGTGATAGGCTTGAGTAGCTTTGTTTAAGGTTAGCCTGTGTTTCTGATCATAACTAAATGGGATTACTTAAACTAAGTTTAATTGAATGAAGCCATTTCTTAATTTAGTAATGGATAATTATTAAAGTAAGCCCTCTTGGCAAGACTATATCTATTTAGCTAATAGTCAGGAGGGTCTTTTTATTATGTCCAGATGGAAAGTCATAAGTTTGGTTCTTTTGATTAGCTTGGGAATTGGCTGCCTGGTCCCGGCTGCAACTTTTTGGTGGGACAGCAAAGATCAAGCTCATTCAGCCCTGAGTACTCCGGATTCGGAACAGATAGTATCAAGTCAATCTGCCGGAAGAGAAAGCTATCATTTTGGCTTAGAACAAGGAGTGCTTTCAGTCATTGAAGGAAAACCCGGCGAAAATGGGGATGTTGTCATTTCCGGCCTGAGTGTAGAATCCTGGCCCAAGGAGATTATGGAAATGGCCCATAGAGTTGAGTTCTATTCTTTAGATGAAGTTCAGTCATTTATTGACACGGCAACAGAATCTTTATGGCTTGAGTAAACAGAATCTCAAGAGAGAAAGGGAATCGCAGGTCTTCTGTCGAAATCTATCTGGATTGAAAGGAAGACGTGCATGATTATTTTAGGAATTGACCCAGGGACTGCGATTATGGGCTATGGATTAATCGAACAAAAAGGGACTGTCTTGAGCGCCCTTGATTATGCTTGCTGGCGTACACCTGCCCACACGCCTTTAGCGGAACGGTTGTTAATGTTATATGAGCATATTGACCCTTATCTGACGGTGCATAAGCCCGATCATATTGCGGTTGAAGAGTTGTTTTTTAATCGCAATACTACAACTGCTTTAGCTGTCGGGCATGCACGGGGGGTTGTTCTACTGACAGGTGCCCAACACGGCATCCCAATTTATGAATATACTCCATTGCAGGTTAAACAGGCAGTTGTCGGGTATGGAAAAGCCGAAAAAAATCAGGTTCAGCAAATGGTGAGAGGATTATTAAGACTCAATGACATTCCCAAGCCTGATGATACGGCAGATGCATTGGCGCTGGCGATTTGTCATGCCCATAGCTTTGCCTTGAACCGGAAAATGGGGGAATTCAGATGATTGGAATGCTGCGGGGCAAGGTTTGGGAAATCCAAGGTGAGCGTTTAGTGATGGATGTTCAGGGCACAGGGTACTTGCTGACGGTTCCCTATGGGCTGTTAGCCAAGGCACATCCGGGGCAGGAACTTGTGGTATACACTCATGTGGTCATGCGTGAAGACGATTTATCCCTGTATGGCTTCTCTTCCTTTGAAGAAAAGCAGCTCTTTCTGCAAATGCTGGGTGTTTCAGGTATTGGTCCGAAAGCGGCCATATCCCTGCTTTCAACCTTTGGCGCTGTTCAGATTGAGAGCGCCATTGCTAGTGAAAACCTTAATTTATTGACCAAGGTTCCCGGTATCGGCAAAAAAACGGCCCAGCGGCTTATCTTGGAACTTAAAGAAAGATTCAGAGGGCGTGGTTCGGTTCCGGTTGGAGGAAGCTCCTATTCCGAGCCGCCCGCAGTGATTCACTCTGAGGTAGTAGAAACCTTACTGGCTCTGGGTTTTGGTTTGGACGAAGCAAAACAGGCTCTTAATCAGGTCCAAACAGACGGTGGGGAATTAACCACAGAGGAACAGGTTAAGAAGGCACTGCGGTTACTTGCACCAATAAACTAAGGCAGGGGATATTTGCAAACAACCCGGCCCTGTATTATATTAAGTTTCGATATACGAGAGGGGGCTAGAATATGGCAGAGCGTTTGGTCGCGCCACAAGAGCAACCTGCGGATCGTGAAGGAGAAGGACTGCGTCCTCAGCGTTTGAGTGACTACATAGGGCAGAGAAAGGTCAAAGAAAATCTGAGTGTTTTTATTCAAGCCGCGTCCACTCGCGGAGAAGCACTGGATCACGTCCTATTGTATGGGCCGCCCGGCCTCGGGAAAACAACCCTCGCGAATATTATAGCTGCGGAAATGGGCGTAAGTGTTCGCACCACTTCCGGCCCGGCCATTGAACGCCCTGGGGATTTAGCCGCTATTCTGACCGCTTTAGAGCCGCGCGATGTGCTTTTTATCGACGAAATACACCGCTTGAGCAGTGCGACGGAGGAAATCCTGTATTCCGCCATGGAAGATGGGTGTTTGGATATTGTGATCGGAAAAGGGCCCAGCGCCCGCTCCATCCGCTTGTCGCTTCCTCCGTTCACGTTAGTAGGAGCAACGACCCGGGCGGGACAATTAACCTCTCCATTGCGTGATCGCTTTGGAGTGATCAGCCGCTTGGAATTCTATGAAGTTGAGGATTTAAAAGAAATAATCCTGAGAGCAGCAAGCATCTTGCGCTTGAGTATTACCAGCGACGGAGCGGAAGAAATTGCCCGGCGTTCCCGGGGTACACCAAGAGTTGGCAATCGTCTGTTAAAAAGAGTCAGGGATTTTGCCCTGGTCTGGGAAGATGGTGCGGTTACTCAAACCATAGCCAGAGAGGCGCTCAATCGATTGGATGTCGATCCCGAGGGCTTGGATCAGATTGACCAGAAAGCTTTAAAGACGATTATAATGACCTTTGCCGGAGGTCCGGTTGGTCTGGATACACTTGCCGCGACGATCGGCGAAGAATCGGTAACCCTGGAGGATGTGGTCGAACCCTTTCTGCTGCAAATGGGATTTTTGCAGCGTACTCCACGGGGACGAATGGCCACTGCAAGGGCTTATCAGCATTTAGGATTTTCACTTCCCCAGAGTCGGATGGAAGCCGGTCTTTTTCCGGAGTAAGGATGTAGGTAAACTGGCAAATATTTGTTAGAGCATAGATGCCGGGAAAAAAGGGCAATCTGAGCATAATTAACTTCCACCATTACGGTTTTTGATTAATGTTGAAAAGGGTGTGAAGAGCATGCTTCAGATTGTGTATCGGTTGCACTTTTTGTGGATAGTGACCTTAATGTTGGTGTTGGCTCAGGCCTCGCCATGCCATGCAAAAATGATTTCAGTGGAGCTTGTTTGGAATTTAAGTCAGGCCGGGTGGGTCCAAATAGATATTAACAAAGGCGACTATCAACTTATCTTAGACAATACAACTCTCAAGTTTCCGGCGGGTTCGACGCTTCAGGTCGGCTGGGGAGGATGGACTCCCGTTTTGCGGGTTAACCATGACGAGTTTCAGGTATTTAGCAGCTCTGTTTTAGAAGTCAAGGAACTAAATTCAGGGAGTCTTAGTGTTAAAACCCCTGATGGTAAAAATGCTGTTTATCGCGGAGGATTGCAACTCAATTGGCAGGACGGTCATTGGCGGTTAATTAATTTGGTGGATAGTGAAGACTACCTAAAAGGGGTTGTGCCGATTGAGATGAGTAATGAATGGGCTAAAGGAGGCGCAGAGGCGCTTAAAGCCCAAGCGGTAGCGGCTCGAACCTATCTGATCAAACAGAGTGAAGATGGTAAAAAAATGATTTCGGATTCCCCGGATATTCATCAGGCATACGCGGGAATGGGTGTAGAAGGAGCGGCTTCTAAAGCTATCGAAGCTACACGGGGGGAAATAATTGTTGACGCCGTGACTAAGCAGCCAATCGATGCACTCTATTCTTCTCATAGCGGAGGATATACTGAGGACGCTAAAAATGTATGGGGGAATGCTGATATTCACAATGTTTCCCAGCCTGATCCCTATTCGCAAGGTGTTGGCGGCCCCGTTAATCGTTGGCGTTTTATTGTTTCCGCTCCGGTTCTTGGCTCAGCCTTTGGGTTGGGACCGGTACGGAACGTGATCTTGGATAAGTTCCCCTCAGGCAGAGTTAAAAGTGTAAGCCTGGAAGATGAGTTTGGACAAAATAAGATTGTTAAAGGCAGAACCTTTGTCCAAGCGTTTTATCCTTTTGGTCAGCCAATTCGCAAGGAAGCATTTTTGGGAAGCTTATTTGAGGTCCAGAAAACCAAACCCGACTCAACTGAGCCTTTCGGAGCTCTTGGCTATACCGGATTTTCTGAATTAGCAGCGTCTTATCAGCAAAAGCAAGGGCCATTGTTATCTAAAATTATGAGTTCATCATTAGGAACCAGTGCTGACTCTCAACCCTTTGGGGCCTTTATATTTGAAGGACGGGGCTGGGGGCATGGAGTGGGGATGTCTCAGTGGGGGGCTTATCATATGGCCCAATTGGGTTATAAGTATGATGAGATAATCGCCTATTACTATAACAATATTTCTATTGCTAAGGGGTAGTGAAGTTAGTTTGAACAGAGCAGGCGTCCATGCCGCTGAGGCGGTGTCGGCAGAGGGTGAAATGGGGGTCGCACGGGTCGCACGGGTCGGGCAGCTTCGCCCACATCCGTTCACCGCAGCATTCCGAGGCTCGCCCACTCGCCGGTGCGGGACTTCGCCAAACCTCCGGGTAATACCTGATGTGAACCCGTGGCTCCGTTTCCCCGCACCGTCTTGTGGGCTTTTACCACCTCTCCATGCAATGGGTTCGCTTCTGTGGACGAAGCTGCCCTGCTTGCGGGCCTGGGGATTCTTCTGAATGTCTTTAATTTTTCAGAGTATAATCAATGGACAGAGCCTGCACTTTTGCTGCTATAGGACGAATCACACATGACAGTTTCAACTGAAGGAGAAGAATAGCTTGAATGTCTCGGAGTTTGATTTTGAATTACCAGAGGACTTAATTGCGCAACATCCGGTGGAGCCTCGGGATACATCCCGGTTAATGGTTGTTAATCGGGAAAATGGGGGGATAGCCCACCATAGGTTTAGAGATTTAACGTCGCTGTTAAATGGGGGCGATGTCCTTGTGCTGAATAACACTCGGGTTATTCCCGCGCGTTTGATCGGAGAAAAAGAGGGAACTGAGGTTAAAATTGAGATCCTTCTGCTTAAGAGACTTGAACTGGATGTCTGGGAGGCTCTGGTTAAACCTGGAAAACGCCTTAAAGTCGGGCAAAGAGTCAGCTTTGGGCATGGAATATTAGTCGGAGAGCTTCAGGAAATAATGGAAAACGGAAACAGGATAATCCGTTTTATGTACTCCGGGGTTTTCGAAAGCATTTTAGACCAGCTTGGAGAAATGCCTCTTCCGCCTTATATCACAGCTCAATTGGAAGACCGGGATCGCTATCAGACTGTCTATGCCAAAGAGCGGGGATCGGTGGCCGCTCCTACGGCCGGCTTGCATTTTACGCCGGAACTTTTAGACGAACTCCGGAAGAATGGTGTAGAAATCGTGGAGATTCTTCTCCATGTCGGCTTAGGCACCTTTCGTCCGGTCAAAGTGGATGATATCCGTGAACATGCTATGCATTCCGAGTATTATCGTGTTGGCATAGAAGCCGCAGAGCAAATTAACCGGGCAAAACAAGAAGGGCGCCGTGTTATTGCAGTGGGGACAACTGCGGCACGAACCTTAGAATCGGCAGGTCATAATGGAAAGGTTGCACCCGGTGAAGGGTGGACGGATATCTTCATCTATCCGGGCTATTCATTCCAGGTTGTGGATGTTCTCTTAACCAACTTTCACTTTCCCAAGTCAACTCTGGTTATGCTGGTTAGTGCTCTGGCAGGGCGGGAACTAATTTTAAAGGCGTATGAAACCGCCGTTCAAGAGAGATACAGGTTCTATAGTTTTGGAGATGCCATGCTTATATTATGAGAACATGCGGTTCGAAGCGCAGATGAAGTATCAGTGCAGCTATGGCCGTTAGCAAAGTTCTCTGAAAATGGAACTTAGCGGCCTCGTGCACCAATCAAAAAAGAAGGAAGTGAAGGGTTTGGCCTCCGTATATTTGGAAATACTTAAGGAAGATTCACGGACGAAAGCACGTTTAGGAAAGCTGCATACACCGCATGGTATCATGGATACACCGGTATTCATGCCGGTTGGAACTCAAGCGACAGTAAAAACGATTACCCCGGAGGAAATCAAGGAAATTGGAGCGGGGATGATCTTAAGCAATACATACCATTTATTCTTGCGACCAGGACATGAGTTGATTCGGGAAGCGGGCGGACTTCATCGTTTTATGAACTGGGATGGTGCGATCCTGACCGACAGCGGCGGTTTTCAAGTATTCAGCTTAGGGGATCTGCGGACTATTAGGGAAGAAGGCGTAGAATTCAGGTCACATATCGATGGATCACATCAATTCCTGAGTCCGGAAATTTCCATGCAGGTCCAGATGGCTTTAGGCTCTGATGTAGTGATGGCCTTTGATGAGTGTGCTCCTTATCCATGTACCCATGAATATGCCAAGGACTCTTTGGAGAGGACTACCCGCTGGCTTAAACGGTGTAAGGAAACCTTGACAACCACTGAAACTCAATCCTTATTTGGAATTGTTCAAGGTGGCATGTTTGAAGATCTGCGTCGTCAAAGTGCTGCCGAGGTCACGGCCTTAGATTTGCCGGGGTATGCTGTCGGGGGCTTAAGTGTCGGAGAACCGAAAGAAATGATGTATGAGGTTTTAGATTATACGGTTCCCTTGCTCCCAAGAGAAAAACCGCGCTATCTGATGGGAGTCGGTTCCCCGGATGCTCTGATCGAAGGGGTTATGCGGGGGATTGACATGTTTGATTGCGTGCTCCCGACTCGGATTGCCCGCAACGGGACAGCATTAACCCGCTATGGCAAAGTGATTGTTCGCAATGCCGGATCAGCACGGGATTTTGGTCCGATTGATCCATCCTGCGATTGCTATACCTGTCGTAATTATTCCCGTGCTTATATAAGGCATCTGCTCAAGGCAGAAGAAATTCTGGGTCTCCGCCTGATGACGATTCATAATTTACGTTATCTCCAAATCCTAATGGAAGAAATAAGGGAAGCAATCAAAGAGGATCGTCTGCCGGAATATCGTGAAAAGTGTTTCTCAGATTATGGTTATGACGACTGAGATTTTAGATCTGAGATCTAAGGTCTAAGGTCATAATTTTTAGCAAGCAGGAAGGATTTTCACCATGATATGGTGAATAGTTCAAGGATAAATAAAGGGGGAATATTAAGTGGATCAATCAACATTAACATTAGTCCTATATTTTGTGGTCTTTTTTGGAATTATGTACTTTCTCATGATTAGGCCTCAGCAGAAACAGGCTAAGAAACGAGCCGCTCTAATGAGTAGTCTTCGCACAAGAGACCAAGTAATCACTGCAGGTGGGATCTATGGTAAGATCACAAAAGTGAAGGAAGATTCCGTTATGCTGGAGATTGCAGATAAAGTAGAAATCGAAATGGCTAAATCCGGAATTGTAAGTGTAGAAAATCGTGAAATAGAGCTTGAAAAGGGTAAATAGGCGGGAGTCAAACAAGGGGATGAATAAGTTCCCGGATTGTTAATTAAACTAAAAGCAAGTGGCCTGGCCGCTTGCTTTTAACTTATTGGGCAGTAGTCAGGGGAGTTTATTGTTATTGATTAAAATGTGATGAGGTGAACACCGTGCCCTTATATAGGGATCTGCAAAATAATGAGCCGGCCTATGAAGAGTATGTGAGATCAGACTTAAATTGTTGGGTCAGGAGATTGTTACAGAAACCAGGATTGTTGGAACGTACCTCAAAGGCTATTCAAACTAAAGTCAATGATAAAGTTATTCCTGAAAAGGTGCATACTATAATAACGGCAACGGTTAAGGGGTTAGTAAAATCCGTCGTTTTTGGGCTTGAGTATATTCCTAACAGCCCTGTTTTTTATGGAGTCCGGTTGCAAGAGCGCGACCAACGAGCTCAAAGGCTTCTGGTCAAATATCGGAAAATCGCTGCCGCAGAAGGGGCTGGGGCTGGTGCAGGAGGTTTTACCCTGGCTGTTGCCGATTTCCCGGCCCTTATTGTCATCAAAATGAAATTTCTCTTTGAGTTAGCGCATATTTATGGGTTTTCTACCCAAGATTATCGAGAGAGGCTCTTTTTGTTGTATATTTTTCAATTGGCTTTTTCAAGTCAGGAAAAACGCCCTGAATTATATAACACGATTCTAAATTGGGATAACTTCATAGGAAGCTGGCCTTCAGAGAAAGAGGCCCAACAGCAAGTTAATTGGGAACAGTTTCAGCGGGAGTACCGGGATGCCATTGATTTCAGAAAAACCCTTCAGCTCATACCCGGGCTGGGTGCGATAGTGGGAGCTTGGGCAAATTACGGGCTGATAGATGATTTGGGAACGGTTGGTATAAATTGCTATCGCCTGAGAATTTTGGGAGGTGCTCATGTCGATAGTCACTTTGCAAAACATTAAAACAGATCCTTATGTGCGCGCACTGATTGATGCGGGAAACCGGCATTTAGCCGCCATAGGTTTCACGGAGCATGGTCTGCGGCATGCGGGTTTAGTCTCTCATATCGCTTCAAATATTCTTGAAAAGATGGGACATACCGAAAGGGAGTGTGAACTGGCCGCCATTGCGGGTTATTTACACGACATAGGGAATGCTGTAAATCGTGTCGCCCATGCACATTCAGGGGCTATTCTGGCGGCTGGAATTTTAGAACGTCATGAAATGCCGCCCGAAGAAATTGCGATTATCATTGGGGCCATTGGAAACCATGATGAGCAGGATGGGAATCCTGTTAATGTTACCTCTGCCGCCTTAATTCTAGCCGACAAATCCGATGTTCATCGTTCCCGGGTGAGAAACCGGGACCTGGCAAAATTTGATATTCATGATCGTGTTAATTATGCAGTGAAACGCTCTTTTCTGCGGGTTTATCCTCAAGAGCGAATAGCTTTGGAACTCACGATTGATACGGAGATATGCCCGGTAATGGAATATTTTGAGATTTTTCTTGCCCGGATGCTATTGTCCCGCAAAGCGGCTGAATTTCTGCTCACTCAATTTGAATTAAAGATCAATGATGTAAAATTACTCTAAAATAGTCGTTTCCCATTATTGGCAGATTGACATTATAAACTTGATAGTTCTATAATTAAGTTTGGCATGGGCAAGTCCCATTCATAATAAAAGGGAGGAAAGCAGATGAGACGGGGAAACATCATCAAATTGGTAGCGCTCGTGCTACTTGTAGCGGTAGCTGTCGGGCTATCGATTAAACCCCTTGTGGATCCCGAAAAAGGAATCCCGTTGGGACTTGATCTTCGCGGCGGAGTGCATTTGGTGCTTCAGGCAGAGCAGGCTGAAAACGGCCCTGCAATTACAAAAGATGATATCGACAAGGCAAAAGCGATTATAGAGAACCGGGTCAATGATCTTGGGGTATCTGAACCAATAGTTCAAGCTGACTATAATAATAAACGGATTATTGTCGACTTAGCCGGGGTTACTGATCCGGATAAAGCGGTAGATATTCTTAAAACAACGGCTAAATTAACCTTTAGAGATCCGCAGGGAAATGTGGTTCTCGAAGGGGACGACCTGAAAGATGCCAAGGGAGGGCAGGATCAGGGGCAAGGGTATGTTGTAAGTCTGACCTTTTCCTCGGAAGGTGCTAAAAAGTTTGGTGAAATAACCACCCAATTAATTGGACAAAGATTAGGGGTTTATCTTGATCAGGAACTTTTGACCAATCCAACGGTTAACACGCCCATTCTTAACGGTCAAGCTGTCATTACAGGGTATGCCACCTTGGAAGATGCGGCAGCGGATGCAGTTCTCATGCGTTCGGGTTCCTTGCCTGTGAGTCTGAGTATTGCTGAAAAGCGTCAAGTCGGAGCATCCTTAGGAGTTGACTCCTTAAATAAAAGTATTCAGGCTGGAATCTACGGATTAATTTTCATCTTCTTGTTTATGTTGATTTACTATCGGTTGCCTGGGTTTGTAGCCGATTTCTCCTTGATCGTCTACGCACTTATTGTCCTTTGGGCTTTTTGGGGGTTCAGAGTCGTACTGACGCTTCCCGGTATCGCCGGTTTCATTCTTTCGATTGGAATGGCAGTAGACTTTAATATCATTATCTATGAACGGGTAAAAGAAGAAATTCGTGCCGGAAAATCGATTCGGGCCGGTGTAGAGTCCGGATTCAGCCGGGCCTTTATAACGGTCATCGACGCTCACGTGACGACATTAATCGCGGCCCTGACTCTTTACGTTCTGGGCAGCGGTTCCGTCAAAGGGTTTGCCTTAACTTTGGGTATCGGAATTCTTGTCAGCTTGTTTACGGCGATTACCTTTACCAGACAAGTCTTGCGCTGGGTTGTAGGAATCAGCCCCAAAATGAATACAGCATGGTTTGGCGTCAGGAGGGATGTATAATGACTAAAACTGGACATTCAGCGACTTACGAAGAGGTTCAGAAACTACATCCTCTTTACTTCCATATTGTCAAGAAACGTTATTGGTGGTTTGCTATCTCACTTCTTATTATTATACCGGGCATCATTTCCTTCATAATGCAGGGGCTGAATTTGGGAATTGATTATAAAGGCGGAACCATGCTTGACATAACCTTCAATCAGACAGTAACCCAGGCATCTATCTCGGATACGATGAAGTCGGTTGGACTGGAAGGGCATGTCCAATTATCGGATAGTGACACAACTGCCTTGATTCGAACTGAGGCTCTTGAAGAAGATAAGCGCAATGAATTACTGACCGCCTTAGGGACTCAAGTTGGAGAATTTAATAAAGAGTCTATTAAAGAAGATAAAGTCGGCCCGGCCATGGGAGAAGAACTTACCCGTAATGCAATTTATGCATTGATTATCGCCATGGGCATGATGATCGTCTATATTACCTTTAGGTTTCAGTTCATCTTCGCTATCTCCGCGATTCTGGCGTTATTACACGATGTTTTGATAGTTGTCGGAGTTTTTTCGTTGTTTCGCTGGGAAATTGATGCCACCTTTGTAGCCGCTATTTTAACGATTGTCGGTTACTCCATCAACGATACCGTGATTATCTTCGACCGGATTCGAGAGAACGAACCAAAGATGAAGCGGGGAGACAGTTACGAGGATATGGTGGATAAATCGATTTGGCAGACCATGCGTCGCTCGATTAATACGGTTGCAACTGTATTAATCGCGCTGTTCGCATTGTATATCTTAGGTGGAGAATCCACAAAGATGTTCACCTTGGCAATGTTGATTGGGGTATTTTGTGGAGCTTACTCTTCAATTTGTATAGCCAGCCAAATACTCGTAGAAATCAGGACGCACTTTAAGAAAACGCGTAAAGGCGGTAAAGCTGTTCGCGCTTAAGCATAATGATGGCTCAGCATGAGAAGGGATCCCGAGAATCATACTTGATTCTTGAGATCCCTTTGTTGTCGGGGTGTCAAGGGACGGGGTTACTGACGTGCACGTGTGTCAACAACTCCATTCCCTTGACGCCCCCTTGACACCCTGATAAAATTATTCCGAATATGCTAAAAACATTTTATTCAAAGCATAAAGGAGCTAGAGATGCTGAAAAAAATCATTGTAACCCTATGTTTGATTTTTTTGATCCCAGTACTAGTGCTTGGAATTAATGGTTGCGGTAAAGAAAAGGTATCAAGCCAGACTTTTCAAGCTGAAATTGAAACTCAAACTGAAACTGAAACTCAAGCGGAAGCAATTGTGCCAAGTGTGACATTAAATGAATCAACCAACCCTGAAAGTTCACCAATCCTTCAAAAGCCTGTAGAAGTGCCTGTTTTATATTATCATTCTGTGATGTTAGAGGAAGGCAATGAAGTAAGAATGCCTCCCGATCAGTTTGAGGCTCAAATGGCTTATATGCGGGAGCAAGGGTATGAGAGTGTTACTTTAGATCAGTTATACCAGGCCTTTTATAAAGGCGGTGCCCTTCCGGCTAAACCGTTTGTCATTACCTTTGATGACGGTTATGAAGATAATTACACGACTGCCTTTCCTATTCTGAAAAAACATGGTTTCACAGCCGCAGTTTTCATGGTCTCAAGTTATATTAACGGAGAGGGATTCTTGTCTTGGTCCCAACTTAAAGAATTAACAGCAAATGGATGGGAGATAGAAGGGCATACAGCTAATCATCCGTATTTGTCTAAAATGGATAAAGCGGCTGTGTTAAATGAACTTAAAAGTTCTAAGGAACTCATAGAAAAGGAACTTGGTCAAACCGTGAATTATATTGCCTATCCCTACGGTGATTACAATGCCAATATTGTACAGGCTGTGAAAGATACAGGGTATTTAATGGCTTTTACTACAGAACGAGGGTGGTCAAACCTTAACCTCGATGAATGGCACTTACAGCGGGTTTATTGCTTTGCCAATATGGGGCTGAAGGAATTTTCCCGGCGACTGCAAAATCCAAAATACTAGACATCAGATACTAATCCCCAATCCTTGTAAACAAGGCCGCTCTCTAAATTACTGGAGAGCGGCCTTTCTAATTGGTGAACAGATAAAGTTATTGTAAAATATTAACATTTATGCATTTGATTACATAGTCTACTGTGAGCGAAAAAATAGAAAATACTGGAATGAGGAGGTTGTTAAATATGGGATTTGGTGTAGGTGCAGTTGAGGGTGTTGACGGTGGATGCGGACCTAATTATTTACCTGGAATTGCTATAGTCACGGTTATCATTCTTCTGTTAATCGCTATGGGTATAGTTTTCTAATAAATCAAGGTTTAATCTTAAAAACTAAAATTAAGGGGGTTATAACATGTTCGGATTTGGAGCAGGTGGGGCCGGCTTTTCAGCAGCTTGTTTTCCGCCAGCCGCCCCGGGGGGCACTGGTATTGGTGTAGGAATCATTGCTATCGCAATTCTGATTTTAATTGCTTTAGGCGTTATATTCTAATCGATTAAGTCTGAGTATATTAAAGGAGGTCATGAGTATGTTCAGATCAGGCGGGACTGGGTTAGGTGCAGGAATTGCAATCGTTGTAGTCATTATTCTTTTGCTTATCGCTATGGGAATTGTATTTTAAGGTTCGAGTCATGGCGGCGATTGGTGTCAGTTAAGATTTCATTTGGAGGTGATTTCATGTACGGATGTGGTGCTGGTGGATTTGCTGGTGCGGGAATTATAGCTATTGCTATTTTGATTCTGATTGCTTTAGGAGTCATTTTCTAAGCTTTCACCAAATAGGATTTGCCAGGGGGACCCCTGCCAAAAAGGGGGTCCCCTTTTTAGTGTGTTTCACAGTCGCCCAATCCTGGTGGTTGTTAATACAGGGACTACTCTGAAAAATTAAAGACCCGAAAGACATGCAGAAAAATCCCCAGACCCGCAAACAGGGCAGCTTCGTCCACAGAAGCGAACCCATTGCATGGAGAGGCGGTAAAAGCCCACAAGACGGTGCGGGGAGACGGAGCCACGGGTTCACATCAGGTATTACCCGGAGGTTTGGCGAAGTCCCGCACCGGCGAGTGGGGCAAGCCTCGGAATGCTGAGGTGAGCGGATGTGGGCGAAGCTGCCCGACCCAAGCGGCCCCTTTTCATCTTCTGCTGGTGCCACCTTAGTTGCATAGGCGGCTATTCTAAAATAGAAAAAGACGCCGGCATTAAATCCAGCGTCATCGAAATGTCCTTATTAATAAGAAATCATGCCTACCACCACCAACGTCGGCGAAAACCCCACCAAGGACCGAATCCAAACCAGCCAGGGAAACCCCAAAACCAACGTCCCCACCACATAGAGAAAACCTCCTTTAGATTCTTGTTTCAGTCACTTCGATTAGCATAGCATCAGTTTCGAATTTATCTGACAGCTTTGCTTAACTGCTACACTACAGAATATGAATTGTGTTGGTAGTCCTGTTCCAATTAATCCATTAATTTACTATACGATAGATGTACAGGAATCCTGAATCCTCCGAAAGATTAGATTGGTTATTACTGGGATATACTAATACGAACATAGTGGTAGGGGGAGAGAGGTTTCTTGGGATTCATTCAACTGGTACTACTAGAAGGAGTACTTCTTCTTTCCGCAGGAATGATTTTCTTTGGAGGGATTCGGGGAACTGTTGCGGCGATGGCCGCTTTAAGTGGGATCAACTATCTTACTCATGACCTGGCACAGTTTTGGCGCTGGGAAATCCCTTTGCTTGTCGGAGGGAGCGCAGGAATTATTTTGCTGCTTATTGTCGGGAGGATTGGCAATAAAAGCAAAGCAGTGGGTGGATTAGTAGGAGGATTAACTAGTTTAGTTTTCTTTGGTGCCTTTGTTACCCCAATTATCGCGGTTGCCCTTTGGGCCTTAGTTTTTGGTACAGGTATAATTCCTAAAAGCGAGAAAAAACAGGTGATCTGGGGTTTTGCCCCTGCAATTTTGCGCATGGTTTTGGGAATAGGGTGGATTATTTACGGAAATTTTTTAACAATTTAATCCCCAAAAACATAGTATAAATAGAAGAATATCCAAACAAGATCCCAACAAAAATCTTGATATTATATTGATAATTTGATATCTTATACATTAACTTATATTGTCAGGCAAATAGCTGGGCTTCGAGCTTTGAAGCAGCGGAGGAATCTGCGGGACTACCTTTTTATAAGGGGTCCTATTTTTATGTACCAGGTTAGTTACCGATGGAAATGGGTAGTAGGAGAGTGGAGTCGTGGATGAGAAAACAAAGGTGGCCTCATTATCTGTCGCTTCGAATATTTTATTAACCTTGACTAAAATCGTAGTTGGGCTAATCAGTGGTTCAGTGAGTATCTTATCTGAAGGAATACACTCCGGAATCGATCTGGTGGCAGCCTTTATTGCACTCTTTGCAGTGAAAGAGTCGGGCAAACCTGCAGATTCATGTCATGCTTATGGACACGGAAAAATCGAAAATGTATCCGGTACAATAGAAGCGGCTCTGATATTTGTTGCAGCGCTTATGATTATCATTGAGGCAATTCAGAAGGTTCAAGAAATTATCTATGGTAATGGAGGGCATGTCACAGATCTGGGCCTGAGACTCGGCCTGCTTATTATGGGTGTTTCAGCTCTGATGAACATGATTGTATCCGCAAGGCTTATGAAGGTTGCTAAGAAAACTGATTCTGTAGCCCTTGAAGCGGATGCCTTGCATTTACGGACCGATGTGTATACTTCTTTAGGCGTTTTTTTGGGTTTACTGATCATTAAGCTGACAGGGTGGGCCATAATCGACCCCATCATTGCCTTCGCTGTTGCGTTAATGATTATAAAGGCTGCCATAGATTTGACAAAGAAGGCTTTTGCACCTCTCGTTGATGTCAGCTTGCCTGATGAAGAACGTAAGATTATTGCTGAAGTCCTTCAGCTTTATGAGGATGAATTTGTTGAATTCCATAAACTTAGAACCCGAAAGGCTGGAGCAGAAAGGCACGTCGATTTGCATTTAGTTGTGGCAAAGTTCACGCCGCTTATTGATGCTCATGAACTATGTGACAGGATTGAATACGAAATTAATGTGAAATTGTCGCTGACCCATGTATTAATTCATGCAGAACCCTGCAGCGGCAGAGACGTACCATGTCCTGTTGAGGACGGGCTGGCATCCTTTTGTCAGCGTTGCCGAAAGACGACCGGGGAGACGGACCAGAAGTCAGCTATCGGAAACAAACCGGAAGTCAGTGGTCAGGGGCCGGAGATCAGAGATTGATAAAGTATCGGTAAAGTTGCCGCAATTTTAGCTCTGTTTTATAATAAAAGTCTGGAGGAGGATATTTGTGAAACGCATATGGTCGGTACAGCATTCTTCCGGACGAATGTCAGAGACACTAGGCCGTTTATTAGGAATTTCTCCGGTAGTCTCAGAAATATTAGTTCAAAGAGGTTTGCACCAGCCGGAAAAGGCTATTGAATTTTTGCGCCCAACTCTCTTGAACCTGATCTCACCATTTTGTTTTTGTGATATGTTAAAAACCGTTGAGCGATTGTCCTTAGCTTTAGAACGTAAGGAAAAGGTCCTTATCTATGGCGATTATGATGTAGATGGGGTGACAAGCACTACTTTATTATATAAAGTTCTTATTGATCTGGGATTAAAGGCTGTAGCCTATATTCCCCACCGCCAGGATGAAGGATATGGTCTCCACGCGGAGGCTATTGAACGTGCTGCGAAGATGGGTGTGCGTGTTCTGATTACCGTGGACTGTGGGGTCACTGCAGTGTCTGAGGTGGAATTGGCTAAAACACTGAATATTGATGTCATTATTACGGATCACCATGAACCACATGAAGCTTTGCCGGAGGCTTTTGCTATTATCAATCCTAAACTTGAAAATTCGGGTTATCCATTCCGTGATTTGGCCGGAGTAGGGGTAGCATTTAAATTAGCTCAGGCTCTTTTAAAAACCTTAGGGAACCAGGAAGTAGGTATACAATCTGAACTCGAATTTTTGGATTTAGTAGCGTTAGGGACGATTGCGGATTTAGTCCCTTTGGTGGGGGAAAACCGGATTTTAGTCCACTATGGGCTTCGCCAAATGGAAGTGACGAGCCACCCGGGGCTGGAGGCCCTTCTCGAAGAGTGCGGATTGGCTGACAAATCTCTTAAAGCAGGTCAAATAGGTTTTATGGTCGCACCGAGAATTAACGCGGCAGGACGAATGGATAGTGCCCGTGCAGGTCTGGAACTGCTGCTGACGGAGGACTCTGAGCGGGCTAATGAGCTGGCTCGGCAATTAACCCGGGAGAATCAGGTTCGCCAGGAAACAGAAAAGCAAATCTTAGCAGAAGCGATTGCTTTATTGGAGGGTGAACCTCTGCCGAGAGTCATTGTACTTTCGGCCGGCCACTGGCATCACGGTGTCATAGGGATTGTGGCATCCCGTTTAGTGGAACGGTATTATCGTCCGGTGTTTATGATTGCGGAAGATGGGGAAGAAGCTAAAGGGTCTGCCCGCGGAATTGCAGGTTACCCGGTGTTGGAACAGCTGAGTACTCAAGCGGCTGTTTTAACAAAGTTTGGAGGGCATAGACAAGCCGCGGGTTTCTCTCTTCATACAAAGGATATTGGAAAACTTAGAGAAGGTCTGAATAAACAAGCTTTGGCATTCGAAGAATCTATGTTTCAAGAAGTCTTAAGAATCGACTGTAAAGTTGCCATTGATGACATTTCAGGGGAACTGCTCCGTCAACTGGAGCAAATGGCTCCCTTTGGGTTTGGCAATCCGGGGCCGGTTTTAGCCTGCCAGGGAGTCCGTCTGCATTCCGTCAATGCGGTCGGTAAAGAACAAAGTCATCTTAAATTCCGTTTTGGTTCTCAGGGAGAGCAAGAAGGTATTGGGTTTAGGATCGGGGAACGTTTGCCAGAGCTGAAGGGTTTGCAGGAACTTGATGCGGCGTTTGCCTTAGACTGGAATACCTTTCGAGGGCGGGAAGATGTTCAATTAATGATTAAGGATATCCAGGCTGAGGCGAATTGGCTGAACCCGTCAACCATAAGTTGTCCAAGCGGAGATGCTTATCAGGAAGTTGCCGCTGCCCGGGAGGAACCTGAGATAGAGTGGCTGGATTGGCGGAATTTGACTCGTGACAAGTGGCCGATTACAGGGCACGAACCATTATGGATCTGGGACAGCACAGGAAGTAAGCCAATTCTTAAATTTGGATTTGATTCGATTAGTACTGAACATACTTTAGAAGAACCTAATAAGACACAGCTTTTGGATCAGGATAGGGTGGGAAATGCCTGTGAAAGTCCCGGTATGATTCTCGGACTTCCGCTTACAGAAGAAGATTTCAGGGAAGGGGTCGGAAAACTGCGGAAATTAGGAATATTTCGTATTGCCCTGGCAGGATTTCAGAGCCCTCCTGAGGAATTGGTTCATCAGCGTTGTTTTTATATATCCCGGGAAGAACTTATCCTATTATATCGGGATCTGCTTGCTAAATCGAAAACAAGTAATCCGTTTCACTGGGGCGCAGATCTAACAATAACCAACAAAGAGAAAATTGGCCTGAAAATATTGGAAGAGTTAGGTCTTATCCGATGCCTGGGCGGAACGGATGAGATTGTTCTGGAATGGATTCCAGCTCAGAGCAAATTAGATCTTAACTCCTCTTTACGCTTTCGTTTTGCCAAAGAACGGTTAGATCAGGCTTTGAAGTTTCAGCATAAATTAATAGCAGCGCCTCTTCAGTGGCTCGTTTAAACAGAAATTGAAGTTTATTAGACGAAAGGCGGCAGACAATCATGGATTTTAGGGATCATATTCGCGTAATTTCTGATTTTCCTAAGGAAGGAATTTCGTATAAGGACATAACGACATTGCTGAAAAACGGCGAAATATATCGTGCCTCTATTGATGCGTTGGTAGAAAAAATATCACCTTGGCAGCCTGACGTGATTGTTGGTCCTGAAGCACGTGGGTTCCTGTTCGGTGCTCCAGTGGCTTATGCCTTGGGAGTTGGCTTTGTTCCGGTTCGCAAACCGGGTAAGCTTCCGGCCGGAACGATTCAAGAGACCTATGCTTTAGAATACGGTTTTGATACATTGGAAGTCCATGCCGATGCTATACAACCCGGCGCCCGAGTCGTTCTTGTCGATGACTTGCTGGCAACCGGCGGAACCATGCTCGCCACCGCAAATTTAATGAAGAAGATAGGGGCAGACGTGGTCGGAATGGGTTTTCTGATTGAACTAACGTTCTTAAACGGACGGGAGAAGCTGATAGATTACCCGGTTTTTTCATTGGTAGAGTATTAGATCCATGGTCAACTTTAGCTAACCGAGTTCACTGGCAGATGAGAGGAGTTTATCCATGTCCTTTGCGGAATTAATGGTAAAAATGAAAAAGAAATCTCCACAAGCGCGTCTGGCTATTGTGGACAAAGCCTATCAGTTTGCAGAAAGGGCTCATAGGAACCAACTTCGCAATTCGGGGGAAGATTATATTCTGCATCCTCTGCAAGTTGCCCAGATTTTAGTTGAACTTGAAATGGATGAAGCAACCGTAGCAGCCTCCCTGCTTCATGATGTTGTGGAAGATACGGCATTTACCATTCATGACATAGAAAAGGAATTTGGTCCGGAAATTGCCCTGCTTGTGGATGGTGTGACGAAACTTGGCCGGCTTGCCTATAAAAGCAAAGTTGAGCAGCAAGTCGAAAATTTACGGAAAATGTTTTTAGCGATGGCCAAAGACATCCGGGTCATTCTCATTAAACTAGCTGATCGCCTTCATAATATGCGCACCTTGAGATATCATTCTGTTGAAAAACAAAAGGAAATTGCCCAGGAAACCTTGGAGATCTTTGCTCCCTTGGCTAACCGTCTGGGGATTTTCCGGATTAAATGGGAGTTGGAAGACCTTTCCTTTCGTTATCTAAGGCCTCAGGAATATTATGATCTTGTCGAAGGAATTGCTCTCAAACGCCGGGAACGGGAAGCTTATATTAATGAAGTTATCGTGCAAATGCGAGAACGTCTGAATGAAGTAGAGATCTATGCAGATATTGCCGGCCGCCCGAAACATTTTTACAGCATTTATCGTAAGATGAAGACCCAGAATAAAGAGCTTAACGAAATATATGACCTAATGGCCATTCGTGTCATAGTGGACTCTGTTAACGATTGCTACGGTGCCTTGGGAATCATTCACACAATGTGGAAGCCGATACCGGGCCGCTTTAAAGATTATATCGCCATGCCTAAACCGAATATGTATCAGTCACTCCATACTACCCTAATCGGAGTCCATGGAGAACCTTTTGAAATCCAGATTCGGACTTGTGAGATGCATCGAACCTCCGAATACGGTATTGCTGCCCATTGGAAGTACAAGGAAGGGAGCAGCAAAGAGTGCGGCAGGTCAAGCAATAACAAAGATTGCGGGTACAAAACTGCCAGTGTGAATTTTGATCAGAAGCTCTCTTGGCTGCGCCAACTGCTGGAATGGCAGCATGATTCCCGGGATGCCGGCGAATTCATGGAGACCTTAAAAATTGACTTGTTTGCAGACACTGTTTTTGTATTTACCCCCAAAGGGGATGTGGTAGAACTTCCGGCGGATTCCTGTCCGGTCGATTTTGCCTATCGGGTGCATACTGATGTAGGACACCGCTGTATAGGTGCCAAGATAAATGGCCGGATTGTTCCCCTCGAAACAAAATTAAATAACGGGGATATCCTCGAAATACTCACCTCGAAGCCGAAGCAAGGGGGAGGACCAAGCCGGGATTGGTTATCCTTTGTGAAGACATCTCAAGCTAAGAATCGAATACGTCAATGGTTCAAGAAAGAGCAGAGAGAGGAAAATATTGTCCGCGGACGTGAAAGCTTAGAGCGGGAGGTTCGTAAGCTAGGGCTTGATCCGGCAGAGGTTCTTAAACCGGAAAGTCTTATGGCGATTGGCAAATCCTATAACTTTGTGGGTCTGGACGATTTATACGCTTCTATAGGAGACGGCGTACTGACCACGAATAAGGTTTTAATGCGCTTGCGTGAGGATCTTACGAAAGAAGAACGGGAAAAAATGCAGCTTGCTGCACTCCAGCAAGGAGAAGGAAAACCACCTTCTCATACTTTGTACGGTAAAGCTTCTCATGGGGTTCGGGTTAAAGGTGTGGATAACGTGCTGATCCGTTTCGCCCAGTGCTGTAATCCTTTGCCCGGAGATTCGATTATGGGTTACATTACCCGAGGCCGGGGGGTTTCCATTCATAGGGGGGACTGCAGCAATGTGCTTAGTCATTCTCAAGAAGAGAGTGACCGGATTGTGGAGGTCATGTGGGCGGAACAAGTGGATTCCACCTATCCCGTAGATATTCAGATTTATGGAAGAGACAAACCACGTCTGGTCACGGAGGTTATGAACACTGTTTTAGATACCCGCACACACATCCTCGGGATTAATGCACGAGTAGGAAAAGGGGATGTGGCCCATATTCAGCTGCGGATTGAAATCAGGAATGTGGATCATCTAAAGATGGTAATGCAAAAAATCCGCAAGGTAAAAGACATTACTGAGGTCAAGCGAATCCATTCGGGGGGAACTGAAGATGCGTAGTGTGGTTCAGCGCGTTAAACGCGCCTCGGTGACCGTGAACAATGAAACGGCAGGAACTATTGCAGCCGGACTTTTAGTTCTGCTGGCTGTCGGACAAGAGGATGGAGCAGACGATATAGACTGGATGGTCGATAAGCTTGTGGGCTTACGGATTTTTGAAGATCAAGAGGCAAAAATGAATCGTTCAGTCCTGGATGTCGGGGGAGAAATGCTCGTGGTTTCTCAATTTACCCTCTATGGGGATTGCCGTAAAGGCAAGCGCCCCAGCTTTTCTACAGCAGCACCGCCAGAACAGGCTAAGGCCCTATTCGATCAAAGCGTGGAAAAAATCCGGAGTTATGGAATAAAGGTTGAGACGGGAGTCTTTCAAGCAGAGATGGAGGTTGAGCTGGTCAATGATGGGCCGGTGACGATACTTTTGGACAGTAAAAAGAAGTTTTAAGGAGGTAGTGTTTATGATCGAAGGACGAGCTGTGGGTGCCTTGGCAGCAAATTGTTATCTGTTCTCATGTCCGGAAACGAAGAAAGCAATGGTCGTCGATCCCGGAGGTGACGGAAAAAAAATTTATCGCTGGATTCTGGAGCAGGGCTTAAAGGTGGAGTATATTTTACTTACCCACGGGCACATGGATCACATCGGTGCTGTGGATGAACTTAAAGGACTTCTGGGAGATGTCCTGGTAGGGATTCACTCGGCTGATGCAGGAATGCTTACCGATGGACGAAAGAATCTCTCCAGTTACTTCGGACAGGGACTGGCATTTCAAAAGGCGGATCTTCTGCTTAGCGACGGGCAAGAGCTTATGGTTGGCAAAGAACGAGTTAAAGTTATAGCAACTCCGGGCCACTCCCCGGGCAGTGTGTGTTTTTTGTGTTCTGACGGTTTAATCAGCGGGGACACACTTTTTGCCGGATCAATCGGCAGAACTGATTTCCCGGGCGGATCAATGAATCAACTTTTGGATGGCGTCAGGAAAAAGCTCTTAATTCTGCCTGATGATACCCGGGTTTTCCCCGGCCATGGTGAAGAGACCAGTATCCGGGAAGAAAAACAGTTTAATCCGTTCCTGTCCTAGCCCTGTTCATATTTGACAAATGCTGACCTTATTTGCTAAAATATAGTGATACAGGCCTTAGATATTGAAACAATGCACTAATGTAAAAAACTCACCAAACCTTTTGGAAAATCCCGCGTTGATCTTTCTCCAGAGAGGGCCGGCAAGACTGGAACCAGCCTGAAAGACACACGGTAGGACACCCAAAAAGGGAGTTGCTTGCATCGGATAGTCTCGTTAACGACTACAAAAGTGGGCGGAAGAATTCCGTCAATTAGGGTGGCACCACGAGAAGCTCTCGTCCCTTGCATAAAGCAAGGAACGAGAGCTTTTTATACTATCAGACTCCCATGTTCGCTGTGCCGCACCACTGATGAATGAAAGTAGGTCGCTCTGGTCGGGCAGCTTCTCCCACATCCTGCAAGAAAGCTAATTCGTGCGAAGACAGTGTCTTCGGCTAAGCAGTGCAATTGAGGCTGCCAAGTTTTCTTTATAATGCTAGACTAAACTTACGACGACATCGGATTTAAGGAGGAATTTGCTATGACGATTCAGCGTCCAAAAGGGACTCAGGATTTATTGCCAGGTACGATTGAACAATGGCAATATCTCGAAGACACTATTCGCTCGGTTTGCCGCGAATATGGGTATGAAGAAATTAGAACCCCGATGTTTGAAGCAACAGAACTCTTTCAAAGGGGTGTTGGACAAACCACAGATATTGTTAAGAAAGAAATGTATACTTTCTTAGACAAAGGGAATCGTTCTATGACCCTTCGTCCGGAATTAACGGCTTCGGTTTGCCGCGCCTATGTGGAGAACAAGCTTTACGGTCAGCCTCAGCCTGTGAAGTTGTACTATATTGGTCCGATGTTTCGTTACGAACGTCCACAAAGCGGACGGTTTCGCCAGTTCCATCAATTTGGAGTTGAAGTCTTAGGTGCAGATCAGGCGATCGTGGATGCAGAAGTGATCAGCTTAGTCTGGAATTTATACCGGCGGCTTGGACTGGTGGGGCTTGAAGTTCATGTAAATTCTGTAGGCTGCCCGACTTGCAGAGCAAGCCACCGGGAACAACTCCAGGAATTTCTGGCTGTACGCAAAGCCGAGCTTTGTAATGATTGCCAGGAACGGTTTGAACGCAATCCCTTACGCATCTTGGATTGCAAGAACCCCTCCTGCCAAGCAGTGACCGCAGGGGCACCGACAACGAAAGATACCCTTTGCGCTGACTGCAGTACACACTTTGCCAGGGTTCTGGACATTTTAGGCAGAGCGGGCGTGGTCTATCGAGTTAATCCACGTTTGGTGCGAGGGCTGGATTATTACACGAAGACAGCCTTTGAAGTCATGGTTGAAGAAATCGGAGCCCAGAGTGCCATCTGCGGGGGAGGACGGTATGATAAGCTGGTTGAAGAGATCGGCGGACCGCCTACAGCAGGTATTGGATTTGCGATGGGAATTGAGCGGGTTTTAGCGGCTCTTCAAGTGCAGGATAAACTGCCTAAAAAGGAACCCAAGCTGTTTGCGATGCTGATTGCTTTAGGTGAGAAAGCTCAAACCGAGGGTTTTGCTCTCCTGAATGCTTTACGCAGTCAGGGTTTGCCGGCGGGTATGGACCTGCTTGGCCGTAGCTTAAAAAACCAACTCAAATCCGCTGATCGCCAAGGGGCACGTTATGCCTTAATTCTCGGCGAAGAAGAACTTGCTCGAAATGTACTCGTGATCAAGGATTTATCCTTAGGGGAGCAAAGGGAAGTTCCGCTAACCGACGCAGTCGAAGAAATAAACAAGAACTATCAAAGAGGTGTGTAAGATGACAATATTTTCAGAACGTGTTGAAAATGCCGAGTTAGAGTTAGCAAAAGTAGGAGAGGTCGTTCGTTTATTAGGATGGGTTCAGCGCCGTCGTGACCACGGGGGCTTAATTTTCGTCGATCTGCGCGATCGTACAGGTATCGTCCAGGTTGTTTTCGACCCGGAGACGATGGGAGACGGATTTTCCACGGCGGAACGATTGCGTTCCGAGTACGTCGTCTCTATTCAAGGGCAAGTGATTGCCCGTCCCGAGGGAATGATCAATCCCAACCTGGCGACAGGCAAAATTGAGATTGCGGCCCATTCTCTGGAAGTATTAAATGGAGCTAAAACCCCTCCTTACTATCTTGTCGATCAAGTGGAGGTTGATGAAACTGTACGTCTGAAATACCGCTATCTGGATTTGCGCCGTCCTGAAATGCAGGCTGTATTTAAGATCCGACATCGAGTGACCCAGATCATGCGTAATTTCTTTGATAGCCAGGGTTTTTATGAAATTGAAACTCCCATGCTCAACAAATCAACCCCTGAAGGGGCACGGGATTACTTAGTCCCCAGCCGTGTCCACCCTGGCGAATTCTATGCATTGCCACAGTCTCCCCAAATTTACAAGCAGCTCCTCATGGTAGGCGGTATGGAAAAGTACTTCCAAATTGCTCGCTGTTTCCGGGATGAGGATTTAAGAGCAGATCGGCAGCCGGAATTCACCCAGCTGGATGTGGAGATGTCCTTTGTCGAAGTGGAAGATATACTGCCCATGATGGAAGAATTAATGGCCGAGATTTTCTCTGAGACGATGGGGAAATCGGTGGCCCTTCCCTTCCCGCGTTTAACCTATAAAGAAGCCATGGACCGGTACGGATCAGACAAACCGGATACGCGGTTTGGCATGGAACTCATTGATGTGGGAGAAATCGTGGGTAAGACAGGATTTAAAGTATTCGCTAATGTAGTGGCGAACGGCGGAAGCGTAAAATGCATCTGTGCTAAAGGATGTTCCGGCTTGCCGCGTCGGGAAATCGATGATCTGGCTAAATTTGTTTCAACCTATCGTGCCAAAGGTTTAGCCTGGATTGTTTTAGCTGAAGAGGGGATAAAATCTCCCATTGCTAAGTTCTTTACGGAAGAGGAAATGGCTTCCTTGCTTAAATATACAGGTGCGGAGACCGGGGATATCTTGTTCTTTGTGGCTGATACCTATGCTGTCGTTTCCGATGCACTTGGACATCTGCGCTTAGAATTAGGCAAACGTTTAGGTCTGATTGATGAGGACAGGCTCCAATTCTTATGGGTTACGGAATTCCCGCTCCTGGAATATGATGAGGAGCAGAAACGTCATATTGCTATTCACCATCCATTCACCGCACCGATGGATGAAGATTTACATCTTCTTGAGTCGGAACCATTGAAGGTTCGGGCTAAAGCTTATGATATGGTTCTTAACGGAACGGAACTCGGAGGCGGAAGTATTCGTATTCACCGCCGTGAAGTTCAGGAGCGGTTATTCAAGTTATTAGGGTTCTCAGAGGAAGAAGCGGTCGCTCAATTCGGTTTTCTCATGGAAGCCTTTGAATATGGGACGCCGCCTCATGGTGGAATTGCCTTCGGTCTTGACCGCATGATTATGCTTTTGACTGGCAAAGATAACATTCGAGACGTAATTGCTTTTCCGAAAACTCAAAGTGCCTCCGACTTAATGGCCCACGCGCCTTCGCCGGTGGCGGATAAGCAATTAAAGGAATTGCATATTCAAACTGTCATCGAGCAAGGCAATAGGTAAATGTAATAATAAAAGAAATATGCATATGCCATTAGTTTTTAAGGTCGCACAGGAGTTGACAGGGAAGGGGCCAAAAGCTATAATATTTAATGTAGCTACCCCCTTAGGGTATGGAGGATGCATAGCATGACGAATTCAACCCCCTATTCAGAATCCAAAGAGGATATTATGCGTAGGCTTAAGAAAATTGAAGGCCAGGTAAAAGGGATTCAACGTATGGTTGAGAATGACAAATATTGTGTTGATGTGCTGATTCAAGTGGCTGCAGTCCGAGCCGCACTTAATAAAGTCGGCACGATTGTCTTTGAACACCATTCACGGGGATGTATGCGCGATGCCGTTGAGAACAATGACCAGGAAGCTGCGATTGAGGAGCTTATTGGGGTGCTCGCTAAATTCATAAAGTAAATCTTAGTTGATTAGGAGGAATTTTAATATGGCCAGTGCAAATGTTAAAACCTTTACGACTTCAAATTTTGAATCCGATGTGCTGAAGTCCGAGCAGGCAGTGTTAGTCGATTTTTGGGCTCCTTGGTGTAGTCCATGTCGCATGGTTGGTCCTGTTATTGATGAACTTGCTGATGAGTATACCGGCCGAATCATAATTGGTAAGGTTAACGTAGACGAGAATGGTCCTATTTCCAGTCAATATGGAGTTATGAGCATACCGACCCTGGCTATTTTCAAAGGCGGCCAAGTGGTTGAGAAAATTGTAGGTTTCCGTGGAAAAGCAGATCTTGTTAAAATGCTCGAAAAACACATCTAATCAAACGATAAGCGAAAGCGATGCCCGGATTAAGAGGGCATCGCTGCTTTAATTTTACTATCAGAAAGTGTTCTCCTTGACAGATCCTCGAGGGTTTATCTGCTCTTTTCCCATGCCCGAGGATGTGTAGAAGGTTTGTCCTTGAACACCGGGCGGCAAATAGGTTTGTTCGACCCAGTGGTTGGGGAAGTTGTGCGGGTATAAATACTCTTTCCCATTGCCCAGCTTTTCTGCGCCGGGGTAATGTCCATCTTTAAGATGGGCGGGAACCTCTCCGGTAGGATGGTTTTTGACATACTTCAGAGCACGATCAATGCTTGTGACAACACTGTTGCTTTTTTGAGCAGTCGTGATGGCCAGAACAGCCTGAGCTATAGGAATCCTTGCTTCGGGCAGGCCAAGCCATTCGAGCGCATTAGCTGCTGCGTGGGCCTGAAGCATAGCCGATGGGTCGGCCAGTCCCACATCTTCAGAGGCGTGGACGATAATCCGGCGGACAATGAAACGTGGGTCTTCTCCTGCCTCCAATAAAACAGCTAACCAATAGAGGGCGGCGTCAGGATCCGAACCGCGCATGCTTTTTATGAAAGCGGAAATGATGTCGTAATGATTGTCTCCGGATTTATCGAAGCGGATAGCTCGTTGTTGGATTGATTCTTCTGCGATCTCAAGAGAAATGCGGCGAATCCCGTTTTCCGGCGGGGTAGTGAGAACGGCTAACTCAAGGGCATTAAGGGCACGTCTTAAATCTCCGTTGGCATAATTAATCCAGTGTTCCCACGCTTCGGGTGTGACTTCGACATTATATTGCCCCAGGCCTCGTTCCGTATCTTTAAGAGCTTGTTCAAGCCCAAGGCGGATTTCTGCAGGACCAAGCAGCTCCAATCGGAAAAGTGTAGAACGGCTAAGGAGCGCGGAGTTGAGTTCAAAGAAGGGATTTTCAGTCGTAGCTCCGATGAAGGTAATCGTTCCATTTTCGACGGCAGGCAGGAGTGCATCTTGCTGTCCTTTATTAAAACGGTGAACTTCATCACAGAACACTAAGGTGCGTTTTCCGTAAAGATGAAGTTCATCTGCCGCCCGGGTGATAATTTCGCGAATCTCTTTGACTCCCGAGGTGACGGCATTTATGCGGACAAAGTGAGAGGTTGTTTTAGCGGCAATGACTTGAGCAAGGGAGGTTTTTCCTGTTCCAGGCGGTCCATAGAGGATTAAGGAGGAAACACGGTCCGCTTCAATAGCTCGCCTCAGGAGTTTCCCGGGACCGAGTATTTGATCCTGACCGATATATTCCTCAATGGTTCTTGGGCGCATACGCTCGGCAAGAGGAGCGACTTGATGCTGATTAAAGGTAGCAGAAAAAAGATCCATTATTAATGTTCCTTTCAATGTAGGGGCGATTCATAATTGCCCCTACAGATTTCTTGTTCAAATTTGGCTGCGGGTCCTGGTTTGCATTTTTTTCGTAGCTTGTATCTGCAGTTGACCTAGGGCTTATTGCTGGGCTTTTAGCCGGCACCAGCGGACGTTTCAGATATGATTATATCATGTGGGACGGGTAGCGGTTTGAAAAGGTTTCCTGATAAATTGTTAGTTTGATCACAGCAAGGTGATAAATATTTGTAGTAAACTACAAAAGAGTTCATCAGTCTAGAGGTAGACTTGACAAATCCCGAGTGTTTTAATAAGATATAAACATAAAAAATAGAGAAAAATGGGTTTATCTAGCGGAAAAGAGGTGAGGGTGTTGAAACTCTCGACCAAAGGTCGATACGGGGTAAGAGCTATGTTTGATTTAGCTCAACATATGGGTGAAGGTCCAACTTCTTTGAAAAGCATTGCGGAGAGACAGGGTATATCTGAACACTATCTGGAGCAGCTCATTTCGGGACTGCGTAAAGCGGGTTTAGTAAAAAGTGTTCGTGGTGCGCAGGGCGGCTACTTATTAGGAAAAGAGCCGGATAAGATAAGGGTTGGAGACATTATCCGTGTCTTAGAAGGACCGATTGCTCCAGCTGATTGCGTTTCCGAGGAGGATCCGGAAATTTGCTGCAAAGCTGAGTATTGCGTCACTCGGACGATTTGGGAGAAGGTCAGGGACTCCATCGCAGAAGTTCTTGATTCGATCACACTGGAAACGATGCTTGAGGATGCTAAAAAGATTGAATCCGAGCGGAGCCTGTATATGTACTATATTTAACCCCATTTTTGCTACAAAGTTTTATATAAGGAGTGAACCCTTAATGCGACGTGTTTATTTAGACCATAGTGCAACGACTCCGGTTGACCCGGAAGTGGCTGCCATAATGATGACGTATTACACAGAAAAGTATGGTAACCCGTCAAGTGTTCATGGTTTTGGCAGAGAGGCTAAACAAGCCTTAGAGCAAGCTCGGAATCAGGTGGCAGAGCTGATTGGAGCTTCATCCAATGAGATTACGTTTACCAGTGGGGGAACCGAGGCAGATAATCTGGCGATTTTGGGTACTGCTGAGGCACTCCGGAAAAAAGGCAAACATATTATTACCTCTTGCATAGAGCACCATGCGGTTTTGGAAACTTGTGAATACTTGGAGAAGAATGGATTTGACTTAACCGTTATTCCTGTAGACGAAGAGGGAATTATTTCGGTTGATGCTGTGAGAAAGGCTATTCGGCCGGATACAATTCTAATTACGGTTATGCATGCGAACAATGAGGTTGGATCGATTCAACCAATTTCAGAGATTGGCAAACTGGCCAAGGAACATAGTATCGTTTTTCATGTTGACGCAGTTCAGTCCCTCGGAAAAATTCCTGTCAACGTCGAAGAGCTGAATGTCGACTTATTGACGGTTTCCAGTCATAAGATTTATGGTCCTAAAGGTGTGGGAGCACTCTATATTCGCAAAGGAGTGCGGATTGTGCCTTTAGCTCATGGCGGAGGGCAAGAAAAAAAGCGCCGCGCGGGAACAGAGAATACGCCCGGAATTATCGGTTTTGGTAAGGCTTGTGAACTGGCCGGACAACGGATGGCTGATGATGCGGAGCGGCAAAGAAAACTGCGCGACAAACTGATAAACGGTATCCAAGAGCGCATTGAATTTGTCAAAGTCAATGGACCTGTAGGGGAGAAGCGTTTACCAAATAACGTGAACGTAAGCATTCGGTATGTTGAAGGAGAGTCCTTATTGCTGTCCCTTGACATGCTTGGAATTGCTGCTTCGAGCGGTTCGGCATGTACTTCAGGGTCTTTAGATCCTTCCCATGTATTACTTGGTATGGGATTAATTCACGAAATTGCCCACGGTTCACTGCGTTTTTCTTTAGGACGGCAGAATACGGAAGAAGATATTGATTATGTCCTTGAACAATTGCCTAAGATTGTGGAGCGTTTACGAATGATGTCCCCCTTGTATGATCAGGTAATTCATTCAAAACAAGTATAAGAGGAGTGAGGAAGAATGTATACAGAAAAAGTAATGGATCATTTTACAAATCCGCGCAATGTCGGCGAATTGGAAAATCCGGATGGTGTGGGTGAAGTAGGAAACGCCAAGTGCGGAGATATCATGCGTATATATTTGGATATTGAGGGAGACATTATTAAAGATGTCAAATTTAAAACCTTTGGCTGCGGTGCTGCAGTTGCTACCAGCAGCATGGTTACGGAAATGGTCAAGGGTAAAACCATTGAAGAAGCTATGGAAATCTCCAATGCGGCTGTCGCCGAGGCGTTAGGGGGACTTCCGCCGGCGAAAATGCACTGTTCAAATTTGGCTGCCGATGCACTTCATGAGGCTATAAAAGATTATTATAATAAACAGCAAAAAAAGGAATAGATGAAAAATGACTCAGACTACAAAACCTAAAGTAGTTGTGGGTATGAGTGGCGGTGTGGATAGTTCCATGGCCGCCGCTTTGCTCAAAGAAGAAGGCTACGATGTGATTGGGGTTACAATGCAGATCTGGGAAGCAGCGGGTCCGGAAACTGAAGGAGGCTGCTGCTCCAACTCAGCGATTGATGATGCCCGGCGAGTTGCTTTTATACTGGGAATACCCCATTACGTCATGAATTTCCGCTCGTATTTTAAGGAGACTGTGGTAGATTATTTCACCCAGTCTTATTTGTATGGAGAAACTCCTAATCCATGTATTGCCTGCAACAGGCATGTAAAGTTTGGGGAATTGCTCCGTAAAGCCCGCGGCTTGGGAGCTGAGTTTATTGCGACCGGGCATTACGCGCAGGTTTTACGGGATCCGGGAAGTGAACGGTTTCTCTTAAGTAAGAGCGCTGATCAGCGTAAAGATCAAACCTATGCACTGTACATGTTAACCCAGGAACAGCTTGAACATACCCTCTTTCCTTTGGCGGATTACCAAAAAGAGCATATCCGGGAAATGGCCCGCGAGCGGGGGTTAGGTGTCGGAGATAAGCCCGAAAGCCAGGAAATTTGTTTTGTACCGGATGATGATTATGCGGCCTTTGTCAGGGAACGAATTGAAGTTCCAATTAAGCCGGGTGATTTTGTGGACCTGGCTGGAAACAAGTTAGGCCGGCATGAGGGGATTATTAACTTTACGGTTGGACAGCGTAAAGGTCTGGGAGTTACCTTTGGTAAACCAATGTATGTCGTAGGGCTGAATCCGGAACAAAACCAGGTAGTTCTGGGAGAAGACCGGGATGTATATACAGATACGCTTTGGGCAGTTGATCTCAATTGGATATCTATACCGTATTTGACAGCCCCCCTGAAAGTCGAGGCCAAAGTCCGGTATAACTCTAAGGGGGCTCCGGCAACGATTTTTCCTGCCCAAATCGGCTCAGGTTATGAAGTGATGGTCCGTTTTGATGAACCCCAGCGTGCGGTTACCCCAGGGCAGGCAGTGGTCTTTTATCAAGGAAGTTTAGTCGTGGGCGGGGGTAAGATTATTTCTGATCCGCGTGGCCGGGTTCGAGGTCTTTAATGCATAAAGACAGAAGAAGGTGGGCAGAGTATAGATAGGATTTTTTAGCGAGGTGAAACTATGCGACGCACTCGGGAGATTGTCGGACTGCCCGTCCTGGATTTAAAAAGCGGTAATTCAATTGGTTGGGTGCATGATCTGGTTCTTGATAATGACAAAGACGAGGTCGTCGGGGTTCTCCTGGAAGGCGGGCATTTCTTTCATTCAGCTAAAGGTATTCCTCGTAAGGCCATTGCAACCGTTGGTAAGGATGCGCTGACTGTTCACGAAAAAACAGTTGAAGAACTTAAAGGGATACGGTGGTCTGACAAGGTAGGTAATGAAGTCTATACTCAAGGTGGAGACGCTAGAGGCACAATTGAAGATGTTTTTCTTGATGATGCCATAGAAAAAATGGTAGGTTTCGAGGTCTCTGACGGGCTTTTTGCCGACCTTCTTCATGGTCGGGGAACAATCCTAAAGCCGCATGTCATGATCGATGGAAAAGATATCTTGATTGTCGATAACCAGGTATCCCCCTTGGATCAAACAAATGAAGGGGGATTATGATCATGAATTGTCCGGTTTGCAATGGACGGGCTATTGGCAAAGTAGGCGTTGAACAGTACTATTGTTGGGATTGTTGTGTTGAATTTGCGACCCAGACGGATAAAGTAGTCGTTTATGATTTGGCGGAAGACGGCTCTTTGGTAGCTTGGGATGATCCCGGCCTTAACTCGGATGTTTCCAGTGCGGCTATAGAGTGATCTGACTATGACTATGTATAGAGAGACGTCGAAAGAAGAATATATTGATGCGACGCAATGAATCTCTTGACAAAGGGTAAGCAGATGTTGATAAAGAATAAAATATTGCAAATAAAAGCGCGCATCGCGCGCTTTTTAGTTTACTATCAGAAAGCATAAACTTGCGTTATATACTGCAAAAAGGTTTAACTCGTGCGAAGACAGTGTCTTCGGGTGCCAGCCAAGTTTTCTTTATACCCCTAGAAAGGAGTGAACTTTCCTGCTTATGAAATTTACTAATTGGAAATGGATATTCGTGGGAACGTGCTCGCTGCTGGCGATTCTCGTTCTTTTCAAGGTGAGGATGATATTAGGCCCCTTTTTTCTTGCGTTTGTGCTGGCTTATTTGTTAAACCCACTGGTTGTTGCTTTGGAACGGCATAAGATTGGCAGAAAGAAAGCAATTGGGATTGTTTTCATCTTAATTATTCTCCTTTGTGCTGCCACTACGTTTCTTATCATCCCCATAATCTATAATGAATTAAGTAAATTAGTGGTGATTTTACCTCAGACTATACAGTCAATGACGGATATGATCGATGGATTCAGGAATCAGTTTAAGGCAACAGGACTGCCAAGCCGTGTTGCACTCGTTTTAGATGAGCATCTGGCAGAGAGTGAAATAATGATCGCCGAACGGCTTAACCGGTTTCTTGATAATTTGCCGAAGGCATTGTCCTCGGTGACTCTCTATATGCTGTCCCCGGTTATTGCCATCTACTTTCTGGCTGATTGGAAAGACTTAGGGGAAGGATTTTTTCGAATTATCCCCCAGCGTTGGAGAATGGAATGGCGGCGCTTATGGCAGGACATCAATCATATCGTTCGGCAGTATGTGCGTGGAGATCTGTTTGTCGCTTTAATTGTAGGGATACTTATTGGTGTAGGAGTAAAACTGGTTGGTATGGATTATGCGCTATTGATTGGCCTGATCTGCGGGGTTTTCGATCTTATTCCCTATTTTGGACCGGCACTTGGAGCAGTGCCGGCGGTCCTATTGGCGTTAACCCATTCTCCGGTGATGGCCTTGAAAGTGCTCCTGATTATTTTTGTCGTGCAGCAACTCGAAGGGAATGTCATCTCTCCTAAGCTGATGGGTGAAAGTGTGGGGCTTCATCCGCTTTGGGTTGTGTTTGCACTTTTAGCCTGCGGAGAAATTGCCGGATTCTGGGGTCTCTTCTTAGCGGTTCCATTAGCTGCTGTGATACGAGTGATTCTAAAACATGTCTATTTTAGATTGGTTTCAACGAAAGTTTAAAAAAGACAAGATCAACAACACAGATTCTAAGCTTGTTGACAAATAAGACATTCTCTGTATATACTTTAAAGATAATGGGAAATTTATATAACTAATGAGAATTAAGTCAGAAAAAATTCCTTTCAGCCCGTTAGATAGCAGGGTGATCCCACAAAATCTCGTCCCTGATTGACATAGGGGGAGATTTTTTTATTTGAAATTTTGAAGGGGTGTTCAGATTGTATTCAGGTAATGAATTAAGGGACATGTTTCTCAAGTATTTTGAGGCTAAGGGGCACAAGATTTTACCTAGTGCTTCGCTTATTCCGAAAGATGATCCGACCTTGTTGTTAACAGTGGCGGGCATGGTTCCTTTTAAACCATATTTTCAACGTCGGGTTGAACCTCCTTTTCCAAGGGCTACGACTGCCCAAAAATGTGTCCGCACCCCGGATCTTGAGGAAGTAGGGAAAACCGCTCGGCATCATACATATTTTGAAATGTTGGGAAACTTTTCGTTTGGGGATTACTTTAAGACGGAAGCTATTCCCTGGGCTTGGGAGTATATCACTGAAGTCTTGAAGCTCCCGGTGGAAAAACTCTGGGTAACCATTTACCCGGAAGATGATGACGCGAAAGGGATCTGGGAAAAAGCGGGTGTCCGCTCTGAACGTATCGTAGGAGATCCCGAGAACTTCTGGGCCGCCGGTCCGACAGGGCCCTGCGGACCTTGCTCAGAGATCTATGTTGACTTAGGCGTTGCCAGGGGATGCGGTAAACCCGGTTGTGCTATTGGGTGTGACTGTGATCGTTTCTTAGAAATATGGAATCTGGTCTTCATGCAGTATAATCGTGATGAAGCGGGTGTCTTAACCCCGCTTCCCAAGCAAAACATTGATACCGGTATGGGCTTAGAGCGGATAGCTTCAGTTATGCAAGGTGTGGAGACGAACTTTGATACAGATTTATTTCGTCCGATCATTGATCACGTGGCAAATCTGGCAGGGGTTAAATACAAGGATAATCCCAAAAGCGACTTGGCTTTAAAAGTTGTATCTGACCACGTCCGGGCAGTTTCATTTATGCTTTCTGACGGAATACGGCCGAATAATGAAGGCCGGGGATATGTTCTGCGCCGGATTTTACGTCGTGCTGTCCGGTACGCCAAACTTTTGGGAATTGACAAGCCTTTCCTGGAATCTGCCTTTCGAATTATCCAACGGGACTACGCTCATGCCTATCCGGAGCTCAAGGAAAACGAGAATTTCATTTTAAATCACTTGAATTTAGAAGAGAAAAACTTCTTGGCTACCTTGGAGCAAGGTACTCAGCTGCTGCAGGAAAAGGTTAAAGGGCTTCTGAAACAAGGGGAGACGGTCTTAACCGGAACCGATGCCTTTTATTTATATGAAACCTATGGGTTCCCTGTGGAATTGACGGAAGAAATGCTGGCAGAACAAGGGATGACCGTGGATATGGTGTCCTTCCAAGCTGCTGCAGAGGAGCATCGCCTCAAGGCTAAGGAACAATCTCAGCAAATGCGGGCCGTGGCAGAAAGCCCGGAACTCGCGGAAAAGGCTAAATCATTAGGAATGACACCGTTTATTGGGTATGAAAAGGTTTCGGCAACCTCCCGGATAGAGGGGCTGTTCGTTGATGGCAAAGAAATGCAGGATGCCGGTGAAGGGGAAGAAGTCACGATCTTCCTTGCGGAGACTCCCTTCTATGCCGAAAGCGGAGGTCAGGTATCCGATGTGGGATTCATTCGAACCCCTCGTGCGGAAGCACGAGTGCTGGAAGTAAAAAAAGGTGTCACGGGCACTGTTTATCATAGGGCAGAGGTTAGGACAGGGGTATTCCACATTGGTGAATCTGTGGAAGTAGAAGTCGGTAACTCTGAGCGTCTGGCGACGGCTCGTCATCACAGCGCGACTCACCTCCTTCAGTCAGCATTGCGTTCAGTCTTAGGGGAGCATGTACAACAGGCCGGATCCTTAGTGACTCCGGAACGCTTGCGTTTTGACTTTACCCATTTTTCCCCTATGACTCCGGACGGGTTAAGGGCGGTGGAGGGGCTTATTAATGAAGCCGTATTAAAAAATATGCCTGTCCAAGCGACAGAAATGTCGTTAAAGGAAGCTAAAAAGAGCGGAGCGACGGCGCTTTTTGGAGAAAAATATGGAGAGACAGTGCGGGTTGTCCATATGGGGACCTTCAGTCAGGAATTGTGCGGCGGGACCCATGTCAGCAGTACCGGAGAAATTGGACTCGTAAAAATCCTTAGCGAAGGAGGGATCGGAGCTGGTCTGCGCCGAATTGAGGCAGTTGCCGGCTTAGAGGCTTTGGCCTATTTCCGTTCCCTTGATGATCAAGTAATGGACGTTGCGCAAACTCTGAAAGCTCAGCCTTTAGAAATAGGGAAGCGCGTAAGTGGGTTAATGACTCAGGTTAAAGACCTTGAACGAGAGATTGGACAACTTCAGGCGAAGCTTGCTAAAAATGAAGTTGAAGGCTTATTGAGCCGGGTCAGAGAGGTGGAAGGTATTCAGGTCATAGCAGCCCAAGTGCATGCTTCGGACATGGAGAGCCTTCGTCAAATGGCGGATCTTATCCGGGATAAGATGAAGTCAGGAGTTATCGTTTTAGGTGCAGTCAGTGAAGGAAAGGTAAATTTTGTAACAACTGTAAGCCCAAAAGGTTTAAGCGGGCTTCATGCCGGACAGATTATAAAAGAAGTAGCCAAAATAACAGGTGGGGGCGGTGGCGGCAAGCCGGATATGGCCCAAGCCGGCGGTAAAGATCCCAGTAAACTAGGAGAAGCCATTGACCGGGTTCCAAATCTTCTCCGTGGTTTTCTGAAAAAATAGAGGATAATCTATTAGTCAGTCAGAATATCTAATCTTAGAGGGAGAAGACGGTTGGATGAAAGGCGAAAGGGGGACAGGAAATATGGATCGAATGGAAGAAACCATGATGTTTAAGGCGGTGGGAGAAGAAGCCATTTCTGCCCGCGATATTTTGCAAAAGGTGTATGCCGCGTTACAGGAGAAAGGATATGACCCAATTAACCAAATGGTGGGTTATCTCATGTCAGGCGACCCTGTATATATCACCAGCCACAATCAGGCGAGATCAATGATTCGTAAACTTGAACGCTTTGAGCTGATCGAAGAGCTAGTCAGAACCTATTTGCAAGAGAAATGATCCTAAAGTTGAAACCCTCACTCAATGTGGTGAGGGTTTCAACTTTGCGGAATGCGAGGCGCGAAAGGAGGATTGGAATGCGTCAAGTTAAACTTGGTTCATGGGGGCCGGACGTTTCCGAAGTGTGCTTCGGAAGTTTGGCAATCTCCCCGTTGCAAGGCCGGGTAACGGAAGCAGAAGGAGTTTCCGTTCTGCGTTACGCCCTTGAGCAAGGGGTTGATTGGATTGATACGGCGGAAATCTACGACAACTATGGACAAATCGCTCAGGCGCTGAAAGGGTATCCAAACGTCCGTATTGTCAGTAAATCCTACTCCGTTTCTGCTGAGGAAATGCGTCTCAGCCTGGACAAGGCACGAATTGCTCTGGATCGGGATACTCTGGATTTTTTTCTTCTCCATGAACAGGAAAGTGCTTTTACTCTCCAAGGACATGCCAGAGCTTGGGAAGAACTTCTGCGGGCTAAGGAAAGGGGTATCGTGCGTTGGATTGGGATCTCCACCCACGCTGTTGCCGGAGTGCGGGCCGGGGCGTTGTTACCCGGTCTGGATGTGATTCATCCAATCTTAAATTACCAAGGACTTGGGATTATTGATGGCACGTTAAGTGAGATGTTGGAGGCGGTTTCCTTTGCCTCCGGCTTGGGAATTGGGATATATGCTATGAAAGTTTTTGGGGGAGGGCACTTGGCAAATGATCCGGAAAAAGCTCTGGCCTTTGTCCGGAGAACTCCAGGTGTGCAGGGAATTGCTCTGGGAATGTCCAGCCGGGAGGAAGTCGATTATAATCTGCTTTTGCTGGCCGGAAAAGACGTTCCCCAGGAATTGCAGGAAAAGGTTATGCATAGGAAACGGAAACTTTACATTGCTGATTGGTGTCAGGGGTGTGGTCTTTGTTTGGAAGCTTGTCCCCAGGGGGCTTTAAGCATTGAAGATAATGTTTCAGTGGTTAATGCTGAAGCCTGTGTACTATGTGGCTATTGCGGGAGGGTATGTCCTCATTTTTGTCTCAAAATCGTCTAGCATGGCATTCAAAATCCCGTGACTTGATCGATCAAAAGGGAAGGAGGAATCTGGAATGGTTTTTTCGATGATGATCCTTCTGATTTGGGGAATATACGCGTTTGTTATGAAGAAACGATTACAGGATAAGTTTAGATTTTCCGATTCATTGTTATCGTTAGTTATATTTAGCATTATCACTTCGCTTAGTCTCGGCATGAACTATGTTGCTGCCGCGATTCCTAGCCTTAATGATGGAATAGGGATTCATAATTTTTTAGCTTATTGGATTATTGGAGAAGATAATTGGCAGATTGCCTTATTTAAGAATTATTTTGATTATTCCCTAGGGGTTAGTCTTTCCTTATTATTAGTCTATTCAGTGTTAAAAGTTATAAAAAATTAAGATTAAGGAGAATTTAAGGGAAAATTACGGGTTGAACTTATTTAGTATTGGTGGTTGCAGCAGGAATATTGGCACAACCGGAACTAAGGGGCATAAATATCAAAACCGGGCGGTTGGGAGGAAATCATGTGCGGATTATGGGTTTGGATTTCGGGTCGAAGACGATTGGGGTGGCGATGAGTGATTCCCTATTTTGGACGGCTCAGGGAGTTAAGACGATTAGACGTTCCAAGAAGGAAATTGACGAACTGCGTGAACTCATTCGCGAGTATGAGGTAATGGAGATTATTATTGGCTATCCTAAGAATATGAATGGAACCCTGGGGCCTCGTTGTGCTTTGACTGAAGAGTTCGCGGAGGTGCTTCGTTCGGAGTTCGGACTTGAGGTGAAATTATGGGATGAGCGTTTAAGTACCGTCGCGGCCCAACGGTCTCTTATTCAAGCGGATGTCTCACGTGCCAAACGCAAAAATGTTATCGACAAAATGGCAGCGGTGTTTATTCTTCAAGGTTATTTGGATAGCAGGCCAAAAAATATTTGAGGGTAAAATTTGACAATCATTACCCACAATAGTACAATGACAATATTCTTTGATATTGAGGTGAATCATATGACTGACCATCCCCATAACCATGATGAGCATGATGTAGAAGAGTTTGACACTGTTATTCTCACAGATGATGAGGGAAATGACCATGAGTTTCTTCATCTGGACACTTTGGAACTAGACGGTTCTACATACTTTGTCTTGATGCCTATCTCTGAGGACGAATCTGAAGAGGATGAGGCTATTATCCTTAAACTCGGCAAAGATGCTGAGGGGGGCGAAATGCTGCTTGACATCGAAGACGATGAAGAGTGGGAAAAAGTAGCTGATGCTTGGGAGAACCTAGTTGAAGCAGAAGATGATGAATAAGAATACCCCATAACTCGTGTGTGGGGAATACAAAGAACTCGCTGAGAAGTGCGGGTTCTTTTATTTTTTGTGTTTGAAATAATTGTTAATAGATCTGCAGCTTAAAAAAGAGGATTTTAAGATTAACAACATACTCTAAGGAAATACTAAAGTTGAGGAAAAGGAGGTGTAGGATTATAACAACTTTAGGAAAAGTAAGATTCAAAAATTGTTTTCTTGCGGGAGTTTTTCTTTGCCTGATCGTTTCGGCAGGCTGTAATCCTGCAAGCCTGACTCCGGAGACTGGTGATACGTCTGTTGCAGAGCAGGCTGAACGAAAGGTCACTAATAATACGGTCCTTCCTGAGGGCACCAAAGTTGACGATTTAGATTTAAGCGGTACTCCAGTTTCCGAAGCATCTAACAAAATAGAAAGCTGGGCAAAGGACAAGCTGGAAGAAAAGCGTGTCCTGTTGTACAATGATACAGAGATTCCGGTGGCCTTAAGCGAGATAGGAATTGGGATGGATACTGCGAAGATCATAGAAGAGATTCGGCTGCATCCCGGAGTAAGTTTGCCCGGCGCATTAAAAGTTGATTCTGTACTAGCAAGTCAAGAGCTCCATGAGAAATTAAATAAGTTCGCCAGACCCGCCAAAGATGCTTCTTATAAAATCGAAAACCATAAGGTTGTCATCGATCCGGCGCAGAGCGGACTAACGGTTAATGTTGAGCAGCTGGTTAGTCAGATTCAAAGCATTTCTCTGAGTGAGGTGCCGGCACGAATCGATATTCCAGTGGCGGAAGTTCCGGCATCCGTTACAACCGAGTCTATTCAAGCCTTGGCCTTTGATACTGTCATTGGGGAGTTTTCCACGAACTTTTCAGTTAAAGAGAAAAATCGCTCGGTTAATCTGACTGCGGCGGCTAAAGCTTTGGACGGCAAAGTCCTGCGCCCGGGAGAAACTCTCTCTTTTAACGAGACAGTAGGTCCCAGAGAGCCTGAAACTGGGTATAAAGACGCCTACGTAATTATTAATGGGGAGTATGTTAAGGGTACCGGAGGAGGGGTATGTCAAGTATCCTCGACTCTGTATAATGCCGTTTTACTGAGTAATTTAGAAATAACGGAACGGATGCCTCATGCTGTTGTCGTAGGTTATATTCCGCCCGGTCAGGATGCGACGGTGAATTATCCGAACATTGATTTTAAGTTTAAAAATAATACCCCTAGCTTAGTCTATTTGCGATCAGATGTTAAGCAAGGGGTTTTGACGATTCAAATCTGGGGTAAGAAGACTGGGAATTCCGTACGGATTGAACGACAAGTTGAGAAAGAACTAGCCTATAAGACAGAAAAACGATTTGATCCCAAGCTGCCCATTGGTCGAGTTGTTCAGGAGCAAAAAGGTGTCAAGGGAATGGTGGTCAATACTTGGCAGATCGTCCGTGATGGAAATGGCAATGAGACCAAGAAGTTTCTGGGTCGTGATTGGTATGCTCCAACAAATCGTATTTTACGCGTAGGGACTTAAGGATCAGATAAATTGTCGAAAGAGAGAGTGAGCAATGGCCAGAAAAAAGAAGAAGATGGGCCTAGTCAGGTGGATTGTACTTCTTTGCTTTGTCGGGGGCTTCGGATTTTTGGCCTGGTGGAGTTGGGCGATTAAACCCTACTCCACTTCAGGCAATAGCGTAAAAATCACGATTTCTCCCGGAGCGACCGCAGGGCAATTAGCCGAGGAGTTACAAGAGCGTCAACTTATACGCAGCGCTTTGATGTTTAGATTTTTAGCTCGCGAACGTCAGGAAGATTTCAAGTTATATGTTGGTGATTACCAATTGGCACCTACTATGCCTCCCAGCGAAATAATCAATCGTTTAATCAGTCGTTCTGATTCCCCGGATACCGATAGGATCACTATTCCAGAAGGGTATACTACACAACAAATTATCGAACTTCTTGTCCAGAAAGGAATTGGTACCAAAGAAGAGTACACGAAACTTGTTACGGAAGGGGAGTTTCCATACCCCTTTTTAAAGGATGCTCCAAAGGGAATTCATCGTTTAGAGGGTTATTTATTCCCTAATACATATAATATCTATGTTAATACAACTCCGTATGAAGCTATTGATTTACTGCTGCGGCAGTTTGCGAAAGAACTAACTCCAGACGTGCAGACGCAACTCGATACTATGAAGCTTACCGTTGCCCAATGGGTTACCTTAGGTTCTCTGATTGAAAAAGAGGCGATGAAAGCAGAGGACCGTCCTTTAATTGCTTCGGTCTTAATGAATCGCTTAAAGATTAACCAGCCCCTGCAGATTGATGCCACCATCCAGTTCTTGCTTGAGACTCCTAAACCAAAGCTGACCTATGAAGATCTTCAGATTCCTTCTCCCTATAATACTTATCTCCACAGAGGGTTTCCGCCGGGGCCGATTGCTAATCCCGGACATGCTTCTCTGCAGGCAGTGTTGAACCCTGCCCAAACAAATTACCGCTATTATGTAGCGAAGGATGATGGTTATCATGCCTTTGCTGAAACCTATGCCGAGCATTTAAAGAATGTGGAATTGTATCAGTGAGTGTGATGAAAGCAAAATGGATTTTGCGCTTGCACCCGCTATGGTTTAACGGGATGCTTTGCAAAATCCATCTCAGGTTTAGGCTAGGGGGAGGTATCCTTCTTGTCGTTTCTATTGATTCAGTGCCTCGTTATCGGGACTTCTGAGTTAGCTGGAAGATTTGCTCGACGTCTTTGTCTCCGCGGCCTGAAATATTCACGATCAGGATTTGGTCGGGATTCATAGTAGGAGCAAGTTTTAAGGCATAAGCGACAGCATGGGCACTCTCCAGAGCCGGGATGATGCCTTCTGTGCGGGAAAGCTGATGGAAGGCTTGGAGAGCTTCATCGTCGGTAATGCTGACATATTCTGCACGGCCGATGTCTTTAAGGTAGCTGTGCTCGGGTCCGACACCGGGATAGTCGAGGCCTGCGGAAATGGAGTGGGTGGCAAGGGGTTCGCCATTTTCGTCGGCCATGACGTAACATTTAAAGCCGTGTACGATTCCAGGGGCTCCGGCGGAGAGAGGGGCGGCGTGTTTACCTGTTTCCAGGCCCAAACCGGCCGGCTCGATCCCAATCAGTTTAACGGATGCATCGCTGATAAAGTTGGCAAACATGCCAATGGCATTACTGCCGCCGCCGACGCAGGCCATAACGGCATCCGGAAGTTTACCTTCCGCTTCAAGTATTTGTTGACGTGCTTCCCTTGAGATAATGGCCTGGAAGTGTTTGACGATGGAGGGGAAGGGATGCGGCCCCACGGCAGAACCTAACATATAAAACGTATTTTCATAGTTTGTTGCGAAGTCCTCTAAAGCTGCATCCACGGCATCTTTCAGAGTACGTGTGCCTGATGTAACAGAGACGACTTTGGCCCCTAAAAGTTCCATGCGGAAGACATTCAGGGATTGACGCTTTGTGTCTTCTTCGCCCATATAGATTACGCATTCCATATCAAAGAGAGCACAGGCAGTTGCTGTAGCTACACCGTGTTGTCCGGCTCCGGTTTCAGCAATGATACGTTTAGCTCCCATGCGTTTAGCAAGCAGGGCTTGTCCGAGGACATTGTTGATTTTGTGGGCTCCGGTGTGGTTAAGATCCTCACGTTTGAGGTAGACTTTAGCACCACCTAATTGTTTAGAGAGCTTTTCTGCATAGTAGAGGGGATTGGGGCGTCCGACATACTGACGCAGATAATAGTCAAGTTCCTTATTAAAGTCGGGATCATCTTTATACCTTTCAAAAGCCTCGTCTAATTGAGTCAGCGCGTTTTCTAATTGGGGCGGGACAAAACTTCCGCCATAGTCACCAAAATAACCTCTTTCCATGATAAATGAACCTCCTATTTCTTATTAAAAAATAAAAAACTTTCTATCCTGAAAAGGACAGAAAGTTGATTTCCATTATGCCACCTTTTGTTATGGGAAATTACAATAGTAAAATACCCAAATTTCAAGCTTAGATACGGAGCAGGATGCGCCTCATGAGAAAATAAGCAGATGCGGAGAGTCGCCCTTTCGATATCCGTGTCTCTGTAACGGGAAACCCCCGGTGTCACCTACTAACGCATAAACGTGTTCAGATTACGACTCTGAGATCCATTCGGTTTACGGGAAGTGTATCAGACTCTCACCGTCTCTGACTCGCTAAAACATTCCTCAAAGACTTACTAATTCTCGTCATTGTCTTGCATGATGATTTTCTGTATTGTAATATGTCAGAAGGCACCTCGTCAAGGGGTGTTATGAAAAAGATGTTGAAAGTTAGGAGATCTTCGTGAATAAACCTGAACTATTAGCTCCTGCGGGAGATTGGGAAAAGCTAAAATATGCTCTGGCCTATGGAGCGGATGCGGTTTATATGGGTGGTCAGGCCTTTGGCCTGCGGGCTTATGCCGGAAATTTCAGTTTTGAAGAAATGGAGCGAGCCGTAAATTGGACCCATGGTTTTGAAAAGAAGCTTTATGTTACAGTGAATATCTTTGCCCATGAGCCGGATTTTGAGGAACTTCCAGCTTACCTTAAGCAATTAGAAAAACTGGGTGTAGATGGGGTGATTGTCTCAGATCCGGGCGTTATCGAGCTGGCAGGGGAAGTGGCACCCCGGCTCTCTCTTCATTTAAGTACCCAGGCTAATAACACAAATTCTTTTTCCGTTCGTTTTTGGCTGAAGCAAGGGATAGAGAGGGTTGTTCTCGCTCGGGAGCTGACTCTGGAGGAGATAAAGGCTGTACGGGCTAAAGTGGATGGGGGACTGGAGATTTTTATCCATGGAGCGATGTGCATGTCTTATTCCGGCCGCTGCTTGCTAAGCAACTATTTGACCGGACGGGATGCTAATCGTGGGGAGTGCTCTCAGCCCTGTCGATGGGGATACGCCCTTGTGGAGGAAAAGCGACCTGGGGAGGTCTTTCCGATTGAGGAAGATGAGCGGGGGACTTATGTTTTTAACTCCCACGATTTATGCCTTTTGCCGCATCTTCCCTTGTTAAAACCGCTTAATCTTGATAGCTATAAGATTGAAGGGCGAATGAAAAGTGTTCAATACGTTGCCAGCACAGTCAAGGTCTACCGGGAGGCTATCGACACTCTTTGGGATCAAGGAGAGGAAGCCTTTCAGGCAAAGCTCCCCCAATGGTTAGAAGAGATGGATAAAGTCAGCCACCGGGATTATTCAGCCGGTTTTCTCTTCGGCAAACCCGGCGCAAAATCACATAATTTGGTATCCTCTCATTATGTTCGGGACTATGATTTCGTAGGAGTTCGGTTGGATGATACTGAAATCGAAGCTCCTCTCCCAGACTCCGACGATCCAAACACGGCTTGGATCGAGCAGCGGAACAATTTTAAGCAGGGAGAGGTCTTAGAAGTCCTGACTCCCCAGGGTGCCTGTTGGTCCTTTGAAATTAAGGAGATGTGGGACATAGAAGGAAACCCACTAGACGTGGCTCGTCATGCACAACAGAAGATAAGATTGACGGTACCCCAAAAAATTCTGCCCTATAGTATTTTGAGACGGGCGAAACGTGAGAAAAAGTAGGTATATGGATGCCCGTATACAGGCAGAATGATTAGGCCGAACCGGATGGTTATACCGTCAGGTGTATTTTAGGTATTGCCGTTAGATAGTTAATTGGCTTAGGTAAGTATGAATAGCATTATTCGGAAATCTCTATGTAGAATTAATATTAGGAGACAAGCTATGAGCAATAACCCTGCAGAGCAATCCGGCCTTCTGTTTTCAGATTCTGATGTTGTCGTTAAAGCGCGTTTAGCACGGGCAGAAATGCAAATGCTGGATAAACTTGTCGAGGGATTGGGGCATTTGGGCATCGTCACTACAACAAACAAAGCCTTAGGAGAAGTCATGATTCAATCGACAAAATATTGTTGGCCGGATTTAAAGAAGGCTATAGAGCAGATGCCTTTTGAGATAGAGTTCATTTAAGAAATACGAAGAATTAGGGGACGAGCCGATGAATTTTTCAGAACAAGCAAGCGCTCAGCTTTCGGATATTGACCTCATCGTTAAAGCGCGCATAGATCGATCACAAATCCAACTGCTCTGCAAGCTTGTTGAGGGTCTGGGGCATTTAGGAGTTGTGACCACCACGAACAAAGAATTGGGTGAAGTCATGATTCAAACGACAAGGCATTGTTGGCCTGAGTTAAAGGAAATCGTTGAGAGAATGCCGTTGGAAATTGAATTTGTATGAAATAGGAGAGGAACCCTTTGCGGTTCCTCTCCTATTTCCGTACCATCAGTTTTTTAATGGCCAGGTCAAGCCCTTCTAAAGTCAATTCATACATGGGAAAGACGCTGCGGACCAAGCTTAGGGTTTGATACCCGTGAACCCGTTCCCAGTACTTCTCAGGTATGGGGTTGAGCCAAACATTATACGGGAATTTCCTAGCTAAGCGCTGCAGCCAAGTAATGCCGGGTTCGTCGTTGCCTACATCCCAAAAGATATTGCCATCGATCATGGTAAGTTCGCTGGGTGCCATAGCAGCATCCCCTATGATAATGACCTTATAATCTGTACCAAGCAAATTTATAGTATCCGTGGTTTTGACAGCCCTTCTGGGACTGCAGCTGGCGTCTAAATAGAGCAGATCATAGATGCAGTTGTGAAAGTAATAAAATTTTAAATCCTTAAAATGAGTTGACTTGTGCACGGCAGAGAAGAGCTGACTGCAGATTTTGGCATAAGGGGCCATGGACCCGCCAGCATCCATCAGGACAATCAGCTTTACTGTGTTTTTGCGCGGCCTTGTCCAAACCAGCTTCAGCTGTCCGGCATTTTTACAAGTTTCATCGACGGTATTTTCCAGGTCAAGCTGATCCTTTGCTCCATCAACTCGGGTACTAAATTGGCGCAAGCGGCGTAAAGCAACTTCAAACTGGCGCACGCCTAAGGTTTTATCTTTGCGATACTCCCGGTAATTTCGTTCGCCGGCCACCTTTACCGCGGATTGACCGTGTGACTGTCCACCGATTCTTATTCCCCCGGGGTGGAAACCGGAGTGGCCAAAAGAGGAAGTCCCCCCGGTTCCGATCCATGTGTTCCCGCCGTGATGAGGGCTGTCTTGTTTGCGTAGACGTTCTTCCAAAGCGGCTTTTAAACTCTCCCAATCAGGTAAACCTAATTTTTTCAGCAGTTCGTTGCGCTCTTCTTCAGAAAACATTTTGGGAGGCAGCGGATTTTCCATCCATTTCGACACCTGATCTAATAATTGTTCAGGAGTCTCGATCCCCTGAAAATACCTTTGAAAGGCCAGGTCATATTGATCAAAGTGACTTTCACTTTTGACTAGGACGGCTCTGGCAAGATAGTAAAACCCTGAAAGGCTTGATTCAGCCAAGCCTGCAGAAAGAGCCTCCATTAAGGTCATCCATTCTGTGATCGAAACAGGAACCCCTTCGCGTCGTAATTGATAAAAAAAGTTTGTATACATAATCTGCCCTACCAGCCACGACTCGTGGTGCGTGATGAATTATCTGTCCCGCGCATGTGAAGCTGTCTTAAGGCTAGATCAAAATCCTGATTTTTCTTTAACAACGCGCCTAAGAAAGGGATTTCCTTAGAGATTTTATCCGGCGTGATCCCTCCGATGGTTAAGGCTTGTACCCAATCCAAAAGTTCGCTGGTACTGGGCTTTTTCTGCAGCCCGTTGACACCGCGCAGCCAATAGAACGACTTTAAAGCTTCCGCAAGCAGTTTGTCTTTTAAATCAGGAAAATGAACCTGAACGATTTCTTCCATCATTGCTTGGTCGGGGAAGTCGATATAATGGAAAATGCAGCGCCGCAGGAAAGCATCAGGGAGTTCTTTTTCCGCGTTGCTGGTGATGATCACTATCGGTCGATTCCGCGCAGTAATGGTTTCCCCGGTTTCCGGGATGTAGAAGTTCATGACATCTAATTCCCAGAGCAGATCATTGGGAAATTCTAAGTCAGCTTTGTCGATTTCATCGATCAGGAGAACAACTCGTTCGGTGGATTCGAAGGCCTCACCGAGTTTGCCTAATTTAATGTAGCGTTTGATATCAGAGACATTCTGTTCTCCGAATTGACTGTCGTAAAGCCGCTGGACCGTGTCATAGACGTAGAGGCCGTCTTGGGCTTTGGTGGTTGACTTGATATTCCAGATGATTAAGCGCAGACCTAGAGAACGGGCGATGCTTTCTGCTAAGACGGTTTTACCGGTTCCGGGTTCCCCTTTGATCAAGAGAGGTCGTTTTAAGGCAACGGAAATATTGACACTGTTGCGTAGATCATTCGAAACTATGTAATCGTCAGTTCCTTGATAGGATACATGATCAGCCATTTCCATATCCTCCTTGTTAAAGCCAAATTTATTTAATATAACAATACCACTATTCTGTTAATTTTGACATAAAAATTTGCTCCACTTAACTTAAGTACTAAAGAACAGCTCTAAGCGAAGAAATGTTTCTATAATTATGCCAGATGCTTGAAACCTATGAAAGCTTCAAAAATGATTTAATTCCTCTTTACTAAAATCTGAAAAGAGAGTAATATCATGTTCGTCAATGGTGATGTCAGGTGACTCCTATAACTAGCACTTCATAGCTACAGTTTGATTTTACCTATTGACTGATATCTTCATTTATACGATACTGTAAATACAATATACGGTCATAGTCAATAGGTCTAAAGTCTTATTCAACTAGGCCTTTCGAGGGATCGCTTAATTTAAAATAAAGGGAAGGAAATGGGACAATAGTTTATATTAAAAAGGATTAATCAAATTCAAAGCTCAAATTGAGGTATCAAATATGGCTTTCCCAATTAAAGAAAATGACCGAACTCAAAGTATAAATAAAATGGCAATTTGGTTGACCGGGATTATTGTATTTTTGCTGGAGTGTGCAGCAGGATATTATTACAATATTTATGTTGGCTATTACCACAGTGACGGAATCAGTCGAGTTGCGAATGCGTTCTATGTATTATATAGCCGGGACCCTCACTTGGGCGCTATTGGGTTTGTATGGAACCCTCTTCCCAGTATGGTAGACTTGGTATTTTTGCTGCTCTATCCCTGGATACCGGAAATGGCGACTAAAGGGATTGCTGGTTTGCTGATGAGTGCTTTGTTCGCATCGTTGACAGTGGGAATTTTAGTCAAGGCTTTTATTCAACGCGGGCTTTCATGTGGCTGCGCCATAATTTTTACTCTATTATTCGCCTTAAATCCCATGATCTTTTTAGCGGGCTTTAATGGTCTTAGTGATGCACCATTTATATTTTTTACGATCCTATGTATAATATCTTTTTTAAATTGGCTTGACTCACATGATTTGGGGGACATAGCTGTCTCAAGCTTTGCACTTGCTACGGCTTTCTGGTGCCGATACGAAGCAGTACCCTTCGGATTCAGTATAGTAATAGGCAGTGTTATTGCTACAATGCTGATATATAAAAGTGCAAAACCTCTTGATGAAGGACGCTTTCACTATAACTGGTCGCGTACGGAAGGAACACTTGCCGTAATAGTGACACCCCTTTTCTATTCAATAGGTTTATGGGTCTTGCTGAATGCAGTTATTATGGATAACCCTTTAAACTTTTTAAATGGAGAATATACCAATACTGCCCAGATAGAAGGTCATTTAAATAATCCGATATATGCGGCTATGCTTAATAATCCTATAAATGCTGGCGTCTTTGCTATTCAAAAGGTATTAGTATTTTCGGCTCCATTTCTATCAATCGTGCTTCTGAGATTAATTAATCGCCGTTTCTTACAGTGGGATACACTAATTCTGATCGGAACGATAATTTCTATTCCAATCCTGCAGGTAATAATGTTAATAAAGGGTACTTCGTTAGGGTGGTTAAGGTATTTTCTATATGTTTTACCAGTATCATTTGCCTGGTTGCCATACGAATTAAGTAAATTAAAGAAAAAATGGCAGGTTTTGATCCCGCTAATTGCAATGATCGCAAATTTTTGTATTCTCTCTTACGCAATTACACAACCTTCAATAGCCCCTGATGAGAACACTTTTTTACAAAATTCTCTAGGGCGGCATAATCAGACTTATTATGACCAGAGACAAGATATGGAGATCGCGAATTATTTAGATGAGAACTATCCTTCTAGTAATATTCTGGTTGATTCATTTTCAGCATATTTGATTATATTGAATAGCAACTATCCAAAGCGCTTTTTCATAACTAGTGATTATGACTTTAAAAATGCCATTTCTGATCCCGAGGCATATAATGTCAGCTATATTCTTGTCCCTAAGCCTGGTTCTTCATCCGTTATTAGCGCTATCAATGACGCGTATCCTAATTTATATGATCACGGCTCTGATTGGTTAGAGCTTGCCAAGGAATTTGGAACAAGATGGAGATTGTATAAGGTTATCGATAATATAAGTGAGTCCTAGAAGATAAGCCATCAAGACCTTATAAGTTTAACGGATGAGAAAATAATTGAGCAGTAATTCAAAAAACTGCTCAGAGAATCCCAATGAAACTTGCAATAGAGGTAAAAGGCATGCAAAAAAATCTTCATGATATTGAAATCCAACGTTTAGACAAAAAGCTAATATGGCTGACAGGAATTACTGTGTTTATGCTTGAATGCTTAGCAGGTTATTACTATAACGTTTATGTTGGATATTATCATGGAGATGGAATTAGTCGAGTCGCAAATGCCTTCTATGTACTATATAGTAGAGATCCTCATCTTGGAGCCATTGGATTTGTGTGGAACCCTCTCCCAAGTATGGTGGATATGATTTTTTTATTGCTCTATCCTTGGATTCCAGCCATGGCTACAAAGGGAATTTCAGGTTTATTAATGAGCGCCATATTTGCTTCGTTAACTGCAAGTGTTTTAGCATATGCCTTTATCCAACGAGGTCTTCCGCGCTGGAGTGCTGTTGTTTTTCCTTTGCTGTTTTCTTTAAACCCAATGATTTTTTTGTTCGGCTTTAATGGTTTGAGCGATGCACCCTTTATATTCTTTCTAATCTCAAGTATTGTGTGTTTTTTAAATTGGCTTGATAATAATCGGCTGGGAGACTTAGTGACAGCAAGTTTTGCACTGGCATTTTCTTTCTGGTGCAGGTACGAAGCAGTACCTTTTGGATTTAGTATGTTTCTCGCTTGTATGATTGCTACGATGTTTTTTCATAAAAACCCGCCTCCTCCTGATGAAGGACCTTTTCGCTATAAATGGTCAAGAACAGAAGGAATGCTGTCGGTATTAGCACCACCACTTTGCTATTCAATGATCGTTTGGGTTTTGCTAAACTGGATCATTATGGATAATCCTCTGAATTTTTTGAACGGAGAATACACAAATACAGCTCAGATTGAAGGACATTTAAGCAGCCCCATGTATGCATCTATGGTTCATAATCCAATAAATGCAGGTTACTTCGCGCTTAAAAAAATTGCTGTGTTTTCCACCCCATTAATAGCCATATTAATTCTTAGGCTTTTTAATCGTAGACTTTTTAAGTGGGACACACTGATTTTGCTTGGGTTATTTATGTCCATTCCGATGTTGCAAATCGTAATGTTAATGGCAGGTATGACGTTAGGCTGGCTGAGATATTTTATGTATGTGTTGCCTGTTTCGGTTGCTTGGCTGCCTTATGAGCTGAGTAAGCTTAAACGTAAATGGCAAATAATGATTCCCTTAGCTGCAATGATAGTGAATTACGGTATTCTTTCATATGCTATTACCCAGCCGTCAATCGCTCCTGATGAAAATACGTTTCTGCAGAACTCATTTGGAAAACGTAGTCAGACTTACTATGATTGGAAACATTATATTGAAGTTGCTGAGTATTTAGATAAAGAGTACCCTCAGAGTATCATTCTAACGGATTCATTTTCAGCATTTTTTATTATTCTGCAAAGTCATTTTCCTAAGCGTTTTTATATTACTAGCGATTATTATTTTAAAGATGCTATCGCAGACCCTAGAAAATTTGGAGTAAATTATATCTTGATTCCAAAACCCGGGTCTGAGGCTGTAATAAGCGCTATCAATAATACTTATCCAAACTTATTTTATCACGGAGTTGACTGGGCGGAACTTGTCAAAGACTTTGGAGGAAACTGGAGACTATATAAAGTCACCAAAAGTACAGGAGGCGAAGTCGAATGAATCCTTCAGGTGTTGAAGTATCTGTAGTTATCCCTGTCTGGAATGAAGCTAAACATTTGAGTCAGTCTCTTAAAACCATCGTTACATTTATTCAAAAGGCTAATTGTTGCTTTGAATTAATTGTCGTAGATGACGGTTCGACTGATGATACGTGGAAAATAATTACTCTTGCTCGTGACGAGATTCCAGAGTTAGAAGGTATCCGCTTAAGCAGGAATTTTGGTAAGGAGCGGGCCTTATGCGCCGGTTTGGAGCATGCGAGAGGACTGGCTGTTATCGTTATGGACGGGGATCTTCAACATCCGCCGGACCTTATTCCTCAAATGATTGACCAATGGCGGACAAAGGGCGTAAAAATTATTGAATGCGTAAAGAAGTCACGTAGTAAGGAATCTATAGGTTATCGGCTTGGTACAAAGATATTTTATGGACTTATTAAAAAGTTAGCAAGGCAAGACTTGCATGGAGCCAGCGATTTTAAGCTTTTGGACCGAGTTGTTGTTGAAGCTTGGGCTAAGATGCCGGAACGTATCACGTTTTTTCGCGGTATGACGGCCTGGTTGGGTTTCCCGCGAGTTGAACTAGAATTTGATGTGGCTCCTCGAATCGACGGCAAGACAAGTTGGAGTCATATTACTCTTGTTAATTTAGCCCTCCATGCTGTTGTAGCCTTTACATCCTGGCCTTTACGCCTTGTTACAATATTAGGGATGCTTTCTTTTGTAGGTGCAGTTTTGCTTGGTATCCAAACCCTCTATATGAAATTTGTGGGTATAGCGGTAACTGGCTTTACAACAGTGATTCTTTTGTTACTATGTATGAATAGTATGATCATGCTGAGCATCGGTATCCTGGGAGAGTATATTGCGGCGATTTATGATGAGGTCAAAGGCCGACCGAGATATGTAGTTAGCCAAAGAACATGGGCACAGTCCATTGATGAGGGCCTTGCGCATTGTGAGGAGACGAATAAAGTGAATACCACCCCAAACATTTATGCCTCTTTGGGACAAAATAATTATACTTTCTAAAATTTAGGTGGTGTTAAATGAACAGTCAAAGCCCTCTTCGTCTAGGAGATATACTAGTTCAAAAGGGTTTAATCTCAGAAGAGAAGCTAAAAAAGGCCTTAAATCATCAAAAAACTTATGGCGGCCGACTGGGAAATATTTTGATTGATTTTGGTTGGATAGAGGAGAGTGTAATTAAGGAAGTATCTCAACTAATTCCGCAGAAATTAAAGCTTGGCGAGATGCTGGTTAATCAAGGTATATTAACTGAAGCACAACTGAGTTTAGCCCTAGAGTATCAACGGAAAAGCGGCGGTCTACTAGGTGATATTATTCTCTCATTAGGTTTGGTGGAAGCACATACGTTGTTCAGAGTTATCGCATCTCAGCAGGGTATTGGGCGGATTGGATCTCAGTTTGCAATCTATTCCTCAAAAATCCCGGAAGAAATCGCACGTGAATATAAAGCAATTGTTGTGCACACAAGCCTTAATCAAGTGGTAGTTGCCGTAGAAAAAGTTTTGACCAAAGATCAAATCAACTCTTTAGAATCAATGCTAGGCTATAATGTAGAACAAGTACTGGCAACACATACGGAACTGGAATCTCTTTGGAGACAGGCATATTCGAGTGAGCTGATGGACATTAGTACTAAGAAATTAGCGATTGATAGCCCTGGTCAATCAGCACAGACAGTACTCACAAAACGACAAACCCTTGGTTTGGTTATTATTGTTATAGTTGTGATAATCGGTATGTTTTTAGATATATTTAAAACTTTTTTAACGATTAATATAATTATTCAAATTGCCTATTTCGTCGTATCGGTCTTAAAGTTCTTAATGATTTTTCGTGGCACCCGTCCTACCTCTCAAATAAGATTTTCGGATGAAGAGCTTGCTGCCATAGATGAACGTGATCTTCCGGTCTATACTATATTAGTACCTATGTATAAAGAGAGCAGTGTAATTCGAAAATTAGTAGAGAATCTTGAGCGGCTTGATTATCCCAAAGTTAAGCTGGATATACGTCTTTTGATTGAGGAAGATGATGTGGAGGCGCAGGAGCTCCTTAACTCTATGGACTTACCATACTACTATACGAGTATTGTTGTACCTCATTCTAAGCCGAAGACAAAGCCGAAGGCTTGCAATTATGGATTAATTCATGCGAGAGGGAAATATGTAGTTATCTATGATGCTGAAGATAGGCCTGAACCTGATCAGCTTAAGAAAGTGCACCTGGCATTTAATCGGAGTCCTGATTCGTGTTGTTGTATTCAGGCCAAGCTGAATTATTTTAATAGTGAACAGAATCTGCTAACTCGGTGGTTTACCCAGGAATACAGCATGTGGTTCGATCTATTGTTGCCTGGGCTTATGCAATTGGACATTCCCATCCCCCTTGGCGGCACTTCAAATCATTTTAAAACTGAGATTTTAAAAAAGCTGAATGCTTGGGACCCTTATAATGTCACAGAGGATGCAGATCTCGGGATACGGTTATACGGAGAAGGTTTTACAACGGGCATTGTTGACTCGAGGACTTGGGAGGAAGCGAATAGCCGCGTTGGAAACTGGATAAGACAGAGATCACGTTGGATAAAGGGGTATATGTTGACTTGGTTCGTTCATATGAGGTTTCCATTTCGATTATGGCGTCAAATTGGAACCCGGGGAATGATTGGTTTGCAAGTAATCGTTTTAGCAACTCCGCTTCTTCCGCTAATCAATCCTTTCTTATGGACGTTAATCTTATTGTGGTATTTAACCCATAACCACATGATTCCTATGATGTTCCCTGGGCCAATTTATTATATTGCTGCAGTTGAACTGATTATAGGTAATTTTCTGTTTGTTTTTAGCAATGTCGCTGGTGTTTATAGGGTTATCGGGGAACTCCACGCCAAAAGTGATTATGCCCTTTCTTTTAGAATTATTAAGTACGCGCTCTTGACCCCGCTATACTGGATGTTAATGAGTGTAGCAGCCTATAAGGCGGCGTGGCAATTGATTTTCAAGCCTTTTTACTGGGAAAAGACAGTTCATGGATTAGCAGAAAATGTCACTGAGAACATTTTTTCCGGGTCTAATGATAATATTGACGCCAGTGCCCAGATTAAAAGGATGTGAAATGAAGAAGAATGGACACTTTAAAGGAGTCAACTACTCAAATTTCTGTGATCATTCGATATGGTTTGGTAGGATTATTAGGCACACTCATCCATTTTTCCAGTGTTATAGCATTAGTCGAATTAACTCATCTTGATCCGGTTATAAGTTCCGCCACGGGATTTGTATTGGTTCTATTAATTTCTTATTATTTAAACCAAAAATGGACATTCCGTATAAAAAATGGAGGTTCGCGACAATTCTTCTATTACACGATAGTATCTCTTATTGGACTCGGTCTTAATAGTGCTATCATGTTCATAGATGTTTATGTTCTAAGATGGAACTATCTATTTGGTCAATGTATGGTAGTAGTAGTGGTTCCTGTGAGTAACTTTTTGATGAATCGAAGGTGGACTTTTAGAGATACCGAGAATAACGTCGACCTATAGTTAGGCCATTGGATAATGGAAATAAGGAGTTTGATTAATGAAACTGATTTTGCTCTCTGGTGGTTCAGGAAAACGACTATGGCCGTTATCAAATAATTTTCGTTCAAAACAATTTTTGAAACTCCTAAAAAACGATCATGGTGGACGCGAATCTATGATTCAGCGAGTGTGGGGTCAATTGAAAGTTAGGGATTTAGCTAAGTCTACTATTATTTCTACCAATAAATCTCAAGTTAATATTATTCAAAGTCAGCTGGGCGAATCCGTTGAGATGATCGTCGAACCAGAACGAAGGGATACTTATCCGGCGATTGCTCTGGCTGCAGCATATTTAGCGTCTGTTAAACAAGTTGGCCTGAATGAAGTGGTTGTTGTAGTTCCGGTGGATTCCTATGTGAACAGCCGCTTTTTTGATCTGGTCAAGGAACTGGAAGATGCGCTTACAGCAACGGAAGCTAATCTTGCCCTTGTAGGTGTTATGCCCACTTACCCTTCCGAAAGGCATGGCTATATTGTTCCTGAATCAAACCAAGAGCATAGGCTTGTCAAGGTTGGCTCTTTTAGAGAAAAGCCGACGAGAGAACAAGCGCTAAAACTGATCGCGGAGGGAGCTCTGTGGAATTGTGGGGTATTTGCCTTTAAATTAGGCTATGTTATTTCAAAGCTCGAGAAGCATAATCTACCTGTGGATTACAAAAGCCTGAAAGACGAGTATTCTGCCTTGCCTAAGATAAGTTTTGATTATGAAGTTGTTGAAAAGGCCAGGAAGGTAATTGCACTGCGCTATGAAGGAGAATGGAAAGACATAGGTACATGGAAGACCTTATCAGATGAAATTTCGGCACCAGTTATCGGAAATGGTGTCTTAAGCGGAGACTGTGAGGGAACCCATCTAATAAATGAGTTGGGTATTCCGATTATTGTTCTTGGCTTGTCGAATACGATTGTTGCTGCAAGTCCGGACGGTATTTTGGTATCGGATAAAGAAACAAGTCCAAAAGTAAAGGATCTGCTTAAGGAAACTATTCAGAGGCCAATGTTTGAGGAACGGCGCTGGGGTTGGTATCGGGTGCTGGATTATGTGAAATATGAAAATGGACAAGAGGTTTTGACTAAACGAATAGGAATAACGGCGGGTAAAAATCTAAGTTATCAAGTTCATTACAAACGAAGTGAAATATGGAGTATCACAAATGGAGAAGGAGAATTGGCTCTTGATGATGCAATTTTTAGAGTCAAGCCAGGAGATGTGTTCCGTATTCCAATTGGAGTCAGACATGGAATATGGGCAAGCACTGATTTAGAGTTTATTGAAGTTCAATCGGGAAGGCAGCTGATTGAAGAAGATATAACTAGGATTTACATGACTTGGGAGGAAGTAAAGGGGCATTGTAAAGGTCGCCTAAATCTTGACGCAATTAATTAGAGTCCATATAGTAGCAAACTATTTGCATACATTAACTCAATTAGCGGTCGCGGCCTAGTATTGGTTGTGTGATTTATTATTTTCTTAATGGATAAGCAAAATTCTCTGCTTCTGAGCATAGGTATTAAAATACCAGGCGAAAGGGGTGGAGAAGATGATCGCTGAACTCTTTTTTGTCAGTATTGCACTTTCCGTTCTTAAGGGAGTTACTTTACTAGTCTCGTATATCAATAATAATGCTTTTCCTCAGCCCTTAAATGAGCAGGAGGAAGGGCGTTATCTGAAAATCCTGGCTGAAAGTAAAACTGAACCCTTTACTCTAACCCCTGAAGTTGAGAATGCCCGCAATACGTTAGTGGAGCATAATTTACGGTTAGTAGCTCATCTCGTCAAAAAATTTGATGGAACCGGGGAAGATGGGGACGATTTAATCTCGATTGGTACGATTGGTTTAATTAAAGGGATTAATACCTTTGATCCCAATAAAGGGACCAAACTTGCCACTTATGCCGCACGGTGTATCGAAAACGAAATCTTAATGCATTTGCGGTCATTGAAAAAATCCCGGGGCGAAGTCTCTATATACGATCCCATCGGAACGGATAAAGAGGGTAACGAAATTTCCCTCATTGATGTTCTGGGTTCGAATGAAGAGGATATCTCGTTAAAAGTTGAAAATGAATCCGAACAAAAGGCTTTGCTCGAACTTGTTAAGAAGCTGACCAAAAGGGAAAAGCTCGTTCTTCAGTTGAGATATGGATTGATGAACAGCCCGAAGCGTACCCAGCGTGAGATTGCCAAGGCCTTGGCTATTTCCAGATCCTATGTTTCCCGTATTGAAAAAAAGGCCATTCAAAAATTAATGGAAGAGATGGCGAAGATTGATTCAAATAGGTAAGTCCATTACTTGCTCTTGCGGCATCCTCTAAGGTATAATATATAGAAACTTATGCACTTTGGAGGATTCTATGTTAGAGTATTTTCGACCGACACGTCAAGCTAATTCGCTCGATCTTATTTCGGTAGAACAGCTTGGCCAGGATGGGATTCGAGGGTTGATTATTGACTTAGATAATACGATGACCCCTTGGAATAATGTAGAAGTGGGCCCTAAAGTGGAGGCTTGGTTTGAGAAAGTTAAGTCTGCAGGAATTCGCGCGTGTGTGGTGTCTAACAATAGTAAACGTCAGCGCGTTGCCGTGGTTGCCGATCGGTTAGGGATACCTTTTGTTTTCGGAGCGACCAAACCAAGGCGTAAAGCGTTTCGAGCCGGGATGAAGCTTTTGAAAACCGGACAAAAGGATACTGCCGTTATAGGGGACCAGTTATTCACGGATATTTTAGGTGGAAATCGTTTAGGTCTCTATACGATTTTGGTAACACCCATTAATGATCGGGAGTTTATCGGAACACGAATTATGCGTCGGATGGAGAAAGTGCTTGTTTGGATGATGAAGCATTTTGCTTCAGCCGAACCCTTCAGCCCGAAAATTCATTAAGCATAAAGGAATGGCTTAGCCATTCCTTTTCACTATAGTAAAGGAATGTTAACAGTGGAAAAACACTATGCAGTTATTGGTGACCCAATTCAGCATTCCCTCTCTCCTGATATGCATAATGCAGGTTACCAGGCGCTGGGGGTTGACGCTTTTTACCAGCGCTTTCAGGTTAAGGCAGACCGTTTAGGGGAGGCGGTGCAAGGTCTTCATGCCTTAGGGTTTTCCGGTTGGAATGTGACTCTTCCCCATAAGGAAGCCATTCTTGCGCTCCTTGATACGCTTACCCCGCAAGCAGAGCGAGCGGGGGCAGTAAATACCGTAAAAATTCATGAGGGACAAATGATTGGACACAATACAGATGGAGATGGATTTGTCCGTTCTGTGCAAGAGGAACTTAATGGATTTCAGGGAAAAAAGGCGGTTCTGCTGGGTGCAGGGGGTGCCGGTAAAGGAATAGCTCTGGCCCTTGCAGAGCAAGGGATGAAACTGCATATTCTCAATCGAACCCCCGAAAAAGCCAATGAATTGGCTCGGATTATTCAGCGTGAGGGTGGGATGGCGACAGCGGGGGAGTTTGCCCCGGGAGACTGGCTGAAAGATGTTGACCTTTTAGTACAGACAACTTCAATAGGGTTACATAAAGAACCTTTTCCATTTTCCTTAGAAGGGATTTCTAAGCAAGCCCTTGTCGTCGACATCATATTTAACCCTATGGAAACTCTTTTTCTGATAGAAGCCAAGCAATTGGGATGTCGTACGCAAAATGGTTTGAGGATGCTTTTATATCAAGGAGCTCTGGCATGGGAGTTCTGGTTCGGGGGACAAGCTCCCATTGAGGAGATGCGGCAAGCCTTGAAACATGGACTCGCAGAGCGAGTGTAGGTAAAAAAAGTAAAGGAAGAGCGAAATGAGCATCGAAAAGGCCGGTGATCTAGGTTTTACCCTGCTTGAAATACTGCTTGTTGTAATTCTTTTAGCGGGCTCCGGATTTTATCTGCTTATTAAGCTTCCTGTGAACTTTGAAAAACAACGCTTAGCTTTCGAGTCAACCAAATTATTAGAGGAAATTCGGGATGCTCGGCAGGCCGCCATGGCTGAGAATAATTGGTATGCTGTCAAATTTTATTGTCAGTCAGGAGATCATCATTATCAAATTTTTAAGCAAGGCAAAATGATGAAGAATATTTACTTAGATGATGGTATCCAGTTTGTTGGTCAGCCAGGTGATGCCAAAGGTGAATTAAGATTTAATGCTCTTGGTCGAAGTGCCGGCACAACCATCACCTTGAAGAATTCATTGGGAGAGCGGAAAAGCGTGGTTGTTGCCCCGGTGGGTATGCGTATCCGGGAGAAGTAGACAGCTGAATATGAAACCCGCTTACAACGTGGGAGTATTAGATATGGACAGAGAGAAGGGAAAAACGTGCGGTTTTTAACGGCAGGGGAATCACATGGTCAGAAATTAGTGGGAATTATCGAAGGGCTTCCGGCGGGAATGAAGATTTCGAAGGATATAATTGATGAGGCGCTCAGAGAACGTCAGAAAGGCCCTGGACGCGGCGGGCGAATGGCTATCGAACAAGACGAAGTTCAGCTCGTTTCCGGAATTCGAGGAGGATTAACAACGGGGGCCCCTATGGCCTTAGAAATTCTGAATCGCGATTGGGAAAACTGGGAGAAAATCATGACTTGGAGAGAAGATGCCGACTTAGAGAGCCGAAAAGTAATGACTCCCCGCCCCGGACATGCGGATTTGCCAGGTGCTCTTAAATATCGCACAGAGGTGCGTAATATCCTTGAGCGGGCAAGTGCCCGGGAAACGGCTATGAGGGTGGCTGTTGGCAGTATTGCCAGGCAGGTGCTGACTGCCTTGGGGGTAGAGATCAGAGGACAAGTCCTGGCAGTTGGCGGGGTTCATGCAGAGCGTACTGGTAATGAGCAGGAAGACTACTGGCAGCGTGTCAGACAATCTGATTGGTCTGTAGGGGATTCGGCCGCCGAACAATTGATGTGGGAAAGGCTTAAGCAAGCAAAGGAACAAGGAGAATCCTTGGGCGGACTCCTGGAAGTCCAAGTGCATCAAGTCCCTGCAGGGCTGGGATCCCATGTGCAGTGGGATCGGAAATTAGACGGTAAATTGGCTCAAGCTGTCCTCTCAGTCCAAGCAATGAAAGGGATTTCCTTTGGGTTAGGCTTTGAAGCGGGAGAACGTCCGGGCTCCAAGGTTCACGATCCAATTCGTTATGTAGAGGGGCAAGGCTTTAGCAGGTTCTCCAACCATGCCGGAGGAATCGAGGGGGGAATGAGCAACGGAGAACCTATTATTCTCCAAGCGGTCATGAAACCGATTCCGACCCTTTATCAACCCTTAGATACGGTACATCTGGAGACAAAAGAGGTCGTTAAGGCAAGTGTCGAACGTTCAGATGTCTGTGCTGTGCCCGCAGCCTTGGTTGTTTTAGAACATGTGGTTGCTTGGGTTATTGCCGAAGCGGTCCTTGAAAAGTTTCCTGCAGATAGCTTTTCAGAATTGAAAACGGCTTGGGATGATTATAAAAGAGACCTGCTCCAGATACGGTTTTAAGTCTTATGAAGGTTGATATTCGAAGTAGCAACTTTCGAACATCTAATATCTAATATCTAATATCGAATACGAGAGGAAGGATCTCCATGCGAAACATTGTTCTCATTGGATTTATGGGAACTGGCAAAAGCACGGTTGGAAAGCGCCTGGCTCAGTCGCTCGCTTGGGATTTCGTTGACACAGATTATGAAATCGGGGAAGTAACCAGCATGAGTGTCAGTGAAATTTTTCGCCGGCATGGGGAGACCCGTTTCCGGTCAGAAGAAAGCATTGTGGTAACAAGGCTTAGCCAGCAGGAACGACTGGTTATCGCCACCGGCGGGGGGACAGTTTTAAATCCGGCTAATTGGAATGCTTTGGCTCAGAATGGAATTGTTATCGCTCTTCACGCTTCGCTGGAAGCAATTCTCGCTCGGATAGGGCATAAGAATGATCGTCCTCTTCTCAAAGGCCCAAGAGATGTGATTGAGAAATTGTGGTCTGATCGGCAAGCATGTTACGCCCAGGCAGACTATATTGTGGATACGTCGAAAAAAAGTATTGATGAAGTTGTCAGAGAGATTCTGGCCTGGCTGGAGAGGATGAAGGAAAATGAGTTTAGAGAAGTGGCCAAAGATTGATGTAAAAGCAGATCGTTCCTATCCGGTGTTCTTGGGAGTCTCCCTTGAAGAGTTAGGGGAATTCTTACACCTTCAGTTTGAGGATGTGGAACATATTCTTATTATTTCCCATCAGGTAGTGGCTGACGTTTATTTAGACCGTCTCCAGAAAGGACTGCTTGACTATCGTGTAAATCAGATAATTGTTCCTGCTGGAGAACAAGAAAAGTCTTTGGAGCGAATAAGTCAGTTAACAAGGGCAGCACTGGAATGCGAAACGGATCGCAAAACCCTTGTCATTGCCCTGGGAGGAGGGGTTATTGGAGATTTGGCGGGTTTCTTTGCCAGTGTCTTCATGCGGGGCATTCGTTTGATACAAGTCCCTACCACGTTGTTGGCGCAAGTGGATAGCAGTGTTGGCGGAAAAGTAGCTGTGAATCATCCCCTTGGCAAGAATATAATCGGTGCTTTTTATCCTCCCCTGGCGGTTTGGACAGATTTCTCGACCTTAGACAGTTTGCCTTGGGAAGAAGTTGAAAATGGTTTAGCAGAAAGCATTAAGCATGCTTTAATTGCAGACAGGAGCCTTTTCGAGTTTTTTGAGAATGAAGAAGAGAGGATCAAGGAGCGGGAAAAATCCATTTGGAGCGAAATGGTGGTACGCTCTTCAGCTGTGAAGGTGAACATCGTATCCCAAGATGAACGCGAACAAGGAGTACGCGCTTTGCTTAATCTGGGACATAGTTTCGGACATGCCCTGGAGACTGAGATGAACTACCGCGGTGTAACTCATGGGCAAGGGGTGAGCATCGGAATCGCAGCAGCATCACATCTGGCTAACGCAAAAGGTCTAATGACTATAGCGGAGGTTGATCGGATTAAACAGTTGCTGAATAGGTTTGGCTTGCCGATTATGATCCCTGGGCAAGACCCGCGGGCTTTGTTGGAACGAATGCAAGCGGACAAGAAAAACCAAGGGGGACGTAAGATTTTAATCTTGCCTAAAGGAATTGGGCAAGCGGTTGTTTCCAGGGAATGTACCGATCAAGAAATCCTAGCTGCCTGGAAACAGGTTATTTCATAACATAATGTCCGTTTGGACTAATAAAACTAATAAATAGGTAGATCTGACAAAGCGCTTAAGAAACTTTGTCAGATTTTTGTTTTTAACCTGGGAAATATGTCTTTTTGCAGAGGGCTTTAGTGCATAGCAAACTATAACAAAGAAGAATAGTAGTTAAGGTTATTTTCGAGGAGAACCTGTCGAGAGTGGAAGGGATTTCCTTATAAACAGAGAAATCAAGAAGAACTATAGTTGAGAGAATGACGATTTCGGACGCTGAAAGATGTGGATAAGCCTTGAGAAGGTTAAATTATGTAATAAGAAGGAATTATGCTGGTTTCGTATTATGGGAACTTCTAATCGTCCTCTTTCTAATGGGACTGATCTTAACCTTGTCCGCACCGCATTTCGGTTCGGCCTCTAACCACGTTCGCAAGCACGTAAATCGAGTCAACATACAAAAAATCGAAGGCGCTGCTCAGCTCTATCGGATTGATGTGGGGACTTATCCGCTCAGCGTTAGTGATTTGCTGGAGTCGCCGAGGGGTGTGAGTCATTGGCAAGGTCCGTATCTCGATGAAATCCTAATCAATCCTTTCGATTCAGAGCAGGGCTATGAGTTTGATTTGTCAGGACGAGTCAAAAATGTTTCGGGTAATTAAGGATTTAACGTTTTTATGGGAGACCATAAGGAGGGAGTCATCATCCCAAACAAGAACTTCGTACCTAGGAACGGATATATTTTATTTGATGTGCTGCTAGCTCTCGTTCTCTTTTCCTTAGGTTTTGCGGTCCTTTTTGGATTGTCGATGGGAGCGGTTTCTGAAGCCCGGCAGGCTGCAAGTTTGATGGAGGGGGCTAACCTCGCCCAAAAAACGATGGATCGCTTGGCAGCAAATGTGTGTATCCCGGGCGGGACAGCGGAAGGACGAGAAGGGAAATTCCAATGGTTAATCCATTCAGAATGGCAGGACATCCCGGAACTTTTGAAAGTAAGTGTTGAAGTCCGTTGGATGGATCGGGGCAACCCTCACCGATACAAGCTGGAGAGCCTGTATGCTGTTGAGTAAGAGGGGGCATTCAGAACGTGGATTAACCCTTATGGAGGTTATATTTGCGTTATTAATCTCGGGCATTTTTCTAATGGTTTCAATGCGATTATTGACAGATCAGTGGCGGGGATCACGTGCCCTCAAGAATTACCTGGAAGCACACTATGCCGTCATGACGGCAGGAAAAACGGTCTCTGATGCAATAAGGACGGCTGAAACCGCAAATTGGACCCCGGGTTCTAAAGTATTACAGGTTTTGCCTTTACGGGATGATACAAACCCTCGGCCAACGCTTGATTCCTATTTTATGGATGATTTAGACCGGGATGGGAAGAACGATTTGTACTGGAGACACTTGGGGGTTTCCCAACCAGTTGCCAGTTATCTGACTGGGTGGAAATGCGTGGAGGTGGAACCTGGGTTATGGGAGATCTTTTTGGAAGCAAATATGGATGGACAAACCGCAACTTGGCAAAGCACTGTTCGGCAAAGAATCTATCCTCCAATTCCGAAGGAGTAGCCATTACCTGTATTAGTTTGAGCAAGCCAAGGGCGTCCGGTTATGTCAGCCTTCTCATTCTTTTGCTTTTAACACTCCTTTCAGGATTAGGAATGGAAAGCTATCTCAAGGCTAACACCGAATATCGCATGGTGAAAAGGGAAACCCAAAGCAGACAAGCCCTCTATCTTGCTGAAGGAGGGATTGAATGGGCCAAAGCTCATTTGCCGGCTAATCCGGGATTGCGGCGGGGAAACTTGTCCTTCGATACGGGTCAGGTTGATATAGTAATTGAGTTGAGCGGAGGAGAATACAAAGTGACATCGAAAGGACTTGCCGGATTAGCTGTTCGAAAAATTGAGGAACGATTACAGATGGATAATGGGACCTGGGTCATAATAAGCTATCAGGAGTTGCATTAGTGAGATTATGATAAACCAACATGAATTGGGTCAGTTTTTGCTCGCTAATCAATATGTAGATAAGGCGGGATTGTCAGCTGGATTAGAATTAGCACTCCAAAGTGGAGAATCAATTGGAGATGTGCTTGTGCGTACGGGTGTTTTGTCCAAAGCCGCGTTGTTAGAAGCTATGAGCCGGTATTTGGGCATCCCGCAAGTTTCCCTGACCCGGGTCATCATTGACTCTGCTGTAGCAAGCTTGATTCCTGAAGAAATGGCCCGCCGTTATACTCTTATCCCGTTGGAACAGCGATCTGGGACCCTAAGAGTCGCCATGCTTGACCCTACCCACCAACGAGCTCTTCGCGACGTTCGAATGTTTACGGGGTTAGAGATTGAGCCGGTTTTCGCTAAGGCAGGGGAAATCGAAGCAGCCATTCGTCAGTTTTTAACCGTAGAACAGTCTGTTGCACACCTTGCGCATTACGCGGACCATGTCGTTGAAGATCAGGCAGCCCGGTCAGGTGAGTTTTCTGAAACGACAGACGGCGATTCTCAAGAGGGCGAGGCCCCAATCCTTAAATTTGTGTATTCCGTATTGCATGAGGCGGTTGTGCAGGGGGTTAGTGATATTCACTGGGAACCTCGCAAAAGTGAGTTTGTTGTGCGCTATCGTATTGATGGCAAATTAATCGGTAAGCACACTCTCTCTGCTAAGGTCGCCCGAACGATCGTCTCTTGCTTAAAAGTGATGGCTCAAATGGATGTTGCAGAACGCCGATTTCCCCAAGATGGCCGAATGACCTTCACGGCAGGACTTCGGACGGTTGACCTGCGGATGTCATCAATGCCCACAGTATATGGAGAAAAAATAGTGGTGCGAATTTTAGATCCGAAGATGGCTCAACGTTCCCTCAATGATTTAGGTATGCGCTCAGAGGTTGAAAAAGGGGTAAAAGCTTTATTGAAACGCCCTAATGGTTTGATATTAGTTGTCGGGCCAACGGGAAGCGGAAAGACGACAACTCTCTATGCGCTGCTCAGGGAATTAAATGCTGAGGAGCAAAACATTATATCCATTGAAGAACCTGTGGAATATCAACTATCCGGAGTGAATCAGGTTCAAGTCAATCTTCCGGCCGGACTCAGCTTTCCTGTCGGCTTAAAATATATCCTGCGGCAAGATCCGGATGTCATTATGATTGGGGAAATCCGTGACGAAGAAACTGCGTCAATCGCTATCACCGCTTCTCTGACCGGGCATTTGGTTTTATCAACCCTACATACAAACACAGCTGCCGAGGCCTTAGCTCGACTCATCGATATGGGAGTAGAACCCTTTCTGCTGGCGTCTGCGGTCAGTGGGGTTTTATCCCAACGTTTAGTGCGTCGACTATGTGAGCATTGTAAAATCCTGCAGGATGTTTCCGAGGCGGAAAAAAGGGCCCTGCAATTACCGGAGTCGGTTTTTCAGCTGCATCGGGCGGTTGGATGCCCGAATTGCCTGGGAACAGGTTTTCGAGGTAGAATTGGGATACATGAATTTATGCTCTATGATCAGGAGATTAAAGAACTGGTCCTTTCCGTGCAAAATGCCAGAGAGATTGAGCAGCAAGCCATGGTTTCAGGAATGCTCACGGTCTATGAGGACGGGCTGTTGAAGGTCAGGCGAGGACTTACAACGGTAGAGGAAGTATTGCGGGTTACTTCAAGAATAGAAGGATAAGAGGAGACGAACAAGATGCTGTCACTTAAAGAACTTATGGTTTTAGCTGGAGAACAAAAGGCGTCAGATATCCATTTGACGGTGGAGAGCCCTCCGGTTTTTCGTATTAACGGTGCAATGATTCAACAAACGGCGGAAAAACTTTCTCAGGCTGACTTAGAAACCTTTGCTCATTCATTGCTGAATGAAAACCAAGCTAAACGGTTTGCTGAATCCGGTGAATTGGATTTATCTTACAGCTTGCCCGGCGTCGGGCGTTATCGGGTTAACATGTTTCGGCAAAGGGGATCTATTGGAGTGGTTATTCGCTTAATTCCTTTTGTGATTCCGAGCCCGGAAGACTTGGGTTTGCCGCCTGTAAGTATTGAGTTGGCTAAACTGCATAAAGGGTTGGTTTTGGTGACAGGCCCGACTGGAAGCGGAAAATCGACAACTCTGGCTTCGCTGCTGGACTATATCAATCGTACACGGGCTTGTCACATTGTTACGATCGAAGATCCGATCGAATATTTACACCGTCATAAGCTGAGTTTAGTCAATCAGCGGGAAGTTGGCAATGATACGCATTCATTTTCGAATGCGCTTCGGGCCGTCTTACGACAAGATCCGGATGTGATTTTAGTTGGTGAGATGCGGGATTTGGAAACCATCTCGACGGCTGTGACGGCGGCTGAAACAGGGCACTTAGTTTTCAGCACGCTTCATACAAATGATGCCACCCAGTCAGTTGATCGTATGATTGATGTTTTCCCTCCCCATCAGCAGCAGCAAATTCGTGTACAACTGGCAGCGGTTCTGCAGGGGATTATGTCTCAACAATTGTTTCCCAGGGCAGATCACAAAGGAAGAGCCGCAGCTATTGAGGTCTTGACAGCCACACCTGCGGTGAGGAGCCTGATCCGAGAGGGAAAAACCCATCAACTGCCGACCGTGATTCAGACAAATGCAAAGTTAGGAATGCAATCCATGGACAAAGCTATTATGGATTTAGTCCAAAGGGGTCTGGTGGCTTACGAAGTTGCTAAAGAAAAGCTCCAGAGTCCGGATAACTTAAGGAGATGAGTGGGAAACGTTTCATCTGGAAAGCTGTTGACCAAAATGGAAGAATTCAGTACGGGGCATGGTCGGGAGATGGTTTTTCTGAGGTTCAGTCACGCTTAAGGAAGGAAGGCTACTTCCCGGTCTGGGTCCGTTCTGCTCTTAATTTGAACAACGTATTCTTTTTAAATCGAACAAATCTCAAGTGGAGCGGCTTCGCCCGCCGCTTGGCTACTTTATTAGAAGCGGGGATTCCCTTGCTTCAGGCTTTAGAAATGATGACCTGCCATGAGAAAAAATTAACGCCTGAGCAAGAACAATGGCATAAGGTTAAGGAGCGGGTAGAAACAGGCAGTGACTTGTCAGCGGCGTTAGCCGATCTTACCTCTGCTCCCAGCGCCTTTGTACTCTCAATGATTAAAGCGGGTGAATACACTGGGACTGTAGGAAAGGTGCTGACTGAAATCGCCGATGAATTAGATCAGGAACAGGTTTATCAACAAAAAATTAAGTCTGCCCTTGCCTATCCGATGTTTTTGTTGGTTGCTGTGATCTTAGTAATCTACGTCCTCTCTGTCTGGGTTCTCCCGATGTACGAAAAACTATTTTTGAGTGTAGGCGCTGTAGATTTGCCATTTTTGACTAAAGTCATTTTTGCCGGCGGTCAAAGACTTCCCTGCGTTTTGTGGAGTGTCCTTGGTTTGGCCGGTTGTGGATTACTAATTTTGAGATTCACGAGACCCGATCACTGGAAAATTCGTCTTGAGAATTTGCTGAGTCGCCTCCCTCTCATCGGAAGAGTTCTCCATCTACGAGATTTAGTTCAGTTTAGCCGGATGTTAGGTCGGTTATTGGCGGCCGGAATTCCCTTACTGGAAGCATTACGTCTCACAGCAGGAATGCTGCGCCGTCCTGAGATGCTGGAGTTAACGAACCAACTTGTACTAAGTGTTCGTCACGGGAAACGAATGGCACCTTTGTTGCGTGCGAGTAGAATTTTTCCTAAGGAAGGAGCTGAAATGATAGGGGTCGCCGAGGAAGCCGGAGAGTTGGATCAGATGCTCCATTATGTTACGCAAATGTTTAGCCGTGAACTTGAGGGTCAGCTCGATCGTTCAACGCGTATGATTGGACCGGCACTTATTCTTGTTATAGCTGGGCTGATCGGTTTAGTTGCAGGTGGGATCATGCTTCCGATGATTGATTTGAGTTCAAAGCTTCAATAAAGAGAAATTGCATGGCAGAAGTCGAACGCCGGAAGAAGCAAAAAGTAAGGGGTCCGGGATAACAATGAAATTATAAACATGTGACCGCAGATAAGTTTAGTTTACTCAAGATCCTAAAAGACTCCAGGGTATTAAGGAGGTATTGAGATGAATCATCTTAAGCGGGACAATGGGTTTACCTTGATTGAAGTGCTGGCTGTCATTATTATTATTGCTGCGCTGGCCTATATTGCGATCCCAAAATTGGTCTCAAGTACTGCAAATGCACGGCAAAAAGCAGATATAGCCACAGCGCACCAGGTTAAAGCGGCCTTAGATCGTTATCAGGTTGAAAATGGGGTGTATCCGAAAAGCACAGAATTTACTGCAGATGAAGGAACTGTAACAAGTACGAAACTTATTCCCAAATACATAAGTAAACTAGACAAAACAGTTACTCAACAGGTCGCAGAGGGTAAAGAAGGTTTTGGTGTCAAAGCTCTGGTGCAAGATGGTGCAGATGAAACGCTACTTGTTATTCCAGATAATACAACTGCATCACCCACAAACTTAATTATGGTCTATTTGTCGGCCAATGGGTTGGGTGCCGAAGTTCGAGTCTATGATTCCACTTTAACACAGATTCTTTGGACCTCGGCTAATTAATGTATTAAGGAATCACAAAAAATAACTAAATGTTTAGATAAATACCCAATAGTTGATGTTCAATATACATAAATCAAGAAAAGAGGTATGAGTTGTTGTACTTGATGAGTATAACAATAGGGTTTTTAGGGCTCGTAATTGGAAGTTTTCTGAACGTAGTCATATATCGTGTCCCGCGGGGAGAATCCATTGTATCCCCCGGTTCTCATTGTACTGCTTGCGGGCATGCTTTACGGGCCTGGGAATTAATTCCGGTGCTCAGCTTTATCATTCAAAAAGGGCAATGCCGTAACTGTCAGGCTTCTATTTCCTGGCGTTATCCGGCCGTTGAACTTTTAACCGGTATCCTCTTCTTTCTTACAGCATCCTTTAGTTTATATATGGGTATTCATTTGGCTCGTTTAGTTCTAAACCTTGTCTTTGTAGCGGTTTTGATCGCCTTAGCTTTTATTGATTTGGACACCTTCCGTTTACCGGATGTGCTCACCCTTCCCCTTTTGGGGTTAGGCTTATTAGGGTCTTTTTTCATACCGGGAAATCCGGCTGGCTGGGAGAGCTTGCTCAGTGCTTTGGGCGCAGGAGGAATATTCCTGATTATTGCCCTTGTTTATCCCCAAGGAATGGGTCTGGGCGATGTTAAATTGGCTGCGGCGATGGGCGCTTTCTTAGGGTTTCCGTCAATTTTCCTGGCGATTTTTGTGGGAAGTTTAGCAGGAGCCTTCGTTGGGACCGTCCTCCTTATGACTGGTCAAAAGCGCTTTCGTCAACAGATTCCTTTTGGACCCTATCTGGCCTTAGGGGCAATTCTAACATTATTATGGGGAACCCAAATTTTTGACTGGTATTGGACTTGGGTAAGATGATGTTCGATCTATCCGAGTGCTAGCTCTGATTGATACTGCAATAATCAAACCCCGTACTTCGAACCTCGAACCTCGATAAAGGGGGGGTTTTCATGCAAAAAAATTCCGTGGTCTTTGAATTGACGAATGGAGAAATTCGAGTTTTTGATTTTTCGGTCTCTTCGTTCTGGAAACCGGGTCATAGTTCTGCAAAAGTCAAATATGACCGCATTCCAATACCGACTGGAATCATTGAACAGGGAACTGTGCGTGACAAGAACTCCTTAATTGACATTTTATTGACCTATAGGTCAAGGAACTCAGGTAAGTATCAGAAGGTATACTTGGCTATTTCACTGCAGCAAGGATTTATTCAAGCCTATACCCTGCCCTGGCTTCCTAAACGCGACAGAACATCGGCACTGTCTTTATTGGTCGATGAAGAAATTTCGATTGCAAGATCGGACTTGCTATATGATTATCTGGTCATTTCTGAAGAAAAGCACAAAAACCTCAAAGTTCTGCTCGGCGCAGCAAGGCGAAGTCTCCTTGAACATTATGTTTTTATCTTCGGACAAGCAGGCTTTACAATTACTGAAGTGGACTTTGGTTTTTCAATATTAGGTCAAGCCTTAGGATTTGAGGCAAAGGAAGATGCGCTTTACCTTCAGGGGGAGTCTGGGAGTTTACAATTGGTATTATTTCGGGGGATAGTTCCTGAAAATATACGTACTTTATCCCCCTGGCCTGCGAAAAATGAACTTGGTCAGCTAACGTTGAATCTCGGGTCCGCAGAGGATGAGAGGGAGATAAGTTTAAGTGCACAGGTCGAAGTATGGGAAAACGAAATAAACCGCATTCTCTTGTACTATAGAACACAGTACCAAGATCTTAATTTGAAAAGTTTGGTTTGGACCGGGAACTATGCAGCAGAAAAACTGGCCCGGAGGCTGGCAGATTCTGTTCAAAGCCTGACAGTTAAACAAGCCGGGCTAAGGGATATTCCCGATCCGTGGCAGAAGGTGATTGAAGACAGCCCAGGATGTGGTGAAGTGGCAGTTGGCTATGCCCTTAGAATTTTGACGCGGCGTCCTGGGCTTAACCTTTGGCGTCAGCCGACTTCTGAACAGAAAGTTCAGCGAACTTACCTTAGGTTAGCGTTTTTGGTCGTATTTCTTTTAATAATACAAATTTTAATAGGGGTTTCTCTCTCTCACATGGCGATGCCTTTGCAGCAGGAGGTAAATCAGCTTTCAAGTCAAGGACTAAAGGTTGATGAGCAGAATAACAGTCAGGAAGCGCTCGCAACGGCCTGGAATAAGGTGAGTGTTCACTCAGAAGAAATTGGAGAGAGATTGGCCGAAGTTTATGGCTTGGCGGAAACAGGACTTAATATTGAGCAGGTGGTCTTTAAACAAGATATCCTGTCTGTGCGTGGAAGTGCTATTGGCTCAAAGAGTGTTCAAACAACGATCCGGGATTTACGGTTCTTAGGCTGGGAAGAGCTGGCTTTGACTAGTTATAAAGTGACGGAGCCAGACAATGTTGAGTTTGCTTTGAGTGCAAAATATGGTCGCAGCAGAAGGGAGGAAACATTGCTTTCGCTTCCTTAACACCCCTCTGCTTCACGGGAAAAATTTCAGTGTGAAGGAGCGGTTACCATGGCTTTTTTCTTAAGTGAGATCAAGGATAAAACAATCACTGAATCTTCTGTGCCATTTCTTTGGCGACGTCTCTCCCCGCGTAGTCTAAGGGGTGTCATTATTGGAGTTCTCGCCTGCAATATCATGGTGTTTCTGATGCTTTGTCAGCCCGCCTATTTACGACTGAGTTCCTTACAGGAGGATAAGATACATTGGGAAGAAGTATTGAGGAGGGGAGTAAGCTATACTAGCCCTATTATTCCTACAATGGATCAATTGCCTGATATGATTGAGCAATGCCGTAATGCCTTTGTAAACCAAGGCGTGAACGTGGTTTCGGTAAATGTCGAACGGTTTGGTGAAAGGCGGGAGGCCGGAAAAGGTGCGAGTATTGATTACGCTTTAGTTCGTTTGCGTTTACTTGGGCAATGGCAAGGAATCGTCACATCTCTCAAAGAACTTGAGGAAATGCAAGGCGTCGGCATTCATGCTCAGGAAGTAGTATTAGCGGAACCAGGTGGAGAAGCTCTGCTCCAGATCTACTTCTGTACAGGAGAATAATAATTTGGTAAGATATATAAGTTAATGAATTTTATGTAACAAGACATTCCTTATCTTCCATAATCTAAGGAGAGGAGGAATGTGACGTGAAAAGGGAATATTGCATTCAACCCGGGGACAATTTTCATGCTTTAGCTCAACGCTGGGGCGGGACCTGTGAGGATTTTTTACAGATCAACCCGAATGTTGATCCCCTTAGACTTCAAATTGGGCAAAAAATTGTTCTCCCTGAATTTAAAGGGACTAAAGGGATTGAGCAATATGCAGATATTAGTGAAGACCAGGGACATCAGTTTGCCGGAGAATATTTAGACGAAGTCGAAATGGAAGTCGAAGGAGTTCATGTTCGTCTGCGACGCATCGGTGAACCAAAAACTCCTCATGAAATCCATTTAATACTCCCAAGAACTGAAATACGTAAAATCCAGCCCGCCGGACCATGTGGACCAACAGAAGTACAAATCATGCTAAGTAACTTGAATGTTGTGCTCTCCCCTCGCTTAATGAGCGGAGATGGGGACAAAGCGGAACAGGGGAAACCCGCGGTGCAGACAACACAGGAGTGACAAGAGTGACAAGACGAGTGTGAAACGTTGCCCGACATTTTTGTTATGGGTGAAGATTTTTTCGCACTCGTTTACTTTGATTCATGCCGCCTCTTTGACGAAAATACTATGCTACAGTAGGAAATTGTGTTAAAATTTTAAAGGCGAGTTGAGGAAGTGATAAATTGGGTAAGATATGGGTATTCAACGGTCCTAATTTAAATTTGCTGGGACTTCGTGAACCTGAGCATTATGGATCACGCACATTGGCGGAGATCAATCAGGAGATATTGAGGATAGCTAATGAGGCGGGAATTAACGTCGAATGCCGGCAAACGAATCATGAGGGAGATCTCTTAGATTGGATTCAAGCCTTAACGCCTGCTGATTTTTTGATTCTCAATCCCGGGGCCTGGACGCATACAAGTTATGCCCTTCGGGATGCTATTAGTGCAGTGAAAGTTCCTGCGCTTGAAGTACATCTATCCAATATCCATGCACGGGAAGCGTTCAGAGCCAATTCGGTTATTGCCCCGGTCTGTATCGGACAAATCTCGGGCCTGGGTGCTGAAGGGTATGAATTAGCCTTGCGTTATGCCATCGCTTACCAAGTCCGAACGGCTGATGCATGAATTTTGGAAACTACAAATCACGAACTATGAACCAAGAACCACGACTACGAAAAGGGGGAACATCAATGAGTCGCCTGCAACAAATGCGTCAGCAGATGCTTAAGGATAATATAGACGCTTATGTTGTGATGCGCCCGGAGAATGGACGATATTTAAGCGGGTTTTCCGGCGGAGAAGCCACACTGTACATCACATTCGATAAAGCCTTATTATTGACCGACTTTCGCTACATAGAACAAGCTAAGGCTCAGGCCCCTGATTTTGAAATCATTGATGCCGGACAACAGACTCATTTTTCAAAATTGGCAGAAGTTGGGCAACAGGCCCAAAGAGTTGGATTTGAAGGGGACTTTGTCACATATCTGGACTTTGGAAAACTTAAGGATGCCTTTGCGCAAGGGGAACTTTTGTCGCTTCCGGATCTTGTCAGTCATTTACGCTCAGTGAAGGATGATTCCGAAGTTGAATTGATTCGGCAAGCTGTTAAAATTGCCGATAATGCATTTAATGAAGTATTGAAGACCATCGAAAGCGGACAGACTGAGGAAGAAATCAGCTTGAACTTAGAATTTTCGATGCGGCGGGCTGGTGCAAGCGGAGGTTCATTTGAGTTTATCGTAGCTTCGGGTGTTCGTTCGTGTATGCCTCACGGGACCGCCAGCTCTAAGCGGGTTCAATCAGGTGAGTTTCTGACAATGGACTTTGGAGCGATTTATCAGGGCTACTGTTCAGATATAACGCGAACAGTGTTTATCGGAGATCCTGAGGACAAGCACCGTCATATTTATGAAACTGTCTTGGCAGCACAATTGGCAGGAATCCAGGCTGTTGCACCCGGAAAATCCGGAAAAGAGGTCGATGCTGTAGCCCGTGGGGTTATCGAACAAGCAGGCTACGGAGACTATTTTGGACATGGATTGGGACATTCGGTCGGTCTGGCTATTCATGAAGGCCCTAATCTTAATAAACGGGAAGAGCGTATTCTGAAACCAGGCATGGTTGTTACCGTCGAACCGGGTATCTATATCCCGGATTGGGGCGGTGTTCGGATTGAAGATATTGTCTTGGTAACTGAAAACGGCTGTGAAGTCTTAACAAAAGCACCGAAAGACTTTATTGTTTTGGAATAAAATTTTTAGGGGGAAGTATTGACATGATTTCAACAAATGATTTTAAGACTGGGTTAACCATCGAGATAGATGGTGATGTGTTTTCAGTGGTTGAATTCCAACATGTTAAGCCAGGTAAGGGTGCGGCATTTGTGCGTACTAAACTGAAAAATGTCAAGACGGGCGGAGTCGTAGAGCGGAAGTTTAATGCCGGAGAAAAAGTTGAAAAAGCGCATGTAGAACGCCGTGAGATGGACTATCTCTATAAAGATGGAGAACACTTTGTTGTCATGGATAAGGAAACCTATGAGCAAACCTCCTTGACAGATGCACAAATCGGAGACGGTGTTAAGTGGCTGAAAGAAAACATGACCTTAGGGGTACTTTTCTTTGGTACACAGGTTATTGGAGTTGACCTGCCCAATTCTGTCCAGCTCACGGTTGCAGCTACTGAACCAGGGGTCAAAGGAGATACAGCTACCGGCGGTACAAAACCAGCGACTCTGGAGACCGGTGCTGTAGTGCAAGTTCCCTTCTTTGTCAATGAGGGAGACCTTCTTATTATTGATACCAGAACAGGAAACTATGTTCAACGGGCTTAGGTTGCCGGAAGGCAGAAATCTCTAAGAAGCCTGAGCTTTAGACTGGGACTCACTGAACTAAAACCAGAGTGCTTTAAAAGTATATACTTATAAACATGAAAACACCTTCTATGGGGCAAAGTAATAGTGCTGCCATAGGAGGTGTTTTTATGTTGCCTGATAAGACGTCAAAGCTTAGTGTTATTCCGCTCGGAGGGACTGGAGAAATTGGGAAAAACCTGCTTGTCTTTGAATACGAGGATTCCATAGTTGTTATTGACGGAGGCGTAAAATTCCCGGATGATGAATTGCTGGGTATTGATTTAGTGATTCCCGATAGTTCTTATTTGGAGAAAAATCGCGAGCGCATTAAAGGCCTCTTTATCACCCATGGACATGAAGATCATATTGGCGGACTTCCCTTTATTTTGCCAAAATTGAACATCCCAATCTATGGAACTAAATTGGCCCTGGGATTAGTACAGGCAAAGTTTCAGGAACGAGCGGCCTACCCTGAATCGCTGATGCATATTCTGGAACCGGGTAAGCCAATTCAGGCGGGGGCCTTTGAAGTAGAAGCATTTCGGGTTACTCATAGCATTCCCGATGCTGTTGGGTATTCTTTACATTCGCCGGTAGGCCGGGTGATTTATACCGGAGACTTCAAAGTCGATTATACTCCAATCGATGGTCAGGATATGGAACTTGGCAAGCTGGCAGCTTGGGGGCAGGAGGGTGTACTTGCCCTGCTTTGCGATTCTACAAACGCAGAGAGGCCGGGGGTTACTGTGTCGGAAATGGTTGTCGGGAAAACGCTGCGAGAGTGGTTCGAACGGGCTGAAGGGAAAATCATAATGGCTTCCTTTGCCTCTAATATTCACCGGATCCAACAAGCGATTGACGCAGCCGCGGATATTGGCCGTAAGGTTTGCGTTGTAGGAAGAAGTATGGAAAATGTGGTTCGAACGGCGACTGAGCTCGGATATTTAAAATTAAGAGATGAAAGTATCTTAGTCCCTAGTTCAGAGGTGGCTAATCTGCCTTCTGAGAAGTTGCTGGTGCTTACGACCGGAAGTCAAGGAGAACCGCTGGCAGCCTTGACAAGGATGGCTACCAGAACTCACCGGCAGATCAATGTTTTACCGGGAGACATGGTCATCATGGCGGCAACCCCAATACCTGGAAATGAGAAACTGGTTGGCAAGACAATAAACCATCTATATCAAATCGGAGCTGAAGTTGTCACCAAAGATATGGGACAGGTTCATGTATCCGGACACGCCAATCAAGAAGAGATCAAACTCGTGATTCGCCTCACTCAGCCACGTTTCCTCATACCTCATCATGGTGAAATCCGCCATCAAGTTGGTTTTAAACGAATCGGAAACTCATTAGGCTATACGGATCAAGACATCGCAATAACTCAGCTGGGTTCACGGGTTGAACTCTCTACAGATCGAATGGAATTCGGAGAACCTGTAGAAGCTGGAAGTGTTTATATCGACGGGTTAGGTATAGGAGATGTAGGGCAGATTGTCTTGAGAGATCGCCAGCAATTGGCGCAAGATGGAGTAGTAGTGGTTGTAGCCGCAATTTCTAAGGCTAAACCTTACAGGATCTTATCCGGTCCGGATATAATTTCAAGAGGGTTCACATTTATGAAAGAAGCAGAAACGTTAGTGGACGGAGCTAAGGCAGAGGTATTAAATACTCTGGAAAGACAAATTCAGAAAGATCAAATGGAATGGGGAGTTATTAAAGCCAATATTCGGGATAGCCTCGGCAAATACTTATGGGATAAAACTCGCAGACGGCCTATGATCCTGCCTGTGTTACTGACTCATTGAATAATTCAGAAACTTAAGGTTAGAGCGCTGGGGATTGATAAAAACCGAAGCGCTCTTAACTAATTTAGGATATTTGCAGAATCTAAGTATATTTGCAGGAATATTGAATGATATTGAAGAATAATCAAGCAAGCGGGAAAGGAGTGCTTGTTTATGCCGCATAATGGAAAACGGAACTTAAGCAAGGTCACTCCTTTACGGATTACCATTCTGTATGGGGTAGTAGGTTTGCTATGGATTCTTTTTTCAGACCATTTATTAGTCTTAATTGATTTGGATTCACAGACGCTCCTCGGATTGTCTACGTTTAAAGGGGGGCTCTTTGTCTTACTTACGGCGATATTGCTTTATTTCCTGATTCAATTCGGATATAACTCCCTTCAGGAATCTGAGAAAGCCCTGATTAGAGATCGAGTTAACTTAGAGCGCTATCGGCTTTTGGCAGATGAGGTTTTAGATATCATCCTATTTATTAGTCCCGACGGACAAATCATCGATGCCAATGAGGCGGCTGTGAAGCGTTATGGTTATACTCGCCAGGAATTGACGAATATGCCTGTCAGTAAGCTGCGCTTGCCTGAAGACCAAGTAACCGTACCTCACTTCCTCCATAACGCACCGCAAGGGATGCAGTTTGAGCTTAGGCATGTTTGCAAAGATGGAAGTGTATTTCCAATTGACATTAGTTCTAAAGGAGCAACCTCAAATGGTAAACCGATTATTATAAGTCTTATTCGGGATATTTCTCAACGTAAAATAGCAGAAGATGAACGTGTGAAAGCGGAAGCAGAAGTTTGGCTGGAGAAAGAACGTGCCCAAGTCACTCTTGAGTCCATCGCAGATGCTGTGATCGCTACGGATGTTCAGTCGGTCATCGAGTATATGAACCCCGTTGCTGAAGCCTTAACAGGTTGGTCCAAGGCAGAGGGGATAGGTCTTTCTTTAGAAAAAGTCTTTAATATCGTAAATGAAGAAACAGGGAAAGCCCTTGAAAGTCCGGTTGTCCGCAGTCTTCGGGAAGGAAGAGTTATCTGTATAGCAAGCAATCCCGCCCTGATCAATAAGGACGGAATTGCTCTGGCAATTGAGGATTCGGCTGCCCCTATACGTGACAGAGATAATACAATTATTGGTGCGGTTTTAGTATTTCGTGATGTCAGCTATAAGCGAAATCATATGAAAGAGCTGACACACCAAGCTCAGCATGATGCTTTAACCGGGCTTCCTAACCGATTGCTTTTTTATGAACATCTAAAGCAGGCATTAGCTCAGGCTAAGCGTAAACAAAACAAGCTGGCGGTCATGTTCTTGGATTTGGACCGTTTTAAATTAATTAATGATACTATGGGGCACAATCTTGGTGATCAGCTTCTCAAAAATGTGGCAGGTCGAATTCGCCAAACCGTGCGCGGAGGAGATACAGTTGCCCGGCAGGGAGGAGATGAATTCTTAGTTTTACTTCCGGAAATAAACGATGAATTAGAAGCAGCGTTGGTGTCGGACCGGATTTTAGGAGTTTTTGAACAACCCATTATCATCGAGGACAAAGAAGTTTACATAAGCACGAGTATAGGGATCAGTCTCTATCCAAACGATGGCGGCGATCCGGAGTCCTTGGTGAAGCAGGCGGATACGGCCATGTACTATGCTAAAGAGAAGGGGCGGAATAACTGCCAGTTTTTTACGGAGGGGCTTAATATTAAAGCCAATCAGAGACTTTTGACCGAAAACAGTCTTCGTAAGGCATTAATACGCAAAGAATTTATCCTGTACTATCAGCCTCAAGTTGATTTAAAGAGCGGAAAAATTGTTGGACTGGAAGCTCTCATACGGTGGAACTCAGTGGAATTAGGTCTGGTTTCCCCGGCAACATTTATCAATATAGCGGAGGAAACCGGGTTAATACTGCCAATTGGAGAGTGGGTTTTACGTACAGCTTGTGCACAAAATAAGAAATGGCAGAATCAAGGATTTGCGCCTTTGCGTATGTCGGTTAACATCTCTGCCCGGCAATTTCAAGAACCAAGTTTTATTAAGCTGGTTAAGCAAATTTTGGAGGAGACTAACTTGGATCCGCGATGGCTGGAGCTGGAGATTACGGAAAGTATCGCGATGGAAAAAGGTGAACCTACACTCGAGATGTTGAATTCCTTTAAAAAGCTAGGGGTGCGGATTTCGATAGATGATTTCGGTACAGGCTTTTCTTCCCTTAATTATTTGAGCCGCATGCCGATTGATACTTTGAAGATCGATCAGAGCTTTATTCAGGACATCAGCAAGGGAGAAAATGGGGAAGAAGTTGTCACGGCTATCATTCAGCTAGCTAAAAACTTACGCTTAAAAGTGATCGCCGAAGGGGTGGAAACGAATACCCAAAGGACCTTTCTTGAAGATAAGCTCTGTGATGAGATGCAGGGATACCTCTTTTGTAAGGCAGTCCCTTCAGAAGAGGCCGAAAGGTTATTTGTTCGGACTTCAAACTAGTTTTACAAATCGTAAAAATCTATAGCCGTCTCCAAGCCAGTAAAGCCGAGTACATGAGTGCCATGTGCCGGCTTTATTAATTTGGGGCTAACTTCCTCGCTTTTTGTGAGGGATTCATGTCTAAAATTAATAAGTAGGACATACCTTCTATCAAGGGGGGCATTGATGTGTCGCTGCATTACACTCTATCTGTCGTTCAGACACCCAAAGTGAGCCCGAAAGCGCCGCAGACCATACCAAAGCAAAGGGAAGAGAACCTTCCTGGGCTTAATAAGTGTGCAGCTTTATGGGCGGACATAGTCAGGTGGTTTGGGGATGATATCCGTTCAATTTTAGTCGGTCTTAAGGGTGTGGCCTTTCATGAGATTGAAGAGCTGCGCTTAAGAGTGGGACAGCCGCTCTTAGTTCGGACGTCAAACCAGGATCTTTTTATAAACCAGAATGGTGGCGTAACAAGTCCTCAAAAAGCTTACTTTATAAAATCCGAAGATCTGGTCTGTGCTCTGGAAAGGATGACCTATAGCTCGGTCTATGCAGTTGAAGAGGATTTAAAGCAGGGTTTTATAACCCTTCCCGGAGGAAATCGAGTAGGTATAACCGGTGAGGCAGTCCTCCAACAGGGTCAGATTCAGACAATCAAGCACATTTCATCCTTAAATCTTCGTATCGCCAGGGATGTTCCGGGATTGGGTCTGAAAATTTTGCCGCTGCTATTAGATGAAGAGGGTGGGATTTTTCATACGCTTTTGATTTCCCCTCCCCGTGCCGGTAAAACAACTCTCTTAAGGGATCTTATTCGTTCGATCAGCAACGGGGTTCCCCAGTTAGGCTTAAGAGGGCAGACTGTTGGAGTTGTGGATGAACGCGGAGAACTTGCCGGGATGTGGCAAGGGGTCCCGACTTATGATCTGGGATATCGGACGGATATTTTAGACGGGTGTCCAAAAGCCAGGGGAATGAGCATAATGGTTCGGTCCATGTCCCCTCAAGTGCTGGCTGTGGATGAGCTTGGGCATAGGGAAGATGTTATCGCTATTGCGGACGCCTTGCGTACAGGGGTGCAGATTCTTAGTACGGCTCATGCCGGCACGATAGAGGAGGCGAGGAGCAGACCTGTGATAAGTAATCTGTTGGATCAAGGTGTGTTTGAGCGTTTGGTTGTTTTAAGCAGGCAGCATGGACCGGGCACGATAGAAGGAGTTTATGATCTCAGAACAGGGAGGATCCTTTGATGGTGGTGATTGGATGTATTGCGCTCATTGCCGGGTGTGGGTTCCTGGGGCTGTGGATCGCTCACCGAATTCGCCGCCGCCCCATAGAATTACGGGAATGTACGATGGCCTTGGCCCTCTTAGACACTGAAATCGTTTGGGGAGCAACCCCTTTGCCGGAAGCGTTCAACATACTGAAAGAACGAACGGATACACCCTGGCAAGGGTTTTTTGCAGAACTGCAGGAACGATTGCAGCGGGGTGAGTCAGCAAGTACCGCTTGGAAAGAAACAGTGATGGCTCAGAATGCTCATTTTTGCTTAAAGCCAGAAGACTGGCTGGTGATTGGTGATGTTGGCAAAGGTTTAGGACGGTCTGACCGGACAGAGCAGCACAAACAAATTGAATTTGTGCAACGGCAACTTAGTCTGATAAAGGAACAGGCAGAGATCTGGTCGGGCAAACAAGCGAAAATGTGGTCGTATTTAGGTTTTCTCGGCGGAATTGCAGGAGTGCTCATTTTGATTTAAACCATGGAGAGGAGTCGGGGTAATGAGCTTTAACTTAATCATTACAGTCGCAGGAATTGGTATTTTGGTTGGGGTATTAGCCTCTGTATTGAATCAATCCGGGCGCAGCGAAATGGCTCAGGGTGTTACAATTATGGGCGTTATAGTGGTCCTCTATATCGTAGTACAGTCCATCGCAGAATTATTTACTCTGGTTAAGAGTGTTTTTAACCTTTATTAGGGGGCTGAAATGTGGAGATATGGCAGATTGTGGGACTAGCCCTGATTGTGACAATTCTTAGTGTCGTTCTTAAGCAGATCCGGCCGGAAATTGCTTTGCAGCTTTCCATATTAGCAGGAGCGTCAATCTTTATTCTTATTATCAGTAAAATCAGAGTTGTTGTGGATTTATTACAGACTCTTGCAGACCAAGCCAATATTAGTTCCTACTATTTGCTGATCATCTTAAAAATTGTGGGTGTGGCCTATCTTGCAGAGTTCGGAGCCCAAATTTGCCGTGATGCAGGAGAAAGTGCCTTAGGTACTAAGATTGAACTTGCCGCGAAGGTCGGAGTTATTATTTTAGCGATTCCTATTATTGTAGCCATTACAGAGTCATTGGTACGACTCGTTCCGTGAGGTGATGTATTTGCCGCGATTCATCGTCAGTTTGGTATTATTAGTTTTCTTCTTCAGTGGGACAACTTCTCCGGTCTATGCTGATGAGGCAGCCCCTCAATCCCCGGTTAAGGCAGACCTTTTGCAGGAAGTCGATTTAAGCCAAATGCGGGGTTTTCTTGAACAGCTGGACAGCGATGTTCAGAAAGCGATGCCGGGCTTTTCGTTAATTCGTACGTTTGAAGAGCTTAAGAGCGGAGAGTTGAGCCTGAAACCGGAAAATTTAGGGAAGACGTTGCTGTCGGTCTTGGGTCATCAGGTCTTAGGGACAGCGCCCTTGATTGGGAAACTGCTCATCTTAGCTGTACTTGGTGCCGTATTGGGACAACTTCAAGTAGCTTTTGGCGGAAGCGTCGGAAAGACTGCTCAGGTCATGACTTATCTGGTTCTTTTAAGTCTGGCGATAACCTCCTTCAAAGAGTCTTTAGACATCGCTACCGGAGCCATTGATCAAATGGTCGGTCTGATGCAAACCATGTTTCCGGTTATTCTGACCTTATTAGTTACCATGGGGAATCTGACCAGTGCCGCACTTTTTAAACCTCTGATTATGGGCAGCTTGACAGTCTTAGCAACGATTATCAAAACGGTGATTTTACCGCTTTTTTTTCTGGCAGCCGTGCTTAAGCTTTTTAACAATATCTCTGAGCAATTTAAGCTCAGTAAACTTGCCGGACTGTTTGAATTCGCAGGTAAGGTTGCCTTAGGCGGGATTATGACGGTGTTTATCGGAGTCATGACGGTTCAGGGGGTCACCGGAGGGGTTGCAGATAGCGTTGTTTTTCGTACAGCCAAGTATTCTGCCGATCTTGTCCCGGTTGTTGGCAAATTTTTTAAAGATGCTGTTGAACTAGTGATTACATCGGGTCTGCTTCTGAAAAATGCGGTGGGTATCGTTGCCTTATTGGCCATCATTATTATTTGCTTGGGACCTTTGATCAAAATTTTAGCCATGATCCTGGTTTTCCGTATTTCGGCTGCTCTTATTGAGCCCCTTGGTGAAAAGCCGCTTGCGGATAGTCTTCAGGACATGTCCAAAAGTTTAATTTTCATTTTAGTTACAGTTGCTTCTGTAGCAGTCATGTTTTTTATGGCTGTAGCAGTGGCTGTAGGAACGGGAACTTTTTCGGTGATGTTGCACTAAGGAGGAGAGTGCCGTGCAGACGCTGCAAACGCTCGTACGCAATTTAGCGATCATTTTATTGATAGCCACCTTTCTGGAAATGCTGCTGCCCAATAAATCAATGCGCGGATTCGTCCAGATGGTGATGGGATTATTTGTGATTTCGGCGGTCCTCACTCCAATTACTGCGCTTCTAAAAACTCCTTTGTCGATGGATATTCCGGCTTGGACAGCGACAACCCAACAGGATTTGCCTGCCATAGCTGTTGAAGGGCAAGGGGCTAAAATTGGAGGAGATGCAGTTCAGGAACAATATCGTCAGATTCTGATAAATCAAATTAAAGCGCTGGTATTAGGTATTTCAGGCGTCGGGGATGCGGAGGTTGACGTTAAATTTGAAGAGGGAGCAGGGGGGATAATCGATCAGCCTTTAATTGCTGAGGTGAATGTGTTATTAACGTCTGCCCAAGAAACGATTCAACCGGTACAGCCCATTATTATCGGGGAATCACAAACCCCAATGACAGCTCAATCTCCAAAAGCCGAAGAGGTTAGGGAGCGGGTTGCCGTATTTATGAATTTGGCTAAAGAGAAAATTTTTGTTCAGGAAGGTTAGCGGTCATGTAAAGTAATGAAAGGGGGTATACTCAATATGGAGTGGATGAAAAAAATTTCGTCTGATAAAATGTTAGTAGGGTTAGTATCTCTTGCAGCGGTGGGGATGGCTTTTATTTATCTCGGCAAGGGGCCAATAGCCCCTCCTCAAAGTGAACAAACGCAATCTGCAGTAACAACGGTTGCAAGTCCGACGACTAAAATCGGGGTTTTAGAAAAAGAATTAGAGAGCAAACTCCAAACTAATATTTTAATGATGGAAGGGGTAGGCAAGGTTCAAGTCTCGGTAAATTTTTTGACAGGGCTTAAAAGTGAGTATGTGCGTAATAATAATGTCACAAAACGAACGAATAAAGAGACTGACAAAACCGGGGGTACTCGTGAAACTACGGAAATTACGGAAAATCACCAAGTAGTCATGCCTAATGGTGCTTCCCAACCGGTTATTGCGATGGAAGATCGTCCGGAAATTGGGGGGGTATTAGTGATAGCTGAGGGTGCACGGGACCCAAAAGTAAGAGAAGGAATTCATACGGCGGTGCAAACCCTTTTAAACATTGAAAGTGCCAGAATTACGGTTGTGCCAATGGGTGGAGTATGATGTTTAAGCGTTTGAGCAGGCCTGTGCTTTTAATTGTTGGTCACAAATCGCGGCTGGGATTAGTTTGCCTTTTAGGGGTGGCGGCCTTACTGGGAACATTAGGAGTTGGCTTGATGACCTTCGAACCACAGACCTATCTTTCGGGACAAGCCAGTTTTCCTGTCAATGCTCCGGTAGTAGACCCTTCAATTCAGTTTCAAGCAGAAACCGTCAAGCCGAATGATTCAGGCGGAAACTATTTTGTTAATTATCGCCTAAAACGAGAACAGGTACGCCAAGAGGCGAAAGCGATGCTTGCCAAGCTGTTGGATTCAACTGTCGAAAAAAGTAAAACTCAAGCCCAAGAAAAATGGCTGGAACTTAGTTCGGAAATTCAACAAGAGGAAGAAATTGAAAATTTACTTAAGATTAAAGGATTTCAAGATGCCGTAGCAGATGTTTGTTCAGAACATGTGACCGTGATCGTGTATGCAGCAAATTTAACCCCTCATGAAGTGAGTCTGATTCAAGATATTGTCGTTCGGACGACGAATGTTCGTTTAGATAAGATTACAGTATCAGCTAAAACGTGAAATCTCCGTTAAAAAGTTCTATAAGGTTGAGCAGGAAAATGACTGTATCAAAGCGAATTATATTGAATCAATAGGACTATAGTCCCGGGACGAGAGGATGATAGCACTGAGAATGAGCAAAATTCTTATTGCCGATGATGCCAGTTTCATGCGTCTAATGATTAGTCAGATTCTTGCTCGACAGGGTTTAACGGACATTATCGAGGCTGAAAACGGTCAGCAGGCTGTAGAGCAATTTAAATCTAATAATCCGGACCTGACCCTCATGGATATCACTATGCCGGAACTTGACGGATTAGCTGCTCTTGAGGAAATCTTGAGTTTTGACCCTTTAGCCAAAGTGGTTGTATGTAGTGCAGTTGCCAACGAGAATATTGTTATGGAAGCCTTAAGACGAGGTGCGGTTGATTTTGTAGCTAAACCGTTTCGACCAGAGGAACTGCTGTGTATCGTCCTTAGAAACCTAAAGGATAACTAGTGTCTTGCTCCCTATTAAATTACTTGTAAGCTGTCACCTTATGATGGAAGACAGCTTTTTAATTTGCCGTATTCGTTAAATTAGGAAACATAATTAAGCTTAAATACATAAATAGTGATCATAATAAGGTGTTTATTGTATACTTGGGCTCATTTTGTTGAAAAAGGCAGGTCACCCCCATATAATAGTACATATGCATTTCAGGAGCGCCTATTATAGACACCTTAAGAATGGGTATAAGAAAAAGAGGGGATGAAGGCAGTGAAACCGGTTAAGATTACAGATACTACCTTGCGAGATGCTCATCAAAGTCTTTGGGCGACTCGGATGACTACGGAAGATATGCTGCCCATCCTAACTGAACTGGATGAGGTGGGATATTTCTCGTTAGAGGTATGGGGTGGAGCTACTTTTGATGTATGTCTGCGTTTTTTAGGTGAAGATCCTTGGGAACGTCTGAGACAAATCAAAAGCCGTGTTAAGAAGACACCCTTGCAAATGTTACTAAGAGGCCAGTCTTTAGTCGGGTATCAGCATTACCCGGACGATGTTGTGCGGGAATTTGTGACGCTGAGTGTGAAAAACGGGATTGATATTATTCGGATTTTTGACGCTCTAAACGATGTCCGAAATATGGTTGTTCCTATAGAGGCAGCTAAAAAAGCAGGGGCTCATGTTCAGGCATCTGTTGTATATACAATCAGCCCGGTGCATACTACGAAACATTACTTGGAAACTGCCACGGCGCTGGCTGAACTGGGTGCGGATTCCATCTGTATCAAAGATATGGCTGGATTGCTCACTCCGATCAAGGCATATGAATTAATCTCTTTGTTAAAAAAAGAGTTAGGAATTATGATTCATTTGCACAGCCATTACATTGGTGGCATGGCTGTCGGCACCTATTTAAAGGCAGCTGAAGCAGGGGTTGATGTGGTTGACACCGCTAGCGTTCCCTTAGCCTTTGGCGCAAGCCAACCTCCTGTTGAAACCGTGGTTAGGACCTTTCAAGAAACGGAATTTGATTCGGGCTTAAATATACGTAAACTATTCCGTATCGCCAAGTATTTTGAAGCACTGCGTAAAAGCCGTGGTTTCGAGCGTGGTATCACTCGGATTTCAGATATGAGGGTCTTTGAACATCAGGTTCCGGGAGGGATGATTTCTAATCTGGTATCCCAATTGGAAGAGCAAGGGGCCTTGGAGCGCATCCATGATGTCTTAGAAGAGATTCCCAAGGTGCGTGCAGAATTAGGATTTCCGCCGTTAGTAACCCCTACTAGTCAAATTGTCGGAACTCAAGCCGTATTAAATGTCCTCAGCGGGGTAAGATATAAATTAGTGCCCGGTGAAGTTAAAGGGTATGTGCGGGGGTTATATGGCCGTCCTCCAGCTCCTATAAACTCTGAGATCCAGCGCAAAATTATCGGAGATGAGGAGCCATTGTTGGTTCGGCCGGCAGATATTTTGGAACCTGGCATGGTGAAAGCAAAACTCGACAGCATTGATTTTGCTCAGTCTGCTGAAGATGTTGTGAGTTATGCTCTTTTCCCTCAAGTAGCCAAGAAGTTTTTTGAAGAGCGGGAACGTGGTGTTCTATCCAGAATGGAACCGAAAGCAGTCAAGGAAACCCGAACCGCGTTCTTAACTAAGGAGGATTCGAAATTGAATTTACAAGAAATTAAAGAATTAATCCAGATCATAGATGTGACAGAAATTAGTGAGTTAAACCTTGAAAGTGATGGAGTCAAAATAGCGATCCGCAAAGGACCAAGTGCAGGTGCGCTTATTCCTGTAACTGCCGTTGCACGCCAAGAGGGAATTCCGCTGGCTGCAGCTAATGTTTCTGCTCAAGCCACTCCAAGTGTTGAGCCTTCCGGCAGCGCCCCGGAACCCGTCTTTGCCGCGAACACAGAAACGATTAAGTCTCCCATGGTAGGGACGTTTTATAGTGCACAGTCCCCTGATGCCGCTCCCTATGTAAAAGTTGGCCAGCATATTGAAGTGGGACAACCGGTTTGCATTGTTGAAGCCATGAAACTTATGAATGAAATCGAGTCGGAAATCGAAGGAAACGTGATTGAAATTCTTGTAGAGAACGGACAGCCTGTAGAATATGGGCAACCGTTATTCGTCATTGAAAAATAAGGAGAACAAAAGCATGTTTAAAAAAGTCCTGATCGCGAATCGTGGAGAAATTGCCTTGCGCATTATTCGAGCATGTCGTGAGCTTGATATTGAGACTGTCGCTGTTTTTTCTGAGGGTGATCGGGAAGCCTTGCACGTCAAGGCAGCAGACGAAGCGGTCTGTATCGGCCCTGTGTCAAGTGCCAAGAGTTACCTTAATATCCCTAACATCATTAGTGCAGCAGAATTAACCGGTGCTGATGCAATTCATCCCGGCTACGGTTTTCTATCTGAAAATGCCCGATTCTCTGAGATATGTGAATCGTGTAATATTACGTTTATCGGGCCATCCCGTCAGGTTATTGAAACGATGGGGGATAAGGCTATGGCTCGAAAAACGATGATTGAGGGCGGGGTTCCTGTAGTTCCAGGCTCAAAAGATATTATTACAGATGAAAAGAAGGCTGCAATTGTAGCACAGGAAATTGGCTATCCCGTATTAATTAAGGCCTCAGCAGGCGGCGGGGGCAAAGGAATGCGAGTTGCTCAGAATGCCAAGGAATTAAGCAAATCCATTCAGGCGGCTCAGAATGAGGCGCAGGCCTCATTTGGCAACGCTGAGGTTTACCTTGAGAAATACGTAGAGGAGCCAAGACACATAGAGATTCAAATATTAGGGGATAACTATGGTAATGTAGTCCATCTTGGGGAACGGGATTGTTCCTTACAAAGACGTCATCAGAAACTTCTGGAAGAGTCCCCTTCAAGTGCCATTAATCCGAAATTGAGAGCAAAGATGGGGGCTGTGGCGGTTCAAGCAGCCAAGTCAGCAAACTATTCGAACGCTGGAACGATTGAGTTTTTGCTGGACCGGCATGGGAACTTTTACTTTATTGAAATGAACACACGCATTCAGGTTGAGCACCCGGTGACAGAAATGGTAACAGGGCTTGACTTAGTGAAAGAGCAAATTCGATTAGCCGCAGGTGAACCGCTGGGCTATACTCAACAAGATATTCAACTTCGGGGCTGGGCCATAGAGTGCAGAATTAATGCCGAAGATCCGGATAAGAACTTTATGCCTTCGCCAGGGCTGATCAATATTTACCATGTTCCGGGCGGGCCGGGGGTTCGTGTCGATAGTGCGGTTTACCAAGGCTATACGGTTTCTCCTTATTATGACTCGATGGTTGGAAAATTGATTGTTTGGGGCGCTACCAGACAGGAGGCCATTGCCCGAATGAAACGAGCCCTCGAGGAATTTGTTATAGAAGGAATTCATACCACAATACCGTTCCATTTGAAAGTATTGGACAATGCTTTCTATCAACGGGGTGAAGTGTATACGAACTTTATTCAGCGCCGTATCCTGGGAGAGTAGATCTACATGCCGCTAAGGCGGTACCATCAGAGGATGATAAAGAGGGCGCTCCCGGGTCGGGCAGTTTCGCCCACATCCGCTCACTCAGCACTCCGAGGCTCGCCCACTCGCCGGTGCGGGAGCTACCTTCAGCGGATAAGTATTCTTTGGGGATAGCCGCTTCGGCGAAAATGTCCACCGGACATTTTCGTGCCAAACCTCCGGGTAGTACCTGATGTGAACCCGTGGCTACGTCTCCCCGCACCGTCTTGTGGGCTTTTACCGCCTCTCCATGCCATGGGTTCGCTTCTGTGGACGAAGCTGCCCTGCTTGCGGGTCTGGGGATTCTTCTGAATGTCTTTAGGGTCTTCTTTTCAAAGTAGAATTCGTGACTTTTAGTTCGACATTCGTTTTACGAACTACGAACCAGGAAGGATGAATTATGAATATCGAATAACCTTTGCTACATCCGCCTTAATTTGGTATAATATCAACGTCATGTAGATAATGGAAACTTAGTATAGATGGAGTGTTAACTCCATCTATACTTTAGTTGATTATCTGGAGAAAAGTGCAATAGGTACTTAAGGCAATGTGCGAAGTTCTATCGAACTTCGAATCGGGGGGTGAGGGCATGGAAAGTTTAGGATCAGATAATTCCCTGGGATCTATTCGAATTGCTGATGAAGTGGTTGAGGTTATTGCCGGATTAGCCGCTTCTGAGGTGGAGGGCGTAGTGGGCATGAGCGGAGGTCTGGTGGGAGACCTGGCGAACATGTTAGGGAGAAATAAAAACCTGTCTAAAGGGGTTAAGGTCGAAGTTGGTGAACATGAAGTAGCAGTAGACTTATTTATTGTAGTAGAGTATGGTGTCTCTATTCCAGATGTGGCTATGGGTGTTCAGGAGGCTGTCAAAGATGCCATTGAAAGTATGACTGGTCTTAAAGTGGTAGAAGCTAATGTTCATGTACAAGGAGTCAATTTTAAACCTTTGCCGGAAACCAAAGAGGAAGATTTGCGTCTGAAGTAAAGAAGGCCCCCCCTGGAACCACCAGGGGGGGTTTCTGAAAGAAGGGACGACGATGTTTGCTTATATTCTTGGATTGCTTCTAATCCTTACGGCGATCTGGTTATTATCTATTGCCACAGGATGGGGGCTTCCATATTTTCTGATGGCTCAGGGGCTGAACTGGCTAAGAGCCAATCCCTGGGAAAGTACTGTTGTAGCGGGAGGTTTACTCTTGCTGGGATTACTATTGTTTATTCGGCCGCGCCAAAGTGCCGCCGAGGATTCATTTAGAACATCTTCGAAAGATGGGGATATTCGTATTTCTCTGGATGCACTCCAAGAAATTATTGCCCGAAGCGCCAAGTCCGTGTCTGGAGTGGTGCAAGTAAAATCAAGTCTCAGACAACGTGATGCCGGGCTTGAAATTCTAGTGTCCTGTCAGTTTGAACAGGGTGTTGTAATTCCCAAACTATCTGAGGAAATTTTGTCCAAGGTCAAGGAGGATGTCGAACACTATACGGGAATCAATGTGGCAGAGGTGAAAGTGCTGGTCCGTCAGTTAGAAAAGGTCCGCTCAGCACGAGTCCGATGAGTGGGTTTTGGTTAAGCCTTGGAGAGAAGATTTCTAAGTTTTTAGTTTGGGCATTAGACAATCATCCGGGAAAGCTCTTCGGAACTTCAGCAGGTTTTTTGTTGGGACTGCTATTGGTTACCCTTGGTTTTTGGAGGACCTTGGTATTGGCCTTATTTGCGACGCTGGGATTTATTTTAGGAAAGCGGCAGGATGATCGTAAAGATATTTCGACATGGTTGGAAAAGTATTTTAACAAATTCTAAAATTTATAGTTCAAAATTTCAAGTTACTTAGGGAGGAATTTTCTTGAGTCGACGATTAGCCCGTGAAACAGCATTGCAAGTGCTTTTTCAAAGGGACCTGACGAAAGAACCGATGAATACAGCTGAAGAAGTTCAACGTTGGGCTGAGGAATTTGTGGTTCCTGAACCCAGCAGAAACTTTGCTCAGGAACTTGTCGATGGAACAATAGCCCATCAGGATGAGATTGATCAAACAATCTCTTCATTTGCTCAAGACTGGACGCTTAACCGTATGGCGAAAGTGGATCGAAATGTCATGCGTTTGGCTGCGTATGAAATTCTTTACCGTTCGGATATACCAGGCAGAGTAAGCCTCAACGAAGCAATCGAGTTAGCTAAACGCTTTGGGGGAGAGGAATCTGCAAAGTTTGTAAACGGTATCTTAGATCGGATTGTGGATAATGCTATGAAAGTAGAACAAAAGGGCTCCGATTAAAGTTAATTTATAAAAAACCACGGCCGATAAGGCAGGGAGTAAGTTATTACGTCATTAATCTGTATATTTAGAATAGTCGGATAATTGCAAGGGGAATCTTATGCTAAGTTTATTACAGAAATCTGCGTATTTCATATTTTTAAAGATAAGATAATTCAATTTTTTTAAAAATTATACTGGGATCTATGAAGGAAAAATGAATAAACATATCGAATTAACCTAAGAATAGCGAGTAACTTATATTGAGGAGGAGACACATGTACCACGTTGTTAAAAAAAGATTGTTGGCAACCGGTATTGCCTTGCTGGATGTCAATGCACCGGCCGTGGCCGCGAAAGTGGAACCAGGGCAATTTGTCATTGTACGTGTAGATGAGCTTAGTGAGCGTATCCCACTGACAGTTATGGATTTTGATCGGGAAAAAGGTACTATTACGATTGTTGTGCAAGATGTAGGATATTCTTCAGCCATCATTACCCGCATGAATGAAGGGGATCAATTCCAGGATTTTGTGGGTCCGCTGGGAGTTGCTTCAGAAGTTGAAAACTATGGCACGGTTGTCTGTATTGGCGGAGGTTTAGGGATTGCTCCTGTCCATCCAATCGCCCGGGCTTTAAAAGAGGCTGGAAATCATGTGATATCCGTCTTAGGTTCAAGAAGTGCAGATTTATTGATTTTAGAAGATGAGATGCACGCTGCAAGCAGTGAAGTTGTCATTGCCACTAATGACGGGAGTAAAGGGGTTAAAGGGTTCGTTACAGACGGTCTTGCCGAAGTATTAGCTCAAGGACATCAAGTTAAGGCGATTTGGGCGATCGGTCCTATGATTATGATGAAGGCTGTCGTTGATTATACCCGGCCTTTGGGCATCAAAACAATTGTCAGTATGAATCCAATTATGGTTGACGGGACAGGTATGTGCGGTGCTTGCCGGATTAGTGTCGGCGATGAAACCAAGTTTGCTTGTGTCGATGGACCAGAGTTCGATGGACATTTAGTTGATTTTGATTTAGCTATGAAACGCCTCGCTTTTTATAAGGATGAAGAAAACCAGGCTAAGGCACGCCTGGAATGTGATTGTGGTAAAGAAGGGGGGCATCACTAATGACAGAAAAAGTTGAAAGCACGAAAAAAGTAAAAATCCCTCGTCATGAAATGCCTTGCCAGGAACCTCAAGTCAGAGCACATAACTTTGAAGAGGTCGCTTTGGGCTATTCAGAAGAAACTGCCATTGAGGAAGCAAAGCGTTGCTTACAATGTAAAAAGCCTAAATGTATAAGCGGATGCCCTGTGTCAGTTCTTATCCCTGAGTTCATTAAAAAGATTGCAGAAGGGGATTTCCAGGAAGCTGGTAATGTCCTGAAGATTAAAAATTCCCTGCCGGCAGTTTGTGGACGGGTATGTCCTCAAGAAAATCAATGTGAAAGCAAATGTATTCTGGGGATCAAAGGAGAGTCTGTGGCAATTGGCCGGCTGGAGCGTTTTGCCGCTGACTTCGGCATGAAAACTGGTAAATCCGAGGTTCAAAAGCCTGAACCGAGCGGTAAACGTGTCGCCATCATCGGAGCTGGTCCTGCCGGATTGGCTTGCGCCGGTGACTTAGCAAAAGCGGGACATGCGGTGACCGTTTTTGAAGCCTTGCACGTTGCCGGCGGCGTTCTGATGTATGGAATTCCCCAGTTCCGTTTGCCAAAGGAAATTGTACAAACGGAAATTGACAACCTCAAGGAAATGGGCGTTGAAATCCTGACAAATCAAGTTGTTGGTAAAATCACCTCTGTCGATGAACTTATGGAAAATGGCTATGATGCCGTATTTATTGGGACCGGAGCCGGACTTCCGTACTTCATGGATATCCCGGGAGAGAACTTAAATGGGGTTTATTCCGCAAATGAGTTTTTAACTCGGACGAATTTGATGAAGGGTTACAAATTCCCTGAATATGCGACTCCGGTAAAAGTAGGAAAAAATGTTGCCGTATTGGGTGCCGGTAATGTTGCCATGGACTCTGCACGTACAGCTTTACGTTTAGGCGCTGAAAATGTCTACATCATCTACCGTCGTTCCCGGGATGAAATGCCGGCCCGTAAAGAAGAGCTTGAACATGCGGAAGAAGAGGGAATCCAATTCCGTTTATTAACTAATCCCGTTTCCATCGAAGGGGATGAGCGCGGATGGGTTAAGAGCCTGACCTGCCTGCGTTATGAACTCGGAGAACCGGACGCTTCAGGCCGTCGTGCGCCTATTGCTATTAAAGGATCTGAATTCGAAATTCCTATGGACACAGTTGTCGTAGCGATCGGACAAGGTCCCAATCCTTTGGTAACGACCTCTACTCCCGGCTTGGAATTAAATAAGCGAGGGAACATTGTTGCTGATCCAGACACCTTGATGACATCAAAACCAGGTGTTTTTGCAGGCGGAGATATCGTGACCGGTGCAGCAACCGTTATTTTGGCTATGGGTGCCGGCAAAAAGGCTGCTGCAGGCATTGAGGAGTATCTCAAAACGAAATAAGTTGACAGGTTAAGGGTGACACCGGGACTCTCGCTTCTATAAAGAAGTGGGAGTCTTGGAAGTGAATATATCATAATATTTCGAAAGGAGTGTGTATTTTGGCTCAATTATTGGATGGTAAAGCAGTATCTAAAATCCTAAAGGAAGAAATTCGTGAGGAGATTGCACAGTGGAAGGAAAAGGGAGTGCAGCCTAAGCTTGCGGTAATTTTAGTTGGCGATGACCCGGCATCTGTCGTATATGCACGGTCTAAACAGAAGGTATGCGAAGGTATTGGTATGGCCTTTGAACTTTTCGAAATGCCCGGTTCTACACCTGAAGCAGAGATTTTGGCAAAGATCGAAAGCCTTAATAATGATCAAAGTATTCATGGCATTATGATTGAACTCCCGCTCCCAAAAGGAATTCAAAAGGAAACGGTTATGGCCGCAGTGCGCCCTGATAAGGACGTCGACGGAGTTCATCCTATCAACCGCGGATATATTCTAAGCGGTGAGGAAGGACTATTTCCGGCTACCCCACAAAGCTGTATTGAGTTGCTTCTGCGCTCAGGGGTTGAAATTGCGGGAAAACATGTTGTTATTGTTGGTCGGGGAGAAACTGTTGGTAAGCCATTAGTTTTCCTAATTCTCAAGCACAATGCAACCGTGACGATTTGTCACTCAAAAACTCCTGATTTGGGAGCTTTCACCCGTCAGGCGGATATCTTAATTGCTGCTGTGGGACGCGCAAAGCTGATCAAAAAAGATATGGTTAAAGCCGGAGCTATCGTTGTTGATGCCGGAATCAATGAAATCCCTGGAGGAATTTGCGGAGATGTCGATTTTGAAGCGGTACAAGATGTGGCAGATCGAATTTCTCCGGTACCGGGTGGCGTAGGTTCCTTGACAACCGCCCTTATTATGCGTAATGTTCTGAAGGGAATCGTTCTGCAAGGAGGGGCTCGCTAATGGATATGAACAAAATTTGGGAGTGGAGCACTGAAGAATTTTTGAATGTGTCTGCCAGTTCCTCGCCAACACCCGGCGGCGGAAGTGTTTCTGCGTATGTCGGAGCACTGGCGGCCTCAATGACTTGTATGGTGGCTAATCTTACAATCGGTAAGGAAAAGTATAAAGACGTTGAACCTGAAGTGAAAGAAATCCTGGCTGAAGCAGAAACTGTCTTAAACAATTTGAAGAGCGGTCTAAGTCAGGATATCGCTGAATTCTCGAATTTCATGGATGTCTTGAAATTACCCAAAGGCACTGACGAAGAAAAAGCCCTGCGTGCTAAGAAAATGCAGGAAGTCTTAGTATCCGCTACGGATACTCCGCTGGGGATTTCTCAAAATTGCTTCAAAGTTTTGCAATTAGCCCAGAAGCTTGCCCCGATCGGAAACAAAGGCGCGATCAGTGATGTTGGGGTTTCCGCTTACTTAGCAGAGAGTGCCCTTAAGTCGGCTATGCTCAGTGTCGATATCAACCTGCCTGGGATTAAAGACGAGGGCTATCAAGAGCGGGTTAAGGCTGAACGAGCCAGACTCTTCGAGCAAGCCGCGGTCATTTGCGCAGAGACTGTTGCTGTTGTTCAAAGCAGAATGTAATTTTCATAGAATATCGTAAAATGAGCCGTTGCAAAACGAACAGAGTTCGTGGAGCACGGCCCATTTTGTTTGACTTTTCATTTATCGCCATCAAATTCATTTTCGTATCTATGAGCTCTGATCTGATTATACTTATTGGCAATAAAATAGATTGACGTAAATAGTACTAAGAATATGCTTATGAAAACTACTGAAGATTGCCAGTTATACAAGTCAGACTTTTTAACGGAATTAATAATAATCACTGAGAATACAAACACAATTACTGCAATTGCTATAAGGAAATTTCTTATAGATTGCTTATTTAAACGTTTGCTATAAATACTTACCTTCATCATATGCATTCTTATAAGCTGATATAGTGGGAAAAATATCAAGATGATATATTCCGTGATACATTCCTGTAAATCCATGTTAAATACTAAGGTTTTTACTAAAAACGATATAGCTACTGCATAAAGAATAATAATTGCCATTTCACTTCGTATTTTATTTTTGGCTTGTTCAATTCTTTCATCTTTCATTATTATACCTCCCAAAATAATTCGTCTAATGTCTTACCTAGCGTTTTACATATAGCAATACACAATTGTAAAGACGGATTAAATTTCCCGGCTTCAATCATTCCGATTGTTTGTCTCGTTACGCCTACTGCTTCTGCCAATTGCTCTTGTGACATATCTGAAAGAGCTCTTGCAGACTTCAACTTAAGATTTTTCAAATACAACCCTCCTTATATTGAATATCATACATTATAGTATTCTAAATGTAAAATATAAATTACATATTGTAACATCAATTCTAATAATTTTTATGTCTTACCTTAATAGATAATAGATAAGAAGGCGTGTCAGGGGGACAGGATTATTGACACACCTTCTTTTGACACACTTCCAGTGTGTAAGACCGTCTCCTTGTCACGTGTTTCCACAGTACTTTTCTTTGTGTTATGATAGGCATTGAGGTGAAGGTTGTGCCAAAAATATGGACGGTTTCTGAGTTGGTAGGCCGCATAGGGCAAGTCCTGCAGGAACGAACGGAGTTGCAGAATTGTTGGATCAGTGGTGAACTTTCGAACTTTAAAAATCATCGGGCATCCGGACATTGGTATTTTACGCTTAAAGATGAATCATCCAATCTTAAAGGGGTTATGTTTAGAAGTCGGTCGGAACGGGTTCGCTTCGTTCCGTCAGACGGTTTAAAAGTCTTAATTCGTGGCAATATTCGTATGTATGAGCGGGATGGGACCATTCAGCTCTATGGCGAAGAGATGGAGCCGAGTGGACTTGGGCAGCTCTATTTGGCGTTTGAGCAGCTTAAAAAGAAACTCGCCGAAGAAGGATTGTTTGATCCGACACGTAAGAAGAGTATACCGCGCTTACCACGCCGGATCGGGATCGTAACAAGCCCGACGGGTGCGGCGATCCGGGATATCCTGAATATTATTGAACGCCGGCATCCGGGAATGTCATGGATCTTGGCGCCTGCCGCGGTCCAAGGAGAAGCCGCGCCCCGTGAAGTAGCTCAAGCGATCGCTCGGCTTAATCGACATGGGAATGTGGATGTCATTATCGTTGGTCGTGGCGGAGGCTCGTTAGAAGAGTTATGGGCCTTTAATACAGATATCGTCGCTCGTGCGATCTCGGCATCCGTTATTCCGATCATTTCAGCCGTGGGGCATGAAACGGATGTAACGATTTCAGACTATGTGGCAGATTTGCGGGCCCCGACCCCTTCCGCGGCCGCTGAGCTGGCTGTCCCTATTCTATTAGATCTGGAACTCCATGTGGCCCAACTCCGGGACCGGCTTCAGAACGCTATGGGAAGTCTAATCCAGCGGAAACGCCAATACATTGAAGGGATTGCCAACAAGGGACCGCTTAAAGATCCTTTCTGGCGAATTGATCAGAATCGACAACGCCTTGATGCCCTGCAAATGCGGCTTCAAGAAGGGATGACTAGATTTGTAATCGATAAAAATGGTATACTAAATTTATTGGCTGCTAAGCTTGATCTGCTGAGTCCCTTGAGCATTTTAGGAAGAGGATACTCGCTAACCTACAATGCAGAAGGACAGCTTCTGCGCTCCGCGAGCCAGGTGGAGCTTCACGATCCAATTCGGATTCGTTTAGGAGAAGGAAGCTTACGCTGCCAAGTGTTGGAGAAGGAGATTTGATCTATGGGTTTAGATAAATGGACTGAAAATCTTTTTGAGAAAGAGCAAGAACAAGACAAGAGTAATAAGAATATACCATCAGAAGAACCCAAATCTCTGGAGACTGGGCTTCAGGATTTGGAAACCATCGTCAAAACACTTGAGCAAAAAGATCTCCCCTTAGAAAAGGCTTTGAGTTTATTCAAAGAAGGGGTGGGTCTTGTTCAGTATTGTTCGAACGTATTGGACCAAGCTGAAAAACAAATGGAAATATTGCTTGAAGGCCCGGATGGCCAGTTGCAGATCAAGCCTGCTAGTTTTGATGTGGAAGGATGAGCGTAAAACGTGTTCAAAGAAACCTTTCAGCGCTATCTCACGATGATAGAAAATACTCTAACCCAATTGCCGTGGGAAAAGGATATTCTAAATGAGAGTATGTATTATTCCCTCATCGGAGGGGGCAAACGAATTCGTCCTGTGCTGGCTTTGGCCTCAGCAGAAGCTGTGGGCGGCAATCCGGAAACTATTTTGCGGGCAGCAGTGGCTTTAGAACTCATCCATACATACTCATTAATTCATGATGATTTACCGGCGATGGATAATGACGACTATCGAAGGGGAAGATTATCCAATCATAAGGTTTTTGGGGAGGCTCAGGCAATCTTAGCCGGAGACGCCCTATTAACCTATGCTTTCGAATTGCTTGCTGATTCGGACCTCGGTCAGCCTGAACGACAACTGCGCGTTATTCGGGAGGTGGCTGTGGCTGCCGGAAAAGAAGGTATGGTTGGAGGGCAGGTCGCTGATCTGGCTGGAGAGGGAAAAAGCCTGACTTTAAATGAAATAGAAGAGATTCATAAGGCTAAAACCGGTGCTTTGCTGACAGTTTCAGCCCGGTTGGGAGGAATTTTAGCAGGGGGCACTGAGGATCAGGTTAAGGCACTAACAGATTATGCTAAGGCTTTAGGCTTAGCGTTTCAGATTAAGGATGATATTTTAGATATCGTCGGGGATAGTGAAACTCTTGGGAAACCTGCCGGAAGCGATCTGAGGCAAGGGAAGTCGACCTACGTTTCTTTACTCGGCCTGGAGGGCGCTGCTCAGCAATTGCATGCTCAAATTCTTAAAGCTCAATCCTCTTTAGAGGTATTTGATGAAAGAGCGGTCTTTTTAAATCAACTCGCACTCTATATCGAAGAACGCAAACATTAAACGAGGTTGTGATTATGCCAATCGTTCCAGGGATTTTCAACAATGCAATCCTTATTTCGGCTGTAACCGCTTGGTTTACAGCTCAGATGTTAAAGGTAATCATAAATATAATTTTATCAAAAAAATTTAAGCTCCAACTTTTTTTTAGTTCAGGTGGATTTCCAAGTTCCCATTCTGCTACGGTGAGTGCCTTAGCATTAGGAATTGGGAAATACTATGGATGGGATTCTCCAATCTTTGCAGTCGCAGCTGTTTTTGGGATGATTGTTCTGTACGATGCCGCCGGGGTAAGACGAGAAGCTGGAAAACAAGCAGAGGTTCTTAATCAGTTAGTCGAGCGCTTATACCATGGTCCTGATATTGCTCAAGAGCAATTGAAAGAGCTCATTGGACATACCCCTTTTGAAGTTTTTGGGGGGGTAATGGTTGGAATTATTGTGGGACTGCTAATTTAGATATACAGTGTCAGTAAAAATAACGGATCGGATTATGAGGGGGCAAAAGAATGGGACTACTTGAAAAAATTCATGGACCGAGGGACTTGCGCACATTAAATTCATCCGAACTTAAAATTTTGGCGCAGGAGATTCGGCAGGAAATGATTGAAGTGGTCTCCAAAAATGGAGGGCATTTAGCGCCTAATCTTGGGGTAGTAGAACTTACCTTGGCGTTGCACCGCGTATTTGATAGCCCTCAAGACAAGATCGTATGGGATGTCGGTCATCAGACCTATGTGCATAAGCTTATTACCGGGCGATTGAGTCGGTTTAAGACTATTCGCCAATATAAAGGATTATCTGGCTTTCCTAAACGGGGGGAGAGCCCGCACGACAGTTTTGAAACCGGCCATTCCAGTACTTCCATTTCCGCAGCGGTGGGGTTTGCTAAAGCACGGGATGTTCTTCAAGAGAAGCACCATGTTGTGGCAGTCATCGGAGACGGGGCGATGACCGGAGGTATGGCTTATGAAGCTTTAAACCATGCGGGGCATAGTGAAACAAATGTTATCGTAGTTTTAAATGACAATGAGATGTCGATTTCACCGAATGTGGGTGCCATGTCTACCTATCTTAATCGGCTGAGGACAGATCCGATGTATGACAAACGAAAAGAGGATCTGGAGTACTTATTAAAACGAATACCGGGAATTGGAAACCAAGTGGCAAAATTAGCGTCTAAGGCTAAAGATAGCTTAAAATATTTGCTCGTGCCGGGATTACTTTTTGAAGAATTGGGCTTCACTTATTTAGGTCCGATTGATGGACATGATCAAGCCTTAGTAGAAGAAGTTTTAGAACAGGCAAAAAATAAGAAATGTCCCGTACTTGTCCATGTTGTAACGCGTAAAGGAAAAGGATACAAACCGGCAGAGGAAAATCCGGATATCTTTCATGGGATTGGTCCTTTTGATGCCGAAACAGGTAAAGTAACTAAAAAGCCGGCTCCACCGACTTACACTGCGGTTTTCGGTGACACTCTCTGTAAACTTGCCCGGGAGAATTCTCAAATCGTCGCTATCACGGCAGCAATGGCGGGCGGGACAGGTCTAAATAAGTTTGCGGGTGAGTTTCCGGAACGGTTTTTTGATGTTGGGATTGCGGAACAACATGCAATAACCTTTGCGGCCGGATTGGCATTTGGGGGATTAAAACCTGTTGTAGCGATTTATTCCAGCTTTTATCAGAGAGCCTATGATCAGGTGTTGCATGATGTCTGTTTGCAGAATGCTAATGTTGTGCTGGCAATCGACCGTGCAGGAGTGGTCGGGGATGATGGGCCTACCCATCATGGGGTGTTTGATATTTCCTTTTTACGGATTATTCCTAACTTAGTTTTTATGGCCCCTAAAGATGAAAATGAATTGCGCCATATGCTTTATACTGCGATCAAGCATAACGGGCCTGTTGCGCTGCGTTATCCGAGATCCGCCGGACAAGGGGTTGTGCTGGATGAGAGGTTAGCAGAGATTCCCATTGGCAAAGCGGAAGTCATGCGGGATGGTCGGGATATTACCTTGATCGGAGTCGGTCTTACAGTTCATACGTGTCTGCTTGCGGCTCAGGAATTGCGTCATCTAGGGGTTGATGCAGCAGTCATCAACTTGCGTTATATTAATCCTCTCGATCGTAACGTCTTGTCACACTATGCTCGGCTTACCAAGAAAATAATCACAGTGGAAGACCATTCTCTTAAAGGAGGGATGGGAAGCGCGATTTTAGAGTTTCTTGAGGAAGAAGGAATCAATGGAGTAGCTGTTGAACGCTTGGGATATCCTGGATTTGTAGATCAAGGGCCGATTCCTCAGCTCTTTATGGCCCATGGATTATCAGTCAAAGGAATAGTGAAAGCTGTTGAACGATTAAAACCGTTTCGGCGCGTCGCGCCATCCCAGGATGGGTCTGCCTCATAAATAAAAGGACGGGATATAGTGGCTAAAGGGAAAGAACGAATTGATGTATTGATGGTTAGGACTGGATTGGCAGCCAGCCGTGAAAAAGCTAAGGCAATGGTGATGTCAGGAGTTGTGTTTATCGGCGGTCAACGGGTAGATAAGCCAGGTGCGGAATTCCCTCCGGAAACTATAATAGAGATAAAAGGAGAAATTCTGCCGTTTGTTTCCCGGGGAGGATTAAAATTAGCTAAAGCGCTGGAAGCCTTTCCAATCTCCTTTAAGGATCAGGTGATTGTAGATATTGGTGCTTCAACAGGAGGCTTTACAGATTGCGCTTTGCAAAATGGCGCAAAACGGGTTTATGCCGTGGATGTTGGGTATGGACAGTTGGACTGGAAACTTCGGACAGATTCCCGAGTCGTCTCGATGGAACGAGTCAATGCCCGTTATCTCACCAAAGACACCCTCCCGGAGAAGATAGATTGGGTCGTATCAGATGTGGCCTTTATCTCCATAACGAAGATATTTTCAGCTATGATTGCTGTTCTTAAAGAGGATGGACAAGTACTATCTCTCATCAAGCCTCAATTTGAGGCTGGACGAGAGCATGTAGGAAAAAAGGGTGTCGTTAAAGATGGAACCGTACATAAACAGGTTTTGGAGACTGTCCTTGGCCAGGCGGAAGGTATAGGATTTACAGTCTTAGGGTTAGACTATTCACCGATTCGTGGTCCTGAGGGAAATATCGAATATTTGGTTTGGTTGGGGTTACAAAGGGAATCAGGTATAGATTGGCATTCAGAGCTGGAACAGGTAGTTCACATGGCTCAGAAAGAGACGGAATAATTAATGGAAAAAATCGTTGGTTTGTGGCGCAATATGAGTAAACCGGAAGCCATAGCTCTGGCTCTCCAAATTGAGGATTGGTTCCAAGCTCGTGGATGGGTCGTTTTAACTGAGTGGGAAGACATTACTCGGCGCAAGGCTCAATTTCTAATATCCTTAGGAGGGGATGGTACCCTTCTTCAGGCGGCACGGGAAGCTTCTACGTATAAAATCCCTGTGTTGGGGGTTAATTTTGGACGTTTAGGGTTCCTATGTGAAATTGAGCGGGAAGAAGTTTTCAGTGCCTTGGAACAGATTCTGCGCGAAGATTTTGAGATTCAAGAGAGGTTAATGTTAAATGCGGTTATTAACCAAGACGGGCAGGAGACCTCTCAATTGGTCTTAAATGATGTTGTTTTTTCCAGAGAAGGCAGAGATGGAATCATTACACTTCAAGCGAACCTTTCCGGAGAACCTACAGTTAGTTATCCGGCTGACGGGTTGATTGTTTCCACTCCAACTGGTTCCACAGCGTATTCACTTTCTGCCGGTGGACCAATCATCAGTCCTAATGTACAAGCGATTTTGCTGACTCCTTTAGCGGCGCATTCTCTTTCGGCTCGTCCTATGCTCGTCTCAGATGAGGAAGAAATTGAAATTCTTATTGCTAATGGAGAAAAATGCATGGTGACCTTTGATGGTCGTCATAGTATCGTACTTTATTCCGGACAGTCCGTGATTATTAAAACTGCTCCCATAAGCGCCTTGCTGATTCGGCTAGGTGCTCGCAGTTTTCCCCAAGTGGTTCGAGAAAAGTTAAGAGATCGCTGGCATGAATAAGCACGAGGCGCGATGTACGGGCAAAACATTCGAGCATCGAGCATGAACCTCGTGCTTCGCGAAAGGAGGCTTAGTGTATGAAAGCACGTCGCCAGATAAAGGTTCAAGAAATCATTTCGAAGGAAGTCATTCATACTCAGGAGGATCTTGCGGATAGACTTCGTGCTGCCGGTTTCGAGGTAACCCAAGCAACCGTCTCCAGGGATATTAAGGAAATGGGCTTGGTTAAAGTTCCAAGCCCAGGAGATGAATATCGCTATGCGGTTCCGATGGAAGCGCATCCAACTAACTTACAAGATCGCTTAAAACGTTTGCTGCGAGAAACGGTGGTTTCCATTAATGACACAGAAAGTCTGATTGTTATTCATACTATACCAGGAAATGCACATGCCTTAGCAGCAGTCATGGATAACAGCAACTGGGAAGAGGTCATTGGCACAGTGGCTGGGGATGATACGATTCTCTTGGTTATTAAGCCTAAAGAAGCCGTTCAGACGGTTTTGGAACGGATTAGCACCTTGCTTGGATAGGAGGTTCGTTATGCTAGCAGAGCTGCACGTGGAGAATTTTGGGCTTATGGAGTCAGTACGTCTGAATTTCGGTAATGGTTTAACCGTTTTTACAGGTGAAACAGGCGCAGGCAAATCGATGCTGATTGATTCACTTGGGGTTCTCTTAGGTGGACGCGCTAACACAGATCTTATTCGGCATGGAGAAACGCGAGCCAGGATTGAAGGAGTCTTTGAAGATCTGCCTCCCGAGTGCTTACAGAGGCTCGAAGAGGCAGGTTATTCAGCAGAAGACGGTCAAGTGTTTCTTTTTCGTGAAATAAACTCCACTGGAAAGAACATCTGTCGTATTCAAGGCCGGTCGATTCCGTTAACCCTCTATCGCTCCCTATGTGTAGGTCTTGTGGATATTCACGGACAAATAGAACATCTGTCTCTCTTTCGCCCGGAAACACACCCGAACTTATTGGATGATTTAGGAGGGCTGCAAGAGGATGTCAGTTTAGTCAATGAAGCAGCCAAAGCCTATCATAGAGTTATGCGCAGAGAGCGTGAGTTGTCTATTTCAGAAGAGGAACGTCAAAAACGTGAAGAATTTCTTCGTTATCAGATAGAGGAGATAGATCGGGTTAGTCCCATTCCAGGTGAAGAAGAAAATCTCATTCAGGAAAAGAAACGCCTAAGCAACGCGGAGCGAATTAATAGCCTGGTTTCTGATGCCTATGGAGCCCTTTATGAAGGTTCTGCGGGTAAGCCCTCAGCGTTTGATAGGTTGGGCCAGGCGCGGAAAGCCCTGCAAGAATTGGATCGGCTGGATGATACCTTAAATGTTTATGAGCAAATTGAGTCTATCTATTATTCCTCAGAAGATTTGGCTGAACAAATCAGGGGGTATCGAGATAATTTTGAGTTCGAACCGGAAAGGCTTGACCAAATTGAAGAGCGGCTTATTCTACTTAAAAAGCTTCGCAGATTTGGAACAACGATTGAAGAGGTCTTAGAAAAACGGGAGAACATGCTTCAAGAGCTGGATCAGATAACTCATGTTCAGGAGCAGTTCGAAACAATTCATAATGAAAAGCAGGCAACTCGTAAAGCCTATGAAATTGTCGCAGAACAGCTTAGCTTAAAAAGACAGCAAGTAGCCGCCAGTATCGAAAACGGACTAGCACTGGAACTTGCGGATCTGGGCTTAGAGAAAAGTCGTTTTGAAGTTCGCTTTATGCCAAATGAGGACCCTGCAATTGGTGGTGCAGAAACTGCAGAATTTTATTTCTCAGCCAATATGGGAGAGCCGCCTAAGCCCTTGGCTAAAGTCGCCTCGGGAGGGGAAATGTCTCGTTTGATGTTAGCTTTAAAAAGTCTGCTGGCAAAAGTAGAGTCTGTCGGAACCTTCATCTTTGATGAGGTAGACAGTGGGGTTGGAGGCCGAACGATTCATAGAGTTGGTGAAAAGTTGGCTAAAATCGCCCGGAATAAACAAGTATTTTGTATCACACATGCCGCACAGGTGGCAGCATTTGCTGAGGCTCACTATGGCATAGTAAAAGAAGTGAGTGCTGATCGGACTCGGACTCGAGTTGACATATTAACCGAGTCTGACCGTATTGAAGAACTTGCCCGGATGCTTGGGGGCGGGGAGATAGAGATAACACGTAAACACGCCCAGGAATTATGGGAACGGTCTGTGCGGGGCAAGAGGCACGAAGCTTGATGGGCTTTGGGGCTAGTTAAGCCATTCCAGAGAACGATCAGGATCGTTTTTACTTAGTTTAATAATAGATTTAGTTTTAAAAAGATTGCGTAAACAAATTTATGCAGTCTTTTTTGTTTTGTTTAATTTGCCATTGTTTTAGGAATCTGGAACACTTTTGGCAGGATGAAAAACAAGCGATTTGGATAATTTAACGTTAGAATTTCACAAAAAAATGGTCACTTCACTTATTATGTTACCGCTCTAAACGAGGAAAAAGGAGAGATTAAATGGGGAGAATAGAGTGGAGGATGATAAGAGAGTGAAAAAAAGAAGTGTTCTATTAATCATCAGTCTCTTGTTCTGTACCTTCCTTCAACTATTAGTTGAATTGCCTCGGATTCACCAGATTCAAATCGGTCAAATGGAACCTGACCTAAAGGGTATCTGGTCCAGTATAATCAAGGTAGAAAAAATCTCTTCTAATCCGACAGTTTCAGTATCTTCAGGAATGTCTACTTCTCCAGTATCAGAGAAATTGGAAGTAGCCTACAAACTTTTTGGGATTTTCCCTTTGCGGTCAGCTGAGGTCGAAGTCATGAATCCCATCAAGTTAGTACCTGGCGGTCAATCGATTGGAGTAACATTACAAACTAAAGGTGTTATGGTTGTGGGGCAAGCTCCGGTCGTTGACAAAGATGGAAAGAGTTGTTTTCCCGCTAAGGAGGCCGGAATTCAGGTCGGAGATATACTATTGAAAATTGAAAACCAAGAAGTTAAAACAGATCAAGAAGTATCAAATGCCATCAATTTAGCTGGAAAAGAAAAAGGAACAGCGAAAGTTCTTTTCAAACATGAAGAACAAACTATTGAGAAAGTAGTACAGCCAATTTTTTGCAGTGAAACAGGAAGATATCGCATGGGTTTATTTGTTCGGGATGAAGCAGCAGGTGTCGGTACCTTGTCTTTCGTAGATCCAGTTTCAAAATTATACGGCGCGCTCGGGCATGTGATCACGGATGCAGATACCAACCAGAAAATTGAAGTTTATAATGGTAAAGTCATTGCCTCCACTATTTATGCTATTGAAAAAGGAAAACGCGGTCATCCAGGGGAAAAAATCGGTTCCTTTATCCCAAATTCTGTTTTCAGCGGAACGATTGAAAAGAACACGATAACAGGAATCTTTGGCCGGATGAGCGGGCAGATTGAGAATCCATACTTTAAGGAGGCAATACCGGTTGGATGGGAAACTGAGATTAAGGTGGGTCCGGCCAAAATCTATACGGTAATACAAGGAGAAAAGATTGAGGAGTTTGAGGTTAATATCGATAGAGTAATGCACAATCGAACCGACAGCAAAAATATGATTATTAGAGTGACTGATCCCAGGTTATTAGAAGCTACAGGCGGTATTATCCAGGGAATGAGCGGAAGCCCCATAGTACAAAATGGGAAACTGATAGGAGCGGTCACCCATGTTTTTGTGAATGATAGTCAACGGGGATATGGTGTCTTTATTCAAAACATGCTGAACGACAGCAATCAACTGACCAAAAAAGAAGCGGCTTAAAGTTTCTATCAAAATTTATCCTTGGAGCAGCCTGAAAATTGGCTGCTCTATTCTTTTTGAAATAAAAAGTACAAAATCTTGTTATTAAAAGAAGGAGTATTTAAACAATTGTCGAAAATATAAATTGAACGCGGTAGAAATGAGGGGGATCCTGGGAAATGCAAAGGCCTATACGTGTCTTATTAGCAGATGACAACCGAGAATTTGTCGAGGTTGTCAAAGAGTATATTGAGCGGCAGGAAGATATGAGCCTTGTTGGGGTAGCATATCATGGAAATGAGGCTCTGGATTTAATATCTCGGGAAGAACCTCATGTTGTGCTATTAGATATTATTATGCCTCATCTTGATGGCTTAGGTGTACTAGAAAAACTGCAAAACGCACCGCTTAGACCTAAAATTATCATTTTGACTGCCTTTGGACAGGAATCAATGACTCAACGTGCAGTAAGCCTTGGTGCAAATTACTACATCCTGAAACCGTTTGACCTTGATATTTTAGGTAAACGCATTCGCCAATTACAAGATGATTTTTCTAATAGTATTAATATAGCTTCTAACGTCCATACGGCGTCCAATAGAAATACTCTTTCAAATTCAAATGCGAATTTAACTAACAATGGGAATGCGGGTTCAAGTACTAGTTTGAATTCGCAAATTCCAAATAGCATCTTGCCGCCATCGTCTAAAAACCTTGAAGTAGAAGTTACAAGAATGATTCATCAGATGGGGGTACCCGCCCATGTCAAAGGGTATCAATATTTACGGGATGCTATCGTAAACGTAGTGACGGATGTATCCCTGCTTGGAGCAGTTACCAAAGAGTTGTATCCCATGATTGCTGCCAAATATCAGACCACTCCCAGTCGTGTTGAACGGGCTATTCGCCATGCCATTGAATTGGCCTGGGATCGCGGCAATGTCGATTTCATGAATCGCTTTTTTGGCTATACGATTAATGTGGATCGGGGTAAGCCCACGAATTCGGAGTTTGTGGCCATGGTGGCTGATAAACTGCGAATGTCGATCATGTATTAAAGTTAAACTACCGAAGGCTATAAGCATTGGTTAGATAGAGAAATTTGTTAATAACACCTTAATCATTACCCTTTCAGGGTTCTGTATAGGTGTTATTATTTTTTATTGAATCATATATCGAGCATGGGGTAAGATGATTAAAGAGGAATGTAAAGGAAAGAAGGAAGCTCATGGAAAAGCAAAACTTGCAAGAAGAACGCATTGATGGGGATGTGCTTTTTGAGGGACGAATGCTGCGTATCGAACGGGACACGGTTCGTTTGCCAAACGGGCATGAGTCCTCCCGAGAAGTTGTGAGGCATCCGGGTGCGGTCGGGATTATAGCTATACAGGATCAGCAGGTTCTCTTAGTCCGTCAATACCGCTATGCCATTGCTCAGGAAACCTTAGAAATCCCCGCAGGTAAACTTGATCCCCAGGAACCTCCCCTTGATTGTGCTGTACGGGAACTTCGCGAAGAGACAGGTTATCGGGGAACTATGGAACATATCGGCACTTTTTATACGACACCAGGTTTTTCAGATGAGGTGATGCATCTTTATCTGGCCCGGGATTTAGTCTGGGATCCGCTCACTCCCGATGAGGATGAATTTATCGGGGTTGAGAAAATTTCCTGGGATGAAGCTCTGCGTGGGGCACTGAAGAATAAGTATAATGATGCCAAAACAATCCTTGGTATTTTATTAGTACAGGGAAGAATTCGATGATCTTTGCAGATTTGCATATACATATCGGACAAAGCTTAGACGGGAAGTTTGTTAAGATTACTGGGGCCAAGACGTTAACCTTACCTAACATTTTTAAAGCTGCGAGGGATATAAAAGGACTTTCATTGGTTGGGATTGTTGATTCGCATTCGATCGGGGTTCAACAGGATTTCAAGGAGTTGCTTGCTTCGGGTCATCTGCGGACCTTATCTGCGGGAGGGTACTCTGCCGGCGGGTTAACAGTGATACCGGGACATGAAATAGAATTACAAGTCGGAGAAGGGAATGCTCACTTCTTAGCTTATTTTCCCTTTATCGAACAAGTGGAACAGTATGTACGGTTGATTAAACCTAGTATTAAGAACTGGCAGTTAAGTACTCAAAGGGGCTTTCTGCCTATCGATCTGTGGTTGGAGGCAGTCAGCAAAGCAGAGGGAATTTGGTTTCCGGCTCATGCCTTCACTCCCCATAAGGGGGTTTATGGAAACTGCTGCCGGAGATTGAGAGAGGTTCTGCCAGTCTTGCCTAAGGCCCTGGAAATTGGGCTAAGCGCAGATCGAGCCATGGCTGAGTGTATCAGTGAATTAGACTCTCTGGTGATGTTTAGCAATTCTGATGCCCACTCTTTGCCTAACATTGCCCGGGAGTATAACTCATTTGCTCATACAGACGCCACGTTTGCAGGACTATTAGATTTAATCCAAAGGAAAACCAAACAGGGTGTGCGAAACTACGGCTTGCCTCCCAGAATGGGTAAATATCATCGTACGTATTGTCTAAGCTGCGAAAGAGTTGTCCAAAGCAGCGCGCCACAATTGATGTGTCCAAAGTGTGGAAGCGGAAATGTTGTGATGGGTGTCTTAGATCGTTTAACTAGTATAGCTGATCGTCCTTTAGGGAAACACAAGGTTTCGAATTATGTCCATCAGGTACCGCTGCGACAGCTTCCCGGGATTGGGCCCAAAATGTATGAACGCCTCTTGCAGGCTTTTGGTACGGAAATGGCCATACTTCACCAGGTTGATGTGGAAGAGCTGCGGTGCATTGCCGGTGAAAAGGTTGCGGACTGGATTATCAAAGACCGTTGCGGAGAATTAATAATAGAAGCCGGCGGAGGAGGACTATTTGGCAGAGTTGTGGACATACTTTCTCACCCTGTGGAATAAAATTCCATAGAGGACTATGGGAAGGGGTGCGCAGGATGTGGAAACAACTTGGCGATCACATTCGTCAATATTGGGTTATTTATCTTACACTTTCAAGTGTTTATCTTGCCGGTGTCGTTTTTGGCGGGGTTGGGGTCAATGCTCTGGGGGTATCTGAAACCTCACAGCTAGGGAAGTTTTTAGATACACTTCTCAAAAGTCAGCCCACAAGCTTTGAACCGGCCTTTTTGGGACAACTTGCCAGGGATATGTTTATCATGATGGCCGGAATTTGGATTTTAGGTCTCACGATTATTGGAGCGCCCTTAATTTATTTAATCGTCTTTACAAGGGGATTTATTCTCGGCTTTACAATCAGCTTTATTATTGGAGCGAAAGGGACGCTGGGAATTGCTCTTGTATTAACAACGGTTTTTATACCTACGATGTTTGCTGTGCCCTTACTTCTCCTTGGAGCGGGACTAGCAACGATCTTTTCCTTTCTTTTACTTCGCGGAAAAGCCCGGGGAGAATCGCTGCGCAGAGAATTTCTTTATTATACTGCAGCAGCAGCGTTTGTTTCCGTTGGTGCAGTCGCAGTAGGTGTTGCACAAGGTTATTTTTCAATCCTTGGGCTGCGCCTATTTCACCTCTGAAAAGCTCCTCTACCCTAAAAAAGACCCTAAAGATCTGCAGAAGAGTCCCCAGGCCCGCAAGCAGGGCAGCTTCTCCCACAGGAGTGAACTCATCGCATGGAGAGGCGGTAAAAGCCCACAAGCCGGTGCGGGGAGACGGAGCCACGGGTTCACATCAGGTATTACCCGGAGGTTTGGCGGAGTCCCGCGCTGGTGAGTGGGCGAGCCTCGGAGTGCTGAGTGAACGGATGTGGGAGAAGCTGCCCGACCCGAGCGACCTATTTTCATCATCTAATGGTGCTGTCTCAGAGGCATGAACAGCCACTCAAGAGTTCATCAACATTCACTCCCAGCGGGCACCGAATTTAACTGAAGATTGCAAAGCTTGCTAACCGCACAATAATTGCATTATAATACAGCTATACATAAGCTAATGACTGAGATGGAGGTTTAATCAATGCTGATTGGAGTACCTAAAGAGATTAAAAATAATGAAAGTCGGGTGGCTATTACCCCAGCTGGTGTCCATGCTTTTACGCTGACGGGGCATCAAGTTCTTGTGGAAAAGTCTGCTGGCGAAGGCAGTGGCATCACCGATCAACAGTATATTGATGCTGGTGCTCAGATCGCTGATTTAGCCGAAGATGTTTGGCAAGCCGATATGATTATTAAGGTTAAAGAACCCATCCCCTCTGAATATGGATATTTTAAACCCGGACAAATTCTATATACTTATTTGCATCTGGCTAAAGAACCTGAATTAACAAAGGTACTTATGGAAAAACAAGTCGCGGCGATAGCTTATGAAACCATCCAATTGGATAATGGTTCATTGCCTTTACTTACTCCTATGAGCGAAGTGGCCGGACGCATGGCGATTCAAATCGGTGCTCAATTACTGGAAAAACCAAGCGGCGGAAAAGGAGTTCTGCTTGGGGGAGTTCCCGGCGTTACTCCTGCAAACGTAACCATTATTGGCGGCGGAATTGTAGGTACAAATGCGGCAAGAATGGCTGTCGGACTAGGGGCAGGAGTTACAATTGTGGAAAAAAGCACACAGCGTTTAAGAGAAATTGATGAAATGTTTAACGGCCGAGTGAGAACTCTGGCTTCAAATCCCTTTAATATAGCGAACAGTGTTGCTAAATCGGATTTATTGGTTGGGGCAGTGCTTATTCCCGGTGCCCGTGCGCCTCATCTGGTTACAGAGGAGATGGTGAAAGCCATGTCGCCCGGAAGTGTCCTTGTCGATGTTGCAATCGACCAAGGAGGCAGCATTGCAACCGTTGACCGGGTTACAACTCATGATGATCCTACCTATATCAAATATGGAGTGGTTCATTACTCAGTGGCCAATATTGCTGGTGCAGTTCCCCGAACCTCAACTTATGCCTTGACCAATGTAACCCTTGGTTATGCACTTGAAATTGTCAATAAAGGATTTTTCAAAGCGATTCAAGAAAATCGGTCACTGCGTAAAGGGGTAAATGTTATCAATGGCAAGTTAACCTATAAAGCAGTCGCAGAATCACTGAATATAATGTATACTCCGCTGGAAGAAGCTTTGCTCTAGACTCTGGAGCGCTCTTTGGCTAATGCTGAAAGGTAAATGTGTTTATCAAACGAGTGGAACCCAATCATTGGGCTTCACTCGTTTTTATTAATGGCCCGGGACCGACTAAAGATATTCGGTCCATTCTTTTTTCAAGGATAAGGACAATCAGGAAGTGCATAGGTTTTAAGGATAGGGGGGAGCGTGATGCTACCAACAAAACGCTGGAGGGATTTTTTTCTTTATCTTGGCAGGGTCTTTGTCCTTCTGATTTTACTGGCATTTCTTCTGCCAAAACTAGTAGCTATGTGTAATAGTTGGATGTCCACACTCTTACATAATGATCAAAAACCCCATGGTAACCCCTTACGTGTAGAGACGACCACTCAACCCAGGCAAATGGCTGAACAGTAAAGGAATATTCCCTTCCTATGTAGAAGATAGTAGAAAAGGGGGGGATGGCTTGACCTCCGAAGAAACGCTTTTGAAAAGATACATGACGTACTTGCATGTGGAGCGGGGGCTTTCAGAGAACACGAGGCAAGCGTATGAGCGTGATTTGCGCCAGCTGATAATTTACCTCAAGCAGCGGGGTACGGATGTCTCCCGCTGCGAGGGGAATGACTTGTTTTTATTTTTGCTGAAATTAAAAGAAAATGGCAAAGCACCTCGAACGATTGCACGATGTAATGCAACACTCCGAGGATTTTTCGCGTTTTTGCTGGATGAAGGGCTGCGGAACGATAATCCAAGTACTTATTTAGTGACTCCAAAGTTAAATCAGCCGCTTCCGAAGGTGTTGTCGGAAGGGACAATGGACAAACTATTGCAATCAGAGGAAGAAACGGTTTTAACTTTGAGAAATTTAGCTATGCTGGAAGTAATTTACAGCAGTGGACTTAGAGTTTCTGAACTGATTAGTTTACGGGTGTCGGATGTGTCATTGGATGTGGGTTATGTACGTTGTGTCGGGAAAGGGAGTAAGGAGCGGATTGTGCCGTTAGGTGAACCGGCGATCCGTAACTTGGAACGTTATTTAGATGGACCACGTGCGCATTTATGTGGTAAACAAACAAGCGATATCCTTTTTTTAAATAGCCATGGTCGTCCCTTGACCCGCCAAGGAGTTGTTCACATTCTTAATAAATGGGGAAAAGAACATCATCTTGAACAAAGGATTTCTCCGCACATGTTTCGGCATAGTTTCGCAACCCATCTCCTGGATCATGGAGCTGACCTGCGTTCTGTGCAGGAAATGCTGGGGCATGCGGACATTGCGACGACTCAAATTTATACTCATCTGACCCGGAAACGCTTGTTAGATGTCTTTCAGAAAGCCCATCCACGAGCGGATCATAAGATTAGGGAGTGAAGGAAGCTGTGCCGAGAAGAGTTATATTAATCGTTTTAGACAGTGTTGGAATCGGAGAACTGCCTGATGCAGGAGACTATGGGGACTCAGGAAGCTATACACTGGGCAACATTGCCCGGGAACGCGGCGGACTCAATTTACCTCATTTAGAGAAACTTGGACTAGGAAGAATAAATTCCATCATAGGGGTTCCGGCAGTTCCCGACCCTGAAGGCTGTTTCGGAAAAATGGCAGAACAATCATCAGGTAAGGATACAACCAGCGGACACTGGGAAATAGCCGGAGTGATCTTGGAGAGAGCCCTTCCGACCTTCCCCCATGGTTTTCCAAAGGAGTTTATTAAACGCTATGAGGAAGCGATCGGGAGAAAGGTGATTGGCAATGAAGTAGCCTCCGGAACGGAGATTATTCAGCGTCTTGGCGAAGAGCATGTGCGAACGGGAAGGCCCATTGTGTATACTTCGGCGGATTCAGTATTTCAAGTAGCAGCCCACGAAGAAATTATTCCGCTGCCGGAGCTGATGCGCATCTGTCAGACAGCACGTACTATGCTGACGGATGAACTTCAAGTTGGGCGCGTGATTGCCCGTCCCTTCCTTGGGGAAGTCGGACACTTCTATCGTACTTCCAATCGGCATGATTTTGCCCTGGAACCCCCTCATAAAATATTATTAGAATACATAGAGGAACGCGGACTGGAAGTCTGCGCAGTGGGTAAGATTAAGGATATCTATGCAGGCCGGGGTGTGACCCATCATGTGACTTCCAAGGGAAACATGGAGAGTGTTGATAAGACGCTGGATTATATGGAGAAACTTGAGAAGGGTCTGATTATGACCAATCTGGTTGATTTCGATATGCTTTATGGACATCGTAATGATGTGGAAGGGTATGCCCGGGCCCTTCAGGAGTTTGATGCCCGCTTACCGGAGATCTATGCAGCTCTGCGCTCAGAGGATATGCTGATTATTACAGCGGATCACGGGTGCGACCCAACCATGCCCAGTACGGATCACAGTAGGGAATATGTTCCGTTATTAGTTTACGGTCCGGGCTTGAAGAAGGGGGTTGACCTGGGTGTAAGATCAACCTTCGCAGATTTAGGAGCAACAGTGGCCGAATACCTGGAAACCGAACCGCTGAAAAATGGAATGAGCTTTTATGCATCAATATTTGAGGAGGATGATTAAAATGACTTCGGAAATAGAATATAATGCTAAACTGGACGAAGCACGTAGTTACATTATGGAGCAAGTCCCTTCCCTTCCCGAGCTCGGCATTATTTTAGGCTCAGGGTTAGGGGCGTTTGCAGATTTAGTAGAGAATAAAGTAACCATTGGTTACCAAGATATTCCCCATTTCCCGATTTCAACGGTCGAAGGGCATGCCGGGCAATTAGTTTTCGGCAAGGTAAAAGGCCGGTCCCTGGTGGTTATGCAGGGACGCTTTCACTACTATGAAGGGTATACAATGCAGGAAGTAACCTTTCCGATTCGGGTTATGCAGGTCTTAGGAGTAAAGGGTCTGATTGTAACAAATGCAGCCGGAGGAATAAATCCTGATTTTCAAGCAGGGGATTTAATACTTATCAAAGACCATCTCAACCTAATGGGGGAAAATCCTTTGCGCGGGCCGAATCTGGCAAAACTAGGTCCTCGTTTTCCGGACCTGAGTGAGGCCTATAATTCTGAGTGGCGTCAAAAGGCCTTAGCGCTCATGCCGGATTATGAAATTCGTCCCCAAGAAGGGGTTTATGCAGGGATGAGCGGTCCCAGCTATGAAACTCCGGCTGAAATTCGCTATTCTCGCTCGATTGGCGCGGATATGGTCGGCATGAGTACAGTTCCGGAAGTGATTGTTGCTAATCACGGAGGTATGAAGGTCTTAGGGATTTCGTGTGTAACTAATATGGCTGCTGGAATTTTGCCTCAAAAACTTAGCCATGGGGAAGTTATGGAGACGGCCGAACGGGTCGGGAAAAAATTTGTAAACTTTGTAGAGGGGCTGATGAAGGTACTTTAGGAGTATCTGCCGGAAATCGTTTAAGACTTATCGGGGAGGGAAAATGGCAGCTTGAGAGTTGTAGATATAATTCAGAAGAAAAAACGCGGTGAAGCTATAACTGAAAATGAAATTAACTTCATTGTGCAAGGATATGTAAATGAGGAAATTCCCGACTACCAGATGTCGGCGTTTTTGATGGCAGTTTACTTTAAGGGTATGAATAAAAAGGAAATTGCTGATCTTACGTTAGCCTTTGTAGAGTCTGGTGATAGGAACGATTTATCAGCTATCCATGGAGTTAAAGTTGACAAGCATTCTTCAGGAGGCGTAGGTGATAAGCTTAGTCTTGTAATCATTCCGCTTGTTGCATCTGTTGGAGTTCCGGTAGCAAAAATGTCGGGGAGAGGGCTTGGACATACCGGCGGAACCATCGACAAACTAGAAGCAATTGAAGGTTTTAAAACGGTGTTAGACAGGGAAACATTTATTAACAACGTTAATAACTATAAGATGGCAATAGTGGGACAGAGTGCTAATTTAACACCGGCAGATAAGAAAATATATGCACTCAGGGATGTGACTGCAACAGTGGACAGTATACCTCTAATTGCCAGCAGTATTATGAGCAAAAAGATTGCTTCCGGTGCCGACTGTATAGTGCTTGACGTTAAAGTTGGTTCAGGTGCATTTATGAAGTCAATTGATGAAGCCGTTGAACTGGCAAGGACTATGGTTGAGATAGGGAAGTCATTAAATAAAAAAACAATCGCCGTTGTAACGGATATGAATCAGCCACTCGGACATGAGGTTGGAAATGCCAATGAAGTTAAAGAGGCCATTGAAATACTGAAGGGAAACGGGTCAGAGGATGAGACCACAATAGCGTTAACTCTGGCATCATACATGACCGTGTTAGGAGGAGCTTTTAAAGACTTTGATACCGCTTATCAAGAGCTAAGACGAATCATAAAATCAGGTAAAGCTGTTGAAAAGTTTAAAGAGTTGTTGAGTATACAAGGCGGAAATCCGGAGGTTGTTAATGACCCAAACATTCTCCCGCAAAGTAAGTATCACATTGAAATTAAATCTTCAGAGAGTGGCTACGTTTCCGCTATTGATGCCGAAAGTATAGGAATTACCGCTATGCTGTTAGGAGCGGGCAGAGAAAAGAAAGACGATCCAATTGATTTTTCAGCAGGAGTTACAATGGTGAAAAAGGTTGGAGATAAAGTTAATCCAGGGGATGTTCTTTGTATCCTGCACACTAATCTTGAAGACCGCCAAAAAGCCGGTCAAATAGCAAAAGGGGCATATTCTTTCAGCCTTCAGAAACCGGAGCCCGGTAAGTACATTCATGAAGTGATACAATGAGTAAACATTGATCTATAAAACAGGGATCCTAGCTATGAATAATATCCTCCTCCTGACGTATGCATAGTATAAGTGCTACTGGGGAGGGGGATTTTAATATGGCGCGCGAGAAAACGATTTATCCTTTGGCAGAGGGGTTATCAACTCAGGATACATATGCGGTTTTGGGAAATGCTCAAAAATTTCAAAAGCATAAGCATGCCTGGAAGGCTTGGCGGGCATTGAAAGATTTTGGATGTGTTGTTTATCCCGTTGCGGAAGGTTTGGCACGCATAGACGGAAGCAAGGTTTATTCCAACTTAGCGGAGCTGACAGATAAGGTTTCGGTCGTCGTCCCGTGCCTGCTCCCGGAAAACCTTAAGTCGTTAGTACAGGATGCTGTTTTGGCAGGATGCGGTAAGATTTGGTTCCAGGAACAAACCTGGAGCCGGGAGCTCCAACAAGAGTGCGACAGCGCAGGGATCGAGGTAATTCGGGGGTGTGTGCTCAGACATAGAATCTATCCATCTAAAATAAGCCTTCGGTATCTCAGTCCCTGTTATTGGCATGGGCTGAGAGATGTGAAAGTACCGGTGAAGAAGTTCGGAAGGTATTAAGGATAAAAGTGTGACAAGGGGACGGGATTATTGAAAGTTAAGTTTCAATAACCCCGTCCCTTTGTCTGTGCTCAAAAAACGAAAGCTTTTGCTATTTCATAGCAGAATTCCAATATAATTTACGTTTTCGGGAATAATAAATTCACACCAATTATAAGGGGGGACAAAAGATGCGCAAAGTTTTAGCAATTGTTTTAGCCATAGGGATTGTTCTTGGGAACATAGGTTTGGCGAACGTAAAGCCGGTACAGGGAGTTGAGATTGAGACTGAAGCAACTAGTGCGATTTTGATGGATGCAGTTTCTGGTCGAATATTGTATGAAAAAGAATCACATAAGGAATTACCACCGGCCAGTGTCACTAAGATTATGACCTTATTGGTTGCTGCAGAGGCAATTGAGCAAGAAAAGGTGAAGCTGACAGACACTGTAACGGCCAGTGAAAATGCTTGTAAATTAGGCGGTTCTCAGATCTACCTTGAACCAGGAGAAACGTTTTCGTTAGAGCAGATGTTAATTGCTATAGCCGTTGGCTCGGCCAATGATGGCTGTGTGGCAGTAGCCGAACATATTAACGGTACCCATGAAGCCTTTGTAGAAGACATGAATCGCAAAGCTCAGGAATTGGGATTGAAAAACACGCATTTTGTTAATGCTTATGGGCTCCCTGCCGAAGGGCATTATACGAGCGCCTATGATTTAGCGATAATTGCTAAGGAAGTTCTTAAATATCCTCTGATCCGTAAGTTGACCAGCATTAAAGAATACGACTTACGGGAAGGGAAGTTTAAGCTTTACAATACAAACAAATTATTATGGTGGTACCCTGGAGCAGATGGTCTTAAAACCGGCTGGACGAATGAGGCTAAGTATTGCCTGGCTTCAACGGTTGAGAGAAACGGCTTGCGCTTGATTTGTGTCGTAATGGGTGTACCCCAAGTCAGAGGACATTTTGCCGAATCAATGAAAATCTACAACTACGGCTTTGCTAAATATGAATTTAAACAGTTTGCCCCTGCTGAAGAGAAACAAGGAGTCGTTAAAGTTACCAAAGGGGTAGAAGATGAAATAACTGCGGTTACGGAAACAGCTTTAGGAGCAACTGTGGAAAAAGGAAAAGATAAAAATTTCTGGGTCGAGACTAAGCTGAACCCAGAAATTAGTGCACCTATTGAGAAGGGTCAAAAGATAGGGGAAGTACTGCTTTATCAGAATGATCAGTTACAAGCGACCGTAAATTTAATAGCGGATCACGCGGTGGCAAGGGCAGGCTTAGTTGATCAATTGACACGGACCATGAAAGGTGTCTTCGGTTTCTAACCGTCGTCTTTTTCTAAGTTCGACCGGTCGTTGATCTCGGCTAATTGGCGGATTCTTAGGAGTGCTGCCCGTTCAATGCGAGAAATCTGAACTTGAGAGAGATTAAGCAGGCTGGCGATTTGGCTCTGGGTTTTGTCCTCAAAAAATCGCATCAGAAGGACACGTTTTTCTCTTTCAGGCAGCTTGTCCAAGACTTCGTTGAGGGCAATTTTTTCGAACCAACTGGAATCAGGCCCCTTTTCTTCAGAGAGTTGATCGAGAACGTAGATGGGATCCGAGTCGTCTTGATAAAGGGTATCGTAGATGGAAGTGGGGCTTTGGATAGCTTCAAGAGCCGCGACGATCTCATCCCGGTCAACTCCAATATTAGCTGCAATTTCCCCGATGGTTGCTTCTCTGCCTAAGGTGGCAGAGAGTTCATCCCGAGCGCGATTTACTTTATACACAAGTTCCTTATAGGAGCGGGGAACTTTAACAGGGTGATCATCCCGGAGAAAACGTCGTATTTCCCCAATAATCATGGGGACTGCATAGGTTGAAAACTTAACCCCATAGGAGAAGTCAAATTTGTCGATCGCTTTAATTAAACCGATCGTTCCAATCTGAAAGAGGTCCTCCATTTCATACCCTCGATGTGCAAAACGTTGAACTAAGTTAAAAATCAGCTTCAGGTTGCAATTAATCAGGCGTTCCCGGGCCTCAGTATCTCCTTCTTTGGCGGCATGAAGGTATTCCATCATCTCTTTATCCGAGAGCAACGGAAAGTGGGGTAAATTCATTTCTGATAGTCGTTGAATCATAATACGCCCCCCTAATGAGAGGAGATGGGTGTTTGCTTGAAGTGCTTCTTCATGGTTACCGTTGTTCCTTCTTCAAGTGCTGATTCTACTTGAAGCTCGTCCATGAAAGATTGCATGAAGACAAAGCCCAGGCCCATTCGCTCAGGATCCGTACTATAAGCAGGCTGCATGGCTTGCTCGACGTCGGAAATTCCACATCCTTCATCCTTTACAACGATTGTAAGGGTGTTATTGGTGATATCCAGATCAAGGTAAACAATGTTGTCAGGGACATTCTTGTATCCGTGGATGATGGAATTCGAAACTGCCTCAGAAACTGCGACCTTGAGTTCTTCGATATCATTAAGTGATAGATCCAGCTGCCCTCCGACAGAAGCAATGAGTAAACGGGCAATACTAACATTTTCGGCAATACTCGAAAACGAGAGGGTTATTTGGTTCGATTTCATATTAAGCTCCCCTTCCTTCCTCATAGGCGTGTGCTTCATCTACATAGAAGCTGATGATTTTAGGTAACCCGGACAGTTCCATAATCTTATAAATGTGAGGGGGTACATTCGTGATTTTAAGTTTCCCGCCCACGGGAAGTAGTTTCTTATACCTGCCCAGGATTACACCCAGTCCAGAACTGTCAACAAACCGAACACCTTGAAGATTAAGGATGACCGTACGTATCCCTCGTTTCTCAATCTCGCTATCAATGGCTTGTCGAAGAGCAGAAGCTGTATGCATATCCAGTTCGCCGTCTAAGCGTATAAGCAGGGTCAGGCGCTCTATTTTTTTTTCAAGGTTCAAGACCATTCCCCCTAACTTAATCGATACTAATGATTTCGCCTTAATCCATAATTTTCCTGCTGAGATTTTGAGAATTCCTTGGAAAGCTGTGTCGAAATAAGAAATCTGTAAAACCAACGTCATAAGTATAATTTCCCTGTTAATGCCAGATAATAGAATTTATATGCGGTTGAAATGAAAGGAGGAAGTTCAGATGCCTGACCAAACTCAGCAGAAGCCCTCGATCCCTGTAACTCCGGAAAATTATCAAACACTAACTCAACAATATACACCCAAGCCCACAATTGTCAAAAATGTTGTTCGAGCTTTTCTTGTAGGTGGTATTATTTGTACGATCGGGCAGCTTTTTATCAATTTATTTGTCATGCTTGGCTTGGCCCGCCTGGAAGCATCGACAGCGGCAACCGCAACGATGATTTTTATAGGGGCTTTATTAACAGGCTTAGGTATTTATGATGAAATAGGCAAATTTGCAGGTGCCGGTTCTATTGTCCCCGTAACAGGGTTCGCTAATTCTATTGTTGCTCCTGCAATGGAATTTAGACGTGAAGGATATGTAATGGGTGTTGGGGCAAAATTATTTACAGTTGCAGGGCCTGTTCTAGTGTATGGTATCGCCACCTCGATTGTCGTGGGTTTAGCTTATTTTCTTTTACACTAGCGAATATGGAACAATAACTCCAACTAATGAATGGAGGGTTACTAATGAACTCGAAACGTGTGGGAAATCAAACGGTGGTATTTGCTAACCCGCCTGTTATCCTATCCTCCTATTCCGTAGTAGGTCCCAAAGAAGGGCAAGGCCCTCTCGGAAAAACCTTCGGTAAAGTATGGGAAGATGGTTTAAATGGTGAAAAATCTTGGGAGGTTGCGGAAAGCAAAATGCTTCAAGAGGCGATGCAGGGGGCTATGGATCAAGCCTCTGTTCAAAAGGAGCAAATTGACTTTATGATGGCAGGAGATTTGCTAAATCAAATAATCTCATCAAATTTTGCAGCGCGCCAAATGGCGCTGCCTTTTATTGGGTTATATGGAGCCTGCTCTACAATGGCCTTAAGTATGGCGGTTGGGAGCATGTTAATTGACGGCGGATTTGCCCAAAATGTTTTAGTGGGGGTATCCAGCCACCACGATACAGCTGAGCGTCAATATCGGCTGCCAACTGAACAAGGTGCCCAAAGAGCTATGAGCGCACAGTGGACAGTGACAGGAGCAGGCAGTGTGCTTCTCAGCAGCAGCGGAGCGGGACCGCGAATCACCTCAGCAACGATTGGAAAAGTAATCGACTTTGCTGTGAAAGATGTGAATAATATGGGGGCGGCAATGGCACCGGCGGTAGCTGATACTATTCTGAATCATTGCCAGGATATGCAGCTCAAACCGGCAGACTACGATTTGATAGCCTCGGGTGATTTAGGAGCAATTGGGCTGGGCTTGGCCTGTGAACTCCTGAAGCAAAGCGGTATGGACACGGGCACCAGCTTCACTGATTGTGGGGTTATGATCTATGATGACAGCCAGGATTCTCATGCAGGAGCGAGTGGATGTGGCTGTTCGGCTGTTGTTTTTGCCGGGAATATTATGCAGAGGATTAAATCAGGGGAGTTAAAGAAAGCAATGCTCGTTGGCAGCGGCGCACTTCATAGTCCAACGTCTTGTCTGCAAGGGGAATCCATTCCTGGTATTGGACATGCTGTTGTTATTGAGGGGTGAAAGGAAGGAGCGTAACCTATGTTTGAGATGATTATTCCGGCTTTCATCGTTGGCGGAACAATTTGTGTAATTGGGCAGCTGCTTATGGACTTAACCAAGCCTTCATTTACACCTGCCCATGTGCTGGTTTCCTTTGTTTCCGGGGGAGCGATTCTAGGTGCATTGGGGATCTACGAGCCATTAGTTAAAATCGGAGGAGCTGGAGCATCAATTCCCTTATCCGGCTTTGGCTATTCTTTAGCAAAAGGGGCTATGGAGGCTGTAGAAAAGCGTGGAATTCTTGGCGCCTTTTCCGGAGGAGTTGAAGCAACTGCAGTAGGGATCGCAGCGGCTGTCTTTTTTGGGTACTTAATGTCAGTTGCCTTTAAACCAAAGGGATAGCTGCCAGTTCTGATGTTCGTACCACGAACATCGAACCACGAATAGGGGAGTTGCATAAATATGGATAATAATTCAAGCGAGAAGAACATTCCCGTCAGTAAGAATTATCAAGAAAACGTAGATTATCTCAATCGGGAATTGGGAGTACCTGATTGTTTTGATATTGTGCTTCGGGAAATGTCCATCGGCGGTAAGAAAGTGGCCATCTATTCGGTTAATGGTATGGTCAACACTCAGGTCGCCAGCTTAATTATCGATGCTTTAATCGACTTAGAACGCTCCGACCTTATTGTCAATGCCTTGGATAAACTAGTTAAGGGCCGGATTATTAATTTACAAGTATCCGAAGCCCCAACGATGGATAAAGTCTTATACTTCGTTTTGTCCGGCCCTATGGCAATCTTTGTTGAAGGGCAAGACAAAGCAATTATCGTGGATGCACGGTCCTATCCTGCCCGAACCCCCCAGGAACCAGATATTGAGCGTGTGACCCGGGGCAGCAGGGATGGATTTACAGAGACGCTGGTTATGAATACAGCTTTAGTGCGCAGACGTTTAAGAGATCCCAAACTGCGTATGAAGCTAGTTCAGGTGGGCGGGCGATCAAAGACGGATGTATGTATCGCCTATATTGAGGATATCACCAACTTGGATATGGTCAGGAAGATCGAAAATGATATTCAAGGCATAAAAATTGATGGAATCCCCATGGCTGAAAAAAGTGTCGAAGAGTTTATTTTAGGAAGTAAATTTTGGAATCCCTATCCTCGTGTTCGTTATACCGAACGCCCGGATGTGGCAGCCATTCATTTGCTTGAAGGGTATGTTGTTATCATAGTAGATACTTCTCCATCTGTCATGATTGCTCCGTCCACCTTCTGGAGTCATGTTCAACATGCGGAAGAATACAGGCAGGAACCGATTGTAGGCGCTTATCTGCGCTGGATACGCTTCTTAGGGATCTTTGCAGCGCTCTTTCTATTACCCCTTTGGCTGGGTGCGGCCCTAAATCCGCAGTTGCTTCCGGAATCACTTCGGTTCATTGGGGTTACGGAACCGGCAAAAGTCTCCTTACTGATACAAGTCATATTGGCTGAGCTTGGCGTAGATCTGCTGAGAATGGGTACAATTCATACTCCGGGTCCCCTGGGAACCGCTTTAGGTTTGATTGCTGCCTTTATGCTGGGAGATATTGCGGTGAAAGTGGGATTATTTACGCCTGAGGTTGTCATGTATATAGCTATCGCCGCGGTAGGAACATTCGCAACACCCAGCTATGAGTTAGGCTTGGCCAATCGTTTAGCACGGTTGTTCTTGATCATAATGACAGGACTGTTTAATTTTATTGGGTTTTGGATCGGGGTTGCAGCAGTTTTCTTTCTTTTATGGAGGACAAAATCCTTTGGTGTTCCTTATCTCTGGCCGCTCCTGCCCTTTGATGCCAAGGCAATGAAAGGGATTCTGGTTCGTTCGCCGGTTCCGGTTAAAAATCAACGCCCAAGTATTTTGAAACCGCAGGATAAAGATCGTCAACCGTAAGCGAGGTTCGAAGTTCGATGCACGAGGTTCGAATTTGGTACGCCTTACGTCTTAAAATGTCATTTTGCCAAAAACCTTACGAATTGAATGTATATGAAAGGATGCAAGTTTAGTGAGAATTGGGTTTCCACGTGCTCTATACTATTTTGATCACTTTCCTTTTTGGGCCGGCTTTTTTCATAGCCTGGATATCGAAGTAGTCACTTCGCCGCCCACACATCGTCAAATTATGGATCAGGGTCTAAAGAAAGCCAATGATGAAACGTGTTTACCTCTTAAACTTTTAGCAGGACATATTCAAGCCCTTAAGGATGTCGATTGGATTTTTCTGCCCCGTATTGTGAGTGTTGAGGCAAATACTTATACTTGCCCCAAATTTTTAGGTATTCCGGAAAGTCTGCTTCCTGCAGTACCCCAGGGAATGCCGGTTCTAACGGTTACGATGAACTGGAGAAAGGGTAAGCGTCAGGTACTTAAGGAACTGGACTTTCTGGGAGAGCAGCTGGGCAAAAGCAGGTCTGATATCCGCAAGGCCTTTAGCAAAGGTTTAGAGTGGCAGAAGAAGTATCAAGACTCTATGGGGGCAGGCTGGAATTTTGAGGAAAGTATCCTTGAGCTTAAACAAGCCGCCAAGAACTCAGCAGAAAGTACTAAAGTGCCCGCCCCAATCCTATGGAAAGAACGACCCACTCCTCAGTTTCCTGGCGATGCTCAAACGACAGATCGTTTGAGGATTGCTTTAGTCGGGCACTCCTATTTAACCCAGGAATCTTATGCCAACCTGAACCTTCTCAAACGACTTCGTGAGAAAGCGGACGTCGAATTAGTCCAAAATGTTCATCATGAAGAAGTCGAGAGTCATTTGCTGGGACTGCGGAAAAAGATCTTCTGGAGTCATTCCAAGCAAATCTTTGGTGCGGGCAATAAGTTTGCCGGAGATCAAAGGGTTGATGGGATTATTTATCTGACTTGTTTTGGATGTGGGACAGACTCAATGGTACAAGAGCTGGTATCACGCAAAGCTCGCGAACATCATAAACCTTATATGGTGGTTACCCTTGATGAACACAGTGGTGAGGCAGGCTTAGTCACTCGCCTGGAGGCCTTTTTAGATATGGTTGAAAGGAGGAAGGTTCATGAAGGTTACGTTTCCGCATATGGGGAACGCTTGGATCGTGATTCAAACGCTCTTTGAATCCCTTAATGTTGAGGTAGTGGTCCCTCCCTTCAACAGTAAAAAAACACTGAATTTAGGAACAAAATTATCACCGGAATCGGCATGCTTACCTTTAAAATTGAATCTTGGCAATTATTTAGAAGCAGCAAGTGCCGGGGCTGATACAATTGTTATCACCGGTGGAATCGGCCCCTGCCGGTTTGGCTACTATGGAGAAGTGGAACGCCAAATCCTTCGGGATGCCGGCTATAACTACGAAGTAGTGACACTTGAGCCGCCTGATGGAAGTTTAATAGGGTTGGGCAAACGTATTCGCTTTTTAGCCGGATCGAAGAACTCCTGGCCAAAGATTTTTAAGGCTATGCGGTTCGCCTATTTGAAAAGTGTTGCTTTAGATCGGATTGAAGATTTGATCCATGCAGCCCGTCCCAGACTTCCTGACCCTCTGCTTACAGAGAAATTATACGAGAAAGCCAGGGATCAGCTTGCTCAGACAATGACGGAAAAAGGGGTTAGGGATACCGTCCGCTGGGTCCAAGAGAGCATTCGTGAACGGCAAGAAGCATCATACAGCAATTCGGGAGGTCCGTATAAACCTTTGCGGATAGGGATTGTCGGTGAGATTTACACGATTCTTGATCCCTTTAGCTCCGTGGGCATTGAAGAAGAATTGGGACGCTTAGGAGTGGAAGTCGATCGTTCTATTTATTTATCAGGGTGGGTCGGGAGTCATATTTTCAGAGGGCTCGCACAGGGCTATCGATCTATCAGATCTTATTCCAGGCATGCCAAACCCTTTCTGCCGCATTTCGTAGGAGGGCATGGGCTGGAAACAGTTGGTGCTGCCGTAAAATTCGCGCGGGAAGGTTATGATGGAATCATTCAAGTATTCCCCTTGTCTTGCATGCCTGAAATTGTAGCATCCAGTGTTTTGCCCCAGGTTCAGGAAACTTATAAGATACCGATTATGACGCTGATCGTAGATGAGCATACTGGGCACGCAGGTATACAAACCCGCTTGGAAGCGTATGTTGACCTGCTCGAAAGGCCCCGCCTTCTAAGAGAAAGCGCCAGAACAAGAGAAGGAGTGTTAGGTGTTGGTTGATGATAAATACTTTCTTGGTGTTGACGTGGGGTCTGTCAGTACAAATATGGTCTTATTAGGACAGGACAATACCGTGAAAGAGGCACTTTATCTAAGAACACAAGGACGTCCTATGCATATTATTCAAGAGGGGATTAAACTCTTAAGGTCGAAAATAGGGAAGTCGGCTCAAATAATGGGGGTTGGAGCCACGGGTAGTGCCCGTCAGCTTGCGGCAACTTTATTAGGAGCGGATGTGGTGAAAAACGAGATCACTGCCCATGCTGTAGCAGCCTCAAGGGTTAATCCTGAAGTGCAGACCATCCTTGAAATTGGCGGACAGGATTCGAAGATTATTATTCTCAGAGACGGTGTTGTTTCTGATTTTGCCATGAACACCGTTTGTGCGGCCGGTACAGGGTCATTTCTTGATCAACAGGCCTCAAGATTGGGAATCAAGATTGAAGAGTTCGGTCCATTAGCCCTTGAAGCAAAAAATCCTGTGCGGATCGCCGGCAGGTGCTCTGTTTTTGCGGAATCCGATATGATACACAAGCAGCAGTTAGGACATTCATTACCGGATATTTTGGCAGGGCTATGTCAGGCCATGGTGCGCAACTACTTAAATAATGTGGGTAAAAACAAAGACATTCGAGGTCCCATCTTTTTTCAAGGGGGAGTGGCCGCTAACCCGGGTATATGTAAAGCTTTTGAAGACGAGTTGAGCCAGCCAATTATTGTACCTAAAAATTATGATGTTATGGGTGCTTTAGGGGCGGCTTACCTGGCCCAAGAGAAAGTAGCATCACGCCCGGATTGCCGGACCCAATTCCGCGGTTTAAACTTGGGTGAGACCCAATTCCAAGCGAAAAGCTTTGATTGCACAGGATGTGCCAATCGCTGTGAAGTTGTAGAGATCACTCAGGATGGAGAAAGCCTGGCCCGATGGGGGGATCGCTGCGGCAAATGGTCGGCTGTAGGGGTGGCCGGCATTGCCCCGGGTACAAGTGAGGTAAACTTAAAGGAAGAACAACAGGGAGCTTAGCAATAATTAATAGTTTAGCTGCAGTCTCATTAGCTTGGTTCAAATCCTAAGTAGAACGTGAAGAAATCATGTGACAGAGTCCAATAAAAAGGGGCTCTGTTTTTTTTATGGGCAACTGACCTTTCAATGTTCTTCTCATTACACACCATTTTTTAGTTTGATTATTGACAGGGTATACCCATAGGGGTATAATCTACCCATACCCCTATGGGTAGAAAGGATGGTGTAATTTGGTACAATTATTTAAAGATGAGGAGAAACGAACAATTTTATTCCTTGTGATATCCTTGGTCTCAGTCATTGTCAGCTTCTTTAATATCGGGAATTTACCTATTAACCCTGCATGGGTGGCAATTTTACTTTGCGGCATACCCATTATCAAGGGGGCTATTGTCGGTCTTGTTACCGAATTTGATATCAAAGCAGATGTGTTGGTATCTATCGCCTTAATCGCATCGGTTATAATCGGTGAAATCTTTGCCGCCGGCGAAATAGCCTTTATCATGGCACTCGGCGCGTATTTAGAAGAACGCACTGTAGCGAAAGCCCGTGCAGGTATTGAAAAGCTGGTCCATCTCACCCCGACGACAGCAAGAGTTATCAGGAATGGAGAAGAAAGCATTGTCCCTGCCGAACAGATTAAGGTCGGCGATATCCTGCGTGTGCTCGCGGGAGAAACCATTGCCGTGGACGGTATCATAGTAAGCGGTCAAACCTCTGTCAATCAGGCGGTGATGACCGGAGAGTCCCTGCCGGTTGACAAGAATGCTGGAGATGAGGTTTCCAGCGGTACGGTGAATCAGTTCGGAACCTTTGAAATGGAAGCTACAAGGGTTGGCGAGGACAGTTCTTTGCAAAGAATGATCAGGCTCGTCCAGTCGGCCGATGCCAGCAAAGCAAAAATCGTTGGAATTGCGGACAGATGGGCTACCTGGATCGTTGTAATCGCGCTTATTTCCGCTGTCGCCACATGGCTTATTACAGGTGAAATTATACGTGCCGTGACGATATTGGTTGTGTTCTGCCCCTGTGCGTTGGTGTTGGCAACGCCTACGGCTATTATGGCCGGTATCGGCAATGCCACAAAGTTTGGCATCCTGATCCGTGAGGGCGACGCCCTGGAAAGGCTTTCTGAGGTCAAGTGTATTGCCCTTGACAAAACCGGCACGCTTACTTACGGAAATCCCGCTGTTGCGGCCGTCGAGAGCTTTGATTCCGGCCTGTCCGGTGAAGCATTGTTATCCCTGACAGCCTCCGCGGAGTTACGTTCCGAGCATCCTTTGGGAAAAGCAATTGTCGCCCATTATAAGGCTTCTTCAAGCGCATCCTTGCAGGAACCCAGTGATTTTCAAATGCTGGCTGGGCGCGGTGTTTCCGCAGTTGTAGAAAGCCGCGGCGTGCTGGCGGGCAATATGGAAATGCTGCGCGACAATTCTATCCCGCTGCCCCAAGCTATAATAAATAAAGCTGATCAATACAGAAATGACGGCTGTACCGTCATCTATATTTCTGCGGACGGCCATGCGGTGGGCTTCATTGCTTTGTCGGACACCTTAAGGGCGGATACCGTCGATATGATAAAAGGCGTTGAGAAAATCGGCGTGAAAAGTGTGCTGCTCACAGGTGACAATTGCCACGCAGCTTCCCATATCGCAAGGATTGCAGGCATCAGTGGTGTCCATAGCGATTGCCTGCCTGAAGATAAGATGGCTGTCATCGAGCAATATCAAAGTCGTGGTGATAGGGTCTGCATGGTAGGCGACGGTATAAACGACGCACCCGCCCTGAAAAAAGCGTATGTCGGCATAGCGATGGGGGGTGTTGGCAGCGACATTGCCGTAGATGCTGCCGATATTGTCCTGGTTGGTGATGATATTAAGTACATTCCCCATCTGTTGGCCTTGTCTAAAAAAACCATGAATACCATTAAATTAAATATGGCACTTTCCATGGTTCTGAACTTTGCCGCTATTCTTCTTGCCATAACAGGGATTCTCAATCCTGTTATGGGTGCGCTGGTGCATAATGTTGGTTCGGTCGCAGTGATTATAAACTCATCCCTGTTATTAAAATGGAAGGAGACTAAAAAATGAAATCATTGATATTTCATCGCAGGAGGTACATATTACCTGATAAAAGAAAAGGACGATAAAGAATCCGTTAAAATATACGGAACATTTATCGCCATTGGTGCGGTGATAACAATTGCATTGGTTATAAAAATATTTATTTACTGGCTATTTGCCTATGGTTTAACCGTTCAGGTAAAACATCATTACGCAACAAGTCCGAATGGGTTTCACGTTTGACGATTACATCCGCGTGGCCGTCCTTAACCAGGACAACTCCCGGTCGTGGAAGCCGATTGTAGTTTGATGACATGGAATAATTGTAAGCTCCCGTCGATAAAACCGCCAGTAAGTCCCCTGGCTTTACTTTCGGCAAATTAATATCCCAAATTAACATATCTCCGGACTCACAACATTTACCAGTAATCGAAACGGATTCTTTTACTTCCTCATTTAAACGGTTTGCCACAACCGCTTCATAACGAGCCTGATAAAGGGAAGGCCGGGGATTATCTGCCATACCTCCATCAATTGCGACATATTTGCGAATCCCGGGTATTTCTTTAATTGAACCAATCGAATATAGAGTTGTTCCGGCAGTTCCTACGATCGAACGCCCTGGCTCAATAATAATTTTAGGCCACGGAAAACTATGCCTTTGACAGGCTTCGTCTAATGCGTTCCGGACTGTTTTAGCATAATCCGAAATTTTAGCGGGTTCATCGCCAGAGGCATAATATATTCCGAATCCGCCGCCAAGATTCAATTCCTGCAAACGATAATCTGTACGTACTTGGGAATCAGCCATATATTTGACCATGATTTCAACTTCATGGCGAAAAGAATCCAATTCAAAGATTTGTGATCCGATGTGAGCATGAAGCCCCTTGAGCATGAGGTTGGAGGAAGATAACGCTAAGTCAATTGCTTGGTCCGCAGTACCGTTTGATAATGTAAAACCAAATTTAGAATCAATCTGGCCGGTCTGAATATACTCATGTGTATGTGCTTCAATCCCTGGGGTTATACGAAGAAGAATGTTTATTTGTTGATTTCTCTCTCTGGCTAAATCATTTAGTAAGCTCATCTCGTAGAAATTATCAACAACAATTCGCCCCACTTCAGCGTTCAAAGCCATCGACAATTCTTCCCGTGATTTATTATTGCCATGAAAATAAATATTCTTCGGCGTAAACTCTGCTTGAAGAGCCGTATAGAGTTCCCCCCCTGAGACAACATCTAAACCCAATCCTTCTTCTTCAATAATCCGACACATAGCCAAGGTCAAAAATGCTTTAGACGCATAAACAACCTCAGTGTTTTCCATACCCTTAACAAATGAACTATGGTATTGCCTGCAAATCTCCCGGATATGGGCTTCATCCATGATATATAAAGGAGTGCCAAATTGACTTGCCAGTTCTACTGTATCACATCCGCCTATTTCCAAGTGACCCTGCTGATTCATGACTTGAGTTCCGTGCAGCCTCAAAATTTATCCTCCTTTTTCTTAAAATAGACTCCCGGTATTTGATGAACTACTAAAAACCCATTATTACGCCGCATTATAAAGTGTATCAAGATTTTATCATCGAAACAACTGTAACGTCGTTACTCCGTCCCTTCTTCACAGAATCGCGGACCTCGCTTTCAGCGGCCGAACAATGACCAGGTCGAGGGCTACCAAGACAAGGGTTGCGATGAGGACAATGACTAAGCCTTTAGAAGAAACAGTTGGCGGATAAGAATAGGCCGGAACAGAATAAGGAGAGAACTGAAGAGGTGCAGGACTCGGGAATCTTGAGGAAGTAGGATAGTAAGGATAAGATTGTGGTGAATAAGGTAAGTTGGAGGGAACGATGTAAGGTGATTGGCGGGCATAGAGGGATGGAGCAGGAAGATTGGCATTGATTGCCGGCGGAGCGGCGGGTCGTTGAGCGGGATAATAGGTGGGAGCAGAGCGTGTGGTGTATTGATGGAAGAGGCATGAATTCTTTAGACCCGGTGTATAGTAGCGGGAGTATCCATGATTCAATGCGGGTCTCCCCTTTCTGGAGTTCAGCTTTAACAAAATACTTGGATAAGCTCTAGGACCAAGAATCTTTGTTGGTATTATATGTAAATTAATGTTGTAATGCTACTTTTTTAATCCTTAGATGAGTGAGGTTACTAAATACTGTTTAAGAAAGAGAAAAGTCTTCACAAGGCTTTTTTTCTTTATTTTTCTAAATTAATCCTAGAATATTTTAGGGAAGATTGTTTGATGCTAAAGGAAAGAATTTAGAAATGGAGTGGGCTTGGGATGAAAGAAAAAAAGAATCGATTTGAACTACTTTTCCGGGTCGTTAAAGTCCATAAAAAAACCCTATTTCTTGGATTCTTTTTGGGAATAAGTCTAGTGTTAGGGGTTAGTCTGGCTAATCAGGTGATCGGAAATGAAACCCCCATTACCCTTGCAAAGGCGGGAGAAGGATCAAGCCAGGCGGAAAAAGAAATTCCCACAATAGATATAAGCGCGAGCAATCAAGTCAATGAGACAACGATTATCGCCGAAACCTTAGATGCTCAACAGGAGGCTGCAGACGAACAGACTGAAGATGCGTCTCAAAACAATAACTCTGACCCGGCTGCTAATAGTGTTAATGACTTGATTGACGAGGCTATTCCTACGTTTAATAAGAAACATTTTACGGTACTTTTAGTAGGTGTGGATCAAAGGCCCAGAGAAAAGTCGATTAGTAATACGGATACTCTTTTAGTCGCCGATGTCAATACGATCAACGGTCAGGTGACTCTCCTTTCTATCCCCCGTGATACACAAGTAATGATTCCGGGCTATGGGAAGGAAAAAATCAATGCCGCCGCCCGGCTGGGTAAGGGCCTTAAAACCACAACAGCTTTAGTTGAAGAAATAACTGGTCAGCCTATCGATGGTTATGTTCTGACAAATTTCACAGGCTTTAAAACGATTATCGATACTCTGGGGGGGATTACTCTCACTGTAGAAAAAGATATGTATTACATGACTGGAGATAAGGAAGATGGGATCATTAACCTTAAAGAGGGAACACAACGCTTAAATGGGACTCAAGCTCTACAATATGCGCGGTTTCGCCAGGATGCTTTAGCAGATATATCAAGAACATCCCGCCAGCAGGCGGTTCTGAAAGCTATGGGAAAAGAGTTTCTCCAAGTTAAGACCTTACCTAAATTGCCGGCGCTGATTTCTCAGATAACCAAATGTACAGAAACTGACCTTACGGCAGGGGAATTATGGTCTATGGCTAATATTCTCCTTCGTTTTAAGAACCCCAACATTACCTCTCAGACACTGCCGGGTAATTTTCTCATAGAAGATAATATTAGTTATTGGAAAGTAAATCCTAAAAAGTCACAGGCTTTAGTTAAAAAGTTGATCGAAGAGGGAAAAACGTCGTCAGTTTTTTTTCAGTAGAACGAACGACATAGAGTTTCATACACCCTCCACAGGTTCTTGTCATTTGGGGAAAACGGTTATATACTATATAGGATTCATTTAGACGGTAAATTTTTGGAGGGTGAACATTGGATAAGCTGCTTGAGAAATTGAAAGAATACTTACACATGGAAACGGAAATCCCATTTGAAGAGTTTTCCGAGTATTACCACAAACTAATTGCGGAATTGAACCAGACGTTCAACGACCTTGACAATGACGCTCGCGTAAAGGCTCTTTATATTTGTTCAATTGTACAATCTAATGCCGACGCCAGAGCAAAAGCGAGTAAAGTTAATGCCAAGGCCTTTAAAAAGATGAGTTCAAAATGTGCTTTCTGGGCCGATGCTATTAAGTTTAACTTAGGCAAAAGCGGAATGTCTCCTGAGGAGATTGAACAGGCAACAGAAGAGATCAATGAGAACATCTAAGCAGGGATAATTTATGAATGGATAGAAGAAGTCTTTGCCTTTACAGGTTTTAAGTTTTCTTCTATTTTTTTATAAAAAGTGAAACAATTGAGGCACTTGAAACGTAATAATTAACGTGTAAACAATCTTAAAAGATGAGGAGGAATGAACATGCCTGAAAGAGTTTATCGATCGGTACGGAATAAGATGATTGGAGGAGTTTGCGGAGGACTTGCCGATTATTTCCGGGTTGATGTCACTTTAGTCCGGCTCATTGCATTGGTTGCTTTATTTGCCGGGGGAGTGGGTTTTTTGGCCTATTTAGCAGCTTGGGTGATCATTCCGATCAATCCTGAGGAGGAAGATGTCAAAGACGTGGTCCCGGATGTGAATGAAGAATCCAGGGAATTCAGAAAACCTGAGAACCACGAAAGGCACGATAACCGCACTAAAATTGCGGGAGCGATTTTGATCGTTGTAGGTGCCGTATTTTTGCTGGAAAGCTGGTTCCCGTACTGGTTTGATATGAGTAAAATGTGGCCGCTCCTACTTATTTTCATAGGACTCTTTGTCATTGTGCGGGGGGGAAGGAGATGAAAAAAATCTATGATAGCCTTAGCCGGGGATTGCTCTTAATAGGGATAGGGATTGTCTTCTTCCTGCTCAATTATGGGTTTTTATCCTGGGGCCTATGGAGACACGTCATCGACCTATGGCCTTTAATCCTTATTCTGGCCGGAATCAGTTTGCTGTTTAACCGGCGGATTTCTTTTAGCGTTATTTTGTTAATCTTTTTATTGTGCATCGTAGGGTATTCAATCGCCATAGGAGATAAGCCTGCACCGGGGCACATCAATAATTCGTTTCCTAATGAATGGCACAATAGAAATGGAATCCATATTGAGTTGTAGAATCCTTTCAGTGTTGTGAACGGCCTAAAGATGGTATACTATAAGAATAATCATTAAGAAGGAGTTTGGAGAGTAGATATGGATATCATTTTGGCTCATCGCCAAATCGATTTTGATGCGTTAGCTTCCATGGTGGCTGCTCAGAAAATTTATCCCAACAGTGTTTTGGTCATGGACGGGAAACCAAACGTCAATGTTCAGGACTTTTTGGCGTTATCCAGGGATACCCTGAGATTTCGAAAGGCTCAAGATATTAATCTGGATAAGGTTTCCCGGGTTATCCTGGTAGATACTCATGATCTTCATCGGGCAGGCTCAATGGGGGAAAAGGTCTCGAAAATTCCCGGAGTTCAGATAGAAATCTATGACCATCATCCCTATGCAGGTAAGCTCAGAGAGGGCATGGTGATCGAGCCGGTCGGAGCCTGTGCGACCCTTCTGGTTGAAAAACTGGCTGGGCTGGGGTTGCCCTTAAGTAGTTTTGAAGCCACCTTAATAGCCATAGGAATCTATGATGATACTGGGAGTTTATTGTTTGACAATACCACAGTACGTGATGTGCACGCTGTGGCTTATTTATTAGAGCAAGGTGCGAATTTAGGAGTAATTTCTAAGAATTTGCGCCGTCCTCTTGCTGAAGAACAGAAAGACCTGCTGCAGGAATTATTAGATCGAGGACAAACTGAATTCTTTGAGGGACTGCCGGTTTATATCTCATATGCCGAGATAAAGGATTATGTGGGCGGGCTTGCTCTTTTAGCTCATCGAGTAGGAGAGCTTGAAGGCGCTGATACTTGGTTTCTGTTAGTTAAAATGGAGAACCGAGTTTATGTTGTCGGACGATCAAGAGGCAGGGGCTTGCCGATCAATGGAATAGTACGGCTATTTGGGGGTGCGGGTCACGAGAGGGCTGCTTCTGCCACCATTAAGGATGCAGAGCTCTCAGAGATATTAAAACAACTGCGTTCGGCGATCCGGAGTCGCGCCAAACGCCCTCATCTTGTTAAAGATATAATGAGCTTCCCGGTTAAGACTGTATCTCCTGAGACACGGCTAGGTGAAGTGGAGCAAATATTATTGCGCTACGGACATACAGGAGTGCCGGTCACGGAGGATAAGAATCTCGTGGGGATTATTTCCAGACGTGATGTGGATAAGGCCATTAAACACGGATTAAGACATGCTCCTGTAAAAGGGTTTATGACCACAAAGGTTTCTACAGTGGAAGCTGATGTGCCTTGGGATGAAGTTCGCCGCCTAATGGTTCAGCATGATATTGGACGTCTGCCTGTAGTAGAAGATGGGGATCTCGTCGGCATTGTATCGAGGTCAGACGTTTTGCGTCTGGTTCATGGCGGGTCTGTTCCTATTGAAACCCAACTCGCCCGGGAACGCAGTGCCGCCATGCGTCAGGATATCCTGGATTTGATAAACCTTCTGCCTGAAGATGTCCGAAAGCTCCTCGAAGCGGTGAGAGACACTGCAGGTGAGGAAGGGTGCTCAGTTTATCTTGTGGGAGGGTTTGTCAGGGATTTATTGCTGTCCGTTCCCACGCAGGATTTAGATTTTGTTGTAGAAGGCAGCGGCGGTCAATTTGCCCAGGCTTTGATGCGTCGTATGCCGGATGGAAAACTGACTCAGCATTTTAAGTTTGGAACTGCCCAGATTAGTTTCCCTGATGGAAGCCATCTGGACATCGCCAGTACGAGATGGGAACACTATTCTTTCCCGGGCGCACTTCCTCAAGTAGAGGAATCCTGTCTGCGTGATGATTTATTCAGACGGGATTTTACGATCAATTCCATGGCAATTTGTCTTAACACAGAGCGTTACGGTGAACTTGTCGATTATTATGGCGGTAAACAGGATTTACAGCAAAGAAAAATTCGTTTTTTGCATAATCTTAGTTTCATAGATGACCCTACCCGTATGCTGCGTGCTATACGTTTTAAAGAACGCTATCAGTTTGACTTTGCCAAGGAAACTCTGGACGCTTTACATACTGCCATAGAGACGGGCGTTCTTTCCAAGCTTAGTGTGGAACGTTTCACAGAAGAAATCCTCCTTATTTTTAAAGAAGCAAATTATCTGGCCATGGGTCAGATCCTGGTTAAAAGTGGTTTGTTTAAAGCCTGGTTTGGCGAGGAGCTTGCTTGGAATTTTGACTTGGATAATGCTGAGGAGAGTCTGGATTGGTCCCTGAACATGCGCTGGTTAATCTCGGTTTCTCAAATGGAATCGGCCGGAATTGAACAGTTGCTTGAACGAGTAAGCCTGAACAAATCTCTTCGGGATGATACAATCGCCTATCTAAACTTGCGTGAGTCTTTAATGAAACCCTTAACCCTGGGCGAAATGGATCGATTGTTAAACAAGTCCCCCAAGGAAGTTGTAATGGCTTTAGCACGGGATGAGCGGTTTAAAAAACAGATCACGGGATGCCTGGAGGCCGCTCAAAGGATTAACATGTCCCTTGATGGAAAGGCTCTTATAGAAATGGGAGTAAAGCAAGGCCCGGAGATCGGAGAAATTCTGGATTGGGTGCGAACGGCTTGGCTCGAGGGTAAGATCAGCTCATCAGAAGAAGAGCAGGGAATTGCTCGTCAGTGGGTTAATAGTCTGCGATAGAAGGGGGTAGGAATTTGTTCGATTTCAATTTAACGACCATTATCGCAAATATTCCCGCGTTAATGATCGGGTTTGCCTTTCATGAGTTTGCCCATGCTTGGGTCGCGGATCGTTTAGGAGATCCGACACCGCGAAGCCAGGGTCGTTTAACCTTAAACCCTTTCGTGCACTTGGACCTTTTTGGAACTCTTATGGCTCTCTTATATCGTTTCGGCTGGGCTAAGCCTGTTATGACGAATCCCCATTACTTCCGGGGGGATAAACGGCGGGGACAGATGCTGGTTGCTGTAGCAGGATCAGTCATGAATTTGATCACAGCCTTTGTTTTAATGTTCCTATGGTTTTTGACTATGCTCGGGGTTCAGGCTTCGGAATGGAGTGGGATTATCTCACTGGTATTTCAATCCGCCGTTTTAATGAATCTCGGCTTAGGAATATTCAATCTCTTGCCGATTCCGCCGCTTGATGGGTTTGCGGTTCTTTCAGGATTATTGCCTGTACGATTTGCTCCTCAGTTGCGGATCATAGAACAGTATGGAATGATTATTTTAATCATACTTCTCTTTACAGATATTTTTGGAAAGGTTCTTTCACCTGCGGTGATTGGGATATTCTACACGTATCAAAAAATTATTTCACTGATACTAACCCCTTTTCTAGGGTGAAGTGGATAAATTATAGAATTATTTTAAGGGGTTGTTATTATGAAGGGGAAAATATTTAGTGGAATGCGTCCCACGGGGGCATTGCATATTGGACATCTGAGTGTCATTCAGAATTGGGTAAACTTACAGGATGACTATGAAAGCTATTTTTCAATTGTCGATTTGCATGCCCTGACAACCGGGTATGAAGATAAATTAAACTTCCCTGAGCTAAGAAGAGAAATTGCTTTAGACTGGCTCAGTGTGGGGATTGATCCCCAAAAAAGTTCAATCTTTATGCAGTCGGCCGTTAAAGAGCACGCCGAACTTCATTTGCTTTTTTCCATGTTTACCCCTTTGTCCTGGTTGGAACGTGTTCCTACCTACAAGGATCAAATTCAACAGTTAAGTCTCCAAGGCAAAGATTTAGCGACTTATGGATTTTTAGGATATCCTCTCCTGCAGGCTGCTGATATTTTAGTGTATAAAGCAAACGTGGTACCTGTTGGAGAAGATCAGCTTCCGCATATTGAGCTTTGCCGGGAAATTGCCCGTCGCTTTAATCATCTATTCGGAACGGTCTTCCCGGAGCCTCAGGCACTTGTGGGGAAAATACCTCTCTTGCCTGGAGTTGACGGGCGGAAAATGAGCAAAAGTTATCATAATGCTATTTCCCTGGCCGCGTCTGCTGAGGAGATTAAAACCCGTGTACAACAAATGGTAACTGATCCGGCCCGGCTCCGTAAAGATGATCCGGGACATCCGGAGGTCTGTATTGTGCATAAGTTCCATCAAATCTACACGCCGGAAGTTGCCGAAGTGGAAGAAAAATGTCGTGCCGGAAAAGTGGGTTGTGTCGCGTGTAAACGGCATCTGGCGGAAAATTTAGAGAAGCTGATAGGTCCCTTTAGAGAGCGGCGTGCTTATTGGGAAGAACCTGGCCGGGTAGAGAACGTTTTGGAAGAAGGTGCCCAGCGTGCTCGGGCGACTGCCTCGGAGACCATGAAAGAAGTTCGCTGTATCATGGGGCTGTAAATGGAACGTACGGAACGTGAGACTATCAGTCCTCAGGTTGAACTTCCTGCCTACCAGGGTCCTCTGGACCTGTTGTTAACTCTTATTCAACAGGAAAAGGTGGATATATATGATATTCCAATTGCGCGAATTGCCGACCAGTTTGTGGAAGTCTTACGCCGGATGGAATCTATGGACATGGAAGTCACAACGGAATTTCTGGTGCTTGCAGCCCAATTACTCTATATTAAGTCCAGAGAGCTTTTGCCTAAGCCCCCTAAAAACGAACAAAGCCCGCTTGAAGAGGAAGATTTACGCCAGGAATTAGTAGAGCGCTTAATTGCTTATCGGGCCTTTAAACAAGCTGCTAAAGTCTTAGAAGGGCTGGAAACCTCCTCAGGACGATCCTATGACCGTGAGGTTGATGTCGCGGGGTTATTAGCTGATGTCAAGCCGGAAGATCCCCTTAAGGGGATAACCTTTGATGATCTTTGGCAAGCATTCCGCAGAGTTATTGACCGTGCTGAAAAAGGGGAAGAGATCAAATATGTTGAACCCGACGAAATTGCCATCGAAATGATGCTGGCGGATGTTTTGCGCCGTGTTATTCTGCATCCGAAAGGGATGCGGTTTAATCAGCTCATGAGAATCGGATCTCGTATGGAGATAATTGTCTCTTTCCTGGCCTTGTTGGAACTTTTAAAATCCGGAAAGGTACGTGCTGAACAAGCCGCATGGGTAAGTGATATCCTGCTCTTTCCAACGAAAAAAGCCTGGGAATTTACCGTAGAGGAGTAGATCAAATTGCTGTTTAGGGAACCGGAAACGGCTGCCTTAGAGGCCCTTCTATTTGTTGCCAAAGAGCCGTTAACGCCGGAACTGCTCAGCGGAATTTTGGAGCTGGACCCAGAGTTTATAGAAGAGCTTCTGTATGAGCTTCGTAGTCGGTATGCCGCAGATTCCTGCGGGTTAACCCTTCTGGAGATTAATGGGGGCTATAAATTAGGAACAAAGCCCGAAGTTGCCCGTTATATCGAGACTCTTTATAAGCAGCCTGCTCAAGCCCTCTCTAATGCGGCTCTGGAAGTGCTTTCAATTATTGCTTACAAACAACCGGTGACGCGAGGAGAAGTGGATTTCATCCGGGGAGTTCAATCCGACCGTGCTTTGGCAACGTTAGTGGAAAAGGGTTTAGTGAAAGAGGTCGGCCGCAAGGAGGGTCCGGGGCGCCCCATTCTTTATGCCACGACAGAACAGTTTCTGCTTCATTTTGGCTTGAGTTCTTTAGATGATATGCCTGACTTGGAAGTGGGATCTCTCAGTGATGCTGAGGTGGCAAGTGCAGTAGAAGATTAGAGGATAAAGCAATCTCCATCATGCTTTTGCTGATGGAGATTGCTTTTAAATTATTTATCACTGTTATAAGTTAATGCCCTATAGGAAAGATAGACTGCGAGCATAACCAGTACAACGGTTATTAATGAATCATAGATCTCAGATAATGGTTTGGCTTTCCCTATATTCATGATTTTACGATACATTTCCGGCGACTCTTTCTCAAGAGCTCTCAGTTTATCCTGGAGATTATCAAAGGCTTGTGTCATTTCCTGATATTTATCGCATAATAGTTTGTTTTTCGCTTGTATAAGCCGGTCAGTTGCGGGCCTTCGGGTTATGGGCTGGGGTGTTTTCGGAATATCGTATCTAAAGCTTACGGTATTGTAATAAATCGAAAATTGATTATCGGAATAGCCGGCATTTCTGAGGCCTGATACGAACGCGTCTCGCATAAGCGCATCTTTTAAAGTAATACTAATATCCATGATAAGCTCTGAAGGCTCTGAAAATTCCCCTAGCTTGAAACCTGTAAGCCACCAGTGTGTGCCTTCTCTGGTAAAGAGGGTCTCACCGTTCTTCTTTAAAGTATAAGACATTTGCAAGAGATCATTATCGCCCGCACAACTGTAGAAGGTACCATCAAAAAGCCCGGGGATTTTAAGATCTAATGCTCCGATGTAGACTCCGATTTCGCCGCCGGTAACTAAGTCATATTGGCCTTTCCACAAGCCAATCATCCATTTTTTTGCATTGTATTCAAAGTAAATGGGTTCACTATCTATAATCATCCCCATAGGGGCTGCCGCCTCATCATAGAGACGACAGTAACCAACCTTTCTCTGCCAGGGGTCCAAGGTAGAATAGAAAATATCCTGCAGAGAATCATAGGAATAGCCTGCAATTTCAATGAATTTTTCCAGATCTTCATAATAGTCATCATTTTTTTTGATGCTCATTTCGGCTGAAGATCCTGTCTGAACGGACATACATATCCCCCCTTCTTATATAGTATTGGGGGTATGCATAGTGTGGTGCATAAAATAGCAAATTCAATTGTCAAAATTTAAGTTATTCAGTGCATAATTGTAGTTAAAATGGGGCATCTTACCTATTTAGGGTCAGCCGGTAAGGGGATGTATGAAGTACGGAGGGGTTTAGGTGCGGGTTTTAGCGTTTTTACTCGCTATGGTTATATTAATAGTAATCAGCTTTGTATTTAAAGTACAGGTGGATTTTCGCTATCGACGTATGCAGGAGAAAGATCATATTGATATTGATTTTCGCGCTTTCAAGGGCTTATGGCGGGCGAACTATCAAATCCCAACCCTTCAATTGGAATGGGAAAAAGGGCCGCAGGTGGAATTTGAGCAGGTTTCAGAAGTAAAAAGCGGAGTACGTAAGACAAAGACCAAGGCGCGTATGCGTTATATACGGTTTGGCTGGTTAAGTCGGCTCTGGCTGAATATTCCGCTGCTGATCGACCATTTGACGCGGATTAAGAGGATGTTTTATCGGGGAATCCACTGTACATTAATTAATTGGCGAGCGGAAATTGGCTATAAGGATGCATGTCAGACAGCGCTGGCAGCAGGGTCCTTTTGGACGATGTTTGGTTTTGCCCTGTCTCATCTTCATAAACACGTAACCATGGAAGTCCGGTCTCCTGCGCTGGCAGTTGTTCCACAGTTTAAAAAAGAAGGTTTTGTTTGTGATCTTCGATGCATATTCCATTTAAGAATCGGTCATATTATTTTCGTAGGGTTGAGATTATTACGATTATTTAAGTGGGGTATAAGGGGGTAGACGATGCATGGGGAATCATCCTATTGAATCATTAATGAAGACAGCAATGGAAAGCATCCAACAAATCGTTGACGTAAACACGATCGTGGGCGATGCCGTGGAGGCCCATGATGGCTCGGTGATTATTCCAATTTCAAGGGTTTCTTGTGGTTTTGCAGCAGGCGGCAGTGAATTTGCCCCACCGGACGATAAGGAGATGGGAAATTCAGGAGGGGGTACACCTGGTCAAGGTCCGTCTCTGCCCTTTGGCGGCGGTGCCGGAGCCGGGGTTTCAGTACAGCCGGTTGCCTTTTTAGTGGTTGGTAATGGGACCATACGGCTTCTTCCAGTTGATAGTAATGTGGTCGTTGATCGACTGATTGATACTGTCCCGGATCTGTTAGAGAGAATCGGGGGAATGTTTCAGAAGAAAAAAAAACCATCGGATGACATAGTTATTGCCCGCGACTAAACAGTCGGGATATAAGTTGTGGACAAAGAGGAAAGAACGGGATGATCTCGTTCTTTTTTGTTTGTCCGTATCATACATTTTAGGCAGGAGGTGGGAAATGGTTAATCTCATCTGGCTGTTAATGTTGGCTATTGGCATAGTCGTTTCTGCGCTGAACGGACATATTGAAAATGTAACCACATCCGCAATGAAAGCGGCAGAACTTGGAGTAGAAGTTGCCATTGAACTGATCGGAGTTATGAGTTTATGGTTGGGTATCATGCGCTTGGCAGAGGAAGCCGGTCTTATTAAGGGGATTGCCCGCCTCTTTGGGCCTGCAATTCGTCGCTTATTTCCATCTCTTAGACCGGACAGTCCGGCAATGGGTGCAATTATCATGAACTTGAGCGCCAATATACTCGGGCTGGGAAATGCGGCAACTCCCTTTGGACTTAAAGCAATGCAAGAACTCCAAAAGGAAAACCCTACCCCTGAAGTGGCAAGCCCTGCCATGATTACGTTTTTGGCCCTGAATACTTCATGTATCACCCTAATACCGGCAACGATTATTGGAGTGCGTTTAAAAGCCAATTCGGTTAATCCAACCGAAATCATTGGGACGACGATTGTAGCGACAGGAACGGCAATGTTCGCGGCGATCGTTGTAGATTACTTTATTCGCCGCAGGAGGGGAACATGAACGTAATAGCCGAGATTTCCCGTTGGGCCATTCCCTTAATCTTGTTATTGATTCCCTTAGTAGCCTACCTTCGCAAAGTCCCTGTCTATGAATCCTTTGTGGAAGGAGCGGAGGAGGGTTTTAAAACAGGCGTCCGGATTCTGCCGTTCTTAATAGGGATGCTGGTTTCGATTAGAGTATTTGTTGATTCCGGGGCCCTGACGATTCTTTCAAACTGGCTGCAGCCGCTTTTCAAGCTTTTAGGCTTAGGACCTGATTTTGCTGCCATCATTCCCTTAGCAATCATGCGGCCGTTAAGCGGATCTGGCGCTTTAGGGGTAGCAACCCAGTTAATCAATCAGTATGGACCGGATTCCTTTATCGGACGTTTGGCCTCAACCCTTCAGGGAAGCACAGATACTACCTTCTTTGTGTTAACCGTGTATTTTGGCTCGGTAGGAATCAAAAAATATCGCTACGCTCTTAAATTAGGCTTACTGGCAGATATCATCGGGTTAATTGTCTCAGTTTGGATTGTCAGTAAAGTGTTTTATTGATCCATACTTTGAGCATACTAACAGTGAACCGAAAGGGGGCATGTTAGTATGCTGTATATTGTTTTACCCGCCTATAACGAAGACGAAGCACTTCCGGTATTACTCGAAGAAATAGAACAGAGTTGTGCCGCTATTCCTCATCAGATCGTTGTCGTCAATGATGGAAGTACAGATAGCACTTTGGATGTTGTTCAGAACTATGCTCAAACCCATGGCAATGTCCACGGAATTAACCATGAGCAAAACCAAGGTCTTGGGGCAGCCATTAATAGTGGCTTTCAATATGTCCTAAGTCGTAACGGCGGAAAGAACTTCTCTGAAAATCCTGATCAGGAGATAAAAGCAGTTCCGGATATTGTTATTACCATGGATGCAGACAATACCCAGCCTGCAGACCATATTCCCCTGCTTTACCGGGAGATCTGTTCGGGGGCAGATCTTGTGATAGCTTCACGCTATGTACAGGGCGGGGAACAGCATGGACTTTCCATAGGGCGCAGGAGTCTATCCTGGGGAGCCGGGAAAGTAATGCAGTTTTTCGCACCCATCAAAGGAGTCCGGGATTATTCATGTGGTTATCGAGCTTATCGGCTTAAGCTGTTAGCCGAGGGAACCCGGCAATATGGACCCAATATTATTAAGAGTAAAAATTTCTCAGGGATGGTTGAACTATTGCTGAAAGTCGCTCCTTATGCGGAACGTGTCAGTGAAGTTCCTTTGAAACTTCATTATGAACTCAAAAAAGGTGCCAGTAAAATGAGAATTTGGCCAACGATCTTAGGATATTTGCAGCTGATCTATCAGTTAAAACGCAAAAAATGGAGTACCGTGGAATGGGTCGAGGAATAAAGTGGGTATCTTTAACAGCAATTCTGCTGATCGCCTTAGTACTCCGTCTGCGCGGGATTTCCAATCCATTATTGGATGATCAAGCCTGGAGGCAAGCAGATACGGCAAGTATGGCTATCCATATGCTGGGGCATTTAACCGATTTTCCAGATGTTTTCCTGCCCAAGCTTAGTTATGATGGAGTTATTCCTCAAAATGTTGAGTTAGAGTTTCCTTTTTTACCTTATCTTTTGGCCTGGGCCTGGACTTTTTTAGGTTGGTCAGATCTTTGGGGACGTCTGTGGTCGGTTGCCTTATCCTTGATTACGGTGGCTGGAATCTATGACTTGGGGCGCAATATGTTTACTGAACGTGCCGGGCTTTTTGCGGCGGCTATCTATTCCTTAATGCCCTTATCCATTTATTATGGACGGGTTGTTATGCCTGAACCAATGGCCCAAGCCTGGAGTATCTGGGCATTGGCTATGATTTGGCGCTGGAGGGCTGCGGGCGAAGAAAGAGGAATTTGGAAAATAGCTTTCTTAATGGCAGGAGCAGTATTAGCCAAGCTCCCTCAGCTCATGATTTTTCCGGTGGCTCTTCTCTTAGGTTTTTGGCCTTTTAAGCTTCGGCGGTTAAGGCAGTTTATCCATTACAGTATGATTGTACTTATTCCGCCAATAGTATATTATTTATGGGTACATTTTAATGTCGCGGCATCGAGTCAGTTTGTTTCCGGGATATTAACCGGACAAGTAGCTGATTCCACGAACCTGAACTGGGAAATATTGACCAAAAATATTCAACAAGGGTTTACTGGAAGCGTACTGGTTCTTTCGGGAGTGGGTATGATCCGCCTCTGTTTTTTTCGGTCTCCGGTTCGTGCAGCCCTTATAGCCTGGGCTGGGATCAGTCTTTTATACATTGCGGTGGTTTGTGCCCGTATTCCCTTAGATTATTATTTAGTACCGGTTCTGCCTTTAACAGCTTTATTGAGTGCCTATGCCCTCGATGGGATTGCATCCTTTCCGGGAACAGCGGCCGCAATCGTGATCTTGCTGCTGATCAACAAAGGTTCTTATGCCGATTTGACCCCCAAGTATCAGTGGAATCAGGAATATCTTAGTCAGGCCCAATGGCTTAAAGAGCATACAGCAGCTTCGAGTATTTTAGTATTAAGTGATCCGCCGCCGATGACGTTTTATTATGCACAGAAGGTTGGATATCGTTTAATCACCGTATTAGAGGATGAAAGCCCCTCTGCAGTATTGCAGCGAATACCGGGGGACTACCTTGTGCATCTTCCTCAAAGCGGGCAGAAAGAATCATTCTGGGAAAAGGTTCAGGGAAGTTATCCTGAAATCGGGCCGGGAATTTATGATTTGAAACATTCAAAATGAAATCAGTGAACTTGTTCACTAGATCTGGAAGGAAAGATTATGGTTCAAGATAAAGATAGCGGAGAACGTTTGCAGAAAGTGCTTGCCCAGGCTGGAGTAGCCTCACGGCGGCATGCCGAGCAGCTTATCCTCGCAGGCCGGGTCTCTGTCAATGGAGTCAAGATTGCCGTTTTAGGGCATAAAGTAGGGATAGAGGATCATATCGAGGTCGATGGAAAACCAGTTGAACGATCCGAAAGGCTGCACTATTATCTTCTTAATAAACCTGTCGGTGTGATTACCAGTGTTTCAGACCCACAGGGCAGACCTACTGTTCTTGATTTATTAAACGATGTTCCGGTACGCGTTTATCCGGTTGGAAGGTTGGATTTCGATACATCGGGGGCCTTACTCCTGACCAATGACGGAGAACTTGCCCATCGCTTGATGCATCCTTCATATGGAGTAGAGAAAACTTACCGGGTCTGGGTACAAGGTCCGGTCGGGATAAACGCCCTTGAAAATCTCCGTCAGGGAGTTCTGCTGGAAGATGGAAACACCGCACCGGCTAAAGTTGAGCGCGTGAGCGGTGTTTCAAAGTTCAATAAGACGAAAGGGAAGCCTTTAGAAATCCTGGAAGTGACGATTCATGAAGGACGAAATCGCCAAGTTCGCCGGATGTTTGCAGCGGTCGGATATCCTGTGCTTAAACTTGATCGGGTCCGTTTTGGACATTTAAGTCCGGGAAATGCCCTTCCTCCAGGTGCTTACAGAGCGTTAAGCAAAGAAGAAATTAAAGAATTACGTTCCTGCGTAGGATTATGATTATGCTTTGGGATAAGTAGGATGATCAAGTTCTTTATTCCATTTCTCAATATCTCTCCCGCCGAAATTTCCTAAAGTATTACAAACGGAATTGATTTTTTCATGGTCTGTTTGAATGAGAACGAACCAATGCCCTGTTCGTACCTCATGCTCGTAATGCCGGGCCCGTATTTCGGAAAGCCCGTAGCTGAGAAGGACTTCAGTGAGTCCGCGCCCTTTAGGTTGATGCATCAGCTGACTGGCGATCGGACCGGCAGCAACCACTTCTCCTAGATTAGGAATGATGAACGGCGGTGCTTGGACAAGCCAGGCGTTAAATTTGTCTAAGTTAATTTCACTGGGATAATAGGCTAATTCGTTAGCGATTTCTTCCCGGAATTCTCCCTGGTGGAGGTACTCTTTTCGAACGACCACGGATATTTTGCTATTTGCCAAGGATTCCCCTTGAATTTCTTCAATTGCCTCTTTAGTTTGCTGAGGTCCTTTGAAAATTGCAACGGCGGTTTTTAGCATGTACTTATCCTCCTTTGAACGGACGTTTATTATCCTTTGCAGTTTTCTTAGTATGTCCATAAATTCCAACCCTAAAGCAAGGCTTGCAGGAGAAATTTAAACTCATGAAGAATATTTTAATGACGATAATATAGATAGAAATGCTTGAAATGAGGAAACGGAGAGAACTGGTAATGAAGATTCGAATTGGGAATGAGCTTCTTACAGAACACATTCGCGTACGGATTCGATTGGATTTTCGTGGTGAATCGAAGAACGGGCGCTTTTTCTTCGGGGGTAAGAGTAAGGAACTAATGGCCGAAACAATGCGAGAGCAGCAAGTTGCCTTACTTCGCAATGTTCCGCTCCAAGGAGTCATTATTGAAGACGTCGATTTGAGTCTGGATGTTTATACAGTAAATGAAGAGAATGGGCGGCGTAACCGTGAGGTAGCTTATGCGCCGATTATTCTCACCCTGCGCATTGAAAACATTGATGATTTGCTGCCGCTGTTAATTAAACCAGAGTTTCGTAAGATTGAGTTTTTAAGTCCTGAAAACATATCTCATCACCGCTTGGATATGGAGAGATTACTTTATAGATTGAGCCAATCCTTTCAGCAAGAGCTGAAATTGATCGAACAAAAATATTTTCGCTAATTAAACTAGCTGCGATTCCCCGGATTTACCCTCCAAATGGTGCATCGATGCAACATTTGAACTATCGCCACAGTAGGAATCAATGTCCAATTATTAATTAATGGAAGGGTTTTAAATGAGCCCTTCCTTAATAGTTTGAAAGATTTTGTTTTACATGTTGAAATTTAAAGATAATTGCATTAATATATGGTTAGGTGGTCTGACAGTCAGTCATAATTATAAATTTCACAAATAGGGGGTAGATGGATGTTAGCTCGTGAAGTCTTACAAGAACTAATTAAAGTGCTGGGTGAGGAGAACGTTCTCACAGAGCAGGAAGACTTAATGACCTATGCTTATGACGCGACAGCCGCGATGAAACATCACAAGCCGGATGTTGTGGTTTCGCCTAACTCGACTGAACAAGTGGCAGAGGTCGTCAAAATAGCTGCAAAGAACAATATTCCGGTCTATCCACGTGGTTCAGGCACAAATCTAAGTGGAGGAACGATTCCCATAAGTGGGGGTATCGTTCTTTCGATGCTCAATCTCAATAAAATCATAGAAGTGGACCAAGATAACTTAACGGCTACAGTTCAGCCTGGAGTAATCATTCAGACACTCAATAATGAAGTGGTTAAACATGGTTTGTTATACCCGCCGGATCCTGGGACTGTCGCCACAGCAACGATGGGCGGCTCGCTTTCAGAGTGCTCAGGCGGACTGCGCGGTCTGAAATACGGGGTAACCAAGCATTATATCATGGGACTGCAAATTGTCTTAGCCAATGGGGAAGTCATCCGTTGGGGCGGAAAAACGGTTAAAAATGTCACCGGATATGATTTGGTGGCTCTCTTTACCGGAGCTGAAGGAACACTTGGAATTATTACAGAAATCATTGTTAAATTAATACCTGCTCCCGAGGCCCGGAAGAGTATTTTAGGAGTTTTTGATGACGTTGATAAAGCCGGAAAGGCTATCGCTTCGATCATCCGCAATAAGATTATTCCGGCAACCCTGGAAATCATGGACAATGTAACCATTCAAACGGTCGAAAACTTTGTGCATGCCGGCCTTCCCATGGATGCTCAAGCAGTCCTCTTGATTGAAGTTGATGGATATAGAGAAGTTGTCGAACGGGAAGCAGTTCTGGTCGAACAAATTCTAAAGGAAGAACAAGCTATTGAGATAAAAATCGCTAAGAATGACCAGGAGCGCGATCTTATCTGGCTGGCTCGCCGCAGGGCACTTCCCGCTCTCGCCCAGAAAAGACCAACCACAGTGCTCGAGGATGCTACGGTTCCCAGAAGTAAAATTCCCGATATGATTAAAGCGATTCGTAAGATCGCTGAAAAACATAATCTCCAAATTGCCACATTTGGACATGCAGGAGACGGGAATCTGCACCCTACAATTCTGACGGATGAGCGGGATCAGGATGAAATGAAACGAGTTCACCTGGCGGTCGATGAAATCTTCAAAACAGCAATATCCCTGGGTGGAACTCTTTCAGGAGAGCACGGGATTGGGATTGCTAAAATGGGATATCTTGATTGGGAGTTTGGAGAAGCCGGTGTCGCAGCAATGCGAAGAATGAAAGAAGCCCTGGATCCCAACTATTTGTTGAACCCTGGGAAGATAGTAAGGAGGGACTAATCGTGTCCGTATATAATTCACTGGATTCGATTACCGAAGAACTCCATAACTGTATGAAATGCGGAAACTGCATGGAGGTTTGTCCCATATACAAGGAAACCCGCCAGGAAGTAGGAGTTGCAAGAGGAAAAATCAGTTTAGTTCAGTATCTCCTTTCCGGCGAGCTTGAGATGACAGAGAAGCTGGCTGATCGCTTTTCCTTGTGCACAACCTGTATGGCTTGTAACACGAACTGTCCATGTGGGGTTCGATTTGATAAAATAATCCTGGCAGCGAGGGCAGAAGCCGTTCGTAAAAAAGGATTGCACCCTGTCAAGAAAATTGCGTTTACTGCCCTTAAAATGCAGCGCATGTTTGATTTTGGCATGAAAACAGGCAGCGTTTTCCAGGGTCTGGCCTTAAAGCACGTACCTCATAAAAGTGATCGTATTGCCCGGATGCGCTTTGACATCGGGATAGGAACCGATAAGGTATTCCCGATGTTAGCCAGCAAGACCTTGCGCTCTGAATTTCCGGAAGTGATTAAGGTCCAAAAACCAAAGATGAGAGTAGCTTTTTTCACGGGATGTATGATCAACTATTTCTATACGGATATTGGAAAAGCTGTTGTCGAGGTGTTAAAGGAGAACGACATCGAGGTAGTGATTCCAAAAGGTCAGGGCTGCTGTGGTATTCCAGCCTCGGTGAATGGCGATGTACACTCTGCTACAGCCTTAGCAAGACGTAATTTAAGAGCGTTTGAGAAGCTGGGAGCTGATGCACTGGTTGTGGCTTGTTCATCCGGAGGAACTGCTTGGAAGCATGTCTTTGGCGAGTTGCTGGATAATGATCCGGAGTTTAAAGCTTTGGCTGATAAATGGGCCGGTAAGTCGTATGATATTTCTGAGTTTCTTATTCACAAAGTTCCCTTCAAAAAAGAAGGTCTGGGCCGGGTGGACCGCAAAGTGACTTACCATGATCCCTGCCACTTAAACCGGGGACAGGGGATTAACAAAGAACCCCGGGAAATTTTAAAGAGTATCCCTGGTGTGGAATTGATTGAAATGAAAGAGCCTGGGCGCTGTTGCGGGATGGCTGGATCGTTTAGTCTCGTTCATCCGGATCTCTCCGTACAGATTTCGGATCGTAAAATAGCTGATATCGAGCTGACACATACCAATACAGTCGCAACGGGTTGTCCCGCGTGCCGCTTACAGTTGAAAAGCGGGGTGGAAAATGCCGGAATCGAAGAAGAGGTAATGCATACTGTCCAGATTTTAGCAGAGTCTTATAGAGCGGGTAAAAAGAACTAAATAGGCTCTTTAAAAGTGGGATATCCCACGACTTGAGATTTTCTCTGAATATGGGAACACTTTCATTCATAAAGTGTTCCCATATTTCATATGGAGGACAGCTATGGTACACTTAGGTTATACTAATCGTTTGTGTGAGGAGTGAAAAAGTGATATTAAAACCCATTAGAACTCGAAAAATCTATGAGCAGATTGTCGATCAGATCGGTCAATTGGTTGCTCAAGGGCACCTAAAACCTGGCGATCGTCTGCCCTCAGAGCGAGAATTAGTTGAACGGTTTCAGGTTAGCCGGGCATCCATACGAGAAGCTATCAGTGCACTTGAGATGATGGGACTGATCGAAGTTCGTTCCGGTGAAGGAACTTACATTAGGCAGGTTAACATAGAATCTGTAGTTACTCCCCTGGCCTGGATGTTATTTATCGAAAAAGATACAGACCTGGAGCTTTATGAAACACGTAAGATTCTTGAGGTGCAAGCCGCGGGATTAGCGGCCGAAAGAGCTGAAGAAGATGAAATCAGCGATATGTTTGAAGCTCTCGAAATCATGCGTAAAGACCTCGAATTGCAGCACTTGGGGGAAGATGCGGACCATCATTTTCATTATGCAATCGCCAGAGCAACCCATAACAAGATTCTATTTCAGCTTATGAACACACTTTCGGATACTATGAAAAAGTCCCTGAAAAGTAGTCGCAGTAAACTTTACGAACATAAAGACACTCCCGAAAAGTTATTCAATGAGCATGTTGGCATTTATGAGGCGATTAAGAATCATGATGCAGCAAAAGCTCAGAAGCTTATGTTGGATCACTTGGTTGGGGTCGAGAACCATCTCGCGAAGTCAATACTTCTCGATAATCAATAAAGGAGGCGGAAACACCGCTAAAGTGTTTCCTGCCTCTTTTGGTTAAAAGGTTAAATAAGTATGAGGGAGATAGTGAACGGTAATCCTAGGTTTATCATTAGGTGAAGGAGTAGAGCCCAATGCGGCTGAAGCGGCACCAGCAGGGGATGAAAACGAGAGTGCTCCTGGGGCGGGCAGCTTCGTCCACATCCGTGCAAGATTAGTTAATTCGTGCGAAGACAGTGTCTTCGTACCGCAGCATCTCTCGGGTCGGGCAGCTTCTCCCACATCCGTTCACCCAGCACTCCGAGGCTCGCCCACTCGCCGGTGCGGGACTTCGCCAAACCTCCGGGTAATACCTGATGTGAACCCGTGGCTACGTTTCCCCGCACCGGCTTGTGGGCCTTTACTGCCTCTCCATGCAATGGGTTCACTCCTGTGGGAGAAGCTGCCTTCCTTTAAGGTCTACAGATTCTTTGAATGTTTTTGGGGTATTTTTCAGGCTAGACTTACATGTCGCAGCCGCAGCCGCTGCCGAAGCACTAGCAGATGATGAAAAGAGGAAGGAAATTCTTTATTAAAAGCGAATAGTCAAGTATAAGTACGGATTAAGTGAGGATAATGAAATGACATGTCAGATGGTATACCACAACGGGAATTGTTTAAATACGAAAAGAGCATATGCCCGTACGTGTAAATTATGTATAGAGAGTTGTCCGCATCAAGCTATCTCAGACTATCGGCAGCTGGATACTAAGCAGTGCACGGAATGTGGCGTATGTATGGCTGTATGTCCCAGTGATGGTTTTGTCGATCAAACCATGGATAAACTCCATAACTACCTTTTTGATGCGGAAGAAATCGTCTTATGTTGTCCCCAGGCAATGCCTGTTGGTTTCGAGATTCCTTGTTTAGGGATACTGGACCGGGATCTTTGGATGACTCTCATGCTCTTAGCGAAGGAAAAAACAGCTAAGATTATTACAGGAGTTTGTGCAGACTGTGAGGATCGAAAAGCGTGTGCTTCCAGTGTTCAGACCTTTAAACAAGTCCATGCGGACTGGCCGGAGCATCCTGTCGTACAAATTCAAGTCCGGCCGGATCAAGGGGGTACTGTCGAGCCGGAGTTTAGGGAAGGTGCCGAACCCAAGTCCGTTCGTCTGCAGGATTCCCGGGCGGGCTGGAGACAAAAGAGCCGGGAGAAAATTGAGGAATGGCTGCCCAGCATGGCAGCTGATGAAACCTATCCTATTCCAAAGTCCCGTCAGTGGCTGATCGAAGCGTTCGGAGCCTCTTCACTAGATAAGATTCCCTTTCCTGCTTTAGCCATCGATGATTCGTGTACTAACTGCGGAGTATGTGCCGCAATTTGTCCGCAGGGTGCATTGCAGAAGCGGGAAGAAAGAAATTCGGACCAGCAAAGCTCAGATCCCACAAAAGAGGAAAAGATCACGTCTCTGAGACTCATTTTCGAACCTCAGAAGTGTGTGCAATGCCAGCGTTGTGTGGAAACTTGCCGTTCACAATCCTTGACCTTTAATAATAAGCCGTTGTCCCAGCGGCTGCTGACTGGTAAAATATTAATCCACGAAGGTGGTCCAAAGTATTGTAGCCAATGCGGCAAACGTATTTTTGACAATGGAGAACTATGTTTGGCTTGTGCTACCAGCGATCCGGAGAAAAGGGGATTCTTCACTCTCTAAGCATGGTGTCCGCCGCACCCGCAGTGGGCGCTGTGCTCGTGTGGTTTTTTCTTTGGGTCGCGGAAGATCTGGTCGGTTAAATGGCTTACATGAGAAATAGGTTGCTGCTGAACATCTTTAGCCAAGCGGATAACTTCTTGGATTTCTGCCTTAGTTAAACCTGCGTCCAATCCTTCGGTAATCGCAAGACGGAGTGCGGCCAGGGCATTGCAGGCTACTGCTGCGGAAATCTGTGCTATAACTGTAGTACGTCGGTCAAGACTCATTTAAATTTACCTCCTGAATTAAGTTAATTCAATGTATAATAACTTATCCTCAATCTTAGCACAGAAAAGAATGAGGAGCAAAAATACAAGGGATATCCACTTATATTAGTGTGATTGAAAGACCATACTTTTAGTATGAAATCAAGGTCGGAAAAGAAAGGGATTGCGATGAAGGAGTATCAAGTTATTGTAGTAGGCGGCGGAGCAGCCGGTATGATGGCTGCCGGTCAAGCTGCGAAAGGGGGCGCAAAGGTTCTATTACTGGAAAAGAAGGAACGCTTAGGCCGAAAGATTGCAATTTCAGGCAAGGGGCGCTGTAATATAACCAATGTAGAAAATGTATCGGATTTTATCAGCCATTATCCTGGGAATGGACGCTTCTTACACGGTATTTTGCGGGATTTTGATAATGTTGCCTTGCGCGAATTCTTGGCCGGCTATGGGGTCGAGACTAAAGTTGAACGTGGAGGACGTGTTTTTCCGGTCTCCGATGATGCAGAGAAAATCGTTGAGGCTCTATCAACCTTTATAAAAGATATGGGAGTTGAGGTACAATCAGGAATCACTGTGGAGGAAATTTTAGTTGAGAATGGACATGTCATAGGGGTGAAAGGGGCAGGCTCTAAACGTTATTTAGCCCCGGCGGTGATTGTATGTACCGGAGGGGCTTCCTATCCTGCGACCGGATCTAACGGGGATGGGTTTCGATTTGCCCGAAAACTAGGTCACAGCGTGATTACCCCTCGACCAGCCTTAGTTCCTCTTAAAACTGCTGAAGAATGGGTGAAAGAGCTGCAGGGACTTGCCCTCCGAAATGTTGAGGCATCATTATGGATGGGCGGGAAGAAGCAGAAAACTGAATTTGGAGAAATGTTGTTCACGCATTTTGGGGTATCCGGTCCGATTATTTTGACATTGAGCCGACAAGCGGGAGATGCTCTTCGTGAAGGGAAACAAGTCGAGCTTAGGATTAATCTGAAGCCTGCTCTATCCGCAGAACAGTTAGATAGCCGAGTTCAGCGGGATTTTCAAAAATATAGCAATAAGCTGTTTAAGAATGCCTTGGATGACCTTTTACCTCAAAGTTTGATTCCGGTTTTAATCCGTCTAAGTGGGATAAATCCTGAAGGGGTTGTACATCAAATTAGTCGTGAAGAACGTAAGTGCTTGGTCAGACTCCTGCAAGGGCTGTCTCTGACGATTACAGAAACCCTTTCCATAGAAACCGCAATTGTAACAGCAGGGGGAGTAAACGTCAAAGAAATTAACCCAAAAACCATGGCTTCAAAACGTGTGGAAGGACTTTATTGGGCTGGCGAGGTTGTTGATGTTGACGGCATAACGGGTGGCTATAACCTTCAAGCTGCCTTCGCCATGGGGTACAGGGCAGGACAGGCTGCGGGGGATTTTGTTTGATTTTTACTGAACCGGTTCACCAGGAGGTCTGATTAATAAGCCTCCTGCATAAACTCTTCTCGAGGTGGTGTACGTGCGTCGAAGAGGAAGCTTATTAGAATGGTTGTGGAATACGGTTCAGCAAGGGGAACGTCGAATTATCAGGGTTATGGTTCTGGCATCAGTGTTGCTGTTATTAATGCAGTTAAGTGCTGCAAGGGATCCGCTTGATTTCTATATGAAGGTAGCATCTGAGGTAGAAGCTCCGCCTTTAGAATTACCTGCACTCGCTAAGCCTGAACTTGAACAATCGGTTAAAACATGGCAGGTAACCTTAAAAGCAACACCGGCTGCTCCAATTCGGGTGGTACAGAATGGCACGGTTATTGCCACGTTGGCAAACGGAGAACAAAAAGTAGCGGTTAAATCCGGTCAAATCCAATTAGATGGAATAGGAATTGCTCAGACCGTTAAGGTTCAGGTGATTGATAAAGATGCCCAATTGCTTGAACCACGTCAGAACCAGATGTTCATATTACAAGGAAATATTCAGAACCTGATCGTGAAACCGTAGTGTTGCAAAGCGCTCATTGTCGTACTATACTGTAATTGATGGTAAATATTGTTTGATTATTTTCTCATCAAATGATGAGAAAAGGAGGGTAGTATGGCAGGACGGTTTAAGGTTTCCATAGGAATCTTATAATTGCATAGTTGAAGAATGGTGGGATGGTTTATAATAAAATCAAAGACACTGAAAGGTGTCTTTTTCTACCATTTATGACGTTATCCAACAAATCCATTAGGAGAGGAAGAAGGATAGTATGGCACAAAGTAAAAAGATCGCACTTGCTGCCTTAAAGATGGCTATGACAGAAAGTCGGGAAGAAGAGATCCATTTAAAAGAGTCCTATCTGAAAATTGGTGTTAAGACTGCAGCAGTTGATTACGGCGGAGAATATGTCGCTTCGATCCGAAAGATTGTCGAACGTGCTATAGTAGCCGCTAAACGCGAAGGGGTTATTCAAGAGACTCATGGAGATGAGGGAGCGGTAGCCGGAGCGACTCGGGAAGCGTTAACTCAGATAATGAACAAAGCCATGGGGTTGAATATTGGCGGAAAAATTGGGATCGCACGTCAGAGTGATCATTTGAGTGTTGCCGTATTTTTTGGAATTGGGCTCTTGCATTTAGATGAGGTAGCTGTCGGATTGGGACATCGCGTCGCTCCCAAGGAATAAGGGGGGAGAACATGGTTCGAGGAATACGAGGTGCCACAACGGTCAATAGCAATGATGCTCAAGAGATTCGCGAAGTAACTCAGGAGCTTTTACAAATGATTTTAAAGGAAAACGCACTTAGCCCTGAAGACCTGGTCAGTGTCATTTTTACAGTTACGCCGGATTTGAATGCTGACTTTCCCGCTTCAAGCGCGCGAGCCATTGGCTGGCAGTTAGTACCGCTCTTATGTTCGACTGAAATTCCGGTGCCCAATGCACTTCCATTTTGTATTCGAGTGCTGATACACGTTAATACTAACCTTACACAGAGTGAAATCCGACACATCTTTTTGCGTAATGCTGCAATATTACGTAAAGATTTAGTAGATACTGATAGTTGAAGGACGTTATCCGCTAAGCTTTAATAAGGAAGAAGGGGAGTGCGGTGAAACTAATCGCTCGACGGAAGGATGAACAACAGGAAACCACTACAGTTCGAGTGGGAGATGTTATCATCGGGGGTCCTCAGTTGGTTGTTATAGCTGGTCCGTGTGCCATTGAAAGCTATGAGCAGTTATTAAGTACAGCCTTGGAAGTTCAACGCCTTGGAGCAGTCATGCTCAGAGGTGGTGCCTATAAGCCAAGGACTTCTCCATATTCCTTTCGTGGTAAAGGGGAAACCGGTTTGGAAATGTTAGCCCAAATTAAAGCTTTAACCGGTCTTCCGGTGGTCACTGAAGTCATGGATGCGCGTGATATAGAGCGAGTTGCGAAAGTCGCTGATATGTTTCAGATAGGATCCCGAAATATGCAAAATTACACGCTGTTAAGTGAAGTCGGAAAAACCAAGCTTCCGGTTTTCCTAAAACGTGGTTTGGCCTCAACGTTAGAGGAATGGGTTTACGCAGCGGAGTATATCATGTCAGAAGGAAATGACCAGGTCGTTTTATGCGAACGAGGGATTAGAACGTTTGAAACCTATACCCGTAATACGGTTGATATTACTGCGATACCCGCCTTAAAAGAGTTAACACATCTTCCTGTGTTTTTAGATCCCAGCCATGGTACCGGAAAATGGTCGCTGGTCAGCCCGGTTGCTTTAGCAGGGATCGCCGCGGGCGCAGATGGTCTAATGATTGAAGTACATCCCCAACCGAATCTGGCTTTAAGCGATGGAGATCAATCCCTAAACTTTGAACGTTTTGCCGAACTTATGGTTAGAGCAGAATCCTTGGGTAAAGCTGTCGGACGAGAAATTTAACATAACAGAGGGACAGTCCTTTCGACATAATAACTGGATGTGTCAGGAGGATGGTTCTTCTGAAACTCTTAAAAGAGGGTGTCGTCATTTTGGTGACACTCTCTTTTTGTTCTTGTGGGGAGAGTATGCCGTATAATTTCTCGTAATAATCCTTCTAAATATGTGGACTTATATTTCAAATAAGTTAATCTTCAGCCTAAACATTTACGGTGATAATAATGATGATAAAGGTATTTGATAATATCTATCAAATTTGGGTATAATTTTCATTGTGTTATTTGGTTTTTATAACTTAATTATACGTTGATTGTATCTTAGAAATAAATGGGAGCGGATGCTCTACGAAATCGTTCGTTTAGCAACATTCCTATTTTTTAATTATTCAGAGACTAAAATCTATCGAATCTTGGTCGTTTGTTAATTAAAAGCTTAAGCCTATCGGGAGGGTAATAAATACATGGAAAATTTGGTCTTTCAGGTTGGAACGGCACTGTTATTAATTGCGATAGTATCTATGTTGGCGGCAAAGCTAAAGCTCTCAAATATACCGTTTTTAATTGTCCTTGGTATGCTGCTTGGTTCACATGCCCCAACTATCGGAATCTTTGATTTCTCATTTTCCGCAAGTAAAGAGATTATCGATTTTCTTGGAAAAATTGGAGTTCTTTTTCTTCTCTTTTATTTGGGATTAGAATTCTCTGTTCGGAAATTGATCTCACTGGGGAACAAAATTGTTTTTGGAGGAACCGTTTACGTTTTTTCAAATTTCTTACTTGGCTTAGCCTTTGGAATATTAGCTGGATTTCCGCTGTACGAAACCTTAATTATTTCGGGTATGATGTCGGTATCCTCTACGGCAATGGTAGCTAAGGTTTTGATTGACTTAAAACGAACAGGGAACTCTGAGACAGAACTCATCTTAGGGATGATATTATTTGATGATATTTTCCTGGCTGTATTTCTATCAATCATGTCAGGAGTGCTCCTTGGAGGGGCAACATCTTTGGGAGGACTCATTATTTCTGTAGCAATCTCACTTGGATACATGCTATTATTTTTCTTGATTGCCAGAAAAGGAACTCCATTTTTGAACAAGTTTTTAAATATCTCTTCAAGCGAGGTATTCGTTATTGTTATATTTTCTTCTTTGTTTTTCGTTGCTGGATTCTCAGAGAATTTGCATGTTGCAGAAGCTATTGGGGCTTTATTATTTGGGCTGGCCCTCTCTGAAACTGAGCACGTGAAGAGAATTGCCCATAATGTTGTTCCGTTTCGGGATTTCTTTGGGGCGGTGTTCTTCTTTAGCTTTGGTTTAGGCATTGACCCTAGAACCCTTGGAGGTGCAGTATGGATAGCACTGGCTGGGGCACTGATTACTATCATCGTAAATCTAGTATCCGGCATGATCGCAGGGAAGAACGCAGGACTGTCCCATAAGGCCTCAACCAATATAGGGCTTACTATTATGGTGCGGGGAGAATTTACGATTATCGTGGCAAATCTGGGGATAGCTGCGGGGCTTATGCCGTTGCTTAAATCGTTTACTGCTGTGTATGTCTTGATATTGGCCATTGTAGGACCTTTGATTGCAAAAGAGTCGAAACATATCTATAATGGGTTGAACAAACTATTTAAATGGAATCAAGCATAAGAAGTTATAATATACTATGGGTAATTTAATGGAGGATGATTGAAAAATGGCTACAATTAGAGAATCCGATCTTCCAGGTATAGGCAGAAAATTTCTGGTACAAACAATATCAGGAGATAAAATGGTTATTGTTATTCATGATGATGGCAGAAGAGATATTTATCATTTTGAAGAGAATGATCCTGACGAGATCATCTCCTCAATCTCTTTAGATGATGCAGAGGCCAGGCAGATCGGCTCTATCATTGGTGGAATGAACTATATGCCCAAGGCATTGGAAACTATTGAAGTAGCACTGGATGAATTAATTATTGAATGGCTAAAGGTCGAGCCACATTATAAAAGCGTTGGCAAATGTATCGCTGATTTACAAGTTCGTGAAAAAACTGGTGCTACGATTTTGGCTATTGTAGAGAAGCATAAACAGAGAATTAATCCCGGGCCGGATGACATCATTGTAACAGATTCGACCATTGTTGCGGCTGGAGTGAGAAAGCAAATAAGGGCACTGAAAGAACTCTTAGTACAAGGATAATTTAATACTCAACGTGACAGGGGGAGGACCTTTTGACACACAGTTATGTATGTCAAAAGGTCCTCCCCCTGTTATGCTTTCAAAGTTTAATCACTTCTAGATCATTGGGAACATACAGGTTGCGGTTAATAATACTCTTGAACTGCTCAAAGGAACAGCTTCTATGGAGCATAACCTAAGTATAATTTTTCTGAGTCAGGGGGGTTGTGAGAACCTCCCTTTATATGTTAAGATAGTTTAAATTTTAAATTTTGGTATTAAACCATTAAAGGTAGTTAATAAGCTTTGTTTGGCAAAGTTTAGGGTAGGATGGCAGTCAGGGTTCCGGCAGGGGCTTCATGCAGAAGACTCTTCAAAAGATAGGTAGGATAGCAGGATGGGCGCGATTAGGAGTTAAAGCACCCTCTATTAAGGGTGCTTTTTTGTTTTATCAAACAGACTCCTGGAAATGTAGGAGTAACTTAGCTCTATGAGCTAGTTATGAATAAATATGTGATGTAGGTAAAAAGTAGTAAGTAGGATGGTAGAAAGGGGCAGAAAAAATGATCGTTGTTATGAAAATGGGTTCGACGGTAGAGCAGATTGAAGAGGTGTCCGCACGTTTAACGGAAGAAGGTTTCAAAGTTCATCTTTCCCAAGGAGTTGAAAGAACAATTATAGGGGCTATTGGGGACCGAACGCGACTCGAAGCCCTTGATTTAGAAGCACTGCTTTGTGTAGACAAAGTTGTGCCCATTCTGGCACCCTACAAACTAGTTAGCCGGGAGTTTCACCCAACAGACAGTATTATTCGCATAGGTGATCAGGAAATTGGCGGGCGCAGGGTCCATGTTATGGCTGGTCCTTGTGCTGTTGAAAGTCGGTCTCAGATTTTAGAAACCGCGCAAGCAGTGCGTGAAGCAGGTGCCACCTTTTTGCGTGGAGGTGCTTTCAAGCCTCGTACCTCCCCTTATTCCTTTCAAGGATTAGAAGAAGAAGGATTGCGTTATTTGGCTGAAGCTCGGGAGAAAACGGGTCTTTTGGTGATTACTGAGGTTATTGATGCCCGGGACGTTCCATTGGTGGCTGATTATGCTGACGTTCTGCAAATCGGTGCTCGGAACATGCAGAACTTTATCCTCCTCAAAGAAGTAGCCAAGTGCGGGAAACCTGTTCTTCTGAAAAGAGGTCCTTCAGCAACTTTAGAAGAATGGATGATGGCAGCCGAATACATCATGGATGGCGGGAATTATCAAGTAATGTTCTGCGAACGGGGGATCCGAACCTTTGAAAGCTACACTCGAAATACTTTGGATTTAAGTATGGTCCCGGCCTTACATGCCCTTTCCCACTTACCGGTCATTATTGACCCCAGTCATGGGACGGGAAAATGGCATTTAGTCCATCCTATGGCGAAAGCAGCTCTTGCCGCAGGAGCAGACGGTTTAATTGTCGAAGTTCATCCCCATCCTGAAAAAGCTGTTTCAGATGGAAAACAGTCCTTAACACCTGAAAGGTTTCAGATGATGATGGCTGATCTGGTAAGGCTTACTTCCGCACTAGATCGGGAATTGGGGGAAGTGGGTAAGCATGTGGAATGAATTTACAAATACGATAAATGAACAAAATTTGACACCAGGATGGGCAGGCCTTCGAATACCGAAGGCTTGCGTCCTTGGTTTAGGATTGATTGGCGGTTCTTGGGCAGGGGCTTTGCACCAAGCCGGTTGGGATGTTTGCGCGGTCGACCCGGAAAGAGCCAGCATTGATGAGGCGGTGAAGAGGGGGTGGCTGCAAACAGGATGGACAGCTATGCCGGGATTTTTAGATGTTGATTTAATCGTATTAGCCCTTCCCCTTGAGGCTTTGGAGGTGGGTCTGGATCAATTGGTGGGAAAGATTCCTAAGGGAACGGTTGTAACTGATGTGGGGAGCATAAAAGCAGAGATTTGTAACAAAATGTTAGCTAATCAAAGGGATTTTTGTAACTTCTATTTTATTGGCGGGCATCCTATGACGGGTTCGGAACAATCTGGTTTTAGAGTCTCTGATCCCGACCTTTTTAGAGGGTATCCGTATGTATTAACTCCTTCAGCGGATTGCCCGAAGCAAGTGGTTCAAAAACTAGCGGAAACCGTGCAGGGGTTTGGCGCTAAAGTTGTTTTTCGAAAGCCGGTCGATCATGATGCAGACGTAGCAATGGTCAGTCATATCCCTCATTTGTTAGCAGTAACTTTAACGTTAGCCGCCCAGGATGCTTCAAAAGAGGGGGAATCACCCTTGGCGTTAGCTGGAAGAAGTTTTCGGGATTTGACGCGTATTGCTGACAGTTCCCCGGAAATGTGGAAGGAAATTATGGTTAGGAATGCTGATGCAATCTTGGACGGTCTAACTCTTTGGGAACAACGAATTAGAGAATTAAAAACCTCCCTCCAGCAGGGAGACAGAGACACTATTGCGGAAGCGTTTCGCAAAGCCCATGCTGCGCGGAAAGAAACTTTAAATTAAGAGGTAGCTAAGTTTGTAGTTTATTTGCTATGATTAAAATCTAAAGAGTATTTAGCTTAGTAGGAGGATATCTTATGGGCGGTGTGTTTATAAAGCCGGTTACTAAATTAGGCGGTGAAATCAAGGTTCCTGGCGATAAATCGATTTCTCATAGGGCAGCCCTCTTTGGTGGAATGGCCCATGGAGAAACCCATGTTTCAAATTTTCTCCTAGGGGAGGACTGTTTAAGTACGCTTCGTTGTTTGAAACAACTTGGTGTTTCCTGGGAGAGGCAGGAGACGGAGGTTTGGATTCGTGGTGAGGGCATGGGAGCGTGGCAAGAGCCGATAGATGTCCTGGATGCCGGTAATTCAGGAACGACATTAAGGTTAATGCTTGGAGCATTAGCCGGCAGTCCGTTTACTGTCACCATGAGTGGAGATGAGTCTCTTCGCTCACGGCCCATGCGTCGGGTCACAGATCCTCTCAAACAAATGGGTGCTCAGATCATGGGACGCCGGGAAGGTAACTTGGCTCCCATCACGATGAAAGGCGGTCAGTTACAAGGGCAGAGCTTTCGGACCGCCGTTGCCTCGGCTCAAATCAAATCAGCTATTATCCTGGCTGGGCTAAGGGCGCAGGGCGAAACGAGCGTAGAAGAACCCGCTCTTTCTCGGGATCATACTGAACGTATGCTTAGGGGATTCGGAGTCGATGTCCAAAGCGATCGAACAGTGGCAAGAGTTCATGGGGGTGGACGCTTAAACGGCCAAGCAGTTTCCGTACCAGGGGATATCTCCTCAGCTGCCTTCTTTCTTGTCTTAGGAAGTTTAGTTGGACAAGGTGAGATCATCTTGCCGGATGTCGGTGTGAACCCAACTCGTACAGGAATCTTAGACGTATTAAGAGCCATGGGTGCAGATATTGAATTGCTTGACTCCTCTGAAATCTGTGGAGAGCCTAGAGCAACATTACGAGTCCGCCCTGCGAAACTTAAAGGGATTGAAATCTCAGGGGACATGATACCGCGATTAATCGATGAAATCCCTATTCTCGCTGTGGCAGCGAGCCTAGCCGAAGGAGAAACTGTTATTCGGGATGCCGCAGAACTAAGAGTAAAGGAAACGGATCGGATAAGTACAGTCGTCAAGGGATTAAATGCTCTGGGAGCTAAAGTTGAGGAACTCCCTGATGGAATGCGCATCCAAGGACAGACTACTTTGTACGGTGGTCAAGCCAGCAGCTTTGGAGATCACCGCTTGGCCATGGCGTGGGCTATCTCAGGTATGCTGTCTCGAGAAGGGGTCAGCGTAGAAGACATGGAGGCTGCGGATGTATCCTATCCTGAATTTTTAACTGTCATTAAGAAAGTAGCTGGGTAATCAAATGCTTAAGGAAAAAGAAAAACAAGCTAAAAAGGCTGTGGACAAGAGCTTCTTTTACGGCTTGCATCAATCATTGACGATTGTCATTGGCTATACACCAGTAGCCATAACCTTTGGAATCCTAGCGACTCAGTTCGGCTTAACCTTTTGGGAAGCCGGGCTGATGTCTTTCTTTGTTTACGCAGGTGCCTCGCAATTTATTGCTATTGAAATGATTCATCAAGGAGCGACTCCTTTGATGATTGGCGTTACCACCCTAATTATTAATATACGGCATCTATTGATGAGCCTATCGATTGTCCCTTTTTTTCCGCAAAGAACACTTCCCTGGTCTATGGGCTTAGCCCAAGGGCTAACGGACGAAACATTCGTGCTCAATACAAAAGTTTTAAAGGATGTGGACGGAGAAGAAAACCGCCGGCGAGTTATGTTAGGGGTCAATATAGGAGCTTTCGCTACGTGGGTCATCTTTACACTCCTTGGCGGTCTGATTGGTAAATGGCTGCCTGTTCAGTTCTCGGGTTTTCAATTTGCTCTCTTGGCATTGTTCATTATACTAACCGCATCCTCTCTCTCTAAGCAAAACTTTATGACGTACCTTATAGCAACATTACTTGCTGTTGTACTTAAACTCCTTATTCCAGGAAAAATTTATCTAATACTGAGTGTAGCTCTTGCCGCTGGTATTGGAGCATGGTGGCGTGGGAGAAAAGCAGATTCGCCGAGCCGGGTTTTACTCAAAAAGAGTATCTCATAAGCTTTGATTAGAGAAGGAAAGGGAGGCAGGTCATGTCTGTTCAATTATTAGCAACAATTATATTAATGACTTTAGTCACTTATGGTTCGCGTGTGTTACCTTTTCTCTTGTTTAAAGGAAAGAATGTTCAGGGTTATGCCCGGGATTTTATTGAACTTGTGCCTATTGCCTTACTCGCAGCCTTAGTTGTTCCAGAGTTAGTGACACCGTCAGGAACCATCGAAATAGTGCATAATCCCTATTTATGGGCGGGAATTATGACCTTCCTCTTTTCTAGATTCGTTCCAAATCTTTTTTTAGGAATTGTCTTTGGAATGACTTTATTCTGGGGATTGGATATATTACTTGTATAAATTAACAAGTTGTACTTATGCAAGAAAAAGCTCCATATCTATTTTCAGGGGCAGCGTATAACGCAAGTTTATATTTTTGATAGTAAATAAAAAGTTAGGATGCTTTGGCACCCTAACTTTTTTGTCTATAAAACATACATGATTTAGATATGAAAATTTGTTGAGGCTGATCAATTGATCAGAGCATTATTATTCTATTACGAGATTGCAGATATCTCAGACGACTATCAGGCTGTTTCCCAGAGGTGACTAATAAGTTTTAATTAAGGCATCTATAATTTAAAGTAATTGTTTCCTTAATTAAGAGAGTAAAGAGCTGGCCTTAGTGATTTTAAATCTTAACTGCATTCTTCATTTTGTATAATTTGTATACAGAAACTGGCCGGCAGTTGTTTTTTTGTCTCGATTCTAAACAAAAAAGTGCTCTATGAAGTTAATTTCGTTGATATAGAGGTAACTTTCGATAATGAAAATTGGTAGAACAAGTTTAGGCGAATGCCTTCCATAGGTATGTAAGGAAACGGTATGAGCGCTCAGGGGCGTGTTGTTGAGATAAAGAATTGAATATACAGAATAGTTGCGTTAGTGAATAAATTACTGAATATTTACACCCAAATTGGCATGGTTCTTGTAATAACAGTAAACATCAACTATTTACAAAGCCGCACAATAGGGCAAAGGCCTGCTAAGGAGGAATGAACTCGTTTAACAGAAGTTGAAAAATAAGACATTGAGTAATATGGCAAAGGGAAAAAATCATGTTTGGATTGGAGGGTATTCACGTGGAATTCAAATATAATGTCCGTGATTTATTGTTTATTTTAAAAGAGTGGCTGCCAACCAAAGAAGTCCTGGAATTAGATCGATTCAAAGAATACTACGACATGAACGATATTGATTCGATTTTGATAGAGGGATATAAAGTAAGCCGTGAGGTTGTAAGTCCTATTAATGCAATTGGTGACAAAAACCCTGTACGCTTTGAAAAGGGAGTAGTAATATCTCCTCCGGGATATAGAGAAGTCTATCAATTTCTCCAGAAAAATGGTTGGGGTTCCAGCAGTGAGTGTGTCGTCGATGGCGGAATGCCTTTAACTGTTTTCAAAGCTGCATCAGAGATGATTTCGGCGGCCTGCCCCGCTATGGGTTCTAATGTTAAACTAACTTCTGGTGCCGCCAACGTGATTCTCCATTATGGCAGGGAGGAAGATAAAGAACGATTTATTCCTAAAATGCTGAATGGTGAATGGCAAGGAACTATGAACCTCACGGAACCCTCTGCGGGCTCAGATGTAGGAGATGCTTTAACGAAGGCTTTCCCAACGGATGACCCTTGGCTCTATAAGATTAAAGGAACTAAGATGTTTATCACGGCTGGTGATGGCTCCATTTGTGATAATATCATTCATTTGGTTTTGGCACGTCCAACCGGAGGGTGCAAAGGATCGGCTGGTCTAGGGTTATACATTGTACCGAAATATTGGGTCAACGAAGATGGAAGCATAGGCAGGCCAAATGATGTCACTACTATAGCCGTCGAACATAAAATGGGTCTTGGCGGATCTGCTACTTGTATGTTGAACTACGGCGAGAATGATGAGTGCTACGGTATAAGGCTAGGGAATCCTCCTGACGAAAAGGGCCGATCTCAAGGGTTGGCTATGATGTTTCGAATGATGAATGAATCTCGTATTGGTACGGGATTTAATGCTAACGCTCAGGCCTCTTCAGCCTATGCACAAGCTTCCCAATATGCGGTTGAAAGAGTCCAAGGCTATATCAAAGGAGAGAGAGTACTGATCATCAAACATGCTGATGTGAGAAGAATGTTAATGGATATGAAAGCTCACACAGAAGGTATAAGAGCGATGATCTACAAAGGATTTTACAATATAGATATGGCTGAAAACATTAAGGATAAGGCGAAGGCTAAGAAACATGACGACATCGCTGCAATACTTACTCCTTTGATCAAGTGTTACAGTAGTGAAACTGCGGTTAATGTGACATGTGAAGCTGTGCAGGTATTGGGGGGAGTTGGTTACACCAAGGAATTTCCAATTGAGCAGTATGTGCGCGACAGCAAAATATTAACCATCTGGGAAGGAACGTCTTTTATTCATGGGCAGGATCTTGTAAAACGCAAGATGAGAATGGGGGATGGAGTACCTTTTGCAAATTGGATGGGAGGAATATTGTCCTTTATTGAGGCCAACAAGGCTGCAGCTGGGTTGGAAAAGGAATTTAGAAACCTTGAAAAGGCCTATCGTTGTATGGAAGATGTCAAGAGTTTATACGATGTATGGCATCTTAATAAGATGGATGATTTAATCGGCCTTTATGCCATAAGAACTCTCTTTGTATGCGCACAGGTGCAGGTAGCTGAGTGTTTGCTGGAGCAGGCTTTGATTGCTCAAAAGCAAATAGCCCAATTGGCGGCAGATCACTACGATATTAACTTCTATAAGGGAAAAATAGCGAGTGCCAGGTACTATGTTAATAATATTTTACCTAACGTATTTATCCTGAGTGAAATAATTAAAAATGCAGACCTATCTAGTCAGGAATGCCCTGAGGAATCTCTCGTGGTCAATTAGTAACGATAACTAATTAACGATTCTTATAGAAATTCGTTGACCGTAATAAATTGAAGTTTGTTACGGTCCACATGAATTCGGGCAAGTAACTATTTGTTTATGAAGTAAAAATTGTAGAAAGTAACCCTTCTTTTTTTGACCATAGATATTTGAAAATTAAAAATTGAACAAATATTAAAATAAACCATGGCCTGCGGAGGTGGTTGCGGGATATTATTTAGACTTAAAGATTGGGAGTTTATTCATTTGAGAGTTCGAATTGATAGTCTGAAGTACGTTTACAATGTATTAAAAGGGAGGTATGACGAATGGTAGCCTTATTCGTATTTCTATATTTCGCATTAACAATTGGGATCGGTCTCTATATGGTAAGGCAGAAAAGTAGTGTCGCCGATTATTTTGTTGCCAAAAAGGGCCTGACCGCAGGTCTCATCATTCCGCTATTGTTTGCCGAATTGATTGCCGGTGCGGGTACAGTTGGTAACGCTGCTACCGCATTTAATATAGGTATTTCGTCGGTCTGGGTAAACTGGGGGATGAGTATCGGCTGTGTCGCGGTATTCTATTTAGCAGGTAAACTGTATCTCGGTTTTTCTAAAAAATATGGTGCAATGTCTGTTCCGCAAGTATACATGCATAGGTTTGACAGTAAAACCAGATCTGTCATGATGGTCATTCTGGTAGCCGTGTACATGATAATATTTGCCCAACAACCGGTAGCGGCAGCCGGAATACTGAGTCCTTTGTTAGGTTTGGATAAGATGATGATGGGATGGATCGTCGGAATAGTTTTTATCATTCTTACCTTAACGGGTGGAATGAAAGGGCTGGCCTGGATGAATGTTCTTCATTCCTTTGTGATGTATTTAGGATTAGGAATAGTCTGTGTTGTAGCAGTTACGGCAGCGGGTGGCCTGGGTCATATGCAAGCAGCGCTTCCGGCAAAAATGTTTGCCTTCACTCAGCCTGATATGCAGACAGTCATTGGATGGGTTTTAGGTACTGCTTTGTCTTTCTTTGCTGCTTCGACAGTAGTGGTCGTTTTATTCGGCGCCCAAAGTCAAACTTCCGCAAGAAATGGTATCCTTTGGGCTTCGGGTCTTGTGATAGTTTTTGCCCTGTTTCCGGCATTAATCGGTATGGCCGGAAAGGTTATTATGCCAACAGCAGCTGCCAATAGTATTCTTTATGTCGTAGCCAATCATTTGGGCTCTATGTATGCAGTTATGGCCTCCATGGGTATATTGGCAGCCATTTTGTCGACTGCTCCGGCTTTGTTGCTTATAAGCATAACAATGCTTACTCAAGATATGGTTCGTGTAATTAAGCCGGGCATATCTGAGAAAGAAGAAATGAAATGGGCTAAGATCTTTACTATAGCACTAGGTCTAATGGCTACTTACTTTGGTATGCAGTCTACGTCTATACTTGCCCAGATGGCTGGCGCCTTTCAGATCCGGTCAGTCGCAGGAGTGGTATTGCTGGTTGCAATATTCTGGCCGCGTGTTGATAGCAGAGCTGCATTTTGGTCGATGTTAATAGGCGGTATTATAGCGGCAGGATGGCATTTTGCGGGTAATCCGTATTGCACCTCTTTGTATCCATCACTAGCAGTCGGAATTCCTTTACTAGTAATCCTGACTTTGATGGCGGAGAAACCTATCGCAGATGGACACCAAAAATATTTGTCAGCTATCGAGGATTTAGCAAAAGATGCCCTGGAAGAACAGACAAGACCACCTATCACCCACTAACTGATTGATGGATAATGATTGCTAATTGTTGTTAAAGTAGATATTCTTTAATGCTAACCTATTAAAGGTTGCTGCACGAAAGACAAAAAGGAGGATGAAGATATTGTTCGCTAATGAATATAGAAGTAAATTGCGTACCCCGGAAGAAGCGGTCAAAGTTGTTAAATCCGGCGACTGGGTTTTTATGAGCCATTTTGCCATGTTCCCCCAGGCTTTAGATGAAGCTTTAGCTAAGCGGGTTGGTGAAGTGCGCGATGTTATGGTTAGAAGTGTGTGCGCTACTGTATCCCCAAAAATATGTGCTGCAGATCCGGAGAAAAAAAGTTTCACATATATGAGCGGCTATTTTAGTGGGCACGAAAGGAAACTGGGTCAGAAAGGACTCTGCTACTATTTGCCGGGGAATTATAGTGCCAGTCCTGTAAACATACGCAATGGAAATATGTATCCGCCTGACGTAGCCCTGATTCAAACTACCCCCCCGGATAACAATGGTTACTTCAACTTTGGCACCTCGGTTTCCTATGCGCGGGCTATCTGTGAGAAAGCCAAACTTATTATTCTGGAAGTTAATGATCAAGTTCCTTGGGTTTTAGGCGGAGAGCAGGAATGTATTCACATTTCTGAAGTGGATTATATCGTAGAAAAAAGCTATCCGTTGCCTACTCTGCCGCCGGCTAAACAGGAAACTGAAGCTGAAAAGGCTATCGCCTCACTATTAATTGAAGAAATCGAAGATGGAAGTTGCTTGCAATTTGGGATAGGGGGCATGCCTAATACCATAGCGAAGATGATAGCGGACAGTGATCTGAAAAATTTAGGCATTCATTCTGAAATGGCTACTACCTCATACATCGATCTGATTCTGAAAGGCAAAGTCAATGGAGCAATGAAGAATATTGACAAGTATAAGACGGTGTTTACCTTCGCCATGGGAACCCAGCAGCTTTATGATTTTCTCCACAGAAATCCGGCTTTTGCAAGCTTTCCGGTGGATATAACCAATCATCCGAACAGGATTGCCTTAAATGACAAACAAATTGCGATAAATAATACGGTTGAAATTGATCTGTTTGGGCAGATCAGCTCAGAGTCATCAGGTATCCGACAGATATCAGGAACCGGTGGGCAAATGGATTTTACCATGGGAGCCGCCCAATCCAAAGGGGGTAAACCCTTTATTTGCTTGACTTCAACCACGATGCAAGGTGGGAAGTTAATATCTAGAATCGTGCCCAGCATCAAGACGTTTTCTGCTGTTACTTGTCCTCGGACATTTGCTCCAACAATCGTCACAGAATATGGTAAAGCTCAGTTAACGGGTAAATCTACGTTTAAGCGAGCAGAAATGTTGATCGAGTTAGCCCATCCGGATTTCCGGGAAGATTTGATAAAAGCTGCACAAGCACAGAACATCTGGACCAGGACTAATAAGATTTCTTAGCTATTCTGAGGTATGGTCTATAACAAGAAGTTACTAAAAAGTCATTTAAGTTAATATAAGTGATAATAATTGCAAGATAGGCCAAGCCAAAAGACAGGGCCTATCTTGTAATTATAATTTTGGTGATATCCACTTGACAATGATAGATTATTTTAATGCAACCCTGGTGAATACCTTTGGTAAAGCATATGTCTGGTCTCGATATGGAGAAGACAAGAATAACAAATTAATTGGTCAGGAGGTTATATTTTGAAACTAGATTCTTTTTTAGAAGTTGCAGATATAATACAAAACCTCTATGATACAGAGGTAGCTGTCACACTGTTAGATACAGAAAAGGTATTGGCTGCTTATCCCGGACCACGTATTAACTTAAAGCTCAAACCAGGAGATCTTTTCAAAACAAAAGGTACAGCTGCTTATGAAGCCCTAACAACCGGTCGCCGTATTGTCAAACGTGTTTCGAAATCGGTTTTTGGTGTACCTTATGTGGGAATTGCCCAGCCAATCATAGAAAATGGAACTACAGTTGGGGTTATTTCTGTAAGTGTATCAACCGAGGAATACGATAATATTTTAACGATTGGGAAAGAGATACTTACTGCAGTGGAAGAAATCTCTGCTACGTCTGAAAATTTCTCCGCAAATGCCGAGGAACTTGCAGCAACAGCTAAGATGATGATTGAAGAAACAAATAAGGTTATTGCGGATGTCAAACATACTAATAATGTGACCACTCGAATTGGAGAAATTTCAGCACAAAGTAATATTCTCAGTCTTAATGCATCGATCGAGGCTGCACGGGCAGGGGAACATGGTCGAGGTTTTTCTGTGGTTGCTAATGAGATCGGAAAGTTAGCTGAATCTACAAAGAGCTCGACTCGTGAAATTTCATCAGATCTCAATAGAGTCAAAGAGTCTGTTAGTAGTTTAATAGAGTCCATAAGACAACTTAGTGGAGTTACAGATTCTCAAGCTATCTCAGCTACTGAATTATCCCATGCTATATTACACATTACACGAATGGTGGAGCAACTTGTTAAGCAAGATGAAAAAGATTTTAATAATTAATCCAACTTTCACATAGCGAAAGTTGGATTTTCATGGTTTTTTTGTATTTATTGGCTTGATTGTCGAGACCCATAACAAAAAGGCCATCATTGTTTATGGAAATGTCGACAGGATCCTCATTGACACTATTGACCATCCTCCTAATCCGATGATTTCAATTGTTCCAGCCTTGACCAAAATTATCTGATTATTTTAAAAATACTTTACAAAAGCAATGTTGCCCTTGTATAATGTTTACAAAAGATACAAAAATGAGGTATATATATGGGGAACTGTACACATGCGGTTACAACTAGCTCTTTTCCTAAATGGGATCGAGAATTGTTATTTGAAATCCTTAATCATATTCATGATGTGGTACTGGTTATAGATTCCAATACAACCATTGTGTATGCTAATGAGGCTTATGCCAAAATTTTAGGGGTACCCATCTCTAAAGTCTTAGGACGCAGGTTGGATACCATTGAACCTGGTGCCAAGACAATCGAAGTTTTGCATACAGGCAAGACTAGTCACGATCGACGAAGCTATCTGGATTCTCTTGGTATAGATGTGATAGGAAGTACGTTTCCATTATATAATGGAAGGAAAATAATCGGCTGCGTTTCGACCTTTAAGAATATCACTGACGTTGTCGAACTCAATCGTGAGTTGACGCAAACAAAGGGAGTCACTGACTATCTGAAAGAACAATTAGAACAAGATAAATATTTGCCTAACTCTTTTAGTGAATATGTAGGTCAAAATCGTCGCTTGAAGGAAACCTTATTGTTGGCGGCTAAGGTAGCGAAAACAGATAGTACTGTATTGATTCTTGGTGAAAGCGGTGTGGGCAAAGAAGTATTGGCCAGGGCTGTTCACAATTGCAGCCGCCGTAAGCACAAGCCTATGATTAAGGTGAATTGTGCTGCCATTCCGGAGCATTTGATCGAAAGCGAACTCTTCGGGTATGAAACTGGAGCGTTTACGGGAGCAAAAAAAGGAGGCAAACTTGGTAAGTTTGAACTGGCTCATAATGGAACGATTTTCATGGATGAAATTGGAGATATGAGCCTTACCATGCAGGCTAAGTTATTACGCGTATTGCAAGAAAAGGAATTTGAACGGATAGGAGGCACTAAGGCGACTAAAGTTGATATCCGGGTGATCGCCGCCACTAATAGAGATCTGGAAGGAATGATTGAAAAAGGGACTTTCAGAAGTGACCTTTATTATAGACTAAATATTGTTCCCCTAAAGCTGACCCCGTTACGTGAGCGAAGAGATGATATAATAAGGCTGGCAAAAACATTTCTTAATCAGTTCTCTAAAGAACTGGGCCGTGAGCTTATTTTGTCTCCCCAAGTAGTAAAGCATCTCAAGGCCTATGATTGGCCAGGAAATATCAGGGAACTCAAGAATATTATCGAACATGCCAGTATAGTTTGCAGCAGTGAGGTTATAAAACCTAATCATTTGCCGGATCATATCCTATCGAAAAAGAATTATTCAGGAGTTCAGGGTAGGTCCTACGATGTAAAAGAAAGCGTCGCCAAGGTGGAAAAGGAGTTAATTTTAGCAGCTTTATCAGCATATGATAATAACCGCTCTAAAGCCTTAAGGGCATTGGGGATTTCTAGAAAATCGTTTTACGATAAGTTACACCGCTATGGAATAGAAAGATGATTTCAATTAAAAAGCGGTCTGTTTCACTGCCGAAGTGGAAGAGACCGCTTTTGCTTCACTATATTATGCAAAAAACAATTTAGCAACTGAGTAGGTGATATCATTTTCTGTGATGTGTAAAATAAACACCGTGTAAGGAAAGGAATGAAGCAATTGACAAGCAAGCTTCGTATTGATTTTCATGTTCATATGGGGATATACACGTATCACCAGACGTGGGTGACTGAGTGGATGAAGCAATCTCATCCTGTGGGTTATGAGGACTATATAAAGCATTACAACGACCCGGGAGCTTTTGAAGAATTGTTGACGTCAGAAGGAGTCGATTATGCCTGTGTGCTTGCGGAATTGAGCCATATAACGACAGGGGTATGTACCAACGAGCAAGTGCGAGACTTTTGTCGAGGCCGGTCAAGGCTAATACCATTTTGTGATATTAATCCCTACATTTATACGAACTTGGGAGATGAACTGCGCAACAAAGTTGAAAACGAGGGTTTCCGGGGCGTGAAATTGTATCCCTCTTATCAACACTACTACCTTAACGAGCAGAGAATGTATCCCCTCTACCAGGCGGCCCAAGATTTAGATATCCCCGTCTTAATTCATACAGGGTCATCAGTGTTTAAAGGCTCACGCATGAAGTATGGCGACCCTCTGCACTTGGATGATGTAGCAGTCGATTTCCCCAAGCTGAAGCTGGTTATGGCCCACTCCGGTCGGGGGTTCTGGTACGACAAGGCTTTCTTTCTCTCCAGACTGCATGCTAATGTCTATATGGAGATTTCTGGTCTGCCTCCGGCTAAACTTCTGACGTACTTTCCCGAGCTGGCCCGCAATACGGATAAAGTCATTTTTGGAAGCGATTGGCCGGGCATGCCAAGAATTAAGCAGAATATGGATACTATTTGTAAGCTGCCTCTACCTTCCGAGGGTATAGAAGATATGCTTGGCGGTAATGCTGCTAAGTTATTGGGACTATAATTTGGGCTGACATAATAGAGAAACTTAACTCAATTTACAAGTAAAGCTTACCACGATGTATAATTTCAGCAATGCAAGGCATTGATCTGAAATCACCATGGTGAGTTATTTTTTTTCTTATAGTTATTTTGTAATCTTTCAACCCTAAGAGCTATTTGCAGGAGATTACTGCCTTGAAGGAGAATAGTTTGAAGGACGATTACTCGGGATCATTAGTTTATTATGTGTGACCCTGAATTAGCGAATTGGGGTAAATAAGAAAACTCCGAGGAATTCCTCGGAGTTTAAGTTGCCGTGAATATAGTGTTCACTGAGGATAGGTACTAGCTGATGGGGAATTGTCCATCATATCCATCTCATCATCTTCATAGCATCCGCACCCGCGTGATACAATAGAAAGACCATATCTTTCTGATTTTCGTCCCAGCAAAAATGCTACAATAAGACTAAGCAGAAAAAACATCCCATGGCTATGATAGTGTTTTTGATGAAAAAACATTTAATAATCCCTCCTTTAGTTTTATCATAGCCTCAATAAGTTAGATTCATCCGGGAAATTTAAGGAAAAAACTTGGAGGTTTGTTATGCGTTATGAAGTATTGTTATGGGATCTGGATGGAACATTGACAGATCCTAAGGAAGGAATTACCCGCTCAGTTCAATACGCTCTAAATCAATTAGATTATCCCAGCCCAGAAGCGGATAACCTCGTTTGGGTAATCGGCCCGCCCTTGAAAGAAAGCTTTAAGACCTTGCTACAAACCACGGATGAAGCGCTATTGAATCAAGCTGTCGGGTTTTATAGAGAGCGTTTTCAAGAGAAGGGGCTCTATGAAAATATTGTGTACCCGGGAATTTCCGAATTACTGTTACAGTTAAAAGAAGAGGGTTGTAAGCATTTGTTGGCAACATCAAAACCCAGGGTCTTTGCCAAGAAAATCCTGCAGCATTTCTCATTAGATAAGTATTTTGATGTTATCATGGGAAGTGAGTTGAATGGTCAATTTGTTGAAAAGGAAGCTTTAATCGAGGAAGTTCTAAAAAAAGCTCCGATAAGTTCAAGGTCCAGAACTGTGATGATAGGAGACCGCAAGTATGATGTTCATGGGGCCAGAGCTAATCATATAGATGTTATCTCTGTCGGATATGGATACGGTACGATTGAAGAATTACAGGCTGTGCACCCAGATTTTATCGTACCGAGTGTCCAGGAGTTAGGAAGACTGCTTTTTCAACAAGACATCCTGTGATTACTACATTCCCTATCAGCGTTCTCTGACTGAACCATAGGATTGATTATCGCGGCGTTATGGGTTTGTCAATGGGCATCTGTGTTGTCGGGTAACGGACAGCGGCATCTAAATAGACATAATTTTCGTCTCTTTCTTGTCGGACCATGCCTACGATCCCTGAATCCTTAGTTTTTTTCAGATATTGATGAACAACAAATTGATAGGCACGCTCATCCCAGGGGTCTAAAAAATCAGCAACTGTATTGAAATAGGTTTCAATGGGAATTTTAAGATGATGATGGTAAATTTGTAGGGTTGTATCCGGTGATTGCATAAAAACTCCTCCTTTAAGGTTTAGTCTAGGAATAAAGATCAAAAAATATGTACCAACTAAGGAGGGTGAGTATGGAGAAAACAGTGACAGAGTCAGCCGATGGGGAAGGCCCACGTCTGAATCGAAGATTGAATTGGGTAGATTTAGCTCTGGTTTTAGGTGGAGTTGGGGTCATATATGTCGTCTTGGCTTTCGGAACTCTTTGGCTAATGAAGCTATGGCCTCATGAGCGCATTCTGATGTATTTAAATGCGTTTATGACTCAGTTATCATTTGCATTATTGATCTGGATATTAAAAAAAGTCCGTCATTGGCAATGGTCGGATATGGGTTGGCGGGGCGTGCCGTTAAGAACGATTCTGTCGAAGGTTTTAGGATTATATGCAATGACTTGGGTCATTAATATATGTTATGCTCTTGCCCTTTTTTACTATGGATTTACTCCGCCGGAAACGGATGTCTACTCTGAGTTATTAGGAAATGTTACTTGGCTGACATTAATCCTTAATTTGCTTTTGGCGGGAGTTTTGGCACCCATTGTGGAAGAAACTTTATTTCGGGGAGTGATCTTTGGCAGCTTGCAGGCGTACTTGGGGAAATGGACAGCAGCCGCAGTTAGTGCCGCAATTTTTTCCTCTCTGCATTTCCAAGCGTATGGATTTTTCCCGCGCTTTGTATTAGGGATAGTTCTGGTATATCTTTATGATAAATATAAATCTCTCTATCCTTCGGTTGCGTTACATGCCTTGAATAATATAGCGGCTACAGTGATTGCGGCTGGCTTATTAGTTGAGTAAAGGAGCGGTATATGATGAAGAAAAGGCAGCATCAAGCATTGCAGATTGCGATCGATGGCCCTGCAGGTGCGGGGAAAAGTACAGTTGCCAAGATAGTAGCAAAACAATTGCAGCTTTTCTATCTCGATACCGGTGCCATGTATCGTGCAATCGCTTATAAAGTCCTTAAAAGCGGAGTGTCGATGGAGGAGGAAGCTCGGGTAAGTCAAATTGCGAAACATACTGAAGTGGTTCTTGACCATTCAGAGGAACGGACGGTTTGGTGTGATGGAGAAGATGTTACTCAGCAAATACGCAGTCCTGAAGTATCGCGAGCTGTTTCTGTTGTAGCAGCTTATCCTGAAGTTAGAGAACGTTTGGTTGAACTTCAGCGCAGGGAGGCTGAACGCGGCGGAGTCGTAATGGATGGGCGGGATATTGGCACACACGTTCTGCCGAAAGCGGATTTGAAAATCTTTTTAACAGCCACACCTGAAGAACGGGCCAAGCGACGATGGAAAGAGCTGAAGATGGCTGGCAAAGATGTCAGCTTCGAAGAGGTCGCTCAAGATATGGTGCAGCGTGACCGTGAGGATACTGAACGGGAGATTTCTCCGCTTAAACCAGCTGGGGATGCAATTATACTTGATACAACGGGGTTAAGTGTCGATGAACTTGTAGCCAAAATTTTGATGTTGGCGCAGGAGGTAGTACCATGACGTTATATGGTTTGGCCAAGAGACTATTTCGTCTCCAGTTCAAACTGATGAGATGGAAGGTACAAGGCTCGGAAAATATGCCGAATGACGGCCCTGTTATTTTGGTAATTAACCACCTCAGTATGTGGGATCCCGTAGTGGCTGCTTGTAGTGTCACTCGTCGGGTCTCCTTTATGGCTAAAGAAGAATTGTTTACTATACCTGTTTTAGGTAAGATTTTTTCCAGACTTGGTGCATTTCCTGTGAAACGTGGGCAGGGTGATATGAATGCAATTCGACAATCTTTGGCAATCTTAAAAGGAGGAGGGGTTTTAGGACTTTTTCCGGAAGGAACGCGAACTAAGACCGGAAAGATTCAGAAAGGTATGCCGGGAATGGTTCTTCTGATGGAAAAAAGCCAAGCGTCGGTTGTCCCCGTAAAGGTTGGCGGAACACCGAGTATGTTCATAAAAGGATGGGGAAAAATTTCAGTTGTTATTGGTAAACCTCTCACGGCTCAGATGCTAAAGGCTCCGGAAGGCGTGGAGAACCGCCGCGAATGGATTGCTGCCCGCATTATGCAGGCGATGACCGAATTACCTGAAGCAAAGTAATGTAAAAACTCCTATCATAGCAGGAATTTTGGAGCAGAATAGAGAATTAGTTCTTTACAATTTTTAGGGAGGTCCTTGCTTTTGAAAGTCAAACGTGCAGCAAAGGCCGGGTTCTGCTTTGGTGTGAAGCGTGCCCTTGATATGGCTGAACGAACAGCGGAAACGTCACATGCTGTATCACTTGGGCCGCTCATTCATAATCAACAGGTGGTAAAGCGCTTAGCAGAACGTGGTATTCAGGTTGTTGAAGATTTGGACGAGCTTACAAGCCGACAAGCCTTGATTATCCGATCCCATGGGGTAGCACCCCTTGTTTATCAAAAGGCTGAAATAAAAGGCATCCAAGTGGTAGACGCAACGTGTCCATTTGTTCAGAAGGCCCAGCGATTGGCGGCTGAGTCTTCTAAGATGGGGCAGCAAGTCATTGTTATGGGAGATAAACTTCATCCTGAGGTGCAGGGGATTCTGGGTTGGGCAGGGGAAGAAGCAATACCTATCCAAACAGTTGAAGAAGCCAAAGAACTGCCATTTTACCCTCATCTGGCAGTTTTGGCTCAGACAACCCAACTGGCCGAGAATTTTGCAGGAATTGTCGAAGAACTAAAATCTCATACGGAGGATTTAATTGTTCATAATACAATCTGTAATGCAACTGCAGAACGTCAAAAGGCTGCCCGTGAGTTAGCAGAAACAGTGGATATTATGGTGGTAGTCGGGGGGAGAAATAGTGCAAATACCCGAAAATTAGCGAGTATCTGTGCGGAACGTACAAAAACATATCTGATTGAAACCGCAGAAGAATTGGAAGACGTCTGGTTTAAAGAAGCAAAGATTGCAGGCCTGACCGCAGGGGCTTCTACCCCAGATTGGATAATCGAGGAGGTTTATAAAAAAATGACAGAAATGAATGAGCAGGAAATGGATATGTCGGCTTGGGTAGATAGCTGTCCGGAACTTCATCAGGGTACAAGGGTTACCGGCACTGTGGTGAAAATTACAAGAGAGGAAATCTTTGTTGATATTGGTTGGAAATGTGAGGGAGTCATACCGATAAACGAACTATCCGCGACGAAAAAAACCAGTCCTGAAGATACGGTTGCCATTGGTGATCAAATCACCGCCGTTGTTCTTCGTGTGGAAAATGAAGAAGGCCATACAGTTCTTTCAAAACGAAAAGCGGATGAAGAAGGAGCTAAGGAACGGTTAGAGAAAATTGCGGAAAGTAAGGAAGAAATTCAGGCTGAAGTCGTTGAAGTCGTAAAAGGTGGACTAGTGGTAGATGTGGGTCTGCGTGGTTTTGTCCCTGCATCCCAAATTCAACCGGGGTATGTGGAGGATCTCAATCAGTTTTTAGGTCAGACTCTTCGCTTACGCATGATAGATTATGATCCTGCCAAGCGTAAAGTGGTACTTTCACAAAAAGTAATCTTGGAAGAGGAGCGGGCGATAAAACGCACACAATTACTGGAAACCCTTAAAGAGGGCGACGTGGTATCGGGAACTGTCCGGCGGATGGCTGACTTTGGTGCCTTCATTGACATCGGCGGCATTGACGGACTGCTGCACATTTCAGATATGGCCTATACCAGAATTAAGCATCCTTCGGAGATTCTTACAATTGGGGACGAAGTGGAAGTACAAGTCCTTAAGCTCGAGCCTCAAAGCGGAAAGGTGTCCTTAGGACTGAAACAACTGAAGGAAAGTCCCTGGGAGCAGGCTTCTGTTAACTTTCCTGTAGGATCTATCGTTAATGGTAAAGTGGTACGTATTACTTCCTTTGGTGCGTTCGTGGGACTTGGAGAAGGAGTCGATGGTTTGGTCCATATTTCCCAATTGGCTGATCACCGTGTCAATAAAGTTGAAGATGTGGTCAAAGTTGGGGATATGGTGTCTGTTAAGGTCATGGATTGTAAGCCGGAGGAGAAACGAATGAGTTTAAGTATTCGAGAGGCAATTGCAGACTCGAATAAGGAGATTGATAATCAGGCTTTAGCTTCGCAATCTGAGATCAAACCTGTTACCATAGGCGATGCCTTAGGCGATAATCTTCCGACAGAGTAAGGAATTGCTCAGTTCTTAGAATTGCTAAGTCGGTTAACCCTTAATTTTTACTTATGACTCAAAATTAAGTTCAAATGACTTCCTGCTCAAAACAGGAAGTCATTTTACTGGCATATCTGAGGAACGTGTCTTTGTTCGCATGAATGTTATGCCAACTTGGGATTAGGTTAAAAGGAAGGAGATCCAGATGGCTAAACGACAACCGACGCGGCCAATCGATTTTCCAATCTTGTATATCTCTCTAGCAATTTTAGCCTTTGGCTTAATCATGGTATTGAGTGCGGGGGCAGTGCGTGGCTATAATGCAGAGCAAAATTCTTATTTGTATTTTTCCAAGCAATTGAAGTGGGCGCTTGTAGGGTTTGTTTTTGCTATCATAGCCATTAAATTCCCGTTTAAGTTAATCCGCCGTTTCGCGGGAATTGGGGTCTTTGTTAGTTTGGCATTACTTATGGCGGTTGTGTTTACGGACGCAGGCATAACGGCAGGGGGATCAGCCCGATGGATTGAAATTGCGGGAATCACAGTCCAGCCTTCGGAAATTGCTAAATTGGCTATGGTGCTTTTCTACGCCCATATTCTGGATCGATATCCGATTAAGCGAGGAAGCGACTGGCGTATCCCCTTAGGGATACTTCTGCCTACTACTGTGCTGGTCTTAGGACTCGTTTATAAACAGCCGGACTTAGGTACAACCATGGTTATTGCCCTAACCTGTGCTGTAATGCTGTTACAGACGGAACTTCCTACGATCTGGTTCGTGTCTGCTGTTCCGACGCTCGGACTGCCTCTTCTATATTTTATTCATTCAACTACGTATCAATGGAAAAGGGTTTTAGTATGGTTAGATCCCTGGAAATATGCAATGGATGATGGATACCAGATTACAAATGCTGAGATAGCCTTTGGCTCAGGAGGTTTCTTTGGAGTTGGTCTGGGACGAAGTTTGCAAAAGTATGGTTTCTTGCCTGAAAACCATACAGACACAATTTTTGCAATTGTTGGCGAAGAATTTGGTTTGATGGGGACGCTTTTTTTGTTATTTCTCTTCGTCGCCTTGTATGCGCGTGCTTATCACGTTATCAGAGAATGTCCGGATCGCTTCGGCAGGTTGTTAGGTTATGGACTGACTTCTTCTTTAGCTATCCAGACGACCATCAACTTAGCAGTTGTCACTGGAGTATTACCCGTAACCGGGATCACCCTGCCTTTAATTTCCTATGGCGGAGCATCCCTTGTCATAACCTTAGCCAAACTCGGATTAATATTAAACCTATCTCGATACCGAAAAAGCGCTCCTAAAAAGCAGGTTATTAAAAACCTCTCCAACTTTTCTGTGTAAACCCCTCCTAAATGGGGATAATAGGAAAGGATCCTTTTAGGAGGGGTAATATGATTTTTCCTTATGGAGAGTGGGTTCTGTTATTCTTGACTCTTTTAACCTGGACCGAAAAGCGAGACTCACGGCGTTTTTTCCTCATATTGACGATCGCCTGGCTCCTAGGGAAAGGAGCAGAAATAGGTTTGGCCGTTACTGTGCCTTGGCACTGGAACTTGGCACGCTTAGCAGTTATGATGGTTTTTTGGGTTTGGGCGCTGCAACGAACTAAAAGGCGTTTTATACCGCTGTTCTTTACCACCATAATTGTTGGCGCAGAAACTCTGTTTGTGGTCAATGAACCAGGAGTTTTCCCCTATGTATCGTGGCTATTTGCGGTTGTATTAATCTCAGTGGCCTGGCTGACTACGAAATCTTATTGGGGAACCGCCGCCGCTTTAACTGGAAGCGCGCTTTTGAATCTTGCTTTCGTCCGTTTTACGTATGATGGGATTATAAGATATGTCGACTTACCCAGTGAGTTTGTTTGGAATCTTGGCGTAGGACTGTTTACAGTTTGGTCGGGACTAGGTCTTGGCCGGCAATTTTTTACCGAAAGAAAACTGCAGGCAGCGGATGCTGAGTTTGGGCCTTCAAATAGCGGAGGGAACTATGAGCAGTTAGAAGAAAGAAAGCTTCCTTAAATAAAAGGTCTTGAGTATAGCTGAACGGGTTGACTTATAGTATACTTGTAACGATTGAGGCTGAGATAATAGGCCCTTGATCTGGAATGTCAGGAGGATGGGATTTTGTCTAAAGGGCTTGTGGTCGCAGCAGTCCATTCCGGGAGTATCGCTGAAGAAATGGAGATTGAAGTCGGAGATCGTGTTCTGGCAGTAAATGACGAAGAACTTAATGATCTCATTGACTTTCAGTTTGGAATATCTGAAGAGGACTTCCTGTTGCTTATTGAAAAATCGGATGGGGAACTATGGGAGCTTGAAATTGAAAAGGGACCAGGGGAGTTCCTGGGCTTAGAGGTCGAGACCGTAAGTGCAAAAGGCTTAAAAAAATGCTGTAATAATTGTAGCTTTTGTTTTGTCGCGCAAATGCCAAAAGGAATGCGATCTTCGCTATATGATAAAGATGATGATTACCGCTTATCTCTCACCCAAGGGAGTTTCATAACCTTATCAAATTTAAGTGAAGAAGAAATAACCAGGATTACCTCCTTACATCTTACTCCGATGTATGTTTCAGTTCATGCTTGGAACCCAGAAGTCCGCACTCAACTTATGAGAAATCCTCAGGCCGGGAAATTGCCGGAGCAATTTCAGCGTTTTGCAGAGGCGGGAATTGTGGTACATGCTCAAATTGTTCTGATTCCTGAGCACAACGACGGGGATGTCTTGAGAGAAACAATCGAACGGTTAGGTGAGCTCTATCCTTCCGTCCAATCCATTGCCGTCGTACCGGTAGGATTAACTCGTTATCGAGAGAAACTTACCCCCTTGCGTGGATTCACGGCGGACGAAGCGAGCCGGATTCTTGATCAGGCAGAAACCTGGCAGAAAGACTTCTTTACTCAAACGGGACGCCATCTCGTATATTTTTCAGATGAATTTTATGTATTAGCGGGAAGAGAGTTTCCGGAGCTTGAGATATACGACGATTTTCCGCAATTAGAAAACGGCGTAGGCATGGCGAGAAAGTTTATCAGTGAGATGGAAGCGGGTTGGGAAGGATTACCTCATGAAATTTCTGAACGATGTCTGCATCTCATAACCGGAGCAGCGGCCCAGGGATTTTTTGAGCGATGGGGAAATCGTTTAATGAATCGAATTAAGGGCTTAAGACTTGCTGTACATAGCATACGCAATGATTTTTTTGGATTATCTGTCACTGCTGCCGGACTTCTGACAGCTCGGGATATCGCTCAACAATTGGGAGATTTGCAGGGGGAAGAATTTCTGATTCCGCGTACGATGCTCAAGGCGGATGAAGACATCTTTCTTGACGATTTGAGCGTGGAATGGTTAGAGCATGAGGTTAATGGCAAAGCGAGCATTGTTGAGAACGATGGTCTTGCATTTTTAGAGCATGTGGTTGGGTATTCGTTGGAGGTGGAACGCTTTGAGTAAACCTATTGTAGCTATAGTCGGTCGGCCGAATGTTGGCAAGTCGACATTATTCAACCGCATTACGGGCGGACTGGTAGCTATTGTGGAAAATATGCCGGGGGTAACAAGGGATCGGCTTTATCGGGACGCGGAATGGCTGGGGCGGAAGTTTTCCTTGATTGATACCGGGGGAATCGAATTTAAAGATGAAGGAACTCCGATTTCTTCGCAAATGAGAAGGCAGGCAGAAATTGCTATGGAGGAAGCGGATGTTATTATCTTCGTAGTGGATGCCCAAATTTCCCCGACGCCCGATGATGATATTATTGCCCGTACCTTACGCCGGTCTGGCAAACCTGTCTTGCTGGCTGCCAATAAAGTGGAGGACTTTGCCAAAATCGAAGGTCAGCTTTATGATTTCTTAAGTTTAGGGCTGGGAGAAGCAATTCCTATTTCTGCAGTTCATGGAATGAATACGGGCGACCTGCTTGATTTGGTTATTTCAAACTTGCCGGAGGATGATGAGGAAGAGTACGATCCGGATGTCATCCGCATTTCGGTGATCGGACGTCCGAATGTCGGCAAATCATCCTTGGTCAACACCTTGCTTGGGAAAGAACGAGTCATTGTCAGCAATGTTCCGGGAACCACCCGGGATGCTATCGATACTCCCTTCGAACACGAAGGCAGGCATTATATCTTGATTGACACAGCTGGAATGCGCCGTAAAGCACGCATAGAAGAACTTACCGAGCAATATAGTGTTGTTCGTTCTCTGCGCGCCGTCGATCGCTCAGATGCGATCCTCATGCTTATTGATGCTGTAGATGGAGTCACAGAACAAGATAAAAAGATTGCCGGATATGCTGACGAAGCAGGTAAAGCGATTATTTTGATCGTCAATAAATGGGACCTGATCGAAAAAGATGAAAAGACGATCAACAAATTTGAAAAGTCAATTCGTGAAGAACTAGGATTTATGCAATATGCGCCAACTATGTTTATTTCCGCAAAAACCGGACAACGGGTGAATAAGATTCTGGACCTTGTCGATTTCGTGGTCGAGCAGAACTCAACTCGTGTCACAACGGCGACGTTAAATACCTTACTTAAAGAGTGGATGCATCTTAATCCGCCTCCGACAGATAAGGGACGGCGCTTAAAGGTTCGCTACCTGACTCAAGTAGGGGTTAAGCCGCCAACGTTTGTTTTCTTCGTTAATGACCCGGAACTTATGCACTTTTCCTATAAACGATATTTGGAGAATCAGATGCGGAAACATTTTGGATTTGAGGGTACTCCAATCCGAATTGTGATTCGACAAAAAGACGAAGAGAAGGAGTAGGTCATGACACGTTACCTAATATTTATCTTGGCGTATTGCTTGGGTGCCATTCCTTTTGCATATTTAGCAGGTTCGTATAAAGGAATTGACGTACGTCGGCATGGTAGCGGAAATATTGGCACAACAAACGCCTTTCGCCTTTTAGGAGTGAAGCTGGGCATTATGGTGCTCCTCGGAGATTTCTTAAAAGGAGCAGTGTCCGCCTATCTGGGTTTATGGGCTTTTGGGCCTTGGGGAGGCATTCTTGGCGGGTTACTGGCCATGGCAGGTCATAGCTGGAATCCGCTTTTTGGCTTCCGGCCCAGTGGGAAAGGGGTCGCAGCGGGGTTCGGGATTATTACAGTCTTAATGCCGAAAATCACATTAATTGCTATCATAGTCTTTGTACTTGTTGTATGGCTTACACGTTATGTTTCGATGGGTTCGGTTACTGGTGCACTCACGGTGCTGATCATGGTTTTTGTCTTTTCGCAGCCATTTGCCTACCGGGTTTTTGCAGTGGTCGCTGTTTTTGCAGTTCTGGTTCTTCATCGGGCTAACTTTAAGCGAGTATTACAAGGAACAGAACATCGATTTGGGGACAAGAAGTGAGCGAGGCTCAAAGTTCGAGGCGCTAGGTTCGAGATCTGAATTCTAAGTTTAATTCAGAGGTTCGTGTCTTGTGCATCGAGCATCGTACCTCGAATATAGGGGGAATTGGATGTCTAAAGTTGCAGTTTATGGGGCTGGGAGTTGGGGTAGTGCTCTGGCAGTCCTTTTGGCGAAAGCTGGTCATCAGGTTGCTCTTATCGGCCGTCACGAAGCTGAAATGGAACAAATGAAAAAACATCGTGAAAATGCCCATTATCTGCCGGGCGTTGTTTTGCCTCCAGGTCTTCTGCCCACAACAGATCTCAACCTCTTGAATACAGAGCTGGTTGTTTTCTGTGTACCCTCCCATAGTGTACGAGAAGCTGCTCGTTTGGTAAGGCCTTACCTAAGGGAAGGCTGTATCGTTGTCAATACAGCAAAAGGGATGGAAGAGGGAACGTATCTGCGCCTCTCCGAAGTATTGACTGAGGAGCTGCCCCAAAATCCGGTTGCCGTTTTATCCGGTCCTAGTCATGCAGAAGAAGTCGGCAGGGATATGCCGACGACAGTAGTTGTTGCCTCGGAGGTTGGGACTGCTCAAACCGTTCAAGATATGATGATGACACCGAAATTTAGGGTCTATACAAATCCTGATGTCATCGGTGTTGAGCTTGGTGGAGCCTTGAAAAATGTCATTGCTTTATGTACAGGTATTGCTGAGGGATTAGGGTTTGGAGACAATACAAAAGCTGCTTTAATGACCAGAGGATTAGCGGAGATTGCACGTTTAGGCGTGGCCTTGGGAGGAAATCCACTGACATTTGCCGGATTATCCGGGGTGGGTGATCTGATCGTCACCTGTACCAGTCTTCATAGCCGCAACCGCCGGGCTGGTGTCGCTCTCGGTCAGGGTAAGCCTTTAGAAACCGTGCTTGAAGAAGTTGGGATGGTCGTAGAAGGAGTGAGAGCAACTCGTATTGCCTATCACCTTGGAATTAAAAATAATATCCCTATGCCGATTACCGAGCAAGCGTATAAAGTTTTATTTGAAGGTGCAGATCCTAAAATTGCCGTCGCAGATTTAATGTTGCGAGGGAAACGCCACGAATTAGAAGAAGTTGTCGAGATGAGTTGGTTAAAATAATATACATATTTTTGGATTAAGTTACATAGACGTAGAAGAGGTTGTTTAAAAGCCTTTTCTGCGTTTTTTGTTATGTTGTCATATTTGCCCCAAATAGCCAATATACTTATACTGCTTAATGTGCTAGTCCAGTTATTGGGAAGCCACGTGTGTTACAGGGAGGTGGAAGGGGAGATAAGGTGGAGGCCCTTCCCCAAATTTTGGGACAGCACTCAAAAGGGAGGGAAATTACTAATGGAAAAGTTAGACATTTTTAGGGATATCGCAGAGAGAACTGGGGGCGATATCTACCTCGGTGTCGTTGGGCCGGTCCGTACGGGAAAGTCCACCTTTATCAAACGATTCATGGACCTCCTAGTCTTGCCCAACATCCAAGATGCATTTGAACGGGAACGAGCCAAAGATGAGCTTCCTCAAAGTGGGACCGGTAGAATGATCACCACGACGGAACCTAAGTTTATTCCATCTGAATCTGTGGAAATCGTGGTCAAAGATTCCATTCATATGAATGTTCGTTTAGTTGACTGTGTCGGATACAGTGTGGAGGGAGCCTTAGGGTACGAAGCAGAAGATGGCGAAGAGCCGCGCATGATGAAAACATCCTGGAGTGACGAGCCTATGTCTTTCCAAGATGCAGCTGAAATGGGCACTCGCAAAGTTATATCGGATCACGCTACGATCGGTATTGTAGTGACAACCGATGGATCAATTACGGATATACCCAGAGAAGCTTACCTGGAGGCTGAAGAACGGGTCATTTCCGAGCTTCGGCAGCTTGGCAAACCCTTCGTGGTTGTGCTAAACACCACCCGTCCCTATTCAGAAAGTACCCTCGAATTGAGCCGGTCACTTGAGGAGCGCTATGCAATTCCCGTTATTCCAGTCAATTGTCTCGAGATGGTACAGGAGGATATCACACAGATTCTAGAAGAAGTTCTTTACGAATTCCCTGTAGCTGAAGTAAATATTGATCTGCCGAAATGGGTTGAGGAACTCGATCCTTCTCATGCAGTCAGGGCTGCCTTTGAGGAAACGGTTCGCAAAGCGATTGATGGGGTGCGCCGCCTACGTGATATTGATCAGGCCTTAGATGCCTTATCAGAATGCCAATATGCCCAAGATGTTCTTCTTAAAGAGATGAACTTAGGCACCGGTGTAGCTAATGTCGAGATCACGGCAGTGGAAGGACTCTTCAAAACAGTTCTGCAAGATCTCACAGGAATTGAAATTGAAGGAGATCATTCCTTACTGCGTTTAGTTTTAGACTATAGTAAGGGCAAGAGGGAATGGGATAAACTCGCGGAGGCCATCGAAGAAGTCCGTGTCAACGGCTATGGTGTGGTTACGCCTCAACTTGAGGAAATGTTCCTTGATGAGCCAGAGCTCGTCAAGCAAGGCGGACATTATGGAATTAAACTCAAAGCGAGCGCCCCATCACTGCATATTATTAGAGCCGATGTCACAACGGAAATCACACCCTTAATCGGCACGGAAAAGCAAGCTGAAGAACTTGTGAAGTTTATGCTGGATGAGTTTGAAAGTGATCCTAAGAAGGTTTGGCAATCGAACATTTTTGGTAAGTCTCTCCATGATTTGGTTCGTGAAGGAATCCAAAATAAGCTTTATAGGATGCCTGAAAATGCCCAAAATAAGCTGCAGGACACCCTCCAGAGGATTGTTAATGATGGCAGCGGAGGTCTCATCTGTATAATTATTTAGCCAAAACATTAAATGAATTGGACCAAACTTAAAAATATAGGACGCATGGATCGCATCTGAGCGTATCCAGCGTTCTTTTTCTTTGCTCAAATTTAACAAATTGTAAAAAGTTTAATGATGCCCCTTATAGATTAGATGTAAGTCATTTTTACTTAAAAAGAAATTAAATAAAAAGGTTTGTGAATTATATAATTATTTGAGTAGAAGAGTTATAATGGGCTTATATCCTTTTGAAGAGTATCCCTGCGTTTGGATTAAGGTAATAAATCACAGTAGGAGGATGTTTATGGCTAAAGCAATCAATGCTATGTATTTTAGCCCCACAGAAACTACTAAAAAAGTGGTATTGAGAATTGCAGAGAACATTTCAGAGAGTATGCAGAGTGGAACAACTATCAAAACAATTGATTTTACACTGCCGGATGTTAGAAAAGAACCGGTGTCGTTCACAAAGGATGATATCCTGGTTTTAGGGATTCCGGTTTACGCAGGTAGGGTTCCCAATATATTATTGAACTATTTGAGCTCAATAAAGGGCAATGATTCATTGGCGATCGCAGTCGTTCTTTATGGAAACAGAAATTATGACGATGCTTTAATTGAACTAAACGATATTCTTGTACTAAACGGTTTCAAAGTTGTAGCCGGCGGGGCATTTATTGGTGAACACTCATTTTCGAAAATACTTGCCAAAGATAGACCAGATGAAAAAGATATGGCAATTGCAACTAATTTTGCCGGGCAAATATCAACAAAACTTAAAACTCAAGATGATATTCGAACGGTTAATGTCAAAGGGAATTCGCCGTACCGAAGCTATTACAAGCCTAAAAATAAAGAAGGCCAGCCTGTTGATATTAGAAAGGTTACTCCTAAAACCAATAGTGATTGTACGGATTGTAAGATTTGTGTAAGTGTTTGTCCGATGGGTTCTATCGATTATGAAGATGTCTTTAAACTAAATGGAATATGTATCAAATGTGGTGCTTGTATTAAAAAATGTCCCGCTCATGCAAAGTATTATGATAGTGAAGATTATCTAAGACATAAATATGAGTTGGAAATTGAATTTGCTTCCCGAAGAGAACCGGAGTTATTCCTGTAACTATCAGAACACTCCTAGGTGTCAGACATTTCGCTTTAGTTTTTGTATGGTAACACTAAGTTATTATGATATAATTTTAGAATAGTTATTATTTGGAGATGATACATAGTGGTTAGAGTCGCAGATCTGGAGAAAGGTAATTATTGGAGACATCTTGGCATGTCAACTATCGTTGGTGCCGATGGAATAACTCGAGTACAATTAACAGTTAGTGATGAATTATTGCAGTTTTATGGAAATCTGCATGGAGGGGTTATAGCTTCTATCCTTGATTCAGCCATCGCAATAGCGGTTAATCAACAATTAGATCCGGAAGAAGGTGCGACCACCGTGGAACTTAAGATCAATTATTTGCGTGCAATAAGTGAAGGAACTCTTTGGGGCGAAGGAAAGGTGATCAAAAAAGGCAGAAACCTTGTGGTTGCCCAAGGTGAAATAAAGAACGATACAGGTGAAATACTGGCCATAGGCACTGCGACATTCATGGTCAAGCAAATGACTCGATAGTTCACGACTACGTGAAAAGCGTGACAAGGGGACATGAAAAGCTGTTCCCTTGTCACTTTTATAATATCAAGGGGGTGAAGATAAATGGCTATGCGCGAAGCAGTATTGCAGGCCTTAAAAGAAAAAAATGGAGAATGGCTTTCGGGAGAAATGTTAAGTGAAAGCTTAAAAGTATCTCGCACGACCGTCTGGAATCAGATTAAAGCGTTGCTCGCAGAGGGATATGAAGTGGAATCATCCCCTAGAAAGGGCTATCGCCTTAGTTCTCCTCCGGATATACTGTCACCTGCGGAAGTTTGTCCCGGATTGACAGCGGAGGTATTTGGCCGGAAGGAGTATTTATATTACCAGGAAATTGATTCTACTAATAGCCAAGCCAAAGCATTAGCCTCCAAAGGGTACCCTGAGGGAACCCTGGTAGTTGCGGATATGCAGACGGCTGGGCGGGGGCGCCGCGGGCGGAGTTGGTACTCTCCGGGAAGCCAGGGTATATATATGTCCATAATTCTGCGGCCGGTCTTACCATTGAAGGAAATTTCCCGTATATCTCTCTTAGTCGCTGTGGCTGTAGCCGAAACACTGGCAGAGGAACTAAATTTGCCGGCCTGCATTAAGTGGCCTAACGATATATTAATAGACAACAAAAAAATTGCGGGTATCCTGTCCGAAGTGGTAACTGACATGGACGGTATAGAATACATCGTCGTCGGAATCGGTTTAAATATAAACAATCAACCGCAGGACTTTCCCAGCGATTTTCGTACGCCCGCTACCTCTGCGATGGCTGAAGACCGGTGTCTCGTTTCCCGGGTCAAGGTACTCCAAGGTCTGCTGGCAAGGTTAGAAAGCCATTATTTAGACTTACTGGCAGGCAGGTTTGCAGGCACCCTTGAAAAAGGGAAAAGTCTGTCGGTAGTAATCGGACAAGAGCTAAAATTAGATACAATTAATGGTGTTCTTCAGGGTCAGGCCGTCGATATTGATGATCATGGATTTCTCCTGCTTCGGGATCAATCGGGCATTATCCACACTATAATGTCTGGTGAGATAACAATCCTATCTTAATCCCAATTCTCAATAAATCGGGCACTGGTGATATGTCAACCTAATATTGGATTTATGGTTGACAATGAAAATGGATAACATTATAATTATGGCAAGATATACCGTTACTCAAAACTATGAAATTCAAGAGTCACAGGGGACTTGCGACAGGGGAAAGTTTTCTGTCGCAAGTCCCCTGTCGTCTTATGGAGAGGAGATTAAGAAGATGGATGAAACTAATAATTCTTTACGGCGCATGGTCTACGCCGCTATGTTCGGGGCCTTGACGGCAATCGGTTCCTTAATAGTCATCCCCTTGCAGCCATTGCCCATTACCCTGCAGACGCTTTTTACAGGTTTGGCAGGGGTTCTGTTGGGTGGGGCTACAGGTGCGTTGAGCCAGATCGTTTACGTACTTTTGGGTGTAATCGGTTTACCCGTCTTTGCCGGTGGTAAAGCTGGTCTTGGGACGCTGATGGGTCCTACCGGCGGTTACCTGATTGGCTTTATTATAGGAGCTTACGTAATCGGTAAACTCGTTGAAGCAAGGAAGGAACCGGGTTTAGTATGGTTAGGATTTTCCTTGGTTGTAGGAAATCTAGTGATTTATGCCTTAGGAGTTGCACAGCTTTCGTTTGTTGCACACTTATCCGTAGCAAAGGCCTTGATGGTAGGTGTAGTACCTTTTATAATTGGTGATCTTCTCAAGCTAGTGGCTACTGTTTTGATCTCCCTTAAATTACGTAATATTATTAAACGATAGGGAGCGGTCATGATCATGAAAACTATGATTAGAGTCCATAACCTGACTTATACCTATGAAAAAGGACGCCCCCCTGTCCTTAAAGATATTAATCTTCAGATAGGTGAGGGAGAGTATATTGCAATTATCGGTCCCAACGGTTGTGGCAAGACCACTCTCATTCGGCATTTTAATGCCTTACTGCTTCCTTCAGCCGGTGAAGTACAGGTCGGTGAGTTCAATACCAGGGAAACGAAGCACCTTCGGGAAATCCGGCGTAAGGTCGGTATGGCCTTTCAGAATGCCGATAATCAGATCGTCGGTATGAGCGTGGAGGAAGACGTAGCCTTCGGTCCTGGTAATTTAGGGTTGCCGTCTGCAGAAGTACGGCGGCGGGTAGACCAGGCTCTCGCTACGGCAGGTTTAACCGAGCTGCGGACCCGGCCTCCGCATACCCTTTCCGGAGGTCAGAAACAACGTTTAGCTTTGGCTGGCTTGCTGGCTATGGAACCTGAATTTATCGTGCTTGATGAGCCTACTGCTTCTCTGGACCCTGAAAGTAAAAAGAAAGTATCACAATTATTAAAAACATTAAATTCCCAGGGGATAGGCATTGTCCATGTGACCCATAGTATGGATGAGGCAACTTTAGCTGACCGGGTGCTGGTACTGGATCAGGGTGAATTGGTTGCTGATGGAAATCCAAGGGATATATTGAGCAGGGTGGACTGGCTTAAATCACTCGGTCTGGCCCCGACCTATATTACTGAATTGATGTGGCGGCTGCATCAGGCAGGAATAGACGTGAATACCAGTATTTTTACAATTGACTCTGCGGTCGAGGAAATTGCTTCCCTACTGAAGCATCACAAGAATTCTTCCAGTCGAGCTAAACTACCCGGGAAGGTGATGTAAATGTATAGACTTGGGCAATACATTTATCTTGAATCACCGGTGCATAGACTGGATCCCCGGGTTAAAATCATAGCTGTGATAGCACTTAGTATTATTATTTTTCAAGTAAATGTTGTTGGACTCTTAGTTGTCAGCGGCATGGTACTTGCGTTATCGCTGCTTGCCCATCTTTCCACGGGGGCGGTTTTAAAAACGGTTCAGCCGGTACTGCCCCTTTTTTTCATTCTATTCTTACTGTATATCTTTTTCACCCAAGGGAGGCCATTGCCACCGTTTCCTATTGGCCCGGTGCAGATCAGTTACGAGGGCTTAAATCTGGGAATTGTACAGGTCTGGAAGTTTCTGCTGCTAGTGTTGGCTGCATCGATTTTGACTATGACCACCATGCAATCGGAGATTACTATGGGCTTGGAACGACTATTGCGGCCCATAAGGGTTATTGGAATATCCTCTCATGATATAGCCATGTTGATATCTCTTGCTCTAAGGTTTATGCCAACGCTGCTCGATGAGATGAACAGTATCAGCCAGGCACAATTGGCTCGGGGCGCTAATTTCAATCCCAGTCGTTTGAGCGGGAAAATTAGGGCGATCGGTTACCTGGCAGTGCCTTTGGCTGTGAATGTCTTTCGACGGTGTGATGAGCTGGTGGATGCTATGGAGGCTCGAGGATATCAGCAGGGCCACCGTACCTATTTGCGCGAGCTAATCTTAACCCCCGGCGAATACGGTTTAATACTGGGGATTATCGCTGCATTGATAGTGGTCGTGGTATGAAAAAAACGCCAAAAACGTCCCGGTCGGGAGGTTTTTGGCGTTTTCCATTAACACAGGCCGTACTTGCCAAGCTTTTCATAAAATGCCGAACGGCTCATTTTAAGGAGGCGGGCAGCGGCACTTTTGTTGCCATTCGCTTTTTTGAGAGCTACTAAAAGCATTTCTTTATCAACATCGTTTAAGACTGCCCGATAGGAAGATGGTTCATAGGCTTTTTGATTAAATTGAAAGATCTGAGCAGATAAGTGTTCGATGCCTATTTCACCTTCCCAGACATAATTAGCAGCCCGCTCGATGGCATTTTCAAGTTCTCTTATATTACCTGGCCAGGAATAAATAAGTAAAGCATCCCGAGCAGCCTTATTGATCCCCACGACGTTTGCTCCTAAGATTTCGTTATATTTAGTAATAAAAACTTCGGCTAAAGGTATTATGTCTTCGGAACGTTCCCGGAGTGAAGGGAGGCTGAACTGGATTACATTAAGACGATAATAGAGATCTAGTCGAAAGGTTCCCTCTTTTATAGCTTCCCGTAGATCTTTATTAGTGGCGGCTATAATACGAACATCCACTTTTTCAGGACTGACTCCGCCGACCTGCATAAATTCTTTATCCTGCAATACCTGCAAAATCTTGGCCTGGATCGACAAAGGCATGTCGCCAATCTCATCAAGAAAAATTGTTCCCTCGTGGGCTTGGGTGAAATATCCGATTTTCCCCTTCTTGGAGGCTCCGGTAAATGAACCTGGAGTATACCCAAAGAGTTCGGATTCTAACAGAGATTCTGGGATAGCTGCGCAATTAACTTTTACGAAGGGATGATTTGCGCGGGGGCTGGCGGCATGGATCGCATGGGCAAACATATCTTTACCGACACCGCTTTCACCTGTCAGCAGAACCGTTGAACTGCTGCGTGCAATACGCTGGGCGTCCTTTTTCATTTTTGTAAAGGCCGGATTTTTGGAAACCAAGTTATCAAAACTGTTCCCATGCTTTTCAAGTTCATCGCGATAATACTGGATTTGTTGCCTTAAAGAAAGCCATTTGCGGGCTATTTCTTCAGTGAGTCTGTTATCATCAAGATAGATTGTACTGACGACCCCCACAGTCCGGGTCTCATCATCGATAACTTTGTTAATCGGTATATGTGAAACTATGCAATTTCTATCCTTAATACTGCACACTTCGACTTCAGCGACTCCAGTTTTACTTACCTCAGCGGGAACTGCGCTTGATAAAAGTTTTTTAATCGGCATTCCTGCCATTTCTTCCGTTGTATTTCCGATTAGCCGGCAGCCGCTCGCATTAACATATTTAACAGATCCGGAAATGTCCGAAACAAAAACACCATCAGAGGTAGCATTTAGAACACCGTCCAGATTGGTCTGTAAATCCTTAACTATTTCCAGTTCCCGGGCCATTTCCTCCATATCGGATATATCTACAAACGCTATTTTTGTACCAATCTGGATATCATTTGCAAGGATCGGTACTTGGCTGACAATGACCGGAAGGGATTGGATTATTTGCTTTACCCCACGGTTACGCCCATTAAACAGCTTAAGATCAGGAAGCACATGTTCTAGGAGTAACCCTTTGACTTCAGAGGAGTTAAACCCAAACATCGTTTCTGCAACAGGATTAATCCGTAGAATTTTGCCGGTATTATCGATGACGATAATTCCTTCATAATCAGCATTGAATATAGACTCAAGTAAAACGTGAGATGTGATAATTACTTTTTGACTTCCCCGAAGATATTCTGCCGTGCCTATCATACCAACCGGCTTGTTTTCATGATCAACCGCTACCACATAATCAACGAGGCTCTTGCTGGTGCGTACAGCCATTGACATGTCATCATAGCATAGGTCGGATGATATGGAGACTGGCTGATAAATAATATAAGGCGTGCAAGGATCATCTAAACTTGAGCCATCCAGCAGTGCCCTATATAATCTTTTTTTAGGAAAAACCCCAGTCAGCTTGCCATCATTATCAACAACCGGCAGAGTATCCAGCCTGGAATCTTGATAATGTTGGACTACAGTCCTTAGGGAATCGTCCGGATGAAGAACAATAAAGTTTTTACTCATCATTTGTTTAACGGTGAGCCATGATGTGTAATTTAAGTTTTCAGGAACCATCATAATGCTATTCTCCTCCCGTAGCAAAAGAGTACTTACATATGCTGGGTCTTTTTGATTATACTATAGATTCATGCCGTATAAAATGAATATTCTGTAAATGGCTGTTTGTTTAAGGAAATCATCAATGATATCAACAGGAAATATCGTGGGCATTATCAATTGTTTCGAAGACTGACATCCTCTGCAAGGAACTCCTGCAACGATCCGTCGGATAAGCGCACGATAAGTCCGCCTTTTTCACTTACATCGACGGCCAATCCATCAAGGGAACCATCCCTTTTATTAATGGAAACCTTTTTTCCTATAGTTACATTGTTCTCGAGCCATTTACTGCGGAGATAGGGATGCCCTTCTTTCATAAAGCTTTGCAGATGTTCGTCCCAACTGGTAATAAACTGTTTAAGCAGGCTTATTCGTGAAACTCTTTGGCCCAGTTCTATGCTGAGAGAAGTGCCGGTGTCCTTACAATCGGGAGGAAGTTGGTCTGTATTTAGATTCACATTTAAGCCTAAACCTATGATTACGTGCTCAACATTAGTTCTCGAAAAACTAGTTTCCGCGAGTATACCACATACCTTTTTGTTGTTGATATAAATATCATTAGGCCATTTAATTCCAGCTGTACAACCGGTGACCTTTTTAATGGTTTCTGCGACAACGACTGCCGTCAATAGAGTGAGCTGAGGTATAAATTGCACGCTTATTTTAGGCCTCAACAGCATGGACAGCAAAAGTCCTTTGCCAGGCGGGCAGAACCATTTGCGCTGCATCCTGCCGCGACCGGCGGACTGAGTTCCGCTGATAACTATGGTGCCTTCTCTTGCTCCAGATTTAGCCATTTGCTTGGCAATACTGTTAGTGGAGCTTACCTCTCGATATATATGAAGTTCCTTGCCTAAAAGGTTAACGTGCTTATGAGGTAGCCAAGTCTCGTCATGGCTATGTACATTTTTCGGCAAAACCTTGATCCTCCTTAGGATTTAATGGGTAATTGAAATAAAAATACCATCTCTTATATCTTCCGTCAATTAGTAAAGATAAACTTGGGCTGACCTTAGGCAAATGTGTTCATAAAACCGGAAAGAATGTACGGTTAACCAGACAATTATATTGACCTATCAGAATTTACTTAAACGTTAAATCACCTGGGGAATTTAATATTTTTGATGAGTACAGGCATTGTCGGTTATCTTATGAAGTTAATCACAAGTTGGCACATATATTGCATTGTTTTACATCAATTGATGGAGGTGAAATCGCAGAGCCGGTATTATTTCTGTACTATCGGAAAGTGTAAACTTTTTCTTAATGTACTGATATTCCCGTGGTTACGCCGAAAGCAATAACGTGACATATTAATATAAGGGAGTGGAGAACAATGCATTTTGGATTAACTGAAGATCAACAAATGATACAGGAAATGGCTCGTAACTTTGCTCTGAAAGAAATTGCTCCTTTTGTTGAACAGGATGAAGAGAACCATTTTTATCGTAGAGAAATCCTGACCAAATTGGGAGAATTAGGTTTGTTAGGCTGGAGTATACCTGAGGAGTACGGCGGAAATGGTATGGGCTGGATGGAAGCTGTTCTGGCCCTGTATGAAATCTCTAAGGTTCATACTTCCTGGAGACTGAGCGTCAGCGGTAACTGCTGGGGTCCTGCTATGACGATCAATCACTATGGCACTGAAGAGCAAAAGCAAACGTATATTCCCGGTTTGGTGGCTGGTACGTCAGTCGGAAGCTTTGCTATAACCGAAGCTAATAGCGGTTCGGATGTAGCTAGTATGAAAACCTTTGCCGAGGATAAAGGGGACCACTGGTTGATTAATGGTTCCAAAATGTGGATTTCCGGAGGACACACTTCTGATGTCGGACTTCTCTATGCCGTTACTGAAAAGGGAGCAGGCTCTAAAGGACTGTCCTGTTTTATTATTGACTACAATAACACTCCTGGCGTTACTAGAATTCCTATTCACACGAAAGTCGGAATGTGGCCTGCACCAACTTCGGAATTAGTGTTTGAAAACGCAGTAGTTCCGAAAGAAAACCTCTTAGGACCACTTAACAAAGGTTTCCAAATTTGCATGTGGATGTTAAACAATACTCGCATGGGTTGCGCTACCGGTTCAGCGGCCTTGGCTGCAGCTTGCTTAGAGGGTGCAGTACAATATGCCAATGAACGTACACAGTTTGGCAAACCCATTGGTAAGTATCAAATGATTCAGGCGCAACTGGCTGAAATGAAACTAGAAGATGAAGCCGCCAAATATCTTGTTTATCGCGCTGCATGGCTGAAAGATAATAATCTGCCCAGTCAGCAAGCAACATCAATTGCTAAGCTATATGGCTGTATGGCAGCTGTTCACGGTGCCAATATGGCTATGAAGATTTACGGATCCTATGGTTATTCAACGGAATATCCGTGTGGAAGATGGCTTCGTGATGCCAAGCAGTTTGAAACTCTCGAAGGAACTTCCAACATTCATATGCAGATTATCTCTGGTATTGAACTTGGTTACCAGCCTAACCGCTAATGACTAATTATTATTTCCGAGCTTTGGCAAAAAAATGCAAGCCCTTGCAGTGCAAGGGCTTGCAAATTAATTATAAATAAAATAAAGTTTTAGCTAAGGGAAGGTTAGTCGTTATAAAATGTTTGAATATTTCAACCTTAGAAAATTTAAAATGGAGGGGTAATTGTGAAAACAATCATGGTCATAGGGGCCGGACAGATGGGAGGCGGAATTGCCCAGGTAGCTGCTCAAGCAGGCTATTCTGTCATTCTTAATGATATTAAGGATGAATTTGTCCTGAGAGGTCTGAGCATCATCGATAAAAATCTCAGCCGCAGTGTTGAAAAAGGGAAACTGACCGCGGAAGATAAAGAGACTATTTTAGGCCGCATCACTAAATCAACCTCGTTGCAAGATGCAGCAGCTGCAGACCTGGTCATCGAAGCAGCCGTGGAAAATATGGCAATAAAATCCCAAGTGTTTTCTCAACTTGACGTCATTTGTCCGGAACACACAATACTTTCCACCAATACATCTTCGCTGCCTATCACTGAAATTGCAGCATTCACTAAACGACCCGACCGAGTCATTGGTATGCATTTTATGAATCCCGTTCCGGTTATGAAGCTTGTTGAAGTTATTCGCGGCTTGGCAACCAGCGACGAAGTCTATAAAACAATTGAAACCTTAAGCATAGATATGGGCAAAACCCCGGTAGAAGTCAATGATGCTCCTGGATTTGTGGCCAACCGGGTCCTCATTCCTATGCTCAATGAAGCCATCTTCACCCTCAATGAGGGTATCGCTACCGTAGAATCTATTGATAATGTCATGAAGTTAGGCATGAATCATCCAATGGGCCCCTTAGCTTTGGCAGATCTAATCGGGCTGGACACCGTCTTATCCATAATGGAAGTTTTGCATGAAGGTCTGGGTGATAAGTATCGCCCATGCCCATTACTCCGTAAATACGTCAAAGCAGGCTGGCTGGGACGGAAATCAGGTCGTGGTTTCTATAACTATCAGGTCTAAGATCTGCTTAACAACCATTTACCATTCGAGGTTGAGAAGGTATTGAATATCTATGAGGGGGATGACTATCATGAGAGAAGTTGTTATCGTAAGTGCTGTTCGTACGCCCGTAGGTTCTTTTTTAGGGGCATTAGGTCAACTGGCGGCGGCTGATTTAGGGGGTATTGTCATCAAAGAAGCCATTAAAAGAGCTGGTATTACCCCTGATCAGGTTGATGAAGTTATTATGGGTAACGTGATACAAGCTGGACTGGGACAAAATACTGCTCGCCAAGCGTCACTTAAAGCGGGAATACCTCAGGAGGTTCCTTCATGGACCCTTAACAAGGTCTGTGGATCTGGAATTAAGTCTGTCGTTTGTGCTGCACAGGCCATTATTGCCGAAGATGCTGAGATTGTGGTAGCAGGTGGGATGGAGAGCATGTCTCTGGCACCCTATGCGCTCCCCAAAGCACGTACCGGGTATCGTATGGGTAATAACAGTATTATTGATACTATGATTATTGATGGCTTAACTGATGCAATGAACAATATTCATATGGGTTTAACGGCTGAAAACATCGCTGACCAGTTTGGTTTTTCACGCGAAGAACAAGATCAATTTGCATTATCCAGTCAAAATCGTGCAGAAGCAGCGATTAAAGCAGGAAAGTTTGCAGAGGAAATTGTACCTGTGTCTATTCCACAACGTAAAGGAGATCCCATTGTTGTCTCTCAGGATGAATTTCCACGTTTTGGTGCTACCTATGAAGGTCTGGCTAAGCTGAAAGGCGCTTTCAAAAAAGATGGAACAGTTACTGCAGGGAACGCATCGGGGATTAATGACGGAGCCGCTGCTGTCGTCGTAATGTCTAAATCTAAAGCTGTGGAGCTTGGTTTAACACCTTTAGCTACTATCACTTCGTGGGGTTCAGCCGGTGTCGATCCCTTGATTATGGGGACAGGCCCTATTCCGGCAAGCCGTAAAGCCTTAGAAAAAGCCGGTCTTAAAATCGAAGATATTGATCTTGTGGAGGCAAACGAGGCTTTTGCTTCCCAGGCGTTAAGTGTGGTTAAGGAGTTAGAACTGGATAGGGCGAAAACGAATGTAAACGGCGGAGCGATTGCTATTGGTCATCCTGTGGGTGCTTCCGGAACCCGCATTCTCGTCACTTTATTGCATGAAATGAAACGTACAAATGCTCATCGGGGCTTGGCTACACTATGTATCGGCGGAGGACAAGGGATCGCCCTGATTGTAGAACGTTAGGATATTAAGCGAGCCTATAAACCAGCGTAAGATAAATAAGAAAGGAAGGGGAGATCTGCGTGCAGAGCCCCTTCTTTTCTATTTGCTTGTCAGGACATTGTTCATAATATTGTGTCCTGTATTCCTTTTGTTATCATGTGTCCTGGAAACACAACAGTACAAGAAACTATTTACATTTAAAAGATAAGTAGGATTAATATGGTAGTTGAATTGAGTCGGAAATAAAAAATAGTCCAATTTTTAGGTTAGTATGATAGAAATAATTGAGTTTAAAGGATGGTTTTCTTATAAAACAAAAATTCAGATTTTTATTGAAGTGCTGATTATTAATCTTCAAATAGGTTCTTGATGAAACTGGCATACGTATTGCATTATTTGTTGAATATTCCTAGGTGCCAAATAACCAACAAATCAACCCAGTATACTTAGATAAGAATGGTAATCAAATTTAATTACGCACATTATAAATCATAAAATATACTAATTCGGCGAAGGCAGCATAAAGATATGAATTATGATTCAATTTATCAGTTTGTACTTGTCTTGTTTTAGTATCTTATAGCGATTTATTGATATATTATAATTTCGCTTAATTTAGACGGGAGTTCTGAAAAGGAGTTGTCTGGGATGTATCAAGTTCAAAGCAAAGAAGTTAACTGCAGAGTCTGTGGCAAGTCAGTTTTAGAAAATGCTTATCATTGTCCGCATTGTAGTGTTGGCGCTCCAGGAATTCAGAGCAGATGTCCTAAATGTAAATCGGAGAACTATGTCTATCATAAATATGGCTATGCCTTTATGCGTGCTCTCTTAGCTACTTGTATTTGCGGCCCCCTCGGTCCCATCTTTGGTTTTGTAGGCTATAACAGAACTGAATGTATCTGTCTGTCCTGTAATCAAGGATGGTTTCCCTATCAAAAGGATGAACTACTCGGCCCCTTTAACACCTTTGTTGGCGAAGAAGGAAAAATGAGCAGAAAGTTCAAGAAGATCCCAGCTAGCATCTCAGCCCAGTTGTAAGAGCATCCTTGCAGGGCAAGCAGAGATAAATAAGGACGTATGGGCAGCGCTTTGAGCTTACCATACGTCCTTTATTAATCTTATGTTTCTTTATTGATGTCTTTGTCCATTTGTCCATTATAAACAGGCGAATCTGTACTGAAAACACAACAGTAAATGTGATCTCACCCCTTCAAAAAGCTTGAACAAGTAATAAAGAAAGATATTTCTGAAATTACATGAAATTCCTTTAATTAATATTTTAACGTATTCCTTAAGTATGGCAGAGTTTATAGTAGTTTAAACGGGTCAAGCAAATTTGATCTTGGAAACTGGCATGCATATTGCATTAATATATTTGCAAGAAATAGAGTGGTTCTTTAAAAGGCGTTGGAACTGATTGGTTGCAGGAGGTGAAAAAATAATATTAGTTTGCTTATGGCAGGGATGAGCTTAATCAGATAAACCTATAGGGCTATTGATTTAGTACTTATAGTTTGTTTAACCAACAGACAGTCTGAATGATCAAGGTTAAGTAAAGGAATTGAGAGCCAGGAAGGGGGGGGAATATGTCATTGCCGCTCGTTACGTTTATTTCAGGAGTATCAGGGGTCTTTATAGTCATGGTTTTCTTGCAGATAATGGTTAGCTTGAGCTCTAAACTTGCTATTGCAATCGAAAAGAAAAATGAATCTGCTAAACAAAATTAATAAATAAGTAGGTGTCACAAATGGAGCTTTTCCAAAACATGTGGACTTCGATGGCATTCGATAACCTCTACTGGGGTAATATTGTTATGTGGGCTATAGCGTTCGTATTTATCTATCTGGCTATTAAGAAGGGCTTTGAACCCCTGCTTTTATTACCGATAGCATTTGGTATTCTTTTAGTTAATCTTCCCTCAGATATTATGACGCCTAATCAAGGACTACTTTGGCGTTTCTACCATTATGGCGAAGAGTGGGCTATTATTCCTCCCCTAATCTTCCTAGGGATAGGAGCAATGACCGATTTTGGTCCGGTTATTGCCAATCCTAAGACGCTGCTCCTTGGTGCAGGAGCTCAAGGTGGAGTATATGTTACTTTCTTTGGAGCACTGGCCCTGGGCTTCAATGTTGACCAAGCAGCTGTTATCGGAATTATCGGCGGTGCTGACGGCCCGACAACGATTTTTCTGGCCTCAAAACTGGCACCGGAAATGATGGGTATCTGCGCGGTAGCTGCCTACTCCTACATGGCTCTGGTACCGGTCATCCAACCTCCGGTCATGAAATTATGTACCACTGAAGCTCAGAGAAAGATCCGCATGAAATCCTTACGTAAGGTATCCAAACTGGAAAAAATATTTTTCCCAATTATTACAGTCGTAATTATTACTTTGGTTGTACCGGATGCAGCAGCACTGATGGGTATGTTCTGCTTTGGTAATCTACTGAGAGAATCTGGGGTAGTCGATCGTCTGAGTCTTACGGCTCAAAATGAGTTGATGAATATCGTTACTATTTTTTTAGGAATATCCGTTGGTGCAACAATGCCGGCCGAGGTGTTTTTAAGTCCTAAGGTTATCGGTGTATTTGCATTAGGCTCGGTGGCATTTGCTGCCGCTACGGCATGCGGTATAGGGTTGGCACACCTTATGAACTTGTTCTTAAAAGAAAAGATCAATCCATTAATTGGTGCGGCAGGTGTTTCAGCGGTTCCTATGGCAGCTCGGGTAGCTCATAAATTGGGTTCAGAAGCAGATAAGAAGAACTATCTTTTAATGCATGCCATGGGGCCAAATGTAGCCGGTGTTATTGGCACTGCAGTGGCGGCAGGTATGTTCATTAGCGTTTTAAAGTAAGCCAAAGTTGTTCTAAGTTAAGGTGATTATCCGAAAGTCTGCAGAATCATTAACTAAGTCAAAAAGAAAAGTTTATCCGGTTAAAGGTATAATGACAATTAACCGGTGCAGAGGATAATCCTTTAATGTTAGATATAATTATTAATTAATAAAGGTATAAGGAGGAAAAATAAAATGGCAAACATCGAAAGCCCAATGGCAGGTAAAGTATTTCAAATTCTCGTTAATGTAGGAGACACTATTGCTGAAGATGATGAAGTAATCATTCTCGAAGCGTTAAAAATGGAGAATCCTGTTTATGCCCCCGAAGGCGGCGTCGTAAAAGAAGTCCAGGTTAAAGAAGGCCAGCAAGTTGGCGAAGGGGATGTCCTCGTAGTTTTGGAATAGTTTTTTGAGAAAATATGAGCTAACTTGGAAGTTGAGTGAGAATTCAACTTCCAAGATGTTTTACACCTAAAGAGTTTAAATGCGATAGTTCTACGGGTTATGTATTACTATTGCAATTAAAAGGAGTGGTTGATGGTGAGTGAATTTGGCTATTCGATGCCTAGATATTTCGAGAAAATGGATGATTTGGGTAAGCCTTTAAAAAAGGTTAATGCCAAGAATGTCGATGAACTGTTAGCCGTTGAAGCTGAAATCGATGCTGAGGCAGAACGGATTAAAAACGGCGGAAAGCCGACTGAAAAGGTCAATGCCAGCGGAGAGTGGACAGCATGGCAGCGAATTGAGTACTTAGTCGAACCAGGTACTTGGTGTCCGCTGCATACGATCTATGATCCTGCCGCCAATGAAGAAGGCACGACCGCGGTGATCGATGGAATTGGCAAAGTTAACGGCCGATGGGTGGTGGTGATCGCCTCGGATAATAAATATTTGGCAGGTGCCTGGATTCCGGGACAGGCTGACAATATCACAAGAGTCACTGACATAGCCAAGAGGATGAATCTTCCGTTGGTTTGGATCTTGAACTGCAGTGGTGTTAAACTGAGCCATCAAGAAGAAGTATATCCGAATCGAATCGGCGGAGGGACGCCTTTCTATCGCCATACCGAACTGGAGCAAATGGGTCTGCCGGTCATCGTAGGTATCTACGGAACGAATCCAGCCGGCGGCGGATATCATAGCATCAGCCCTACCATTTTGATTGCTCATGAAAAAGCGAACATGGCTGTTGGTGGTGCCGGAATTGTTGGGGGTATGAGCCCGAAAGGTTATGTGGATGAAGAAGCCGCCCAGGCCTTAATCGATGCTACTCGCGGCTTTAAATCAACTCCCCCGGGAAGAGCCGTGATTCACCACAGAGTGACGGGTTTCTTCCGGGAAGTAGCAGAAAGTGAAGAAGGGGTTCTGGACAAGATTAAAAAGTATGTAGGGGCGCTGCCCGCCTATAACCCGGAATTCTTTAGAGTAGCTGATCCAGCCAAACCTAAATTCTCAGGTGAAGATCTGCGTACGATCGTTCCCACCAATCAAAGGAGAGGATACGATATTTACGAAGTCTTAGCCCGCCTCTTTGATAACAGCGAGCATAAGGAATACAAGCCGGACTTTGGCTTGGAGATGTACACTGGAATCGCCAAAATCGATGGATTACTGTGCGGCTTTATTGCGAACAAACAAGGGGTCTTAAAAAACTACCCGGAATATACCAAAGAGTATATCGGCATTGGTGGTAAACTGTATCGTCAGGGCCTGATCAAGATGAGTGAATTTGTGACTCTGTGTAATCGTGACAAACTGCCGATTGTCTGGATTCAGGATACGACGGGTATTGATGTTGGGGATATTGCGGAATCGGCCGAACTCCTAGGGTTAGGGCAGTCGTTGATTTATTCTATTCAAAATACAGATATTCCACAGATGGAAATCACACTTAGAAAAGGTACTGCTGCTGCTCACTATGTACTAGGCGGACCACAAGGCGGCAAAACCAATGCCTTTAGTATTGGGACCGCAGCTACAGAGATCAACGTCATGCATGGAGAAACGGCTGCAGCAGCTATGTATTCACGTCGATTGGTGAAAGATCAAGATAGTGGCAAACCCTTGGATGGTACTATTGCTAAAATGAATGACCTGATTAAAGCTTACAGGGAAAAATCGAAACCGGCCTTCTGTGCTAAGAAAGGTTTTGTGGATGAAATTGTAAAGATGCCGGAACTGCGCAACTATATTAAGGCATTCGTAGGAGGAGTCTATCAGAATCCAAAAGCGATTTGCCCAATCCATCAAATGATTATTCCAAGGGTTATTAAAGATCACATGGATGTCTATGTGAATAAGAGCACGGCAAGAGATAGTGAATAGTAGCCCATTCTATAAATAAAAGCGAGCTGTTTAGCGGCTCGCTTTTATTTATAGAATGGGCTAAACTTCTAATTGACTGGTTTTTAGGTATGCCTTAAATAAAGTATGGAAAACTGGACAATATGTACGAAGAACTGGACAATTTAAGTAAAAATGATCTTTGAGGATTGTTTGTTCATAATAGTTTGAACATTTCAGTTGCATAGAACGCTCAAATTTCTAGATGTTTAGTGAAAAAAATTTTCTGATTTCTATTTACTGTATGAAGCGAATTTTGGCATGATTATTGCGACATGTAATATTATGAAAAATGAAAAAGTGGATTTTGGAGGGAGGTATTATGGCAAATCCAAGGCTTCAAGTTAAAAAGTCTTATATTAAAGTTATAAGTGTGATGATTTTAGCTTATAAAGGAGGATAAAAATGCAGGCTTATACAGCGATTATTGTCTTTATCATTGTTTATGCTTTAATTCTCTCAGAAAAAGTTCATCGAACGATTGCCGCTTTACTTGGAGGTATGTTACTTATTCTTTTAGGAGTGTTAACACAAGAAAAAGCAATTGAACATATCGATTGGAATACTCTAGGGCTATTGGCTGGTATGATGATTGTGGTGGGGATTACGCGCCGCACAGGAGTTTTTGAGTACTTAGGTTTAAAGGCAGTTCGGTTGGCCAAAGGGGAACCGAGTCGGATCCTGATTTATTTGGCCAGCGTCACGGCCTTACTCTCGGCGTTCCTTGATAATGTTACAACAGTTTTACTTATTGTTCCGATCGTTTTTAGCATTAACGAAAAACTCAAACTCAACATTATTCCTTTTTTAATAGCAATGATATTTTCCAGTAATGTTGGTGGGACAGCTACTTTGATAGGGGATCCTCCCAATATTATGATTGGAAGCCAAACACATTTAGGATTTATGGATTTCATGATGAACTTAGCACCCGTGGTCGTCGTCATCCATATTGCAACAATGGCAGTTTTTTATATAATATACCGTAATAAAATGAACATTTCGAATGAGCTTAAAGCAGATCTCATGAAGATCGAACCTCTAACGGCAATCAAAGATTCAGCTCTTTTAAGAAAGTGTCTGGTTGTACTCAGTCTCATTCTAATCGGTTTTTTCACACATCAATCCTTAGATTTAGAATCTGCGACGATTGCTTTATCAGGTGCCTCTCTCTTGATGTTTATTACTAGGGAAGATCCGGAAGAAGTATTATTGACCATTGAATGGCCTTCGATTTTCTTCTTTATTGGTCTCTTTATTGTAGTAGGTGGTCTGATTGAGACCGGGATTATTAATAGCATGGCTCAGTGGGCCGTTACGGCTACTGCCGGAAACTTTACTTTTACAGGGATGCTGATTTTATGGTTTTCTGCTATAGCTTCTGCCTTTGTCGATAATATTCCGTTTGTGGCTACGATGATTCCCCTGATTCACCAAATGGGCTCATTAGGAGGACTTTCGCCAACTGACTTAGAACCTCTCTGGTGGTCATTATCGTTGGGAGCCTGTTTAGGGGGCAACGGAACACTCATTGGAGCTTCAGCTAATGTTATTGTCGCAGGTATGGCCGAGAAAAATGGAGTCCACATCCGTTTTATTGGGTTTATGAAATTTGCGTTTCCCTTAATGCTGCTTTCAGTTTTTATTTCGATGATTTATTTGCTCATGTTTTATTTTTAACATCGGTTCCTTTTCTGGAGTGTAGGATCAAATCTATCAGGGCATTAGATAGATGATCATAGGGATTAGTGCATCTATTTATTTCCGGCAGAATCTGAATATAAACAGAGGAGATGAAAAAATGAACCGAAATACTGAAAATAGCCATTTGCTTTATCAGAGAGATGGTTTTTTAGCAAGAATCATACTCAATAGACCGGAAAAGTATAATGCCTTTTCCTTGCCAATGATCCAGAAATGGGCTGAAGCACTACAGGATGCACAAGAAGATCAAACCATAAGGGTGATTGTGGTGACTGCCAACGGTAAGGCTTTTTCAACGGGTGGTGATGTCGAAGCCATGTCAAAAGGAACGGGATTCATCGGCTGTGATGAGGAAGGTGTGACATGGGGTGATAAAGCCATTGATCGCAAACGGGCTTTGACGAACTATATTCATAAAATTGCGTTAACATTAGAAATGATGGATAAACCTGTGATTTGTGGTATTAATGGAATGGCAGTAGGAGCGGGCCTTGATATGGCTTTAATGTGCGATATTAGAGTCGCCGCAGAAGATGCCCGGCTGTCCGCAGGTTATGTGAAAGCAGGTATAGTGCCGGGTGATGGAGGTGCCTTCTATTTGCCGCGTTTGGTAGGAGTTGCTAAGGCTTTAGAATTCCTATGGACGGGAGATTTTATCTCAGCCCATGAGGCCAAAGAAATGGGTATGGTTAACAAAGTCGTTCCTGCTCTGGAATTAGAACAAGCTACCTTAGAGTTGGCTGGGAAAATTGCCGACTCCCCTCCAGTATGCGTTCAAATGATTAAGCGAGCAGTGTATTCTGCTCAACGAACGAACGACTTGCGGACGGCATTAGATCTAATTTCTTCACAAATGGCGATTGTTTCCGAAATGTCCGACCATAAAGAAGGATTAGCTGCGCTCAAAGAGAAGCGCAAACCGATTTTTACGGGTAATTAAATAATAATTTCATTATGAATTCCATACTCCTTTTTCTCAAACCAGATGAGGGTTAACTATTAGTTTCTGGATTATCGGAAAGAAATGCAATAGGAAGAATTATCCTGTATTTGATTTATTAATCATGAGAAAACGTTAAGGACCCTTGAAATAGCAGTTAAAGTAAAGCACGTTGGCGTGAAATCAGGAACATTAAGACAACAATAGAATGTCATAATAATCCATGTTTGAGACACCCATTTTTTGAAAATGGGTGTCTCACGTATTGTCTATGCTAAAGCTTAACGTTTGTTCCTTACCAGATGTTTTAGCAAGGAACGAATACGTCACAAAGGTTATTCAGATAGTTCGTTGTATATTCTCAAAACTACATATTTAATTGTCAATCGTACACCTTTGGAAATTAAAATTTCCTATTGCGCAGGTGCATATATTATTGAAATATTCAGACTAGTGGGATAATGTGATTCATAATAATTAGTAATTAATTATGCGCAGTCGCAAGAGATTGAGAAGACCTTCGTGAGTTAATTATGCAAATAAGCATAATTGCTTATAAAGTTTTTAAGGTGTTGGATATAGTCAGTTAATTGAGATGAGGTGATATATGTAGACCAGCTAATTTTCCTATTATGCTCACAAGGAGGCCATGAAGGTTGAGCAAACTACATGGACGATTGGGAGGGGGACACAAATGGATTTTGGATTAACCGAAGAACAAAGAATGGTTCAAGAGATGGCTCGTGATTTCGCTGAAAAGGAAATTGCTCCCTTTGTTGAAGAAGATGAGGAAAATCATTACTATCGCAGAGAGATCTTATCAAAGATGGGCGAGTTGGGACTATTAGGGTGGAGTATCCCAGAAGAGTATGGTGGAAATGGCATGGGTTGGATGGAAGCCGTTGTAGCTTTATACGAAATAGCAAAGGTTCATACTTCCTGGAGGCTAAGTATCAGCGGCAATGTTTGGGGACCGGCGATGACGATTAATGAATGGGGGACTAAGGAACAAAAACAAACCTATATACCACGGTTAGTAAGCGGCGACGCTGTAGGCAGTTTTGCAATGACTGAAGCCAATACCGGCTCTGACGTAGCTAGTATGAAAACCTTTGCCGAAGACAAGGGCGATTACTGGTTAATGAACGGTTCTAAAATATGGATATCAGGAGGTCACACCAGCGATATAGGACTTGTTTATGCGGCAACGGAAAAAGGCGGAGGAACTAAAGGAATCTCTTGTTTTATCATTGATTACAATAATACTTCGGGTATTACAAGAATTCCAATTCTCAAGAAAGTGGGCATGTGGCCTGCTCCGACTTCCGAACTAGTGTTTGAAAACGCAGTGATTCCAAAAGAAAATCTCTTAGGTCCACTTAATAAAGGTTTTCAGATTTGTATGTGGATGTTGAATAATACTCGTATGGGCTGCGCTGCAGGTTCGGCGGCACTTTCTGCGGCCTGTTTGGAGGGAGTGGTTCAATATGCCAATGAGCGCACCCAATTTGGTAAACAAATTGGAAGATATCAAATGATTCAGCAGCAGATTGCGGAAATGAAATTAGGGGATGAAGCGGCTAAATGTCTTGTGTATTGGGCCGCTTGGCTCAAAGAAAACAAATTGCCAAGCCAACAAGCAACATCGATCGCAAAACTATTCGGATGTAATGTAGCAGTTCATGCAGCAAACATGGCCATGAAAATCTATGGTTCCTATGGTTATTCTACTGAATATCCTTGCGGGAGATGGCTTCGTGACGCGAAGCAGTTTGAAACCCTTGAAGGAACATCCAATATTCACATGCAGATAATTTCTAAAATCGAACTTGGCTACCAGCCAAACAGGTAGTCGTTATGACGAACTGCATATTAGATATGTTGAGTGTCTCGGAATCATTTAGTAAAAGGGATTAGTGATATCAAGTTTTTATCGGGAGGAAAATAATTTGCTGCGTGTCGGCCAAGTAATGTCACGGCTTTCTGCATGTCTTTATAGTTATCATACTATTGGGGATGCATTAACCTTAATACGGGATAAAAAGGTGACTGGATTACCGCTGCTCAACGATAAGGGTCGTTTGTTGGGTATGGTCACCAAAGAGCAGATTTTTGAAAAGGGTCTTGAAAAGTTCAAAGCGGAGAATAAGGCAGTTGATTATTTAACAACAAGCTTCCTTCCTCTAAAGGAAGATGCCTTGTTGGAAGATGTTAAGGATTTGCCGTTTGATATTTACCCGGTGTTGAATAACCAAGAGGAAATTACCGGAGTGGTGAATAAATACTCGTTGGTTCAGGCTTATCTTCAACAGGTTCAATTACGCAGTCAAGAACTTGAGGCGGTGTTTGACTCAGCGCACAATGGAATTTTGGCTATTAATAAACAAGGAATTATAACATCCATTAACCCAGCGGCCGAAAGGCCAACCCGTTCGAACAAAAAGGAAGCGGTTGGGCGGTTTTTAAACGATATTATTATCCCAACAGGTCTCCTAGATGTTGTTCGAAGTGGAATACCTGAATTTGGGGCTAAATTCCAAGTGGGTCGCAGATTGTATATTTCTAATCGTACCCCGATTGTTAAAGACGGGGAAGTGGTAGGAGCGGTCGGAGTTTTCCAAGATGTTTCCGAGATAGAAAAAGTACTGCAGGAACTGAGAAGCGTTAAGCAGCTTAACGAAGAACTCCAGACGATTATTGCTTCTTCCTATGATGGGTTAATCATATGTGATCGACAGGGTGAAATTCTGCGCTGCAACCCTGCGGTGGGAAGAATATTAGAAGTCTCTTGGGCTGATCTGGTGGGGAGACCGTTTAAAGACCTCGTGGATAGAGGTGTCTTTCAAAATAATATTATCCATCTCGTTAAAAAACAGGCGGGGCTTGTAAGTCTTTTGGAAAGACCATTTGCAAAGCATACTCTGGTTATTACAGGAAATCCAGTCTATGGTGATGAAGGGGAAATTGTAAAGATTGTCATTAACATAAGAGATATGAGTGAGCTGTTATTTTTGCGGGAAGCCCTTGAGGAAAGCAGACAACTCTCTGAAAAATACCAGTCGCTAATCGCTCAGATGAGGAATAATCACGAAAACGGTAACGAGTTGAGGTCCTGTTCCGTTATCATGAACAATGTCATGGACCTAGCCACTAGGGTAAGTCAAGTAGATTCACCCGTCGTATTAATAGGGGAGCAAGGAGTGGGCAAGGAAGACATTGCTAAACTAATTCATTTTAACAGCAAACGTTCCAAAGGTCCCTTTTTCAAACTGAATTGCGGATCCCTTCCGAATCATTTATTAGAGATTGAGTTATTTGGCCAAGGAATCTCTGCGGATAATGGAAATACGGGAAAAGCCGGGGTCTTCCAGCTGGCAGAAAAAGGATGTGTTTATCTTGAAGAGGTTGATAAAATGCCTCTAAATCTACAAAGCCGTCTGCTTAGGATACTTCAGGATAAGACAATACGAATTCCGGGTGAAAGGGAAATTGTTTCCGTAGATGTAAGAATAATTGCCAGTACAATTAGACCTTTGAAGGATTTAGTGGAAAAGTGTCTTTTCCGAGCAGACCTCTATTTTAGTCTTAATGTAGTTCCTATCAAAGTTCCAGTCCTGCGGGAGCGCAAAGAAGATCTTATTCCCCTTGTTCATTTCTATCTGGAGAAGAACAATAAGCGCCATGGATTGGAAAAGGTTTTTTCTCCGAAAGCATTTCAACTATTTTTAAACTATCCTTGGCCAGGCAATATCCGAGAGATGGCAAACCTCATAGAACGTCTGGTAGTTACTTCTAACCAAAAGATTATTTCTGCAAGAGAAGTTGACCTCGTCCTTTATCAAAAGGAACAAAGCCCGCTTAGTTCGGTCACAGTAGCCGGAGTAATTCCCCTTAGGAAAGCGATCGATGAACTGGAAGAAAAGCTAATTAGGTTAGCAATGAAACAGTATGGAACAACTGTCAGAGCTGCAGAGGCTCTAGAGGTTAATCAGTCCACAGTAGTGCGGAAGTTAAAGAAGTTAAAAACTATGCGGGAGGATGACGCACTGTCAGATATCTAAAATCAAAGTAGGCGCTATCGGAAAAGATGTGATAATGATTGAGAAAAGGGAAAATTTTTTGAGCTAAATTATATGAAAATTCAAAACATTATAATATCAGATGATTTATTCTTTGTTGTTCAATATTTAAACGCCTATTTAACATAAAATCAGCTTCAATACTCCATGTTTATAAAGATTATAAACAAGAAGGGGGTGCGTAAGGACGCAAAATGGACAATAAAGTTTGTTTTAATCCCAGTTAAAATTTTAGAGGAGGGAAAATTCAATGCGTAAAATTCTATGTTTAATAATGGTTATTGCTATAACTCTTGCAATGTCTGGGTGTGGAAGTCAAGGTGCCCAGGCTCCGGGTCAGGATACTGGAAAAGTTGAAAAAGTGAATATTGCCACGGGTACAACTTCTGGAGCTTATTATCCTATTGGAAATGCCATGGCTAAAATATGGACGGACAAGGTTCCCGGGATTAAAGCTTCGGCCCAGTCAACCGAGGCAAGTGCAGCGAACATGAACTTTTTGCAGCAAAAGGAAGTTGATGTAGCGTTCACAATGGCCAATGTTGCAGTATACGCTTATGAGGGTCAGGATACGTTTACAGGACGGCCTAACAAAGACCTGCGTGGTATGACGTTTCTATACCCTAATGTGACGCAGATTGTAGTGCGTAAGGATTCCGGAATCAACTCGATTAAAGATCTTCAAGGAAAGAGATTTGCCCCAGGTGCCACTGGGAGCGGAACAGTTACAAATTCCAAGGAAGTCCTGGATAGCTACGGCCTAAATTTCTGGGATAAGGATAACAGTAATGTTAAAGCTGACTATGTTGGATTTACTGAGGCAAGTGAACTATTGAAAAATAAGCAGGCGGATGCCGCGAATTTTTCAGGCGCAATGCCTTTAGCTGCGATCATGGATGTCTCCAACTCTATTGATATCAAGCTGATTTCTCTTGAACCGGAAATGATTAAGGCGATCATTGACAAATATCCTTTCTATTACGAATATGTCATTCCTAAAGGCACCTACAAGGGGCAGGAGGAAGATGTGCACACTGTAGCATTAGCCAATCTATTAGTTACACGGGCTGATCTCAGCGAAGATCTCATCTATAAACTTACAAAAGGTATTTATGAAAATTTACCTGATCTGTTAACAGCCCACGCGATCACCAGCAACATCAAGAAAGAAGATTCTAGTAAAGGAATGGGTCCTTTGCCGTTGCACCCAGGCTCGATTAAGTACTTCAAGGAAATTGGCGTGATGAAGTAAAAGGGGGTCAAGCTGCATGAGTAACTTACAGGGAAAGAGTGGCGAGCAACAGATCGCTCCATTGTCAGCAGATGAAATTGCTTCAGAAGAAGTTGTACAGGAACTTTTGGAGAAATACGATAAAGAATCACAGATTCGAAAGTTTAAGCCAAAATCAAAACTCGCATTGCTAGTCTCTGCTATAGCTATTTCATTTTCTCTTTTTCATCTGTGGGTAGCAGGTTTTGGGGCGATTGAGGCCATTAAGTTACGATCCATTCATTTGACCTTTGTCATGGTGCTGATTTTCCTGCTTTATCCAATCCGCAAGAAAGGGATGAAAGGCAAACCGGGAGTTTTAGACTGGGCTATGATTGCTCTTAGTCTAGTAGCTGGTCTCTATATGGTATTTGCCAACGAGCAATTAGCAATGCGTGGAGGTCTGCCAATTACTCGGGATTATATCATGGGCGCGTTAGGTATCTTTGTCGTTTTCGAAGCGGGACGTCGCTGTCTTGGAAAAGAGTTGCCGATCCTTGGCATAATATTTCTCCTTTATGCCTATTTCGGACAATACATTCCAGGCTCCTTTGGACACAGCGGCTTCAGCCTGAAACGTATTATTGCCCACATGTACGTAGGTTCTGAAGGAATCTTTGGTGTAGCACTCGGTGTTTCGGCCACGTTTATTTTCCTATTTATACTTTTTGGTGCTTTCCTGGGAGAAACGGGGATGGCTAAATTGATTAATGATTCGTCAATGGCGTTAGCCGGAACCTCACCGGGTGGACCGGCGAAGGTCGCTGTAGTTGCCAGTGGGATTATGGGAACCATCAGTGGCAGTGCGGTTGCTAACGTAGCGACAACAGGTGCATTTACCATTCCTTTGATGAAAAGCATAGGCTATAGACCCCATTTTGCCGCGGCAGTGGAAGCGGTTGCTTCCACTGGGGGGCAGTTCATGCCCCCGATCATGGGTGCAGCCGCATTTATCATGGCGGAGTTTTTGAATATTCCCTACAAAGATATTATGATTGCTGCTCTGATACCGGCTTTTCTTTACTACTTAGCTGTGTTTTCGATGGTTCATTTAGAAGCGATTAAGACTGGCTTGGTTGGCGTGTCCCGTGATAAGTTACCTATTATGAAACTGGTCATCAAGGAGCGGGGACATCTTATATTGCCGCTTATAGCCATTGTTTATCTGCTTGTTCAAGGTGTTACTCCAACGTTTGCAGCTTTCTATGGGATTCTGGTCGCGATAGGGGCTAGTTTCTTGCGCAAATCAACTCGGATGAGTTGGCGCGGCTTTTTAATGGCTTTGGAAATGGGGGCTAAAGGCAGTATTAGTGTAGCTATTGCTACGGCGGTAGTAGGCTTTATCGTAGGAGTTTCCTCTCTGACTAGCCTTGGCATAACGCTTGGAGACAATATGCTGGCCTTTGCTCACGGCAACCTATTTGCAACCTTGGTACTGACGATGATTACAGCCATAATTCTAGGCATGGGGATGCCTACCACAGCGGTCTATATCGTGGGCGCAACCATTGCAGCGCCTGCTCTTCTTAAACTGGGGGTTGCTCCTTTGGCCGCTCATCTGTTCGTATTCTACTTCGGCAATATCTCTAATGTGACCCCGCCGGTGGCCTTAGCAGCCTTCACAGGAGCTGGGATTGCTGGTGCAAGTCCAAGTAAAGTAGGGTGGGCCGCGGCCCGTTTAGCGGCAGCTGGGTTTCTGATCCCCTATATTTGGATCTATTCACCGGCTTTAATCGCACAGGGGAGTATGGGGCAAATTCTAGGGGCGCTCTTAACTGCCACAGTAGGAGTTATTGCATTAGCCTGTGCAGTTCAGGGGTATATGCTGAAAACGACAAATATTATCCAGAGAGGCCTATTGTTCGTGGCTGCTTTTGGCTTGATTAAGCCAGGATTAATTACAGATACAGTTGGTATTTCAATATTAATCATTGTGTTCCTCTGGCAACGATTCCAACGTAATTCAGTAAAGACTGAGAGTGTTAACGTTTAGTGTTTATTAAACTCAAGCTTGAAGACGGAATTTATTAAGGTTATCTAACAGTCCGGACTTAATGGCCTGTCGGAACACTGGTGGGCTATTAAGTCAACTAGAGATTTAACGTTGGAAAGGAGTACAGGAATGCGATATTTCATGGACCCCACAGGTTTAGCTATTATAGGAGCCAGCCAGGATTTTAAGACGATAAACGGTAAAATTCTTAAGTATTTATTAAAGCATAACTATCAGGGACAGATTTATCCAGTCAATCCAAAGTACCAAGAAATTGCCGGGTTGGCTTGTTATGCTTCGGTGGAAGCAATTCCGGAACAAGTCGATTTAGCGCTAATTGCCGTAGCTGCAGCTCGGGTGCCCGGGATTTTGAAAGATTGCGGTACGAAAGGAATCAAAAGGGCTGTCATCTTTTCGTCAGGTTTTGCTGAAATTGGTGGGGAAGGAAAGAAGATTCAGGAAGACATTATCAAGGTCGCCCAAGAATTCCGGATGAGGCTGATTGGTCCTAACTGCCTGGGTATCCTGAATACGTCTACCGGGTTGATTGCTTCTTTTAGTGCATCGATGGAACTGGATAGCATTAAGACAGGCCCGGTGGCTTTAGTATCTCAGAGTGGGGCAGTTGGTTTTATGCTTTTTAATTTATTGCAAGAGGCTGGGGTTGGGGTTAACTTTGTTGTCACCACGGGTAACGAAGCGGATGTGACTGCCAGTGAAGGTTTGGACTATGTCGTGGAAAACCCAAACACGAAAGTTATTCTTACTTATTTGGAAGGGTTAAGAGACGGAGAGTCTTTTAAAAGGACTGCTGAGAAAGCTGCAGAGCTCGGAAAGCCTATTATTGCTCTGAAAGTCGGGAATTCTGCCAGCGGTCAAAAAGCAGCTGCTACGCATACAGCAGCTTTAACTGGATCCGGGGCAGCTTATAAAAGTTTCTTTGATAAAATGGGCATTATTCAGGCCAAAGATAGTGATGATGTCATCGATTTAGCCCAGGCCTTCGTGCCGGGAAAATTACCGGAAGGGGCCAGGATAGGGATAGTAACAATGTCAGGTGGAGTCGGTATTTTGCTGGCTGATCGTTGCGAAGAATGGGGCTTGCAAGTACCACAATTAAGTCAAGCTTTACAGGAAGAAGTAAGTAAGGTCATCCCAGCCTTTGGTTGTGCTCAAAATCCTGTTGATGTAACTGCCCAATCCTTAAACCAGGGAGAAGAGTTCAAAAAGTGTTTAAAAATCCTTTTAGCGTCAGATGAACTGGATATGCTGATTGTAGCCATTACTATGGCTACTGGAAAATTGGCCGAAAAGATTGGCCAGGATATAGCCGAAGCGGCTTTGGATACAGATAAGCCTCTAGTCGTCAGTTGGAGTGTAGGACAAGTAGCTAAACCGGGATTTGATGTTTTAATAGATGCGGGAATCCCCCTCTACCACTCTCCAGCCCGGGCAGCTAAAGTTATGGGAGCTTTATACCAATATGCTAATTTTAAACGTGAGTGGAAAACAATTATAGCAGAAGAAATTAACCTAGACAGACAGGCTAAAATTCAGTGTGCCCTAAGAGAAAGCGGCAAAGCTTTGAGTGAACACGCTACAAAAGAATTATTAGAACTCTATGGGCTCCCAGTGACGAAAGAATATGTCACCAAGAGTGTGGAGGAAGCCATAGAAATAGCAGAAAAAATGGGTTACCCAGTTGTCATGAAGATTGATTCTCCTGATATTTTGCATAAAACTGAAGCTGGGGGAGTTGCCGTAAATATCAGTTCGGCAAAACATGTAGAAGTTAAATTTAATGAAATTATGGAAAAGGCCAGGGCTTATAATCCTCAAGCTAAGGTCAATGGAATTTTAATACAAGAACAAGTACCTTCAGGGGTGGAGGCAATTATTGGCCTTCAGAGAGATCCGGTTCTAGGCACGCAGATCATGTTTGGTCTCGGCGGAATCTTTGTGGAAGTGCTTAAAGACGTGGTATTAAAACCAACACCTTTAAGCCGTGAAGATGCTATTGAAGTGTTAAATGAGATCAAAGGTGCTGCTCTCTTAAACGGGGTCAGGGGCAGACAGGCGGTCGATAAAAAGGCTTTAGTTGAAATCTTGCTTGGTGTCAGTCAGTTAGCGGTAGAGGCTGGTGAAGATCTGCTCAGCCTCGATATTAACCCAGTAACAGTTCTTCCTCAAGGTCAAGGTGCAAAGATTTTAGATGGAGTGCTGGTGAGTTCACGAGTGAAGAAATAGACAGCAAAAGGGCTGTTTGTAGAGGGGGAAACAGTCAATGCCAAGATTGCCAGTGTTACCTTTAGAGGAAATGCCTGAAAAGACTCGGAAGATGATTTCAGGCGGAAAGTCTGAATTAAGTGTGCTGAATATTAACAAAATGATGGCTCATGCGGAAAATAGTGCCCGTCACTTTATGCGTTTGGGAAATTCACTGCTAACCCAAGCAGAATTTGATGCTCGCCTGCGGGAACTGTCGATTCTTCGAATAGCCAGGTTGTGTGACTCGAAGTATGAGTGGCACCAGCACGAAATATTGGCCCGGCGGGTTGGCGTACCAGAAGAGCAGATTGATTCTTTAAGGTTAGATGGGGATCGATCAGTATTTAATCATCAGGAACTAGCTGTTCTCAGATACACTGAGGAAGTCACAACGAATGTGAAATCCAGCCCAGAGGCTTTTGAGGAACTGGCCAAATTCCTAAGCCACCGGGAGTTAGCAGAATTAACCCTTACTATCGGATTTTACAACTTGGTTGCCCGATTCCTCGAAAATACAGAGGTGGAAATAGAAAGTTAATAACTATTATATGATCTACTATAGCAAGTATTAGACTCAATACTTCTCCAGATAGTCCGATGCCCTTACATACTTCTATAGTTGAAATAGTCGAGATTATTGCAAAGCTCACACAAATTAGCATATAATATCATTGGTACATTAGGAGTAAGGACTTGAGAAATAGATTGGAGCGATTTGGTGTCTGGCAAGACCAATGATTTTTTAATTGTCAGTAAAAGTATTTTGCCCGAGGCTATTTTAAAAACTGCAATGGTAAAAGAACTCCTGGCAAAAGGAGATGCCGATACCATCAATGACGCTGTAGAACGTGTAGGGCTAAGCCGAAGCGCCTATTATAAATATAAAGATGGTGTGTTCCCGTTTTACGAGGCTAGCCATGAGAGGATTATTACAATTTCTTTAATTCTTGAGAACAAAGCGGGAGTGCTTTCTCACGTACTTAACTTCATTGCCTCGGTCAAAGGGAATGTTTTGACAATTAATCAAGGGATTCCTCTGCAGGGAGTTGCCAACGTCTCAATTTCCATTGAAACTGTTGGTATGGCTGACACACCAGAGAATCTCTTGGCCGGACTTGGGGAAATCATTGGAGTAAGAAAAATTGAAGTCATTGGTCAAACATAGGGTTGCGAATTCAGAGCGAATATGGTATCCTATAATAGCCTTCGAAAGAGGGTGATGAGTTAGATAAGTCGGGGCGTGGCTCAGCTTGGTAGAGCGCTACCTTGGGGTGGTAGAGGTCGCATGTTCAAATCATGTCGCTCCGACCAGTATTCATGCGGATCAGGAGTATTTTTGTTAGGCAAGAAAAAGTATGAATGCCCAACAAATGCCTAACAAAAATAGACCTTTGAAAGGTCTATTTTTAGTAAGCTTATCTTACAACTAAGATGATTTTATTTCCTGCTCTTGGAGTTCGATGATTTTAGTATTAATTTGTTCTTTCTTTTTAACTCCTAGATGCTGGTATATGGCTTTCAAAACTCTAATATCGTGTCCTAGTCGCTCAGCTGCTAAATGATCTAGCACATCATTTTCGTACAGCCAAGTGGCGTGATAATGCCGAAGAAAGTGCAAACGAGTCTTCGGTATTTTTTTGTCCCTTACGAGCTTTGCAAGGTAGCTGGTGTAGCTGTCAGGACGCATTGGGAATATTAGCTTATCTTCCTTATCTTTCTTATCTGTTATTTCAACAATTTTTCGCTCTTTCTTTCTTAATGCAAAGCCATCTCGTATGACTACTTTTATAAGGTCCATAAGATATGGAGGAGCAGCTACTGCTCGTAATCCGTTCTCTGATTTAGTGGTTTTAATTTGATATTCTCCCTGATCGTTTATTACATAAGCCTCATCAATCCTGATAATATTACTCTTAAAGTCTAAGTCATTTGGTTTCAGTGCGAAAATCTCTTCTCTTCTTAAACCACACCAGCCGGCAAGAAGGATGATGGGTTCATCCCTGGTGCCGCGTACCGAGTCATGAATTGCTCTAAACTTTTCAGGGGTTGGAACGTCTGAATAGTCAACCTTATCTTCCTTTGGAAGCTTAATTTCCCTCATGGGACTCTTGTTTTTTAGAGCGTCGTAAAGGATAGGCCTGAGGCAAGACATTATTCTACGAGTACTTGTTTGCGATATCTTACCAAGAAGTTCATTCTGCAGTTTTTTAATGTGTATTTCCTTTAAATCCTTGAATTTCATTTGCTTAAAAAATGGCCTGAAGTGATTTTTGAGATATCCTTTGTATAAAACAGTAACAGTAGGACTATATTGATTGTTATGCATGTCAATCCAATTCTTAATATATTCAGAAATTCTAATGTTATCGACGTAGGTCAATTCTCCGTCTGCTATTTGTTGCTCAATCTCCCTTGCCGCAGCCTTACATTCTTTCATGGTCGGCTTTGTTACGTACTTGAAAAGTTGCTTACCATCCTCGTCACGACCTATATAGATCGTTGCCTGATACGTCCCATTGGGGCGTTTTTTTATGCTTGCCAATTATCGCACCTCCGAAATATATCGTATAGCTTTTCCTAGAATCCTGACCTCCTTCATTTCCTTTTTTGTATATATCTGATCGGGGTAGCTTGGGTTTTCTGCCCTTAAAATAACTGCCCCGTTCATTTTATAAACACGTTTAAGTGTGGCATTTTCTCCATCAACAAGCACAGCAGCTATTTCTCCTGTTTCGACATCAGGTTGTTGGCGGATGAAAACTATCGAACCATCGAAAATATAAGCGCCAGTCATACTATCTCCCTTTACTCGAAGACAAAAATCTACATCAAGGTTTTCTGACACAAATTCATAACCTTCAATATCTTCCTGTGCGGTTATTGGGACACCTGCAGCTATCGTTCCTAAAATAGGGATCTTTTTAACCACTTCTTTTGCCTCTGGATATTTTGATTCCCCGGCAATGCCCATTAGCCAAGAAGGACGTACTCCGTATTTTTCTGCAATTGCTTGAACTGTTGGAATCTTTGGGGCCATATCACCAGTAGTGTACCGAGAGATAGCCGATGGACTAAGGTGTAAGTACTCAGCCAAGCTATATGTAGTATCGTTGTTATCCTTCATAATCTCTAAGAGCCTTTGCCCAAATAAATCTTTGTTAAAATACCCACTCATTAACAACCGTCCCTTCACACTGTTTCCCTGTCAGTTATTATATTTCTAAACGCTTAGAAAAGCAATATTAATGTGCAATTTTTCTTTAAAAATATTGCGAAACTCATTGACACTCTTAGACAAGATGTTATAATTTAATTGCTGAGAAACGCAACGCCAGAAAAAGGGGGGAGACGAAATGGCGAAATACCGAAAATATCCTGAACTTAATTCATTAAAAGGACGGATCAGAGAGAGAAACACTTCTTATCGTAAGCTTTCGGGGGAAATAGGCATGGCGGTTAATACACTTTCAGATAAATTGAATGGCTTTTACGCGTTGAGTATTCCTGAAGCGGAAGCTATTGCTATTGTTTTAGATATCCCGCCAGGTCAAATGGATAAATACTTTTTTCCCTCAATGTTGAGAAACGCAACAAATAGTGCTTGATTTGTGAAAAGGTTGGTTATTCAAGAGGGGAGGGGCGCATGAGCAAGCTGGTCTTTCTCGAACCGAATTGCCTTAAGGCAGTACCTTATACGACCTCAAAAGTAATATCTGAATTCACTGGTGTTGGTCACAGACACATTAAAAAGCAAATCTCATTACACAGGCAACAACTAGAAACCTTTGGACTTTTGGTCGCATATGAGACAGAAAGTACCGGTGGCCGCCCGGAGGAAATTACACAACTTAATGAGCAGCAGGCAACATTACTGGTTACATTTTTAAAAAACACGCCTGTTGTCGTGGAATTCAAGACGGAGCTCGTCCGCCAATTCTACCAGATGCGAACCGAACTTCAGATGCGACACCTATGGCGCGAAGGCATAAAACCCATACGCCGCGAGATGACGGACGTAATCCAAGAAAATCCTGATCACAGCAAATGGGATTTTAAGCTATACACTGACTTGGCCTACAAGATCGTAACCAGCAAAACTGCCGCGCAGATACGCAAAGAGCGCGGTGCGCCCAAGAAGGCAAAGGCAATTGAGTACATGACCTCTGACGAAATGGAGCGTATTGCCAGGCTTACGAACAAGATCAGCGTTTTGCTTGAGCTGGGTAATGATTATTACGCGATCAAGGATATTCTCACCAAGAAGTACCTCAAGTCAGCCTAAAACCGAAAGGAGCAGATTGCGTAGGAAAGGGGGGGTGAATGAGTGAAAGAGGGAGCAGAATTAAAATCTCCTCAAGAGTCTCATATCTGGAACAGCGACAGTCCAGCACATGAAGCCCGTAAGGAGATTGCAAAAGAGGTTATTCAGCTATTCGCCGGCAAGGGCATGACCTATGACGAGTGTTATAAGGCACTCGAAGACACCAACGAAGCCCTAATGTACCGGTCTAGGTTTGTGGCTCTTTAGGAGTGAGCTTGAACTCAAATTCCCACTTTTGCTCGTACTGTTGATAGTCCTTAATGAGCTCAAATAATTGATAGGCAACAGTATTGTCGAGTCTTGAGCTACATGCTTGGCAACGGATTTCAAAATTTCGCTGTTGCGCCGCCCTTAATTGAAGAGCTTTGAAATCCAGAGTCATGGTTGATCCGCAATCACATTTAAACGTCAAATTCATCATTATCACCTCCTTACGTCTGAATTTGGTTAGTCTGAATACCTACCAACTTCGACAGAAAAGAGGAGAATCCTGTAACCGAAAGGAGAGAGCAAACCATGCCCCAACTCACAGATCAACAGATCCTGGACTTATTCCAACTCAAAGCCATGCCGAAGGTAGGGAGCATTAATATCAGTCAACGACAAGATTACTGTGGTATCCATGTTCACGGCACAACCGATGCCGATATGATGCCGATCGTTAAAGCGGTCAAACGCATTGTCGGCGTAGAGGTGCAGTTATCGCCGATCCGAGACGGCCAAAACGGCGAGACTGTACAGTGGCTTAGACACGATAGCGACGACCTGAGTTTAACGATTTACTCCACGCAGACGTTTGACACACAAAAAATCCCTGCGTAGAGCAGGGGGAGTGGTTAAAAGCCCCGACTTTTTAGAGATGTTTTGGACAAGCACTGCCGTAAAGGAGATACCAGATGGATAAAGTGAGCCGAATCGAAATCCAAGCCACAAAGCACAGCAAAGTCTACGCAAAAATTGATGGCTGCAAATTCAGCGTTGGCCTCATCAGCGACATAAACGATATATTCCCAGGGCATAAACCGAAAGACTGTAAACCATTTTACGAAATCGAGTCTCCTGTCATTAGTAGCGAAATGCCAGAATCCCTATATAGTCTGTTTGCTCAAAGACTTGAAACACCTACGGAATGGATACTTGGCAATGAGCTCGTCGGCATAGATGATAAGCCGTACCGAGTGCCGACTTGTCCGACGTGTAAAGAGCCAACTTATGGCGAATCAAAATGTCCATTCTGTGGACAGGCCTTGACCGATCACCGCCGCCGGTCCGGGCGGGAGATAGTGTGGGAGAGGGAGTGAAGTCAATGCCAGATCCTAACGATTTTCCCTGCGATATATGCGGCTACACGCTTACATCCGAATCTTGTTTCTGCCCCGGGTGCGGGGTGCGACTTTGTCCGGGATGCGCGTTCGAAAATGATTGCGACGAATGGCAAGGGGATAGAGTTGAGAAAGTAGGTGAAACCCATGGACGAACGATTTAGAGATTGCCCTAAGGAATGCCCACTGGAAGACGCCGTGAACGAAGCCAGAGAAAAGGCCTGTGAAATCATCCGAAAGCTCGAAGCCGAGAAAGACCGCCTAAAGCTGCAGCTTGAAAATCTCAAAACAGCATGCAAAGAAACTGCTGAAATCCTTGGAGATATGGTTGACGTGGCGAATGCAACCGGGAGCGCTTATTTGTATCGAAGAGACACCGAAAATGTTTTGAGGGTAATAAAGGCATTGATGCCAGATGAAAGCGAGGTAAAACCATGAAACCAAGCCTAGCAGAACTCATGCTCATGTCTAGCCTAGTCGAGCCATACGGCACAAGGGCAAGACTCAATAGCGAGCCTGTAAGCACCAAGCCCCGCAGCCTAACCGGTAAGCAGTGGGCAAGCCTCAAGGCCCGGCGCAGGATGGCACGGGAGTCACGGAAGCGGAATAGGGAGTGAGGTAAGCAAATGATTAAGGTTTATCGCCTAGATACCGGTGATGCAAAAATGTGGGCAGCAGCGGAATCCATTGTGGGGGCATCTATGCTAATGCTCGACACCTACGACAATGCATTTCTCGAAGAGGGATTCGAAATAAAACCGGTTCCAGATGAAGAAATAGACGAAAATGATGTCCACGATGAGACAACAGGTCAAATGACTTCATGGAAATCAATCATTGAGGAACCTGGTCGAAAATTCCCTTGCATTATTGGCGAATCTGATTAGCGAGGTGAAACCGTGAGAGAGATTAAGTTCAGGGCGTGGATTGAGCCAAATATCGAGAAAATTCCTCCATACATGAGTAGTGAGCCCGAGTTCAACGGATATATTAACGATATTTTTTCAAGAGGTGGAGTTAAGCCGCTGGCTCCTTACGGATCAAAAATAACTTATTTGCAATTTACCGGCCTTCGTGATAAGAACGGCAAGGAAATCTATGAGGGGGATATGTGCGACACTTACACGCGATGGGGTAAAGGGGTTGTTAGATTCGAAGGCGGAATGTTCAAGCTTAATGGAATGTCGCTTTGTACATTCATACCACGCTTAGAAGTCATTGGGAACATCTACGAAAACCCGGAATTGCTGGAGGTGACAACCTAAATGCAAGCAAATAAAAAGGCCTGCCAGGCACGGCAATGCCCGACAGACACGTTAAAAATTACACTTAATCATAGTATAGCACAATCTGCCGGGGATATACCAGTTAAACTCGATCCCATCGGAATAGACAGTTTCGCAGGCTCGGTCCGGTCGTTTCGGCTCTACATTAAAGCTCGGAGGATATTTATCGCTACTGGGATTATTGCGTAAATAAGAGAGGAGAAATTAGATTGAAAAAGTTTGAATTAACAAGTGAGTTTGTTGTAAATATTTTCGGGATTAAACTTTTTAAAATCAAGGCGCTTATAAAGTTCGGTGACGTTGATGCTGGTGAACTAGGCGGTTATATCGAGAAGGAAGAAAACGTCGATCAGTCCGGCAATGCTTGGGTGTCCGGCAATGCTCAGGTGTACGGCAATGCTTGGGTGTCCGGCGATGCTTGGGTGTACGGCGATGCTCAGGTGTCCGGCAATGCTCAGGTGTACGGCAATGCTCGGGTGTCCGGCGATGCTTGGGTGTACGGCGATGCTCGGGTGTCCGGCAATGCTCAGGTCGAAAAGTCAACCCACCTATTCCAGCTTGGAGCCCTTGGCTCACGTGATGGATTTACAACATTTTTCAGAGTTAAGGCCGGTCAAATCCACGTGGTTTGTGGTTGCTTCTATGGTGATATCGACAAATTCGAAGAGGCTGTGCATAAAACTCACGCAGGAACCAAGCACGAGAAAGCATATATGCTGGCAATTGCGCTGGCAAAGTCGCAAATCGAATTGGATGAGGTCACCGAAACTGCAGAGGAGTGAGGCCTTATGCTGGTCCCAATTTGTTTATGCGGACAAGTTATCCGCTTTGAGCCTGGTCAAACGGTAACCTTTTGTAAAACCCCTGGCTGCGGAGTCGTGCAGGAAAAGCTCAAAGACGGCTACTTAGCACGCGGAACGACTAGGAATTTGTATACCCCTATTTTCACTAAACCAAATCACTATGAACGATACATGCGTTGGAGAAATACGCATCCCAGGCCAAAAAGGAGGAGGTGGCAATGAGCATATACGAACGATTTTTAGTCCACCTGCAGACCTGCGGAGGTTGCACCGGATTAAGAAATGTTAGTCGCTGCCGATATGCCCTAGCTTGCTCTCAGGTGGAGCGTTTGGCCCGTAAAGGAGTTGTCAAAAATTCAGAGGATTTTACTGATCTTGATTATCTTAGCATTACCAAGCCTGCAAAGCTACGAACCACAGCCCCGGGTACCGGTCCTTGTGAAACAGATTGACCTGGTTGAGTTAGTACCTAAACCCAGTGCGCGGGTTAAACCCAAGGTTAGCCGAAGTAAACCTCAGGTCGAGCGCTGGGTGGTAACCGTGACAGCGTACACAAAAAATGACAGAGGCATGAACGGCCGCGGTGTGACAGCATCCGGCGAACCAGTCCAGGAGGGCCGGACCATTGCGGCTCCTGAGAGTATCCCGTTTGGTACCCAGATCCATATCCCCGGGCTTGGGAATTACACGGTCACAGATCGTGGGGGAGCTATAACCGAGGATAAGCTGGACCTGTATATGGAGAGTCGGGAGGATGCTTTGCAGTTTGGAGCGCAGGAGTTCGAGGTCCTAATTAAATATCAGTAAGGAGGTAAAGCGAATTGCTACAACAATTAACCAGGGAGAGGATTCAGGCACTTGTACATCATCCTGATTTTACTGGATCCGTTTCTATCGCTGACAAAAAAATTTTTCATAAGGATAGAAATGGGGCTCCCGCATTTTATGTTGATGTGAATATCCACGGTGGACAAAATGTGTTGAACACGATTGCAGAGGCATTGCCAGATTTGACCATAACGGATATTCGGAAGTATCACGTAGATCATAGTGATTTTTATTCCTTTGGTGATATAGCAGATGGAGTTATAGAAAGTGCAAGGGTTAGTATCTGGGCCGAATACGGGGAAGTACAAAAAGAAAAGGACTCTGCGCCAACAGAGACCCACATGGAAATTAGTCAATCCAATTATATAACTGAAAGCGAGGTTATAGCAAATGCGCGAACAATTAATAGTTGAATTAACGGCTTTGAAACAATCCATAGTAGCTGCTAATTCTGAGGTATATCTGGCTGCTCGTGAGCTCGTGAATGCTAAGGATGAGCTTCGACTTACGGAGAATTCTCTTATAGTCGACGGTCTTATTGACGGTAAGAATGCTGAAATTAGATCAGCACAAATGTATGCAAACACAGTTGTTGACCGTCAGAACGTAGCAGACGCAGAGGATTCCCTGGAATCAGCAAAGATGACTCTCAATAACCTTCAGACGGAGTTGAGAATTACCTTGGCCCTCGTGGAACTGGTTAAGGGGGTAGCGTAATGTCAAACCAATTAGCGGTATTTCAATTGCCAGATATCAAGCGCAACGGTGATACCTTCGGTCAATTAGAACGGGTTGAAGCCATGATAAACGTGACCAAGGATCTGTATCAGATATCACTTCCAAAGGCAGATAAACCTGCTGAGTACGGTATTATGGCACCTGGTTACGCCAAAATGAATCAAGTTGTGAATGTATCTTTCGTTGGGGTCCAGGTATTAGAAAATACACGTGATATCGTGAGCGTCATTGTTGGAGGAATTTATTACAATGCCAGCGGAGAGAGGGTACAGGAGACGGATGTCGTAACGCTGAACTTTCCGTTGCTTCACGAGGCAATGAGATTGAAGGCTAAAGATCTTAAAGGCCATTATGTCTGGGAAAACAAGCAAAAGAAATGGGTTAATTATCAGGAGTGTTCAACTGAGATTATCTATCAAGATGGAAAGCCTGTATTTACTCTCAAGCTTGACCCTGAGATTGAAATGAATATCTACCAAAAGATTCTCCACCTGAGGGAAATGGGAGTAAAAAAAGCGATAACAGTTGCTAAGAATCGGATTATTAAGCGGGCAACAGGTGTATTTAAAGTTGAACTACCATGGGAAATGCATATAGTCACTAAGGATGACTATGGAACTAAGGCTGTTCTCAAGGAAGAGGTCCATATTCCTGTAGTCGGATATCGTTCACCAGCGACAAATTCCCAAGTCGAAGCAGCTATAAAACAATTGTTTGGCGGAAAGCAAGGGGCAAAAGACATAACACCAGTCATGGACCAGGACGTTCAAGAAGATATTCTTCATGAAGTTAATACAGATATCCATGTGGACCCTGATCTTGATGAAATGTTACACGTTGAAGATCAAGTTGAGGATACAGAACAAGAATCAAAAATTAGTTGCGAGGGCGATGATTGCGGAAGGGTAATCGAATCTACTGAGAAGTTCACAGATGAAGCAATTGCAAGTTTTTCAAAACGGAAATATAACAAAGTCCTTTGTCTAGAGTGTCAGAAAAAAGCAACAAAGAAGGGGGCCAAGTAAATGAAACTCTTACACTGCGGTGACATACACCTTGGTTCAGGCCTCCAGTATGGTAAAGACGATGAAAGCGGGATGAATTCCCGACTGAGAGATTGGCTTGAGACTATGGTTAAGATTAAAAATATAGCAGTCGAACAAGATGTTGATGCTGTAGTATTCGCTGGTGATGCTTTCAAGGACCGTAAGCCAACCCCACAATTATTAAGCTATTTCATTAGTTGGCTAAAAAGCTTTAATCCAATTCCAGTGGTTATGATTGTTGGGAATCATGATCTAAATGGTGATGGAAGCATAGGACCAGTTGACCTAATAGGGTCCCTTGGAATTGCCTATACAAGTAATAAACCTGAGATTCTAAAGGTCCCAACCAAGTCGGGGATACTCCAGGTAGTCACGATGCCAACGTTCTCAAAATCTACTTTCCTTCAACAAGACGAATTTAAAGATACTCCAATTGATGAACTTAACTCCATCATGGCCGATAAAGCAGGACAGATCATTCGCTATCTGGCTGATCAACTCGATCCAAAACTTCACTCGATTTTAACTCTCCACGGTACGGTATCAGGATCCATAAATGGCAGTGAGCGTTCTATGATGATGGCTCAGGAACCTATCTTTGCACTCCATGATGTAGCCCTTCCACAGTTTGATTACGTGGCCCTGGCGCACGTGCATAGACACCAGGTTATCTACACCCCACCAGATCAACCTCCAGTCGCATATTCGGGGTCAATTGAGCGGGTAGACTTTGGTGAAATGGAACCAAAGGGCGTAATTATAGCAGATCTAGAATTATACAGCCTGGAATTTGTCGACCTGAACACACGTCCATTTGTTCAAATCAACTTGACCCCGGATGATATTCCAGACGTGACTGGAGCTGTAGTCAAGGTCACAATCAAAACTGATGTCGATACTGCTAAATCAATAAGCGCAGCTCAAATCACAAAACAGCTTTATGCTGCGGGTGCCAGTTTCGTGGCCGGAGTGCAAATCGAAGTCGAGCGAGAGACCCGAGCAAGAGATGCCGAAATGACTGAGCACGTGTCTATCCCAGAGGCTATAGGGAGGTATTTTGAGCAACAACCGGACCTTAAGTCTCGAAAAGAACGACTGATGACGAAGGTTGGAGAACTGGAGGTAGTAGCATGAGACCATTATCAATGGATCTAAGTAACTTCAGGTCCTACTTAAGTGAATCAATTGAGCTTACAGCTTTAAAAGTTGCCCTAATTAACGGGCGGAACGGAAACGGAAAATCAACGTTGATTGATGCGATAACATTTCCATTATTCGGTCGCGGATCGGCAGACAAGATAGACGATTATGTAACTCTTGGAAAGACCGATATGTCAGCAGCATTGAGTTTTGAACTCGGAGGAAATACGTACCGTGTTATCCGAAACAGGACCACGAATGGACGTGGTAAATCCAGTCTGGAGCTTCAACAGCTTATTAATGGCGAATGGGAAAGTAAATCTGGAGCGACAGCTCCCGAGACGGAAGAGCGCATCCGGAAGTTGCTTCGGATGGATTATGAGGGATTTATAGCTTCAGCCTTTGTCGTTCAAGGTGAAGCAGATAAGTTTTCCAAGCAGAAACCGGCTGAGCGGAAGGCAACATTAGCAAACATTCTTGGATTGGATGCTTATTCAGAATATGAGTCCCAGGCGAAAGAAAAAGCGAAGGGGACCGAAGTAGACCTGAAAGTCGTTAGAAATCAAGTTCAGGAATTAGAGACCAGAACTGCAAATAAACCAACTTTAGAGGCACAACTTGTCACTGTAGAAGCTGAAATAGTAAGCATTGAAGACCAGTTAAAAGAAAAGGAGACTGCTCTAAACCAACTCATAGAGAAGAGAGCTAACCTTCAGGCTGCAGAGATCAGAATCATGGATATCAACACTCAAATAGCTGGAATTCAAAAGGAGATTAACGACTTAAATAATCAGATTCCGTTACTTGAGAGAAAAACATCAGACGCAAATAAGCTAAAGGACCAGATTCCATCGCTTGAAAAGAGAATCTCTGATACCGAAAAACTCACAGCTAATAAAGACAAAATTATATCATCTGCCAATGAAGCTAAGGTAGTCAGAGGTCAAATATCAGAACAGGATGAAACAGCTGCTGCAAATTCAGAATTAGAGCTTGAGAGAAGTAAAATCCAGACTGAAGTTACAAAGATCGATGGATTAATTTATCAGGGAAAGTCCAAACTCGAAGCAAATATCCAGAACTTCAAGATTCAGATCAAGAACGCGAAACAACAAGCAAAGCCGCTTGAAGGCCTTGAATGTCAAAACCCTACTTGTCAACTTATTAAAGGAGCAGTGGAAGCCAGAGATAAGATTCCTGGGTTAAATAAACAGCTCGAAGAGGAGACCATAAAACTCGATACCGGTAATTATGCCGATGAACTGAAGCAACAAAAAGAAGCTTTGAAATCAAAACTTATGGAAATTGATATTCAGATTGAGATTCTCGAATATGACCAAAAATCACATCAAGATCTCAAGATTAAATTAGTCGACCTCGAACGTTATGAGCGCCTAGCTCCTGCCTTGGAAAATGCAGAGGAATCCAAACGGTTAGCACAAGATCAAATTGATCAAATCCACACAACAATTAAGGAAAAACAAGATGATATTACTGAGCAAATAAATCAGATCAATATTTTAATTAAAGCAAAGCAAGATGCCATAACCGGTTTTGAATTAGACAAAATGTCACTTGAAGATGATGCGAAAGAATCCGTGGAAGTATCCCTTAACATAACAACTCTTGAATCCCAAATACGTATTCTCAGGGAGAAATTGGGCAACCAGCAAGCTGCTCGAGGTGCTATCAGAAAGTCAATCGATGAGCTCACTGAACTCGATGTCAAACTTATTGATTCAAGAACAAAATTAGACTCGTTAGCGGCTGATCTTACGGATTGGAATGATATTGCAAGAGCATGTGGCAAGAACGGAATACAGGCTGTGATTATTGAAAACTCCATTCCGGAAATTGAGCGAGAGGCAAATAATCTTCTGGCCAGGATGTCATCAGGAAGGTTCTCCCTAGAACTCTTAACTCAAAAGCCAAGTAAAACAGCTAAGGTCACGGAAACACTTGATATCAAAATCTCTGACTCAGGATTAGGAGTTAGGCCATACGAAACATATTCTGGGGCAGAAAAAATGATGATTGATCTGGCTATCAGGATCTCTTTAAGCAAGCTTTTAACCCGTAGGGCAGGTGCAACTATACGGACACTGGTTCTTGATGAAACGAGTTCGGCATTGGATGCACAGAACCGGAGTCAGTTCCTTCAGATCGTGAATACCCTCAGAGAGGACTTTGATTTAATTTTAGTTATCAGTCATCAAGAGGATGTCCAGGATGCTTTTGATCAAAGAATAGAGGTTTACCGGACGGATGAAGGATCGAAGGCAAGGGTGATAGCATGAAACAGCTAAAGCCGGGTGACTTCGTAAAAACCCCTTTAGGGAAAGGATTCGTAAAGAAACGTTATGGAGGAGTATATCTAGTCCAGCACGGCGGCTGTAGATTTGCTTTCAGAGCAGATGAGATAACTGTGCTACAAACGAGAGAGGACCGAGCACAAAACGGTCCTCACAAACCCCATAAGCTAAAAGTGTCACAAAGTTGACCATATAGTTTTTACCCTTTTTAGCCTTAAATATAGGCAATCTTTACACTTTATGCGAGTTATTTAGGTTTAATGACAAGTTTGAGGAGGTTTATTTAAAAATGGCTGAGATAAATGACCCCATAAAATGTGCTTACTGCGGTAAAGAGAAACAACCCGGGGAAATGATGGAGGCAACAATTTTCACCCGCGAACGCAAGTGGAATAAGCGGAAACGTAAGAACGAGTCTTATGTTACCAAGCAGAAAAAATGGTACTGCAAGGGGACAAACTGCCACATTAACGATCAGATGGCCCATGATGGTTAAATATGGGCAAGAAAAGACAAAGCAAATATAAATACTCCCAACTCCAAAAAATGTGGGAGCTACCTCTTGAATTTAAACTCAATGTCGCAAGAAAAATAATTCGTGACACATTCAAGCAGGGCAAAAAAATAGCTCTTGCTTTCAGCGGAGGAAAAGACTCAACCGCTTTATGGCATTTAATCCGCGAAACTTGTCCGGAGCAAGCCAAAGACATGGTTGTAATTTTCGGCAATACCGGTGTTGAGTATCCAGAGAGCCTATCATTTGCTCGGAAGCTCGGTAAGGAGTGGGGCGGCGAGAACTTTCACGAAACAAAGCTTGATCGGCTGAAGATCCCACGGCTGAAATATGAAGCCCAAAAAGAAGTCTGGTCGCTGATCGAGGAAAGCGGCGAAGTCAGCAAATACCTGAATAAGAAAGGCCGTTTGCTTTCGACTGATAAGCTGAATGAAGCTGTAACGCCTGAGATGTGGGAAGATTTTCGTCGCAGGAAACTCGTTTGGGAAGCCGGGACGCTGGTCAGCTTTTGGTTCATCGCGGAGCAGTATGGGTTCCCGATTCTCGGTAAAGATGCTACTAAACTTGATGCGCCCCGGATCAACATTAACGTATTTCTAAAGTACAGTTCGGAACAGTCGAAGGGGAACGAAAAGTATTACGGGATTCTCAGAAAATTCCCCGACTTGCGCATCTCTCATTCATGCTGTGTTTTTATCAAAGAACGGCCTTCGCAAAAACTTCAAAAGAAACTCGGCTGCGATACGCTTTTCAGGGGGCTTTTAGCAAGCGAATCGCGCCGCCGGACATTCACCTTTCTCGACTATGGATTTCTTTACAGGACAGCTGACGGCTATCTATATTCTAACCCTCTGTCAATTCTCACTGATGAGGATATCTGGGAGTACATTCGGTCCAGAAATTGCCCATATGCACCTCTGTATGACCTGACGGATGCTGACGGTAATAAACTCTTCGAGCGCAACGGCTGCTATACCTGCGGGACTGGCCTGGCGTATGAAGGAAATAATCTAGAAATCCTACGTAAGCACTACCCCAACAAATGGCAGGCACTTATGAGGTATGGCATGGCAAAGGAAATTAAGACATTCGCCTGTGCGATCAGTGATGACATAAAGCTGAACGCTCTAGAGCATGACTGGTTGCTTGATATGCGGCCCTGCGCATTCGATAGGCTGACGCCGAAGAAAAACCTTCTCGAAGACCTGCAGTATGGGACATTGTTGTTTTAAAGCATAAAGCTTGGACAAGAAGTCTCTCCAGAGGAAATCCACCCAGCTCTCAAGCCCCATCAAAGAGACGCGGTAATTTGGGCCGTTGAGATAGTTTCAAAATCATAGAAGAGTGGAGGTAAATTAAATGGTCTATGTATCAGATGTTTGCTGCGAAGAATGCAAGAATTACGAAGATATTTCGGGTGTTTATTGTGCCGGTTGTATCCATAGCGATTATCTAATCAATAACTATGAACCGGCATCTCCCGAGCTTATGGCAAAGCGTGAGGCAAAGCGTGAGGCGATGCTTAGAAAGCAGTTTTTAGATCTCATACCAAAAGATGAAGTTGTATTTGAATTAAAAACAGAGTTCAAGGAGGCATTCGAAAAAGCTTGGACATTTGTTCCCGACTATAGTCTTGAAAGGTTTCAGTTTTTCTTTGTGAGTTGCTTTGACAGTTTTATTATGGCAACCGATACTCACCGGCTAATTAAAATCTGGACTTCAGTTCCTAACGAATTGATCGGTAAGGATGTCATCTTTGATAAAGACGAAGGAAAGTTTTTTATTCGTCGCAAGATTGGAAACCAAGCAATCGATTGTGCGCCAGTATTTGATAATGGTCAAGTTCAGGAATTTTTAGACCAGGCTGAACGTGGCGAAGTTATCAAGAACTACAAGGCCTGCCTGCCAATTGAAGATGGTAAAAAGCAAGAAGATGAAGAGACTCCGATATATGTTTTGTTTAACAAAAATATCGCTATAAACAAAGTTTGGGTTGAAGAACTTCTTGCTATGTTCACGGATTTAGAGGAAATAACAGTGCATTTTAAAGGTCCATTAGATGCAGTAAAGTTTTCAAATAGTGATGATATCGAAGCCCTAATTTTGCCGATGCGGGTAGAGTTATGATTTTGAGTTTAGAAAATGGTAAGTGGTTATTTTTATGAACAAAATTGAGGAAGTGTTTTTTAATGCCTACAACATAATTGAGAAAACCGGGGAAACAGATATATCTTACAATCTTGAATCACAAGTTGTTGTCGGTATATATAAGGTTGATTTTGTTTATGGATGCTGCGCTATAGAAATAGACGGCCATGAGTATCACAAAACCAAAGAGCAGCGCGAAGTTGATTACAAGAGAGAAAGATATTTACTGAGACACGGCTATACTCCAATTCGCTTTACGGGTACTGAAGTGTTTTTAGACGCAAAGAAATGTGTCTTGGAAATGTTGGAGTTAGGCGAGTCGATTAATATTAGGGACCATACCTATTGGTTAGCCTGCAAGGAACACGGCATTAACACTGTTTGGTGGTCTCCAATGGTGGATCGGAGTGATTAAATGGCAAGCCGAAATGCAAAAGGACGAATGATCTACTGGAAAATTTCATATTGCAAGCAACTTGCCAGGTGTTCCACCTTCTCTAAACTCCTTTTTACTTGGCTGATACCTAACACGGATGACCTAGGGCGCATGGAAGGTGACCCCGAAGTAATCAAAGGCATGATTTTTCCGTATGAAGAGAAGGTTTCGGTTAAACAGATACGGGAATCACTGGAAGAATTAGCCTTCGAAAAGCTCATTTTGTGGTATTTGGTTGATGATAACATGTATATTCAATTCCCAAATTTCTCAATATACCAAAATTTGCGTAAAGATAGGCAGTACAAGAGTGATTACCCGGACCCTGTTGATGTTGACATGACAAGTCATGACAAGTCAGGACTTGTCGGACAAAATCTGCGTGAAGGTAAGGAGAAGGTAAGGAGAAGTGAAGGAGAAGGTAAGGAGAGCGAAGCAAAACCTGTCAAAAAAATATTTGGTGAAAAAGTTCTTCTCTCTGATGATGAATACCAAAAACTTGTTACTCAACATGGAGAGCAAGAAGTAAATTATATGATTTCCATTCTGGATAACTGGTACCTAACAAAGGGTAAAAAACCAAATAAGTCAGATTATCATACGATGGTTGGTACTGGATGGGTTCTTAAAAGGTTTAAAGAAGAACAACCGAAGATAGGGAATAAGACTCCAGGTGATAAGACGCCTGGTAAAACTTCGGGTAAGTACGAGAACTTTTATCTGTGAGGAGGACAAGCCGTGAGTGAAAAATCTGGTCAACACACATTCAAGATATTCCAAGATTCAGCATCGATCAATTTCTATAACGGAATTAAAGTTGCAGACAGATGGAGTAAAAAGCAGCCTCATTATCCGATTCTGAATAGGGTTCTAAATTTCATGAAGGATAGAGGTTTTCAAGTCGGTAGAGATCCGCGAATTGAAAAGCATTACAAAATATTAACTAAGGATCACTGGTACGGCCACAAGGGCGATTTGGAATTTAAAGCTGAGCGATATCCTGTGGGATGGAAGATTGAGTTCTTTCAGAACATCGTCTTTGAGAATCCACATGGTGGGGAGCACGACTTTGATAAATATGAAAAGATGCCATACCTCATTAAGCTTCTGTTTTTGAATGAATGCCGACATATTGCAGAATTACTTGTCAACCTGGGTTACGAAAACCAAAGCAAGCCCGTATATAAGCTGTCTGAAGATCGTATCAAAGAACACATTGTCACGTGCACCATTGGCGTTAAGTTTAAGGATCCGTCCGAATTTAATCTAGGAGATTATGTCTGCTCAAGCTCCAAATATTCATACAACATTACTGACCGAGACGGCAAGGTTATCCAGAACGGACAGATCAAATATATCCGGTATTTCGATGGCAGACTACGGCGCGGAAGAGTTTACCACAATATTAACAATATGTGGTGGATCGTATTTAACAAATTTGATTATTCGAATTGGGCATGCTTCGAGTTATTCGATCCAACGCCAGAAGATTATAAAGCTAGGCGTCTCAAAAAGGACCGGAAACCTAAAGCATATCTGGACCGTAAAGAAAAGCTCCAAGAGGCAAGCACCAGGGAGTTAATCAATGAGCTTAAAAGACGCGGGAGTCGAACAAATCATGAGCACTAACTATCGTGAAGTCCTCAATCCTAATCAAGCAAAGGAAATGGGCCGATTCCTAAGGCTAATGATCTGGGCATGGGACGAGGCAACCGAGGTAGGAGTTAAGCCTAATGTGGATGGTTTTATCAAAGAGTGGCGTGGCATTCCAACTACCGTAGAAGAAAAGAGACAACGTGCCCGAAGGAAACAAGCAGATTACAAGAAGAGAAAAAGAGCAGTTGGGGGATGAGGATATTAAGGAGTTCAAAGTATTAAACTTATTTGCCGGAATAGGAGGAGGAAGTTTAGGGTTCCAACAAGCTGTAGGTGAATGGAAAGGTCTGCAGGGCAAGTTCCGGACATTAGCAGGCATCGACGTGGATCCCAAAGCTTGTGAGGACTATGAGTATATAACTGGAAGCAAAGCAGTTTGCATGGACCTGTTTGAGCGCAGGGACTATATCGACTTCCATGGCCATGAGCCATCACCCGAGTGGAGAGAGGTTACTCCGGAGGACATCATGGTTGCCGCCGGGGGAGAATGTCCAGATGTAATATTTCTCTCTCCTCCCTGCAAAGGCTTCAGCGGATTACTACCGAAGGCTTCGGCGGACACCGCTAAATATCAGGCACTTAATCGGTTAGTCACGAGGGGAATATTCTTGGCGTTAGAAGCTTTTAGAGAGGACCTTCCGGCCGTGATTCTTCTGGAAAACGTCCCGCGAATAAGGACCAGGGGAGAAAAGCTGCTTAATACCATAAAAGGTTTACTCCAGTCTTACGGCTACGTAACTGACGATAGAGACCATGATTGCGGAGAGATCGGCGGGCTAGCACAGCATCGAAAAAGATACCTTCTCATTGCTAGAAATAAGGCTAAGATGGATTCGTTTATCTACCAGCCGACTAAACAGCGTGTAAGGGCGATTGGAGAGGTTATTGGACCATTACCGCTACCAGGCGCTGAAAGCATGGGGCCATTACACCGACTCCCAAAACTTCAGTGGAAAACTTGGGTTAGATTGGCGCTAATCCCAGCTGGTGGGGATTGGAGAGATCTTGAGAAGATTGCACCAGAAGAATATCGGCTTGAACACATTCCTCGAGGTGGCGGATCCTTCGGAGTTCAACAGTGGGATGAACCTGGACATACGGTCACTGGAAGAGCGAAGGCTAACGGATCCACGGCATCAAACATTGCCGATCCACGGTTGACAGAACGAGAAGGTAGGCACCCGGGAGTTTATCGGGTAGTAAAGTTTGACGAACCCGGACCATGTGTAACGGGGACAAGGTTTGGGAGCGGAGCTATTGCAATATCAGATCCTCGGACAGGATTCAAGGGCAGCACCCACACGGCCATTTACCAAGTAAACAAGTGGGAGAAGGAAGCAAGTACCGTAACGGGGGCGCACAGACCGAATAATGGAGCTATCTGTATTGCTGATCCTAGAGTGGGCGGAGGGTATTCAAATAAGCGCAAAGTTCTCGAGTGGGAACAGCCTGCTTCGACAGTGACTGGAACGGCAGATATTCAATCCGGAGCTCAATCGGTCGCAGATCCACGTCTTGGATGCAAACCACGTTCCGGGATGATGGGAGTACAGAAATGGGATGAGCCTGGGAAAACGGTTATTGGAGCTGGTGATATACATTCTGGGGCATCTGCCATCGCGGATCCAAGAATAAATTTCAAATCACGTCCAAATCTCTATGGAGTCGCTGAATGGAATGAACCTATATCAACCGTTACTGGTTCGGCGAGTGTTACGAGTTCAAATGCTGTTGCCGCTGTAGCAGATCCGAGAATTCCGGGTGACAAAGAAACATTAGATCCACCTCCCATTATTATTTCACTTGATGGTACTTGGCACAGGCCATTAACAACACTGGAACTGGCGGCACTGCAGGGTCTTCCTGTGATAATAAACGGAAAACCCTTAACGCTAGCTGGTAACTCAGACCAAAGATGGCGGGAGGCCATCGGAAATATGGTACCACCACCTGCGGGCAGAGCCATGGGAGAAGTAGTGTTACACGCTCTTTTAGTTGCATCTGAAAATGCTTGGGAGATGAGCGCGAACGATATATGGGTAAGACCAAAAACTTGGGAAGAAATTAGAACAAATTTTGATGCTTAGCGGGAGGAAGATTATGAAAAGGAGCACAACATACGCAGCGGACGGTAAATATCCTCCAGAAGTACAACAAATGATGGCGGAAACAACTCGTTGTCTAAATTGCGGTAAAATATTAAGTTTGCTGCAACGTAAAGATGGAAGAAGAAACCGCGGATATTGCACATTGGAATGCTATTTCGCAAAGCCTCCTAAACTCGCATATGCCGAAAAAGAATACGGGGCTGCGGCAAAAGAAGTAATACTCAAAATGCTAAATGATGGGGCAAGTGTCGTTGCAACTGCAGAAAGATTGGGAATTAGTAAACCACGTTTCTATGATTGGATGCGGAAAATGAATATTAAAAAGAAAGTGGTGTGGGGATGAAAAACTCACATGAACAAGGGTAATTGCTCTTAGTAGCAATTCTTTTAACGCATCTAGCGATGCAGACATTTACGGCCACAGCGTATTGCCTTGAAGGTCCTACAAAGCACGGAGAACCTGCAGGTATAGGCATAGTGGCTGTAGACCCCAAAGTAATCCCATTAGGTACCAAATTAATTATCGAGGGCATAGGTGAAGTAATTGCCCTTGATACCGGCAAAGACATCAAAGGGTATCGAATTGATATCTGGATGGAGACCAAGGAAGAGTGTATCGCGTTCGGAAGACAGCCCGTTAAGGTCTCAGTAATACAAGCGAACAACCGTCCTCCACCAATGGCTCGGGGAACCGAGCTTAATGATGAGAGGAGGGTAACTGATGGCAGACAGCAGTTGGGCGGAAAAGATGAGGAGCTACGAACGGGAGATAGCCAATATTCAAGTACCGGCAGAACCGGACAAAACGGATATAACACGATTAGAGAGCTTGATCGATACCCTATATTCCAAGGCTCGGTTCGACCTAGCAAGAGCAAAAACAGCTTTCGAGCGAACAAATCGTCTCTGGAAGGATACAAAGACGGAATCCTACCTGCTTGCTACAGGTACCCAAAAAGAACGCGAGGCTATGTCCATCCAATTTGCAAGAAAGCGGAAGGTTGGAGACTCAGACTTAACTATCGAAAGCGCTCTAAATATTGCCGAGGAAAGATATTTCTACATGGAGGCAGTAGTCGACATTTTGAGAGGGAAGCACAACTCGCTAGTGATAGCTCTGGGGGCAGCGAAGCTGGAGAAGGACCTGACGAGATAGGTGATTTTCGTATAGGAGGTTATGTATGAACGACAAGGTAAGGAACCTTATTAGGGCAGTTGCCATGAATGATATACGGGAAGCAAAGCAATGGGTAAAAGTTATCACTGAAAGCGACAGTACTAAGTCCAATAGACCGTTTTGCAAATATATTCTAAATCAACTCCAAGTATCATCGCTCAACTTAATGGAATTACCCCATGACATAAAAGGTATTCTGCTCATGGAAGATGTTTCAATGACATTCAATGAAAACAGATATTTCCTCTCGGAACGTGAAGATGCGGTCACAGAAGAAGTCCTGGGAATGTACGAGACAAGTCAAAAGCTATCAGAAATGGGCATTCGGTATCTTAATTCGTTGATGCTTCACGGAGAAAGTGGAACAGGAAAAACACTCTTCGGAAGATATCTAGCCTATATGATCGGTTTACCGTTTGCTTATATGAATTTTTCAAACGCCATCAGTAGTTACTTAGGCAGCACAGCCAAAAACATCAACAAAGCCTTTGAATTCATCGGAAACCATAAATGTGTTTTTATGATTGATGAGGTCGATGCCATTGGGATGAAAAGAGGCAAGGAAGATGTAGGGGAAATGGCACGGGTAACTATAGGACTCATGCAAGCATTGGACTGCGTCAGGAATGATACTGTGCTTATAGGTGCCACTAATCGCCTAGATATGATTGATCCGGCACTATTGAGACGGTTCACGATGATTCATGAAGTCGCAAAATTTTCCGAGCAAGAAATGTTCCTGATGGTAAGCAAGTTCTTGGATGACGTAGGTGTAAAGTACAGTGACATTAACATCATAGACTATTGCGGAAAATCACTGAACAGTCAAGCTCTTGTGATGAATGACGTTATAAGGGCAATAGCGAAATCGATACGAAATAATACTGAGTTTAGATTAATGACGGAGGGATAAAAGTGAATAGAAAATTTATCCGTCTAGTTACCGAAAACCCTCAGGGTAATTACCAATACCTTCACAATATGACGGTTATCAAAGACAAGGAAGTCTTCCTTCGCGATTTTGAAGGAGAAGGAGATCTAAGCCTAGTCGATTACTGCAAAAGGGAATGCATGGAAAGGTGTAATACCGATATTGATGCCTCTGTTGAAGAATTCGGAGAGCACATGGACTGCGGTTGCCCTATAACACTTATCTATCATATGGCAGTAGGACATGCCGAACTCAGAAATAGGTTAGGCCAATACGAATCTTCTGGATTGTCTCCTGAAGACCTAAAGGAAAGAACCTGCGAATGGTCGGAGGATGATGAAGGGAATTGGAGTTGTTCAAAATGCACTGCTGTAGTTATATTTGCCGAGGATGGTCCTAGCGAAAATCGTATGAGTTTTTGTCCAGAGTGCGGTAGGAAGATAATAAACATTAGCCTTTGGAAAGATGAACTATTGGAGGATGAACATGAGTAGGGAGATTAAGTTTAAAGCGTATATCAAGTCTCTAAAGTGGCTAGTACCCGTAGAAAGAATATGCTTCGATTGTGAGACGGTTGAGGTTGACTTAACTGATGGAAATGGAGATACGGCAGAATATGAGTTTGATGAAATTGAACTCATGCGGTACACAGGGCTTAAGGATAATAACATCGGGCATGACAGAAAGGAAATATTTGAAGGCGATAGAGTTAAAGCTACTAACAAAAACGGTTGGACCAGAGAGTTTGAAATAATCTGGAACGAAGATCTAGCAAGGTTCATGGTGTGGTGTGGTAGTCAGCCCAATATTTCATTTGACCTAACTTGTGACACGATTATCGACTTTCGTGTTGTGGTAATCGGAAATATCCACGATAAAGAAGTTGTTTTGGAGAAGCCAACATGCTTATAACAATCTCTGGCCGTCCTATTCCGGCAGTCAGAATGACAGGCAGAGGGAAATATGTTAAGCCGGAGGCGGCTAGGTACCTTGCTTATAAAGAGCAGATAGGATGGTTGGCATTAAGCCAAACCAAAGAACCAATTATCAATCCTGTATCCGTAAATGTCAAAGTATTCTTACATGGAAAATCTTCACTTATGGGTAATGATGGAGATGTCGACAATTATCTAAAGTCAGCCTTGGACGGCTGTAACAAGATAGTCTGGCTTGATGATCGGCAGGTTAACAAAGCTACGGTTGAAAAGATACCTTGTCGACATGCGAAAGATGAACGGATGGAAATTGAGGTTTTGGAGGTTGGGGAATGAAGGCTATATCACTAATGCAGCCATGGGCATCACTTGTGGCAATAGGTACCAAGAAAATTGAAACTAGAAGTTGGTCAACCGAGTATCGTGGGCAATTAGCAATTCATTCAAGTAAGGGGTTTAAAAAATACCTCAGACAATTATGTTGCGAAGAACCCTTTAAAACGGTGCTTAATAAAGCTGGGTTAAGCTTAGATAACCTACCACTTGGAAGAGTAGTTGCAACTTGTAAACTTGTTGATTGTATCGAAATGACTCCTGAATTTATTGACCGGGTTAAGTCAGCTAAAGGCCATGAGTATGATTTTGGGGAGTATGCGGTAGGTCGGTATGCTTGGATACTGGAGGATATCAAGGCCCTGGATAATCCGGTGCCGGCTAAAGGTAAATTGAGTATTTGGAAATGGGAGGGCAAATCATAGTGGATCTTAAGAAATCGATAATGGTCTGCAAATGCCGGAAATGCAAAGGACAAGCTTGCCAATGCAAAGATTGTGAACTTAGTGGCGAGTGCAAATATCCACTAATCGACGAGTGCAGGTGGGAAAGGATCGGAGGCAAGAAGGCATGAGCGATAAATGCCCAGACTGCGGAAATCGGACCGTTAACGGCGGTGGTTGCGCACAATGCATTAATACAAGCTGTGGCTGGAGTGCCTGCGGGTAAGTGCCAAGCCCTAGCAGTTTGCTTCAAAATGCCTATAAAAAGGTAGATGAAAGGGATGGTGGCGTTTGCCTCCATCCCGGGTGCGGAAGTTCATACAATACGAATCACCATCACATTGAATTGCGTTCTGAAGCCAGAGACAGAATCGCATGCGTGGAAAACATAGTCACCCTTTGCTATGCACATCACCAAGGTAGAGAAGGACCTCACGAATCTGCAAACTGGCGAGAGCACTGGAAGCAATGGCAGATGAAAATGTACCCATACTACATGCCGAAAGTTGAACAAAATGAAATGGAGAGATTGAGGCTCAGACGCTTCACAGATCCAGAAGTAATACTAAGACTAGATGAGCTTGAAGAGAAATGGCGGAGGTGGAATGAATGTCGGATCAAGGTGTAAAGAATTCGCGAGAAGATATTTTACAGCAAATTGCCTATCAAAGGCAAGAACTTGAAAAGTATCTTGATAAAGCAATAGTTATTGAAGCTGAAATAAACGCTTTAGAAGCAAAATTTTATAGCCAAGGAGAGTCATTAGACAACCCTATGGCCTGCTACAACCCAATTATATTTGCTCAGAAAAAATGTGAGGAGTGTAGGCAATATCGAAGGTGTGTCTATAGGGGCAAGGCAGACTACGGGAGGTTTAAGTTATGAATTGCCCAAATGGAATAAGGCAATGCCCAAACGGATGGACAGACTGTGAATTATGTGCTCATTGGAAAAACAAAGTCTGCACATATGTTCCAGAAGAAGAGCCTGAGCCGGAACCAGTATGTGAGCTTGAAGAAGATGAGCTTGCAACAGATCTTGGTGTAGATATCCCGCACGTCAGGGGAACGTGGGCTGAGCGGTTTTTAGCCCTGCCGCCTGATGAGGCCCTTGAGCAGTTTTATTCCAAGCATCCGCCGAATTTGCATCATAAGGAACCCTTGCCGTTAGATGGTGGGATAGTACCAGGCGGTGGAAGTAAAAGCAGAAACCATAAGAAGCCTGAAAAAAAAACACCTGAGTATATGAAATTTCTTGGGATGTAATCTTTTAGCATAACATTATTGACTGAAATTGACTAGTCGTGATATACTACCTCGTAAGAGGCACGCCCTGGATTAAGTCTAGGGCGTTTCTTTATATGCAAGGTGGCGGAATAGGTAGACGCTATAAATACGGGTTGAGTGATGGCAGGTGCATAAGCTTACGCTGTAAGACAAGTCGGGTAAATAGCTGGAAAGGTAGGACTGCCAATAAACTGTGTGAAAATCATAAAAACCCTATATCCCTTCAAGGTGCCGACTAACACGCAGATAATCATATGTAAGGTGCAAATCCTTACCCTTGCTATCAATCTGAAGACTAAGTAATGTTTATATACAATAGTCATAGGAGAGGTAACTGCGCGCGCTTCTCCACGCAAAAGGCACTTCCTAAATGGGGGTGCCTTTTCAATATGTCAAACTGACGAGTCTAGGCTCGAACTATATTTCCTCCTCTCGATGAACGCCTCATAATTGGGGCGTTCAATTTTTTAAGGTGGGGTGATTCCGGTATGTGTACGGTCGGTGAAATAGTTCGATATAAACAGCCGGAGGTGTTACGAAGATTGGCTAATATAAAAGATGTTAAGAAACACCCAAAGTCTAAAAAAGTTAATATAAATGATCATGAAGCTGAGCAACTTATGCGACATGACGGATATGAACGTCGACGAGGGGGTATTAGGCAGACGAGGCGGGCGTAGATCTCGCGGCGGTGGTTTTTTGGGCACTAATCGCATACCGCGGCATTCGATAAACAGTTAAATTGGATTTTTTTATGATTTTTTATTTTACACTTTATAGATATAGGGTTTTAGGCAAAAACCAGGCAGAATCATGGTTTGAGCAGCACCTTAAGCATTTCAAAAAAATAATCATCGGGAAAATAAATTAATTTATGATCTGAAACGACACAAAAGCAATGCGGTTCGAGTCGATTCTCCCCTGCATTGCTTTGCAATTTATTATTTTTAACTTCTAGTAATTGCCCCTCCGAGAATAGTTTTCTATCCAAGGAGGGGCACTTACTAAAGGCTAGTTAACACAATTTACTTAGAAAAAGTATCTAAACAGGAAGTCTATAATGTAAATTAGGAGCTGATAATTGTTTGTGATTTCCCGGGTTAATACCAATAGGACAAGTCGAGTCTTTGGGTGATCCAATAAAGATCTTAATCGTTTCATGTTGGGCAACTCCTTCCGAAGTGGAGTCTACTGAGTTGCCTTTAGTAATCGAAATCCCCTCACATTGAGTATATAGCATAATCATGGAAGATATTCCATTTTCATTAATAAAATCAAAGGTAGGCAGGTAAAGGCGGGCGTGAATGGGGTAGAGGTAGTAATTATAATGCCTTACCATCCTCCCTCTGGACTTTTGTCAATAGGTGTAGAGCAGCATCTTCTTCGGATTTTCCCCAAGAATCAATTTCGCGAAAATCTATTTGTGATGTCGTTGATGCATGGTAAAGACCGTTTTTATATTCTATTGCACAAGTGATTGTTCCATAAGATCCAAAATCAAACTTTTTTGACTCCATTACAATACCCCTTTCAAGTTAACATCAAAAAGAGTATTGGACAAAAAAGTAAGAAAATCCTTCCGCCTGCCAACAAACACAAGCGGGATATTAATTCTTCAAGCCGAGGGAATTTAAAAAAGAGGTGGCAAAATGAATGAAATATGCAGTGAGTGTTTCAAAAATAAAGAATGTGAAACCACTTGTGCCGCCTTCAAGGCTCTATATCGTCTTTGGGATGAGCAGAACGAGAAAGATAAAACAATTCTTATCCGGAACCTAAAAAGGCGAATGGGAATCCGTGATGCTGAGCCCAGCAGGAAATTGAGGTTACTTGCTACTAAAATCATAAATCGGTATCCTGAATTTAATTTTATCCGTGAGTGGAACATCAAAATAGGCTATGTGATTAGTCAGGAGCGTAAGAGTGGCGAGAAGATAACATTCGCCGATTGCAGGAAAGTGCAGGAAGTTTTTAAAGCTTACCTGCCATTTGATTTTATCATCACATTTTATGAGCGAAATACGAGTTTCTTAAACGAGAACCAACTGAAGATTTTGATGTTACATGAACTGCGGCACATTACAATGGGAGAACGAGGGCTTAAATTAAGGCCTCATGACATAGAAGATTTTAAGGCAATTTTAGACGAGTACGGACTTGATTGGAATGACTTCGGGAAGGAGTTACCGGACATTTTAGGAGGTGATTGACGGATGAATGAGCACTTACAAAACTTAACAGATTACGAGCCCACTGAAAAGGAACGTAATCTGCTTGAGGTATTGGTAAATCCAGAATACAGAATGAAGTCAATCACTGATGTTTGTAAACTAGCAAAATGCTCACGCCCAGTCTACTACGAAGCTTTTTCGAAACCCGGATTTGTAAGGTTATACGAGCAAAGATCAAGAGAAGTAGTTAAGCAGGCTCTTGGCCCGGTACTCAACACGTTTGTTCGTGAGGCATTACGGGGAAGCTTTCAGCACGGTAAGGTCATTTTGGAGATGGCTGGGGTTTATACAGATAACGTTAACATTAGCGCAAATATTGGCGTCCAGATCATAGACGATATCGGCGGCGGTGACGATGATGGCGATGACAGCAGCACCGACACAGGTTAAGCTTTCCGAAATTGTCACGTCGAAGTTTCAATCCTTCTGGAAAGCCTCCAATTCTCATAAATACCTTCGCCATGTGCTCAAAGGTGGTCGCGGGTCCGCGAAGTCCACCCACATTGCTTTAAAGCTGATCAAGGATATGATGAAGTACCCGGTCACAACTTTGTGCATCAGGAAAGTAGGTCGAACCCTCAATGAGTCTGTATTTGAGCAGCTTAAGGAAGCTATAGAACTTTTAGGCGTATCGGCTTACTGGAAGGAAACAAAGAACCCGCTGCAACTGACCTACCTCTCCCGAGGAAATAAGATCATTTTCCGAGGGGCCGATGATCCGTTAAAAATTAAATCGATCAAGGTGGCCAAATTCCCGATAGCTTTTATGTGGATTGAGGAGTTAGCAGAATTTAAAACTGAAGACGAGGTCTCCACCATCGAAAATTCTGTCCTTCGCGCAGAGTTGCCGGATGGTCTTTTTTATGCCTTTTATTATTCCTACAACCCACCAAAGCGAAAGCAAAGCTGGGTGAACAAAAAGTATGAGTCCCAGTTTATCCCGGCCAATACTTATATCCATCATTCCAGTTATCTGGAGAATCCTTATATATCCAAGGCCTTCAAGGAAGAAGCCGAAGGGGTTAAATATAAAGGTAAGCTGGACAGTGACGGCATCTCGTTGAAGTACAAGTGGGAATATCTCGGGAAAGCCATTGGCTCTGGCGTTGTTCCCTTCGATAACCTGGTGTTCAGGACCATAACAGATGCCGAGATGAAGACCTTTGACAATATCCGGCAAGGGATTGACTGGGGTTATGGCGTGGATGCGTTTTCCTTTGGCCGGTGGCACTTGGATAAAACCCGCCGGATCCTTTACGCCATGGATGAGTTGCACGGGGTGAAGATTAGCAACCGGGAAGCAGCAGATTGGATCAAGAAAAAAGGTTATGAGAATGACATGATCATTGCGGATAGCGCAGAGCCCAAGAGTATCGACGAAATGAAGGGCTACGGGATCCGGATTAAAGGGGCCAAGAAAGGTCCAGGGTCAGTGGAATACGGTGAGAAGTGGCTTGATGATCTGGAGGAGATTGTGATCGACCCCGTAAGGACGCCTAAGACGGCAAAAGAGTTCGAGGATATTGATTACATGGTCGATCCCGACGGAAATCCCAAGGCGAAGCTTGAAGAGACGAATAACCACAGCATTGATCAGGCCCGCTATGCTTGTGAAGGCGACATGAAGAAACCTGGGGTGTCATTCTAATACGACGAGAAGGAAAAGAGGTGAGTCAATGTTCGAAAGAAAAGAAAAAACTGCTGCGGACGCGATAGAAATAAGGGGCGAAAAATCAAATCTGTTTTATAAAATAATGGATTTTCTTCCAGACATACCGGAATGGTTGCCAGCAGCTATTTCAATAGCTGCGCTACTAATTGCCATAATGAAATAAACTCATTTTGAAAAGACTTCATCAAAGCTATAAGGGAAATTACGACAGGGAACGCACGCCAAAACCGTTCCTCATACTTACGACGTAATTCAGATTGCTTATCCAGTTCGTACTCTTGTAAAGCGGTTTTCCCTTTATCGGTTATATAAAAAAACCCTGTAGGTTTGTCGTATGAAAGCCCGTTATCATCTTTAACTAAGACATATTCTTTCTGGATATAGCTTGTATTTTCGATGGGGATACGGAAACTATTGCTCACAGTGCGGTATTCTTGCTCGGCTAATAATTCTAGCCGATATTCAATAGAGTCTATTTCGGATGAAAAGCGATTAACAATCGCTGACTGTTCTACTTTTGTGGATTGATTAACATATTGCAATATTTTGTAATCTATTAAGGTTAGCGCCAATTAAATCCCACCTAAACACATTTTTCAATTAAACTTCTACAAAAACCTTAAACTTTCCTGCGAAAGCGAGGTGAACTAATGCCAATCTCAGAGAATGAGCGCATAGCCACAATAATTAAAGCTGGATCCCGGACGGCGATGAGCCTTGAGCAAATCATTAAGCTAGAGATTAGCGAATGGAAGGCATCAGAAGAATTAGGTTGGATGTACGTCGGGCAGAGGTATTATGCCAATAATCCGGATATCCTACGACGAAAGCGCTTGGTGATCGGCGAAGGCGGTCAATTGGTTGAGGATAAGAATTTAGCAAACAATAAGCTTGTTCATAACTTCCTAAAGAAGCTGGTAAAGCAGAAAGTCGGGTACCTTTTATCCAAGCCTCTATCTATTCAGACAGATAACACGGCATACCAAGAGCTTTTGCAGAAGTATTTTAACAAGGCCTTTCTACAAGCACTCAAGAACTTGGGTAAAGAGGCCATTATCAAGGGAAAAGCGTGGCTCCACATCTATTACAATGACCAGGGACTTCTTTCGCTTAAGCGAATCCCTGCAGAGGAGATCATCCCCCTTTGGCGTGATGCTGAACATACGATGCTTGATGCCCTGATACGGATCTATGAAGTAGAAACGTACCTCGGGATTACCAAAACGATTGTAACTAAAGTAGAGTTTTGGGATACCAGTGGCGTGAAGAGATATATTCTGTCCGATGATCAGCTTACACCCGATTTTGAACAGGGGGAATGGGATAGCCATTTCAAACTCCTAGTTAATAAAGCTGAAGATGGAAAGCCCAGGGAAAAGCTTTACAACTGGGAGCGCATTCCCTTTATTTGTTTTAAGTACAACGATGATGAGGTTCCTTTGATTAAAGATGTTAAGTCTCTCGTTGATGATTATGACAAGCGAAAATCAAGCAATTCCAACGATCTTGACGATTTGCCCAATAGTATTTATGTGATCAAAGATTATGATGGTACAGATCTGGGCGAATTCCGGCATAACTTGTCCGTATATCGGGCTGTTAAGGTCACGGGGGATGGCGGGCTAGAGACCCGGAGCCTGGAAATCAATACTGAGGCCTACAAAAATCACATGGAGATGGACCGGAAGGATATTTACGAATTCGGACGCGGTGTGGACACCCAGTCTGACAAATTTGGGAATAGCCCTTCCGGTATTGCTTTAAAGTTCCTTTATTCGGACTTGGACATGGATGCTAACGATTTTGAGGCGGAATTCCAGGCCGGATTGGAGCAATTGAGATGGTTTATTGATCAGCATATCGCTAATACAGCAAGGCAGGATTTCTCGGAGGAAACCGTTGATTTTATCCTAAATCGCGACATCTTGATGAACGAAACGGATACGATCACGAATGCTAAGAATAGCGTGGGGATTATCTCTGATGAGACGGTCATATCAAATCATCCCTGGGTAACGGATGCCAAGGATGAATTAAAACGGGTTAAAGAAGAGAGAGAAGAAAGCCTTAGCGATTATCCGGGATTAGGGGGTGAGAATAATGTTGGAAAAGATGACGGAAGCGAAGATTAATAGCCTGATCCAAAAGGCTTGTGATGGCCTGATAAACCAAGTTGAACAGGGGCTCATTGACAAGGAATCATTTGACGCAGTTTCCGGCTTGATTGAAGCCATCAATAATGAGAGCAGCCCTGAAAATGATACCAATATAGTGGGCTTCTGCGTTGATCCAGAAACGAGTGAGACCGAATGAAGCCGGCAGAGTATTGGCAGAAGCGTTTTGAGCAGCTGGCCCAAAGTCAATTTGACAAGGCGGATGAGTATACAAAAGCCCTTCGCAAAGAATACGATCGGGCTATTCGATCTATCCAGCGTGACATAGAAGTTTTCTACCAGCGCTATGCCGATAACAATGGCATTGTCGATCTGGCCGAAGCAAAGCGGCAACTCAACGCTAAGGAGCTAAAGGAGTTTCGATGGACACTTGAAGAATTCATGGAAAAGGCCAAAGATAATGCGGACGGTCGCTGGACGCAACAGCTAGACAATGCATACTACCGTACCCGGGTCAGCCGTTTTGAAGCCCTACAAATGCAGATCAATCAACAAGTCGAGATGCTGGCCGGGAGTAAGCAGCAGGGTACCGGGGATCTCTTGGGTAGCGCCTATACTGACACGTATTACCGAACCCTTTTTGAGATTCAGTCAGGCACAGGCATAGGAGTCTCTTTTGCTCGTGTAGACCATAAAGGTCTGGAAACGGTCCTTAAAGCCAAGCTTGATGGAGCGAACTGGTCACAACGGATATGGAACGATCGAGACAAGCTGAAGCAAGAGTTGTACACCAAGCTATCTCAATCATTTATTCGTGGTGATAGCATTGACCGAACGACTCAGGATCTGGCCAAGAGAATGAATGTGTCCTACTCAAAGGCTTACCGACTGGTGCAGACAGAGACAGCATTTTTTGTTGAGCAGGCCACAATGAACAGCTATAGTGAAAGCGGTGTTGTTGATCGGTATGAATTTCTAGCAACGCTAGAACTTGGAACCAAAAAGGGAGGCACATGTGAAATCTGTCAAGGACTTGACGGGAAAGTCTTTAAGATATCTGAGCAGGAAATTGGTATAAATAATCCGCCAATTCATTGCCATTGTCGTTGTACAACAGTCCCCTATTTCGACGATGATGAAGGTATCGGCGAGAGAATAGCCCGGGACCCGAAGACACGAGAAACCTATACCGTTTCTGAAAATATGACTTATCCTGAATGGTACAAGAAGCATGTTGTAGATAAGTATGGTCAAGGCCAAACTGAGATTATGCAGAAAAAGGCTGCTAATGTCTACTCGGATCAAGAGCAGTACGCTCGTTATAAAAAGATTCTCGGCAAAGATGCGCCGAAAACCTTTGATGACTTCAGGGATTTGAAGTATACTGAAGCTGAGAAGTGGGGCACCCTTAAGGCGGATTACCGAAAGCTGAATGCTTACGATAAGATTATTGCCAAGGAACCGGGCATAACCAAGGACTTGAAAGAAGTCTCTGAAGCTACTAAAACTGAAATGGTTGGGCTTGATTATCGGATCAAAAGCAAAGAATCCTACTTGCGCAAGGTCAACATGGATAGTAAGGAGAGCTTGAGCCCTCAGGTTATTGACAATACTATCTCAGGGACTAACGATGTGATCCGCTATACTTATCAGGCTCCCCATAGTAAGTTGGTAGGTCAATATGCCGTGGTGAATGAGGCGCTGGCTAAGAAAGGTTATTCTCTCGTAAAACTCAAGAACACCTGGCCGGTTAAGGCGAATCCCTACAAGGGCATTAACTGCACTTACCAATCTCCAAATGGGCAAAAGTTTGAGGTTCAGTATCATACACCGGAAAGCTTTAAGCTCAAAAATGGAGAGATGCACAGCCTGTATGAAAAATGGAGGCTCATGAAGAACAAGGCTGATCCCGAAGCCGTGAAGCTCTCAAGGCAGATGAATGAGCTATCCAAGAATCTTAAAGTCCCGGATGGAATAGAAACGCTGAGGTGAGATAATGGACACAACTTATTATTATTTGACTGACCTGAATCAGGTTGGCAAGATAGAGGACTTTGTGCCGTATCTACATGACAAAGAAAAAGGCTGGATCGTGGACAATGATAATCTGTTGATGGATAGGGTCATGGGATATGACGGAGACGGCATTGGAAGCTCGGACATGGTATTTAGAGCGGATGAAATTTCTGGAGCTAAGGCCATGCGATTAATTGAAAACGGTTAAAGCCATCTATCGGTTTCGATAGGTGGTATTTTTATTTCAGGAGAGGAGGGAGCAAATATGGAGGATTTTAGAGTTCTATCAAATCAGTTCACAAAAATTGTAATTGAAACCGATGAAGAAAACCCTAAAACCATTGCCGCAATCACAAATGAGGATGTAGATGTAAGCGATGGCTTTAGGGTAAGAATGACGCCAACATACGATTAGTGCTCGGTATCTTTGGGAGGATTGGGGTCCTTGCCGTAGCTGTCTTTTGACTGAATTCTACCGTTTCCGCCTTGAATAATTAATTCTGAGCCCTGATTCTTGGCAATGGCTTTGCCATAGTCAATGGCATCTTTTTTGTTTTCAAATTGTTTAGTATCGCGCTCGTTACCTTCGCCATGAACGCCCCATTTTCCATTACCTCTGGGCGACACCCATTGATTTTTGCCCATATGAAAGTTCTCCTTTCCTAGATATTCAGCGAGTAAGTGCTGATAAGAAAATTATACCAGATTTGGCACCTGTGACGAGGTGTCTTTTATTATGCCGCCATTTTGGAATTTTGGGCGTTAACTACAAAGTCATCACCGGACACGACCGGGTTAAAAGTGAAGATGAGAGGACGGATATAAAATGACTAAAGAACAATTTGTCGCTTTAGGGTTGAGCGAAGAGCAAGCAGAGAAAGCCGCTCAGGCATCTCAGGAAGAGCTCAAAGGATATATTCCCAAGGTTCGTTTTGACGAGGTCAACGAGGCAAAAAAGAAATCCGAAGAAGCGTTGAAGGAACGGGATGGGCAGCTGGCCGATCTAAAGAAGTCTGCCGGAGACAACGAAACCCTTAAAGGTCAAATTGAGCAGCTTCAAAAAGACAATAAGAAAAAGGAGGAAGAGTACCAGGCGAAGCTGCGGGACATGTCCATCTCGACGGCAATCAAGCTTTCTGTGGCCGGTGATGCTCACGACCCGGATTTAATTTCCACACTCCTTGATAAAACTAAAATTGAGGTTAATGAGGATGGGGCTATTAAGTCAGGATTAGACGATCAACTCAAAGCCCTGCGGGAAAGCAAGGCTTTTTTGTTTGTCGAGAAGAAGGATCCGGCAGACCCCCAATTCAAAGGGGCTCAACCTCATGAAAGTAAGAGGCATAAAAGCGGAGATGGTCAGGTCAATCCATGGAAGAAGGAAACCTTTAATTTGACGGAGCAAGGCCGACTCCTGCGGGATAATCCCGATCTAGCAAAGCAACTCCAGGCTATAGCTAAACAATAAAAATAACTTATGAGGTGATGTTAACATGCCAGCAACACGTATAGCGGACGTGATCGTCCCCGAAGTATTTAACCCTTATTTAATTCAACGCACAGCAGAACTTTCGGCCTTGGTGCAATCTGGGATTGTTGTTCCGGATTCGCAATTGGACGAACTTGCGGCAACCGGAGGAACCATCCTTAATATGCCGTTCTGGAACGACCTAACAGGTGACTCTGAAATCCTTAGCGATACAACCCCTTTATCGGTAAATCACATTGTCGCTGCCAAAGATATGTCTCGATTGCATACCAGGGGCAAAGCGTGGGGGGCCAACGACCTTGCCAAAGCTCTGTCTGGGGACGATCCCCTTCGGGCTATTGCTGATCTTGTGGCGGCATGGTGGAACAGGGATCGCCAGAAAATGCTGTTCAGTACATTGAAAGGTGTATTTGCAACGCCTAGTATGGCCGGCAACAAGCATGACATTTCCGGAGCTGCCGGCTCTGCTGCCGTCATTAGCGCAACCACGACCGTTGACGCCCAACAGAAGCTTGGAGACGCCGCCGACAAGCTTACAGCCTTCTCTATGCACAGCGCCGTTTACAGTAAACTGCTGAAGGACCAGTTGATTGAATGGCAGAAAGACCCTGTGACCGGCGCTGCTTTTGCCGCTTACCTGGGCAAGCGGGTTCTCGTGGACGATGGACACCCCAATGCAGCCGGTGTCTACACTACTTACCTGTTTGGACCAGGGGCGATCGGTTTTGGCAATGGGGCTGCACCAGTACCCACGGAAACGGATCGCGACAGCCTGCAGGGCGACGATATTCTTGTCAACCGGCAGCATTTTATCCTGCACCCACGGGGCGTAAAATGGACGGAGGATTCAGTGACAGGGGTATCCCCCACTAACGCAGAGTTGGAAACCCCGGATAATTGGGAGAGAGTATATGAGAATAAGAATATCCGTATAGTTCAGTTTGTCCATAAGATAGCGTAAGGGGGGCTGCAAAATGCCAGATTTAAGCAGTGTTAAATCCAGAACAACGCCAGTGGGAAAAATCCATGGAGTGATTAAATACCTGGAAAAGTTGGAAAGCGGCGAGGGCGGATCTATTTCCGCCTCTGCTGTTACTGTATCTGAAATTCCCGGAGTTACAGGAACAGACGTTCAATCGATCCTGGCTGAATTTGCAGCCAGGATCGCCACGCTGGAGGAGTAAAATGAGTGCCACTGCATTTATCCGTGCCCGCAGGTTGGCGGAAAAGAAAAAAGAAGCCGATCTGGAAGGGCATAAAGATCAGAACGAGCCGGGCTCCCCAGGAAATAAAAAAGCAAGCGGGCAAGAAGGGGAGATGAGGAAAGATAATGCATCCAAGCGATCCAAGCAACCAAGAAACTATCCTAACAAAGGTAAAAAATCGCCTGGAGTTGAAAACTGAGGATATGGATAGCTTAATAAAAGATTACATTGAAGAACTCGGATGGCGAATTTTGCATTATTGCAACCTTTTAGATATCCCGAACTCTTTAAAATTCACCTGGGTATCGATGACTATTGACGCTGTCCGGATTGACCTTCCCCATGTGGATGAAATCTCCGATACGGTCGGCGGCTCTGAAGCCGTGAAAATTGGAGATACACAGGTAAGCCCCGGAAGAGGAGACGGGGTGTCTAATACTTCGAAGGATGTCATAGACAAAGTAGTCCTGAATTACCGCATCGATCTGAACCGATACCGGAAGCTGAGGTGGTAGCGATGATCAACTATAAGCGTCATCGCCGGGCCATTAAAAAACTGTATGAGGACACCTGCACAGTTAGCCGCATGATCGACGTAAAGAAGCCCTCAGGAGAGACCCGGCAGGAGGAGCAGACGGTCTATGCTGATCAAAAATGTAAGCTCTCTCAGAAGTCGTTGGCCAGCAATCAGCAAACGGAATCCACGAACAATATTCTCTATGAGACCAAGTTTTTCATAGCCCCTGAGTTGGAGATTAAACAGGGGGACACAGTGGCAGTCACCCATTGCGGCAGGACGCTGAAATTTACGGCGGGAGAGCCCTTTCTTTATGGCTCCCATCAAGAAATCAGCCTACAAAGGGAGGACAAAGCCTAATGGCTCGCTGGGGAAGTTTTCGCTTCGAGGAATTCGAGAGATTAGCAAAATCATTCCAAAAAGCCCTAGATGAGCGCGTGATGGAACGGTTCATCAGGGAGTTCCTGTCGGAGATGGCTATGCGCTCTCTACGAAAGATTAAGATGCGGATGCTGGCAGACCACGGTGACCTCCGCCGAAAATGGCAGGTTGGGAATGTTTCTCGAACAGGTGACGCTTATGTCATAGAGATTTTTAATAATCTAGAGTATGCTTCATTCGTGGAATACGGCTTTCGGGCGCATTGGGTACCGGGGCACTGGGAAGGCAACAAATTTATCTATGACCGATCAGTGATACACCTGACCAAAGAGGCAAAGGCAGCTTATAAGGAAAGATATGGCTCTTTAGGCATGTATGTGGGTAAAAGGAAAATCGGTTGGGTCAGTGGCAAATTCATGATGACCATCTCCATGCAGGAGATTGAACGGGAGCTGCCCAAGTACCTCGAACGCAAGCAAATCCAGATCCTAGAGCAAATAATGAATGGCCGACCGCCAAGGAGATGATGACGTGATTACGGTAAACTTGGTTCGGGATAGCGTCATGTCGGCACTGGATCAGCATTTCCCGGAGATAAAAGTACATGGCGAGGAAATTAGGCAGGGCTTCAAAAAGCCTTGTTTTTTTGTAAAGCTCTTTCCAGCGTCACAGGATCAGCTCCTTGGCCGGCGGTACCAACGTAGTCATTCGTTCGATATCCACTACTTTGATGGGAGCAATGAGGATCTGCATGACATGGCAGAGCAGCTGTACGACAAAATGGAATTGATTAGCGCAGATGGCGGCCCTATCCGAGGCACGGGAATGCGCCATGAGGTTGTTGACGGAGTGCTTCACTTTTTTGTCAACTATAACTTCCATGTACAGCGCAGCGTTGAGCCGGATCCGCTTATGCAAACCATGGAACAGGAGGGGTATGTACGTGGTTAACACCGAGAAAAAAGATGTACAGGTCACGAAGACCTACACGAAACAGCAGATACTGCAGTCTAAAAAATATCCTCAAAAGGATGTTTTAAATGCACTCTTGGAGGATGGACAACGATACACCCAGGAAGAAGTCCTTGAGTTATTAGACAATTTTCTGAAGAAGGAGGTCAAGTAACATGGCAGCAGGCACGTGGGTTGCACAAAATAAAGTGCGGCCAGGGGTTTATGTAAACTTTAAGTCAGAACCTCAAGCGCTGGGAAGCCTTGGGGAACGTGGCATAGTTTCGATTCCACTAGCGTTGAGCTGGGGCGAACCCAATAAGGTAATCACTATTGAGGCAGGGGAAGACACGTCCACTAAGTTGGGTTACAGTATCGTTGATCCTAAATTACTCTTGATTAACGAAGCCCTGAAACGAGCCCAAAAACTCCTCCTGTATAGGCTTAACGCCGGGACGAAGGCAACGGCTACAGCTGGCAATCTTACGGTTACCGCTAAATGGGGCGGGGTCCGCGGGAATGACATTTCCCTGGTCATTCAGGAAAATATTGATGATGATACAAAGTTTGATATATCCACCCTAGTGGATGGGGTTGAACAGGACCTGCAAACGGTAGCCAATATTGCCGGGCTCACCGTAAATGACTGGGTTGTCTTTTCGGGCACCGGAGCTTTAGCAGAAACGGCTGGCGCACCTCTTACCGGCGGGGCAGACGGCACAGTCACCAATCAGGCTTATATCGATTATCTGGCCGCAGTGGAGATTTACGACTTTAATACTCTGGCCTTGCCTTCGACAGACAACACCCTTAAAGCAACCTTCGCAGCTTTCTGCAAACGGCTCCGGGATGATGAGGGCAAAAAGATCCAGGTTGTCCTGGAAAACTATTCGATAGCTGATTATGAAGGCGTGATCAGCGTCAAGAATGGCGTAGTGCTTTCAACTGGGGCAACCCTTATGGCAGCACAGGCAACGGCCTGGGTAGCCGGTGCCACAGCGGGAGCTGAGGTCAACGAGTCGTTAACCTACCAAGCCTATGACGATGCCGTAGATGTGGCTCCCAGGTACACGAATACCCAGATCATTGCAGCGTTAAAAGCCGGGGAGTTTTTGTTCACGGCCAGCGACAACCGGGCGCTAGTCGAGCAGGATATTAATACCCTGACAAGCTTCACGGTGGACAAGGGCAAGGCTTTCCATAAAAACCGGGTCATCCGGGTCTTAGATGGCATCAACAATGATTTAGTGAGCATCTTTTCAGAGTTTTATATCGGGAAGGTCAATAACAATGATGACGGCAGGAACCTGCTCAAGAATGAATGTGTGAACTACATGGAAACTCTGCAGGGGATTAATGCCATCCAGAACTTTGACTCACAGACTGACCTGACTGTCATTGCGGGTAACGAAGCTGACGCTGTTCTTATTGAAGCCTACACAATGCCAGTGGATAGCGTAGAGCGTATATACCTCTTGGTAAAAGTGAGGTGATGACTCGTGCCAAGCTTAAAACCGAAACGAGATTTGACCGATATGCTCTTCGAAAGACTCTATGTTATTGGTTATGGAAAGAGGCAAAAACAAAACAAAGGAGAAAGGTATTCTCATTTTTGGAAATGTCAGTGTGAATGCGGAGCAATAGTTGAAGTTGAACATTGGCATTTATTGAGTGGGCACACCAAGTCCTGTGGATGCTATAAGATGGACATATTGCTTGACAGGAGCACAAAGCATGGAGATGTAGGGTCAAAGCTGTACAATACGTGGGGGAATATGAGATCTAGGTGCTATAATAAAAATCGCCCTGATTACCCATATTACGGGGGGCGAGGAATTACTATTTGTAAAGAGTGGAGAGACAGTTATCAATCTTTCAAGATGTGGGCTCTTCAAAATGGGTATCATGATGGGCTTACTATTGAAAGGGCAGACAATAACAAAGGATACTTTCCTGACAATTGCCTTTTTGCTACTCGATTTCAACAATCAAGGAACAAAAGGAATAATATTAAGGTTGAATTTAGGAACGAGGAACGTTTATTGATTGAGCTTACCGATGAATTTGGACTTTCTCCTCAAAAAGTACGAGCTCAATATCATAGGGGGCTTAACATTAATGAGATACTTGAAAGAGGTGGGTTGCGTAATCCGCCTCTTTATTATGAACAGGGGGTAAGTTAACATGGCCTTTATGAAATCGGAAGATGTCATCACAGGGAAGCAAGCCCGGGCCTTTGCGACGATCAATGGTCAAGTAGAAGAGTTGTTCTACGCTAAGTCCATTGAAGCTACGATTGAAAAGACCAAAACCGATGTCCCCATTCTGGGGAGAATGAATGTTGCCAAGAAATCTACGGGTTGGTCAGGCAGTGGGACGTTGACGGTTTATTACGTTACAAGCTTGTTCAGGTCCTTAATGCTGAAGTATATCAAGACGGGCAAGGATTTTTATTTCGACCTGCAGATTACCAATGAGGATACGACCTCAAGCATCGGGAAACAGACGACTGTTCTTAAAAACTGCAACCTGGACAGTGTCATCATTGCATCGTTCGATGCAAGCAGCGATGATGCTATCGAAGAGGAGCTGCCATTTACCTTTGAGGATGCGGATATCCTGGATAAGTTTAAATAAGCCGGCAATGGGATGGGGGGTTTTATTATGGATGATGCGTCAAAAACAGAAGAAGAAGAACTTCAAGGAGCTGTCCGTAAGATTGTGCGTGAAGAAATACAGAAATTGAGGCCCATTGAAATTATAGGCCTCAATCCCGCTTCTTCCGATTTAGAAAAAAGAGTAGCCGCTTTGGAAGAATGCATTCCCAAGCGGCTCAAAACGTTGAAATTTGACAAGGAAAAGTTTGTGAAGACCATAAAGGAGAATATGCTCCAGCATTGTTGTAATTTAGATGTAAGCGAGGGGTCAACAATTGGGGATATTTTGCAAACTATTGCTTATTCTTTTCAAGAAGCGTTAGAGGAACTTTAAGTTCGACTTTGTTCTCTACGCCCGTAATCATGGCACTGACAATAAGGTAGTTGACGTCGTCAAGAGTCTCCTTAGAAATACCGTAAATTTCTTCAACGGTATACCCTAGCCCATTTGGATCATTAGGTGTTGAATCCGAGAATTTATGGGTAACAATCGCAGAGGATAATGTGATGCACTCTTGCTCGAAATCAGCCTGACTTTGGGATTTAGGCAAGAGCTCATACAGTCCGTACTTTATTATTGGCGTTTCATTTGTGAGTAGGACTTTTACAAATCTCTGAATGAAAGCATCAAGCCCTTCAACCCATGAACCCGGAATAAAACCGCCTTTAACAAAATCAAACTTAAAGTCTTTTTTGTAGATTGCCGCGTCCACTCTTGGGGACAAAGTTGATTTAACAGGAATAGATGGTTGCCATTTCATGTGATCACCTCCCTTCGATAGCTTACTCTTTCGACGGGAGGTGCCCCTTTCCCTTGAACATTGTCAAATAAGTAAATTATAGGAGGAATAAACGATGAGTGATTTACAAGCCTTTTTTGCCCAGAATGTGGAGTCTGATATTACCGATGAGTTTGTTGTTAGTGAGCGATTTAAGGGTGCTGATGGGAAACCTATTCCGTGGAAATTGCGGACCGTAACCGAGGCCGAGAACGAAGAAATCCGTAAGTCGGCCACAAAAAGGGTTAAGGGGAAAAACGGAATGAGGGTTCCCGAAACCAATCCAGAGGAGTATACGGCCAAGCTTGCTGCTGCAAGTGTAGTCTACCCGAGCCTAAAGGATGCTGAACTGCAGAAATCCTACGGAGTCCTAGGGGCCGAAGACTTACTCAAAAAGATGTTACTCTCTGGCGAGTATGCGGCGCTGATCCAGAAGGTCGAAGAGTTCAACGGGTATAACCGCGACATTAACGAGGTCGTGGAGGAAATAAAAAACTAATTAAGGAGGGCGATAGCGAGTGGAATTACGCTTACTACGCCCTCCATGAGTTGTACATTAAACCTTGGGAATACGCCGGTTACAACCTGGAGCAGAAGGCGGCGATTATAGCCCTCGTTGATGTCCGGGTTGAGGCGGAGAAAAGGCAGGCGGCAAAGTTGAAAAAGAAATAGCGCCTAAATAGCCTTAAACTTCTCATTTTTCCGTTTACACCGGAATAATTTGCTAGTAGTATATAAGCAAAGATGTGTGAGCGGGAGGGGATAGGATGGGGAAACGAAAAGTTATTGGAATAGTATCTATGGTACTCGGTGGGTTAAGCCTAATAGATGGAATAGTAAATAATAATTTTGAAGGGATTCCGCCTGGGATACTATTTTTACTGATAGGCTTGTTCTTAATAATTAAAAAACCAAAAACACAAGCGCAAAAAGAAGAAAGAGCAAAAGCAATAGAGCGTCAAAAAGCCCTTGTGTACGGGAAACACCAAGCCGGACTTCCGTTATCCGAGGGATTGGGATGTGAACTCGAAGGTAACTTAAGCGAAGACAATCTGACAATTACAGGCGGGGGAAATACATTTAAGTTGGCTTTCAGTAAGATTACGGATATGGTAATAAAAACTGATACGGAAATACAAAAATCTTATGTATCTAGTGTGGGAGGGGCCATTGGGGGAGCCGTCCTATTTGGACCATTAGGGGCAATGATTGGTGGCAGAGCAAAAGAAAAGAAATCCACCACAACAATACATTACCTCATTATTACGTATCTTAAGGATGGAGAAGTCAGTTATATAGGGTTTGATGTGTCATTGAATGTTTCAAGGGCACAAAATTTAGTTAAAACTATTTCTTCAAAATTCCGTCCGATTGGGCAGACCATAAATCTCTAATTAATATAAGAAAAAGCATCTTCTTTCGGGGGTGCTTTTTCTTATGCGCGAAAGGAGGTCCGACAATTGTGCCAACTATAAGCTCGACACTAAGAATGTTTGACGGAATGTCAGGACCATTACAGAACATAACCCAGGGCATGAATCTTATGCTATCAAGTATGAGGCGAATGCAAAGTGCAACTGAGCAAAATACCAATATTGGCAGGACGCTTGTGGCTGCTCAAGAGAGAATCGCGGCCGCCGAAGTGGGCATAAGGCAAGCTATTGATCAGTCCACTCGGGCACAACAACGATTTAATCAATCAAGTCAGAGTGGTGCAAACCTTATCAACCAAGCGTCAAGTGCGCAGGATAGGTTTAATGCGTCAGCTCAAAGTGGGGCGCGGCATTCAAATACAATCCTTACTAATCTTAGAGGGATAGCGGCAACCTATGTTAGTCTGATGGGATTAAAAACAGGAATGAACATTAGCGATAGTTACGTTTCAGCGCAGGCCCGACTTAAACTGATTAATGATGGGTCCCAAACAGATGCGCAACTCCAAGATAAAATATTCGCTACAGCAGATAGGACTTATGGTAATTATGGTGTCATGGCAAGCAGCGTAGGAAAACTCGGACTCTTAGCTGGGGATGCCTTTTCCAATAATAATGAAATTATCAGATTCACAGAGTTGATGCAAAAGTCCTTTAAAGTTGGGGGCTCGTCTACAATGGAGCAACAGTCCGGTATGTATCAGCTCACCCAAGCAATGGCCGCTGGGAAGCTACAAGGGGATGAGTTTCGCAGCATCATGGAAAATGCTCCTATGCTTGCAAGTGCCATTGCTAAGTTTACAGGAAAATCCAAAGGTGAGCTTAAAAAGATGTCGGCGGAGGGAACAATTACTTCAGACATAATTAAAGGGGCTTTATTCAATGCAGCGGATGACATTAACGATAAATTTGCAACTATGCCCATGACCTTTGCGGATGCACTCAATAGGATGAAAAATAACGCGCTTCAAGCTTTTGGCCCTATGATAGAACGCATTAATTCAATGCTAAATAGTCCAGGCGGGACAACGTTCATAAATAACATAAGCGCATCTATCGAAAGGGCCGCATTTGTTGCTGATAAATTGTTGACGTTAGTTTCGGGGATCTATGGATTTATTTCGTCTAATTGGGGGATGATTGTGCCAATTGTAATGGGGGTTGCCTCAGCGTTCCTCCTCTACAATACTATTTTAAGAATAAATGCTTTTTGGACGGGGGTTACTGCCGCAGCAGATTTAGCATCGGCCAGCATGAAAGCAGCTAAAGCGCGTGCAACTCTGGCGGCAACGTCAGCGACGGCAACCGAAACAGCTGCTCAGTGGAGGCTAAATTCTGCCTTATTAGCCTCCCCAATAACGTGGTATATTCTTGCCGTCATTACGCTAATATCCATCTTCTATATTGCAATAGCTGCCATCAACCATTTTGCTGGCACAAGCTATTCTGCCACAGGATTTATTGCGGGGGCCTTTATGGTCGCCGGAGCAGTTATTATGAATGTAGTCTTAGCGGTCCTTAAAATTGTTATTAATGTCGTCGCGACAATCTGGAATGTAATCGCAACGGTCGCCGAATCTATTAGAAATGTATTTAATGACCCGGTAGGTTCCATTGTCCGATTGTTCGTTGGCTTGGGGGATACAGTTTTAGGAATATTGGAGACTATAGCTTCGGCAATTGACACGTTGACTGGAAAGCATCTGTCGGATGCAATCAATGGATGGAGGGGCGATCTTCAGGGGATGGCTGATGACTTAGTGGGTGAAGTAGAAATAAAGGTTCCGCGCTTAGATCCCCACGATTACCTTCCTGGTCGATTCGATTACACTAACGCTTTTAACAAGGGTTACAACTGGGGCAACAATATTTCCGATAAATTTAGCTTATCAAATATTCCAGGAAATACCCTGACGGATTTCGACTTGGGCAACATACCTAATATTGATCGTGTCGGTGAAGTTGGCAAAATCAAAGATAAGGTCGATATCTCCAACGAAGACCTTAAGATCATGCGCGAGTTAGCCGAAATGAAAAACATCCAGAACTTTGTAACACTTACACCAACAGTAGCAGTCACAACCGGGGATATTAACAATGGTCAGAGCGTGGACACTATAGTAGGGAAGATTAAAACTATGCTGGAGACTGAGATTGCTTCGTCTGCATCAAACGTTTATGCGTAAGAAGGGGTGATGAGCAATGCCCTACGGCATCAAGCTGAGTCTATATTCAGAGACCATTGAGCTCCCTGTTATGCCGGGAGCCCTGGAAATTGGAGAGGGCGGAAATAACAAGACCTATGATATTGTGGCCCTGGGGGAAATCAACGTCATAAAAAATCCCAAGCTCTCAGAGTATGCCTTCAGCAGCTTCTTCCCGGCCCAGCGGTACCCATTTGTTACGGTTCAGCCCCTGCTGCTCCCTTACGAATATGTAAAACTCATTTTAAAGTGGATGAAATCTAGAGAACCCATTCGCTTTGTTTTTATCTCCGATACCTTTGATATCAATACCCTGGCCAGTATTGAAGGTTTTGACTGGAAAGAAGAGGCCGGCAGATCAGGTGATATTGACTATTCCTTAAAGTTGAAGAAATATGTGCCTTATTCAGCACGACGAGCTGTCAGCATTTCAACGTTGCAAACTGCCACAGCCTCAACACAAACAATTCAAGCCCCTGAAAGGCCAAACGAGCAGCAGACTCCCAAAACCTATACCCTTGTAGCCGGTGATACTCTATGGGCCGTAGCGCAGAAGCAATTAGGCAATGGGAGCCGCTGGCCAGAGTTACAATCCTTAAATGGTATTTCAGATGCCGATATTAAGCGGCTACAAATCGGCCAAGTAATAAAGTTGGCATAGGAGGTGTACTGTGCTAAAAATACTGATCGATAACAAAGATGGAAACGTGTGGGATATATCTAAGATCGTTGCCGACGTAACCTGGAAAACCAGCAGAATCGGTAAAGCTGGCAGCTTGGAATTTACTCTGATCAAAAACGCTTTAGGGCAAGACGCAGCCTTCAAGTACAGCAATGGAGATATTGTCCGGGTCCAGGAAGTAGAGGATAATATTAATGTTTTCTACGGCTATATCTTTTCCGTCGAAGGGGGAAGGGACGAGGCAGTTAAGATTACTTGCTATGATCAACTACGGTACCTCATGGCGAATGAAACCTATGTCTTAGCAAACGTCACAGCCTCTGATGTTGTTCGAAGAATCGCTGCTGATTTTCAACTAAAACTTGGACGGATCGATGATACGGGGTATATAATTCCGACGATGTCCCAAAATGACCAAAAGCTTTTTGATACGATCTGCAAGGCCTTAGATTTAACCCTGATGAATACCGGGCTGAACTATGTGTTCTTCGATGACTTTGGGGCTTTATCAGTGCGGAATATTGAGGACCTACTGCTGGATTTCATCATTGGCGATGGTAGCCTCATGACAGACTATACCCATAAAGTATCAATCGACCAAGACACCTACAACAAGATTAAGCTTTATAAAGACAACAAGGAAACCGGCCAGCGCGAAATCTATCAGGCCTATGATAGTGCCAATATGGCTAAGTGGGGGGTGCTGCAGCTCTACCAAAGCGTGGATGAAAATATGAACGCTGCTCAGATTAATGAACTGCTCGATAATCTGGCCACATTGAAAAACCGAGAGTCAAGGACTCTGAAAATTGAAGCTATTGGTGATCTTCGAGTGAGGGCCGGAAGTTATCTAAGGATACAGATCCAAGAATATGGAATCAATCAGCCTTTCCTGGTGGATGAATGTAAGCATTATTTCGAAGGTGCAGATCATACCATGAGCCTGGAACTTAAAGCAATTATGAAGGTGGTATAATGGCAAGTTTATTGGATGTAATAAAAGCTGCCGGGATAGATGCTGTGGGAGCTTCAAACCCCGTGAATATCATGTTTGGAGAGATACTAACCATAAGTCCGCTGAGTGTAAAAGTAGACCAACGCTTTACGCTGCCGGCGGATTTTTTAGTTGTACCTGAAAGCCTGATTAAATACGAAGCCGACCTGACCCATGCACATCAATACACAGACGATGGATCATCAAAAACTACAGCTACAGCCCTGACAACCAAGCTCATTATCCGCCCCGGTCTAAAGGTAGGGGACAAAGTCCTGCTGCTCAGGGTCCAAGGCGGGCAGAAATTTGTAATCTTAGACAAGGTGGTGACAACATGATACCGACCGGTGGAAGTATCAACAATGGTGTGATTGAAGAAACGGAGCAGCCATCCCTCACCTGGAAGTTGGATGCAGCTAAAGAACGAATTGCCGGCAGACTGGACGGCCTTGAGGCAGTCAAACAGGCTGTCTTTAAAATTCTGGGAACACCTCGTTATCATCACTTAATCTATACGACAAACTATGGTTCTGAGCTGGAAACCTTGATCGGAATGAACCCGGTCTTTGTAAAATCAGAAGCTGCCCGCATGATCAGAGAAGCGTTAACCCAGGATGATCGAATCACCGGCGTTGAGAATATCCAAACTACGGTCACGGGGGATGGTTTGCTCATTGAGTGCACAGTTATCAGCAAATATGGGAGTTTTGAGATAACGCAGGAGGTGAGGGCGTAAGTGTATGAGGACCAAACGTATGAGTCCATCTTGGCCAGAATGCTGGACCGAATACCTGCGGATCTGGACAAACGAGAGGGCAGCATTATTTATGACGCCCTCTCTCCGGCTGCAGCAGAACTGGCCCAGGCTTATGCAGAATTAGAAGTCAACCTAAAGCTATTCTCAGCTCAAACATCAAGTGGAGACTATCTGGAATTAAGGACGGCGGATTATGGGGTAACTCGTAGAGTCACCACGAAGGCCCAGCGGAAGGCAATGTTTTACGGGCAAAATGATACCCTGTTGGATGTGGCCATCGGCAGCCGCTTTTCCATTGAGCAAGTAAAGTACGCTACCAAAGAAAAAATCGCGCCGGGTCAGTATATTCTGGAGTGTGAAGTGGCGGGTAGTGTAGGCAATCAGCACTTTGGCACGTTACTTCCTATTGATTACATTAATGGACTTGTAAGAGCTGAATTAGCTGACATACTTATCCCTGGGACAGACATTGAAACCGACGACAGCCTCAGGCAGCGCTACCTGCAGCGAGTTCGGCAGCCGGCAACGTCTGGGAATGCAGCTCAATATCGACAATGGGCCCTTGAAGTATCTGGCGTGGGAGATGCGAAAGTTTTCCCCTTGTGGGCAGGGTCAGGAAGTGTGAAGCTTGTTATCGTGGATGCTGGAAAACAGCCGGCTACCTCCACTTTGGTGGACGCTGTATCAGACTATATTGAGACCGTGCGCCCTATCGGTGCTGACGTGACCGTTGTTTCGGCAGCAGCTAAAGAGATTGGTGTCTCAGCGGTGGTCACTTTGGCGGCAGGTTATGCTATCCAAGGAGTGATAGATGCTTTTAGGGCAGCCCTGGGAAGTTATCTGCAGGATACAGCTTTTACCAGCACCTATATCAGTTATGCTAAAGTGGGAACCATATTGCTAAGCACACCGGGTGTCCTTGATTATACAAATTTGACAGTCAATGGTGGCAATGTAAATGTAGCTTTGGCGGATGAAGAAATACCGGTGCTGGGAACCATAGGATTGGGGGTATGAAGAAATGCCCTATCCTGAGGAACTTGATCAGTTTTTAAAAAAGCTGAATAAAAAGCCTGATGGCAGCAGTTATACTGTCGAAGAAGAATTATTCATTAACGATGGGGTGTATAATGGCTTTTTAGGTCACGACAACATTACAAACAGCACAATCAGGGTTTACACAGGGCCACAGTTCACAGGTAGCCCTGTGACGAATTTCATCGTATCCATTCCATCGGAAACACCCTGGAAACGAATCATAAAGGTTTTTGCAGACACAGAGACGGTCTATGTCACCTATGAGACCCCTGGGGATATGGTGGAGGCGGAGGATGTTAATGGTTTACAAGATTGCCTGATCCGAACTCAGACGGAAATAGAGAGGTATAAAGCTGAGGGAATCATTGATGGTGGTGGATTTATCAGAGAGGAGGCATAACCATTGGCGGCACAAACAATTAAAATTCGCAGGGGCACCAAGTCTGATCTGGTGGCCTTGGGAGCATTAGCTGCAGGCGAAATGGGATTATGTACAGACACCAAGGAAGTTTACATCGGGGACGGCACTGCCAATGTTTTTGTCGGCAGGGCATTATCCGGGACAGAAGCGGCCCGGCCCAATGCCGGGACCTTAGGGCGGCTTTACTATGTTACCGGCGGCACCAATGCAGGCTATCTGTATTTCGATACAGGATCAGCCTGGGAGCGGGTCAATGCCCAGAAACTGACGGATCTGACCGGGACGCTAGATAACATTACGGACGGAACCAATTATGCTAAGGTCTTAAAAGCAGATACAACGTCTGGACATGTTAATAAGGTCTCGGATGGCACCAACACGAAAACTGCGGCTGAAATCAAGGCTCACATTGATGATGCGACCAAACACCGCCTTATCAATGACTCGGGGACAGCCATAACCGACTTATGGAGTGCTCAAAAGATCGGCAATGAGATTGAATTGGCCAAACATAATATTGAGCCCCAAGCTAGTGTGAAGAATCGTACCACGACGGCACCGCCCGGTAGCCCAGTGACCGGAGATCGCTATATCATCCCCAACAGCGCAACGGGGGTGTGGTCTGGAAAACAAGATCAGATTGCCGAATATGCATCAGGAGCCTGGACCTATTATCCCCCCCAGACCGGTTGGACTTGCTATGTTGATGAGGAACAAAAGATTTACTCTTGGAACGGTACAGCTTGGGTAAGGACCGGTGGAGCTCTGCAGACGATTACAGCCGGCAATGGTTTAACCGGAGGCGGGCAGGCCGATACGGTGACTTTGACGGTAGGGGCGGGGAACGGGATCAATGTTGCCTCGACATCAGTGAGTGCAAAAGCCGGAAAGGGAATCCTTGTCAACGGCACAGGTATTGAGGCCAATATCGATGCCAGCAGTCTTGTCTATGACTCGGCCAATGGTAACCGGTTAATGGTAGCCGTTGTCGATGGAGGAACATTCTAAGGAGGGGGGCTAATGCCAAGAAAAGTATTGATCCAGATTAGACGTGGGCTTGAGGGTAGCATTGGAAGTTTGGCAGTAGGGGAGTTAGGGTTTTGTACGGATACCAAAAAACTCTATATTGGAACGGATAGCGGCAATGAATTGCTGGTGGCCGCCCAAACCGTTGGGGATATGCTGAAAAGCATTTATGACACGAATAATGACGGTAAGGTTGACTTAAGTGAAGATGCCGATACCGTAGACGGAAAACACGCAAGTGATTTATATGTTTTAACACTGGCAGTACCATTTAATAATGGTGATAATCTTGATGACTTTATAACCCCAGGATGCTGGTACAGCTCAAATGCCGCGAAATCAGCTACATTATCAAATTGTCCTTCAGTGAGTTCTGGTGGGAAGTTGATTGTGGAGCATATTGGCTCAGCAAGCAATAGTACGCGGCAAAAATGGATTGTCAATTCCCAGAGTGCTATAGTTTACGAGAGGCAACGCACGAGTATAGGTTGGGGGTCATGGCAAAAAATTGCCAATCAATCCGATATTGCGGCACAGGTTTCCAAGTCAGGCGACACCATGACCGGCAAACTCACCCTACCAGCAAGCACAGCGGATAGTGCAAGCCTAAATATACCCCAAGGGGTAGGGCCATCATCCCTCGTAAACGGGGATATCCTTACGCTATCGGATGGGGTCTATGTGACCAGGGGCGGTACTAGATATATGATGCGAGATGCAGGGAATACCCCCGCTGTCTCACAAGCTGAAGCAGAAGCGGGAACGGTAACACAGCAAAGGGTATGGTCCCCTCAACGCGTTGCCCAAGCCATAGCGGCCCAAGCTTTATCCAAAGGACCTATAACCTGGAACCAGCTAAAGGGGGTGTAAGCCAATGGGGTACGGAAACCAAATCTATGGCACCACCCTTTTTGGGACTGACGGCAACGACGGGGATCAGCCGGAATATTTGGCACCTAACCTCATGAGATACTTGCCTGAGTATTATCAGAGCGTACGAGAAATGAAAAAGTTACAGGAGACTGCGTCCAATGAGATGGGTCTTTTTTTATTTTCCATGAATGACTTGCTGGACCAGTGTTTTATAGACACCGCCACATGGGGCCTGGATTTCTGGGAAAGTGAGCTGGGCCTAGAGACAGACCAAACAAAGCCTTATGCCCGTCGGCGGGAGCAAATTAAAGCTAAGATTCGCGGCTCGGGGATAACCACGAAGCAAATGATTAAGGACACGGCCAGTGCTTTCTCCGGTGGCGAGGTGGATGTGATTGAGTACCCGGCAGAGTACCGCTTCGAGGTTCGCTTTATTGGGACCAAGGGTATTCCGGCTAATATGCCCGGGTTTATGGCAATGATCGAGCAGATTAAACCGGCTCACTTGGGCTACAGCTTTAAATATACCTATACGTGGTGGGATTCTTTGAAACATCTCACTTGGAATAGCGTGAATGCTATGACCTGGAATGAGCTCAGAGTTTATGAGTAAGGAGGACAGTCATGCAAACAACAGCAAATTATGGACTGAAGAAACCGGACGGTACCGACGTTGTCAACATCCAAGATTTTAATGATAATGCCGATGTGACTGACACAACGTTAGCTGGTAAAGTGGACAAAGTCACCGGAAAGCAGTTGTCGACAGAAGACTATTCAACTGCCGAAAAAAGTAAGTTAGCCGGTATTGCAACAGGTGCCAATAATTATGTCCATCCATCCACACACCCGCCATCAATCATTGTTCAGGATAGTAGTAACCGTTTTGTAACCGACAGCGAAAAAAGCACATGGAATGGCAAGGCCGGAACCGCCGTGGCTACGACCGGCGCTAATGGACTAATGTCCAGCGCGGATAAAAGCAAGCTTGATGGCATCGCCACTGGGGCCAACGCCTATGTCCACCCCAGTGGTGATGGTAACCAGCATGTGCCGGCAACTGGGACAACCCATAACGGGCAAGTGCTTAGGTCTGGGGCAACGGCCGGCAGTGCTGCATGGGGGGCTTTGACTAAGAGTGATGTAGGGCTGGGTAATGTAGACAATACGGCGGATTCAGCTAAGAATGTCGCCTCAGCGGCGAAGCTTACGACAGCCAGGACCATCAGCTTAACCGGCGATGTGACAGGCTCGGCCAGCTTTGATGGATCGGCAAATGCCTCCATTACCGCCACGGTGGCTGATGACAGCCATAATCACATTATTGCTAATGTAGACGGGTTGCAGAGTGCGCTCAACGCAAAGGCCGATCAGACTGTTGTTACTGCGCATTTGGCGGAAGATGCGACATTAACCACTAAAGGGCATGTGCAATTATCGAGTAGCACAACAAGCACAAGCACGACTCTTGCAGCTACTCCAAGTGCAGTAAAAGTCGCCATGGACAAGGCTAATGCTGCAATCCCATCTTCGCAAAAAGGTGTTGCAAACGGTGTCGCAACGCTAGGAGCAGATGGTAAAATCTCTTTTTCACAACTGCCTGTTTTATCTGCGTCTGGAATATTTTCAGATACAACCACTGTGATTGGTGCGGGAATGACATATACCAAAACAATACCATTAGAAATTGAAGCCAAAACTGGTAGTATAATAATTTTTGCAGGCGGTATGGCTTATTATATGTTCAACACAAATCCCGCATCTACTAAGGGCTTTGATAGGTCATCAAGCAATCAAGCAATTAACTGGCGTGATTTGGGCAGTGGCACTAGTCCGTGGAACTATATGTCATCATCCAATAGTAATTTAAGGCTTACAGGATGCTATATTGAGGGAACTAACCTTAAATTGGTAATTTATAATTATGGTGCTTCGAATGAGACTCTAGGTATCCAAAGTTGTACATGGGAGGTACAAGCATGAGAGAGATAATTTATCGTAAATCTGATTTGACTTGTGTAGGCACTGTAACTGAAGGGATGACTATTGAACAAGAAATTGAACTTAATGTTATTCCTAATTATGGAGGCTCTTTCGAAAACTATGATTTTATTGAAACTGATGTAAAGTATTTCGATTTAGAATTGATCGACGAAAAGGTTACTGTGGTGGCTAGCAAGGCTCCCGATCCCTTACCGCCAGAGCCAACATATGAGGATTATCTATTGGACTTAGATTTTAGGTTATCAATGGTTGAATTGGGGTTATAAGGAGGAGTAATGATGTTAACTTACACTTACTGCAAAAAGGTAATTGAGAACACGACGTATACTAGTCAAACGCAAAAGGATGAGATACTGGTTAAATTAGATGTGTTTTTGCTTAATGATCGTATAAATGATGTACAGTATCAGGAATTATCAGCACTGTTGGCCGCCAAATCGATTGCTGCATAGTAGACCCATTATGCGCAGCGAAGAGACGCCTAAGGGCGTTATTTTTATGTCTAAAAGGAGTTGAGGCGGGTGGGAGACCTACAGGAAGTAGTCATTGATATCCGGGAGCGCGTAGTAAGGGTCGAAACAAAATTGGATGCTCAAAACGACCTCAGGGAGAGGGTGTGCGCCGTTGAAGAAAAGGCCACAGAAACAGAGCAGCGATCAAAATCAAACACTCATCGAATTGACAAACTTGAAGCAAACAATACATGGCTCTGGCGCACCGTCGCTGGGGCCATTATTAGTGCGGGGGTAGGGGCTATGGTTATTTTTAAGTAAGGGAGGAGAATTAGATGTTAAAGGAAAATGACGAAGCCCGAAAAGAGGTTAACCTCGATATATGGCACAAGGCAGGTTATGACGGGGAAGGTATAAACATTTTGCTCTGTGATCTAAATGGCACGATACTCCCTCATATGAAAGAGTATTGTGTCTCAGTTGATCCCGAGAAAAAAATGGTCAATGAACCCAAGCACAACACTTATACAGCCCAGGTGTTGCATGAAGCTTTACCAAAGGCAACTATTTATGTAGCCCCATGGACTTTCTCAGCCAAGGAAATAGGCGAGTGGCTAGATGCAAATCCTGGATTAATCCACTTGGCTAACGTCAGTTTATCCAGTCCAGTGTCTAGCGAGTACGATGTGTTTAAGCGTCACAACATTCCGGTTTGCTGTTCATCCGGTAATAACTCCAAGCGCACAAAATATGGCGTAAGCTTCCCCGCTGACCTCGAATGGACGATTGCCGTCGGAGCTTATAATTGGGCTGATAAGGGACTCTATGCTAATGACGTAGTAGATTATTCAAATGGTGGAGAGGCTTTAGACGCGGTATCCTGTACGAATATATGGGTTAAGACTCAAGAAGGAAATTTGCTTAAATACACTGGAACGAGCACATCTTCACCGTGGGGATGTGGGACATTGGGCGCTTATCTTCACTGGCGACTGAAAAATGGGTTACCTACCTTAGGCCAATCTGAGGCTAAAACGTTCATCCGTGAAAACTGCATAGATATTAGGACAGAAGGCTTTGACTACGACAGCGGTCACGGTCTTTTTTGTTTACCCAAAGAGATACCGAAGGTTGAAATCCCACCAAAGGAGGTACCTATGTCAACACCATACAACCGTAATATCCAAGCCCTTGTGATCCACCATATGGGGGACGGTCTACCGCCAGAGAGATCAATCCTACAGCGCTGGAATCCTTACAGTTACGATTATCCGGAATACGATTACGGAATTGAGGCAGACGGGACAATCCGGACAGGAAGGCCTCTCAGTATCCAGGGATCTCACGCCATAAGCAACAAAACGCCATACAACCAGAGAGGCTATCAATGGTGGAATCGTAATGCTATTGGGGTTGGCCTAGCTGGGGATTTTACGTTGTACCCTATGCCGGCAGCACAGTTTAGGGCGCTGGTTACCCTCGTGAAGCGTTTAATGGCTGAACATGGATTAACGCTCGACAACGTCTACCCACATGGTCAGGTGACGTATACTGATTGTCCAGGCTGCACCTACAGTAAGGTGCCCGCATTGACAAAGGGGTTATGGTCCTATGATGAATTTGAACAGGCAGTATTAATCGAGGAGGAAGATGACGTGTTAGATGTAGCTGTTTTACTATTTACCAAAGAGGACTATTGGGCTGGTGTAGACGTTGCCGCCCGGCATAACTGCGCTGTGTTTGTGCGCCCGGCCGGCAATACGGTTCCGCCTGATGCGTGGCACGCGAAGCAGTTGATCGTGATCGGCGGCCCGACAACAGGCCACGCCAATGAGGTGCTGCTATCCGGCAATGACAAGTACGATACTGCGGCTGCGGTGGCGAAGTATTTGGGGTGAGATTAATGGATATTAATGCACTATCAAAAATTCGTGATCTTAAGCGCAAACAGATTGAGGAATTAACGAGGGAAGTTGACGAAATCGAGACAACCCTGCAAGTGTTAGAGAAATATAAAAGGGATAAAACAAAAGTCCTGGCAGTTAGCAAGGGAGCATGTCCGTTTCCTGAATCGTGTAGTAAGCGTGATGTATGTACACTAAGTCATTGCGACGCCGATACCTGCTCTAACGGATATGCATATCGTTTTAGTTAATATTCGCAAGCGCTTGCCAATTTGAGAGAGGATGATTAATGATGCCAACAGATTTATTTACTACGTCTTACCTGGGGAGCTATGCTGGCCTGGTTGCCGTGACGTATCTCCTGGTCCAGTTTTTCAAGGAGCCCGTGAAAAAATACCTTAACGATTGGTGGATCCGGATCATGGCCGTGGGCTTTGCTCTGGCGATCCAGCTCTTTACCTTGTTTGTCAGCGGTAATTTTACCGTGGAGGCTGTTGGTCTCGCTGTGCTTAACTCGTTCCTTGTGGCGATCACGGCGGCCGGCACCCATAACATTAGTCAGCCTAGCACTCAATTTACTGTGGGCACAATCGATGATTATGAGCCAGTTATTTATAAGCCCCAGGTACCAGATGTTAGCCCGCCGATTATTACGCCACAGTCTAGCGTGCAGGCCGATAGTGATCCGGTAGCACAGGTGGTACAATCATAGACATGACGGAGCCCTCTCTCGCTTAGGCGGGGGAGGGCTTTATGCATACTATAAAGTCTTTATCTAACTCCATAAAAGTATTGTTCTTCGCTACACGTTTGATATATCCCAATATTAATACGATCTCTTGGGGATGAAACCTTAGAATATTCTCCATCCTTAGTTCGTTCTAAAAAGGTCATTAAGGAATTCATTTTTTCGTTACTAAAAGTTTTATTATCCTCCATCTTTTTCATAAAATTAACCCCTCTCAATTATTTACTAACTTCCTTTTTATTTGGGTCTCGATCTCGTTTTTGATTCCACTAAGATCAATAGTAAAACCACATTCACAAATAATTTTATCATCTTTGGGAAACGGAAGGAATCCCTTAGCAACTAAATCCTTGTCAATTTGAGGATCTTCAGCGAATTTTCCATATAATTTATGCGTTTTACCACAATTCGGACACTGTTGATTGATTTCAACAACATCAGGTAAACGATTTTGTGGGACTGGTATTGGGGCACTCCCGGGTACCCCCTGACGGAATATCTTATTTTCGGCTGTTGCAAATATTTTAAAAGTAGTAGTAGTATCAAAGAGTAGTCTGCACACTGTTTGAATTCTATATACGATATCGCTTAATCTTAGGTCATCGTCTACTCTTTTAACAGTTAAACCGATTTCTTTAAGATTTTCAATTTTTATAGATCTTCCGTGAGACCGCCATAGTGAATGATTGGTTAATTTGGTAGCGATATCCTGAGCTACTTTGCTTTTCATATCCTCTGTTACCGGTAATTGCCTTGTCTCGGTTGTTATCCAATTTTTAAATTTATATTTTACTAACCATTCACACACCAAATCTTCAGCAAATTTCAAGGCGTTAAAAACACTGCCTAACTCTCCAGGTGTTATTTGTGCAATCATTGTGGCATCAAATGGGTTCAACGCCTTCTGTTCGTCAGCCTCTTTTCTCTTTTCTTCGACCCATTCGATGTAATCGTAGGCCGATATGACCGAACGGCCTATTCTCATTTGAGCATCAATTGGACCAAGGCTACCAGTTTCAGTCATTAATATTTCATCGCCAGAAAGAACAATGATTGTTCCAGCGCTTTTAGCCTCTCCGCTAACAACAAATGAGACACCCTCAAAATTGTTCCTAAGAAAACGAACAATTTCCTCAGCAGTTTCTCCGCTTCCACCTGGGGTTTCAATATAAAAATCAACATTAGTAATACCGTCCTTATTAGAGAGCAAATCAGTAATTACATAGTAGTCAGATTGAATTAGCTCAACCCCGGGGATGGGTTTTCCGTTTGCGGCTACATAAATAAAGAGATATGTTCCTCTAATCTTATTGTATTCTTTAATGAGGCGTATTAGCTCCTGCTCTAAATCTATGGAACTTAATCTTCGGTTTATGTATTCGTTTAGCAAGCTCATAATATGTAGCATCCTCCTATAAATCAATTAATTTAATAGATAATTCTATTAATTAATTGATAATCCTTCAATATTTATTAGAATTTTTAAAATATATTATCCCAAATAAATTAGGACGTTAAAGATTTAATAGGGGAGAGTCCCGCCAAGCTCTCCCCCTTTAAATGGATGACTAGTATTGCCTAAAATACACTATGCCAGATCGTCCCATAAGGTTACAAGCATAGGCAAATAAACTAGCCTGCTTTTTCTGAAAGGTCAAAATAAGATAGAAGATGGATGCTATTGTGATTTATTCACAATAGCATCCATCTTCTATTATGCAATATTCCAACGACTTAGAATTTGAAATAACCAAAGGAATCAAAAGTAGAAAAAGTAGGCTCGTAATACACTGATTGTAGTTGTACTCGATATATATGGTTTTTAATTAGGCCAGCAGTTGGAAGATACATTATTGTTCCTCCGCCTAAATACTCGGGGCTATCTGGAGTAATCGTTATATGCCCAGTCCAGTAGAAATATCCAGGAATATGGTTGCCGGCTGAATCAACCTCAGATACGGCAATATGATACATCGCGGGGCAAGCTCCCGCAAATCTAAAGCCAACCAGATGGGTATCACCGTCGACCCAAGCTACTCCCGGATTACTAGGAGTCGTTTGGTAAGATGGGATTTGTAAATAAACATAATCGGTTACTGCTAATGCCGGAGTGGACGTCATGAAAACACACATTATTACCATAACTATGGATAATATAGATTTTTTTACGATTGACCTTCTCATAATATGTTCACCTTCCAAAAAAAATATTTTGGATGCGCAACCAATATATAGAATATAACAAAAATAATACCAATTTACAATACTTATTTACATAAATGGATGAAATTAGTAGGTTATATTCTATTTTCAAAGATCAAGTATATGTAAAGGCCAGCCATGCAAAGCCGACTCGAAGCGGGATCCCGCGACCTCCCCGGAGCTTGTCCGGGTGAGGTTTCGGCAGCTTCCCAGGTGGCCATCGTCAGGCGGGGTCGATATTCTCTACTTTTTCGATGCTGTAATAATGGGTTACAATCCCAAGCGAAAACTCTTTCTTTATGTTAATGATGGTTTCCATAATTTCGTCCATGTCAATTGGCACATTATGGAGAAGTCCTGTTGCAAGGGTTTCCATGCAACCATAGGCGTCACGAGCGGTGGCACACTCATAAGTAAGAGGAAAATGCCCATTTCCAACGGTGATTCTATACATACATATCATTCCTTTCCGCCGGGCTTAGCCGCCCGGCTTCGGCTTTATATCTTAAGCGTTAAGTCTTCCGCTAGGAGAGCTAAAATTCTTTCCGTCCCGGTACCCAGCTGACCGGGCGGAAGAGCTCCCTGATATCACAATACTGGAGGCGCGGCCTTTTTTGAGATTCATAGTTTCATACTCCTGGGTTACTAATGCATCTTTGACCAGAATTAGCCCCCAATTACACTTATCTACCTGTTCCTTGAATTTATCTTTTAAGCCTTGAATCCATCCCGACATGTAGTCATTTTTCATCCCGGTTGAGGTGCTCATGTTTTGAACTTTTCTCTCTTTTGCAAAAATCTTTAGGCCGTATTTAATGGCATCGCAAGCAAATTCAAAGGTTAGCTTGGCTAATTCAGCGTCCTGATCTAATCCGAGAAAAACGACACTGGATTTTCTGTGTATACGATTAGTGTAATGGTAGCATCGGAAGTTTTCCGAAATGACTCGTGCGATGCCTTTTTTCCACCATGGCAACCGTTCGTAGTTTGTTTTGATTCTAACGGCCTTTTTAAGGCACTCTTTTTCTTCACTGTGAATATCAACTTCAGATTGAGAAATATCGTGTTCAACCATAAGTTTTTGGGCCATAAGGAGGCAGGCTTGAGCCTCTTCCTTACTGGAGTTGTTTGTTGCCTTATTTAAGAGTAAGTGGACTTTATGAACAATCTTTTCATTCACTATTTTATTTCCTCCCCAGTAATTAATTTATTGGTTAATTTAATTAACTTCTTATACATAATATACACTTTTATAACTAAGATGTCAACTAAAATAATTAACTTCTTGACTAAATTTATTAATTTTGTTATTCTTAGGTTAGGGGGTTGATTATATTGGTGGAAAATAGATTGAGCGAAATCATGGGCCGTAAGCGGCTTAAAATATCTGATGTGGTTAAAGGCACTGAGCTTGCGAGAAATACGGTTGTTGAGCTTTATCATGGCCGGGCTAAAAGGGTTGACCTTGATACCCTGGACAAACTTTGTAGCTTTCTTGGCGTGGGAATAGGGGAGATATTTGAGCACAAAAAAGACGCCGGCAATTAGCCGGCGCTTTGTCACACATCCTGGGACAGGGGCATATAGTGTAGTGTTAAGAATATATCGCTGGAGCAGAAACCCGGTGTTACAGGAGCACTGGGCTTCTGCTTTTTCTATCTCATTTATATTTTTCTTTGACCAGAGCCGTCAGCAGATCGGTAATGATCTGCAGCTGCAACTCCTGTTTCTCATTAGCTTCCCTGACGCCGTTCCGCACGGCTAATCTAATAATTGTGTATAAGACAAGGGCTGCAATTCCCATGATAATTAAATAGACAAGGAAAAATCCTGTTACTCCTGATATCGTAATCGCCTCCTATGGCTTACAGATCCCACAAGGTGAGTATCCGGCGTTTATTAGATCATCCCGCGTACCGTCCATTTCGCCCTTGTTCTTAGTTGGTAGCTTACCACATGATGGATAATGAAACTTCTTTGTGCTTGTATTGATAATATAGTGATTAGTAGATTTCGAGGTTTGGGGTGGAGCGGGTGGAGGAGGCGACTTAGGGGTAGCCGTTGCCGGGGTCGGTGTCGCCTCCGGTGGTGCGTTAGCCTTTATTGTAGTAGCATTTTTATCTAAGGTAATGTTGGTACCATCGCTCGTGGCAACTATCGTTCCTGACTGATCGGTTCTGTAAACTTGCACATCGGCAGAGGCTAGACGGTTCAGGACTATGTCTGTCGGGTGCCCATAGGTGTTACCCTTGCCGACGGAGATTACAGCGTATTTAGGGCTCACAGCTTTTAAAAATGCTGCTGTTGTGGAGCTATCGCTCCCGTGGTGGCCTACTTTGAGTAGTGTTGCCTGGAGGTTTCCGTTTTTGAGCATCTCATTCTCTGATATGCTTTCGGCATCACCAGTCAAGAGGAATGATGTGTTGCCGTGCACGATTTTTAAGACTGCGCTGTAATTATTGAGGTCATCATACTTACTCCCCACAGGGGCCAAGAACGTCCCCGATATGCCGGGTACATCCAAGGCGACACCAGCATTAACCTGGATTCGTTTGGCTCCACTTGCCTTGACGGCATTTAGCATGTCCTCGAATGTTTTAGTTGTCGTCGTCGCGTTTGGCATATAAAATTTTTCCACCGGAAAAGCCTTAAGAACAACATCCATCCCACCAATATGGTCCTCGTGTGGGTGGGTAGCCACTGCTGCAGCTAGCTTGGTAACACCTTGGGCTTTGAGATAGTTTACAACAAAGCCGCCATCTTCATTATTCCCTGCGTCGACAAGGACGCTAGACTCGTCGGATTGGATGAGGATACAATCAGCCTGGCCTACGTCTAGGGAATGAACTTTAAGAGTACCTGAGATTGGCGCTGTGGCGGAGTTTTTTACAATGGTTTGCTGCGCATCGATAGAATTTGGTGTTATTGTACTTTTGGTGGAGTTTGAACAGCCAAATGAGAAAAATATTAGTGATAGAGAAATAAATAGTACAACAAGTTGTCTTGGTATATTCTTAAACATTTACCCCTCCTTATAGGAAATTTTTTAGATAAGCTATTTAATTCAATTTGAAAGCCTGATAATCCTTGTAGGATCATAATAAAAAACATAAAAAGATCGCAATCGCTGCTTTTTATCCCCACTTCTAATTTTGCCGCCGATAAGCTATAATAGAACACAAGTTCTACGAACGAACATATATCCGGGGCGAAGTTTGAGCAAGAAGGGGAGAGTTGGTATGGCAAAAGCTAAAAAGAAATACTCATTAGAGGAAACGAGGCATGAGATCCGAGAGCTTATTAAAGCGGCTGATGATTACCCTAAACTATCTAACGACATACCTGACGAACGGCATTGGAGGGATTTTCCCGGGGGATTTAGGATTTGCTTCACGAAGAACTGCATAGGCGAGGATAAGAGATATCATTTGTCCATCTCAAATTGTATAAGAAAAGCAAAGGATCTGGAAGCGATTGCTATTCTTAATCTTTTTGGCGTAGAGGGTGAGGTATACGAGACGCCTCCCTACGCAAATCCTAATGTTAGGCATTTTTGGTGGGACTGCAATAAGGGATTAGTCCATTAAACAAGTTAGATGAGGCATAAAATAAGCCCAGGGGAGTTAGTTCCCGGGGCTTATTTTATGCCATGAATTACCTGTTAATGTATACGCTATTTAGTTGTAAAATACACATAAGAGTTGTAAATAAAACTAACAAAAACCTCATTAGTAAATAAGGTTTTTAAAAAAGTCGAAAAATTCTTTCAACCGGCCTATTTAGTTTTTTGGCCATTCCTAGGGCAACAGCTAGAGATGGTTGGACTACGTTATTTTCGTACCGCGAGTACTGTTGTTGCTTGACCCCCAGGAAATTAGCCATTTCTTGTTGCGTGTCAATTTCCAGTTCATGGCGAATTTTACGCAAGCAATTCTTTACTTTAGGCATCTAAAATCTCTACTCTGTTTCTTTTTAATGCTAAGTATAAAAGATTTTAACGATTTGTAAACAGCTAAATTGTCGAAAACGTACCCCGGTTAGCTCGACAATTTAGTTTTTTATTTTTATTACAGTAGGTGTAAAGTGGAATTAGGTAAATACATACAAAAACGAAGAGAGGAGATAGGGTTAACCCGAAAGGAAATTGCAGCCTTGTTGGGGATTACTGAAGATTATTATAAGAAAATCGAGATAGGCTTACGAGTCCCCAGTATAAGGGTTAAGGCAAAAATTGCGGCGGTATTAAATATTTCTTTAAATGATATGACATAGCATATAACTTTCGACAAATTACCCCTTGTCTAAATTGACCCAAAGCGATATCATAAAAAACACGGCTATGGGAACATGTGTTCTGGTTAACGGATTATTAGTTCGGGGAGGGGCAATGACTATGTCAAAGTGGAACTTATTAATCAAAATCGAACGAAAGCGGAGGAGGCTAAACGAATTCGCCCTCGCTCCTACACTGAGTGATAATAAGATTGTTAGAGTGAGCAAAGAGCTTGATCAATTACTTAATCAGTATCATGCGCTGAGTAGGGAGGGGTAAGGGATGTCAAAGAAAAAGTCGAAGGCAAGTAAAGATCAGTTTGAAAATGAATTCCTTGATCCAGCAAAGGCGCAAGTTGAGGTCAAAGTTAGCTGTGATGGGGGCGACACCTGGGAAAGACGCAAAATTAGCATGGTATCAGGCTTGGAGGAGTCCGGTCTAATTGCCGGGGAAATATTTCAATTAAATGGCGAAAGATTTATGGTTGCAGAGGGCGAGGATGGTTTAGTTGTTGAGCAAATTAAAAAGCCTGAGCGAGAGAAATCAGCAATTATAAAAAAGCCTGTGAAAAGAAAATAAAGAAGGAAGACCGCGTTCTCTTGCCAGGGTCAGCGGTCTTCCTAAATAAGAATGGCACTTCCTAAGAAGGATTCTTATGCTTGTATTATATCCAGTTTTATCCTTCCTCGGCAAGTGGCAATTTGAGGAGGCAACACTGTGACAGATATTGAGCAAGATGTTTTTGAAAACGCATACAAGAGCGTCTTAAGTGATAAGCAGTATTTAAAATATACTGAAGAGGCAATAAGGCTTGGTCGGTCAATTATGAGCCTGCTTGGCAACAATAGTTCAATCTTTTTAGAATATGAGAGATATGTAAATTTAGCAGAAGGGATTTATTTAGAAAAAACATATCTTCTCGGGATGGACAATAGGTAAGGAAGCATTATATAATTATGCACTTTAAATTTGTTGGGTATTTTATGGTAGCTTCATGCCTAACAAAATGCCCAACAAAATATTTAGATATATAATTATAGCGTTAGTATCTGCCTTAACGATGATTTAAAGTAAATATTTACGTGATATAATCTGTATATCATGTTCGTTGAAAACACTATATTGTTTGAGTTGTGCGTTAAACTCATCGTATTACCTTGGGGTGGTAGAGGTCGCATGTTCAAATCATGTCGCTCCGACCAGTAAAATCAAGGCTTTTAGTCTTTTGGAAATAAGGCAATCGATTTTTAATCAGCTTTTTTAATTGGATTCCTCCCATTTTGGGGGGGATCTTTTTTAGTAACCCATTCATAGTTACGGTGGCCGCGACTTTTACCTCTGACATGACGTGTGCGTAGGTGTTACAACAACTCGTAGAAAGAAGGATTTTTGTGGAAAACATAGCCAATCAGAAAAATAACGGGGAAATATTGATGCGAATCTTGGCTTTAACACTTGTCTTTTCCGTGATGAATGCCACTATGTTTAATGTTGTTCTGCCTGTGATAAGTTTAGAGTACAATTTATCTCCTTCTCAGGTGAGCTGGATGCTCACAAGCTATATGATCGTGTACGCAATTGGCTCGGTCACTTATGGCAAGCTGGCGGATAAATACCGGCTGAAGGATCTGCTGACTTTCGGCTTGGTGTTTTTTGCCATAGGCTCTATTGTCGGTTTCCTGGCGACCCAATACTGGATGATCATTCTTGGACGTGTTTTACAAGCTTCCGGTGCCTCAGTCATTCCAGCTACTGCGATGATTATTCCGGTTCGCTACTTCGCTCCGGAAAAAAGAGGGAAAGCTTTAGGAACTTCAGCGGTCGGTTTGGCACTAGGAAGCGCGCTCGGGCCAATCGTAGCAGGGATTGTGACCAGCCTATTCAGTTGGCGCTTTCTTTTTTTCTTATCTTTACTGCCCTTGATTGCCCTGCCCCTGTTCAGAAAATATTTAGATGACGAGAGAGGTCATACTGGCAAAATTGATTTAATCGGTGGTGCCTTGCTGGCGGTCACGGTTACTTTGTTTCTTTTGAGCATCACACAAGGAAAATGGTTATTATTCGTTGCAGGGTTAGTACTGCTGATCTTGTTCTTATTCCGGATTCACATGGCAGCAGAACCTTTTATTCAGCCCAGCCTCTTTAAAAACAGGAGTTATACTTTTGGACTTGTTCTTGCCTTTCTGACGTCATCTCTTACCTTTGCGCTGCCATTTATGACACCACAGTTTCTGGCTAAGGTGAATCATCTTTCCCCTGCCGTGATTGGCCTGATTATGTTTCCCGCAGCACTGTCATCAGCGCTAATGGGCCGTAAAGGCGGCAAGTTGGCCGATAAAAAGGGGAATCTGCTTCTGGTTTATACGGCTACATTCCTGCTTTTCGCCTGCTATAGCTTATTGTCCTCCTTTGTAGGTGCCTCACCGTTACTCATTATGATTTTTTTAATTTTCGGCAATCTGGGACAAACCTTTATGTCAATTGCCATGTCCAATACCATTTCCCGGACGTTAACCAGGGCGCAAATCGGAGTTGGGATGGGACTTTTCTCGATGTTAAATTTTATTTCCGGAGCAACCGCAACCAGCCTGATTGGAAAGATTTTGGATCATAATAAGACCGTGTTCCATTTTAATCCGATCATATCCAATAAAGCAGTCTTTATTTACAGCAACATTTTCTTCGTTCTTGCCTTCTTAATCGTTGTTGTAGCATTTCTATATTCTAAACAGTTCGGACCCACTCAGCAAACAATGCAGAAATCTACGTTGTAGCCTATCAAAGATATTGCTTTCCAGGATACGGCTATATAAAATGCAGAGGGTGTCAAAGGACTGATGCCAGTATCTAAACCTTACTACCGTTTCTGCGTGCCTTGGGGATAACAAAGAGATGCCGTACCCGGCATCTCTTTGCTGCGCTAGGCTCTGCCTTTTTTAATATTCAAAAAATTATCTTGATCGCAGGAGGATATTTCTTCAGCGTCTCACTCATGTTAGTGGTTATCTTTAACGCCTCTTCTCTATTTGCCTCTTTCTTCACCGGGTCTACTCTGTTTAAGGCGACGAGCGTTTTCAGCAGCTCCCCGTAGGCGCTGAGCATGTTGTCGCGATGCATGGCGTATTGGGCGTGGTATTTCATGCTGTCGGTATTGGCATTCTCTGTTGGCAGCGCAGTTTGCACAGTTTTCGGCTTGATGATTTTCCTTTCCACCCGGATTGGTTCCATAAGTTTATCCATAGGTTTATTCATTGGCTTATCCGCTGCCTCTTCCGCCTCTTCTTGCTTTAGCGTTACCTGATTTTTCGGCTCATGGAGGTTTTCTTCCTGAGGCGTCCGGCTATTTTCATTAATTGTCTGCCGCAGCTCCCGCTGGCTCATATTCCCAACATCATTGTCCGCTATAAATCGATCCCGGTCCTCCAGTGGGATGCCAAAGAGGATGAGTCCTTGGGTGTAGTTCAAATGTTGCATCGATGCACCATTTGGCCTCTCTTCCCCAACGGGGGAAGAGAGTATAGGCCCGTACTCCCGGAAGGTTTTCATCAGTCTGCTGGCAGTGCTTCGGGAGTAACTCACTGATTCAGTCAGCCATTTGAGCCACTCTCCATGGGGTACCAGCTCTTTGGCTTCCGTCAGACGCCGTCCGATCTCAACGGCGTTGCTAAGCAGCATCTTGCCGCTTTCTTCCTTGATAAAGTTAATCTCGGACGCGATTTGCTCAGGCGTCCTGTTGGAAATTTCCATTTTCATATCGGCTTCCCATCCTTTTGCGGAATGTCTTTTCAGATACCGCTATAGGATATGCCGAGCCTCAGACAAGCGTGAGGGCTATAGCCGCCAAAAATGCGGTTTGGACAAAGATGTTTTTCAACCTTAGTGTTGAAATATGAAAACGGGCTGGCAGCTGCCGGCGGTTCCCAAATCAGGCAAAGTGTGTTGGAAGATTCTCGAAGATGGTAGGTTTTCACTAGAAAAAATTAAAAAAAAATGATCTGGTAGATCATTTTCATACAGCCAAGTTGCGTGGCAATTTCGGCGAAAGTGCATACCTATTCAATTCATGAAGGCGATGAAAATATATCCCACTGTGAATATGACTTAGATCATACTTTTATATTCGTTTTTGTGAAATGCCCAAGCCGAGATTGAACACCAAGCAAGATAAATAAATGGTTGGACATATTTATAGATTCCGATTACTTCATATAGTCCTGATTGTGACATTACCGTACCCACTGAATAATTCAAAGCAACAAAGGCAAGTAGATATGGAACCAAAAAAGACTTTTTTACCGGTAGAAAATAAAAGAAAATCATAAAGTAAAAGGTCCAAGAAATAGGGGTCCAAAATGAAAAAAGCCCGAAAATACTTGTTACACCCATGTTTTTATAGTTAAGATAACCCATTAAATGAAATAAAGTGATAAGCAGTGTATCTCCTATTCCACCAAAAATTAAGCCATAAAGAAAATATTTTTTATACAAGTTTCTTGGAATTAATATTATGGTAGCTAGCCCGATTAAAGCTGCAAAAATAAAATAAAAGGACAGATCAAACATGTAATTCCTTCCTTCTTTTATTCATTTAAGGTAGAGGTTTCCACGATTATAAATTGAATTCAAATGAGCTTCTACTTATTAAGCTTATAATGCGCTGGCTAATTTCAGATTATACGAAAAAGGACAAAAGACCAGTGATATAGTGAGATCAAGAAAGAATAAAGTTATAAACATAATAAAAATACATATTATTACATCATTAAAAAGTTATATTGTACATATTCACAAACTAATCATATAATTTCCTTACGATGAATTATATGGATATGTAGTTAGAATTAGGGGGAGAGAAATGAATAAGAGAATTTTGACAGCACTACTTTTGGCCGCAGCCCTGGTTGTTAGTTTAGTTGGATGTTCCAGCCAAACGGGAGGTTCAAAACCTGTTGAGGATGCAAAGACTCAATTCAAATCAGAAATGAAGTTTTATGGTTCCACAACGTTAGCTCCTGTCATATCGCAATTGTCGACAAGCTTTAATGAGCACTATGTGACTTGGGATAAAGTTGATAGCAAATTTGATAAAAAGGATATCGCAATCTATGTATCCGGAGCTGGCTCCAGTGCAGGTGTTAAATCAATCATTGATGGTGTTAGTGATTTTGGTATGGTTTCCAGAAAGGTAACAGATGAAGAAAAAGCCAAAATTGAAGGGTATCAGGAATTCAAGCTAGGTATGGATGCCTTAACTATTTCCGTGAACCCTAAGAATCAGCTTACAAAACTAAAAGACTCACTAACGACGGAAGAGATAAAGAAAATTTTCGCTGGAGAATTTAAGACTTGGAATGATGTTGATCCTTCTTTACCAAAAACAGAAATTGTTGTTGTAACTCGTGATATCGGGGGTGGTGCTCATGAGGTTTTTCAAAAAGCGATTATGGGAGACACCAAGGTTCGTGCGGATGTGATTCAAGCCCCATCTATGGGAGCATTGGTCACAAAAATTATCGAGAATGAAAATGCAATAGGCTATGCTTCCTATGGTATGGTCAATCAAAATAAAGGGAAACTTGTTCCCTTTAAAGTTGATGGGATAGAGTCAACGTCAGAGAATATTTTAAATGGAACCTACAAAGTATCCCGGCCTCTGATTGTACTTAGAAAAGGAGATATGTTGCCTCAAGAAAAAGCGTTTATGGACTATGTTGTCTCAGACGAAGGAATGGATGTAATCGAGAAATTAGGATTTGTTCCAAATAAATAGACCTAGATAATATCTATAAATTCAGAGGTTACTCAGCCTCTGGATTTTTTGTAGTGCGCCACGCATGACGATTAACTTGACGGTGAAAGTCCGTTATGGGGGTATGTAGCGACCAACCATTAGCTTAAGGCAAGGGTGTCCATCGCAAGGTGGAATCTGAAGGAAGCCTACGGCAAAGTTCTGCCCCGAGGAATACGAACAGTATAAGGCGCAAAACGTGGGGTAAGACTGCTACACAAGTCAAAGCCCAAAAGCTACACGGACACGTTAGCGTAGATATTGCGGGTACATGGAATGAAAGTGAATCGTCTTACCGTGGGAGGCCTCACGGACGGGTGGAAACAGAGTAAGAAACCCGGTTGAAACAAGATTTATCGTGAGGAGTCAGCCGAAGCCATAGTACAGAGGTGTTCTAGACACCGACGGAAGGGCTGAACCAAAGGAGGTGTGGGTCAATGAAAGTTACTGAAAGTGGCAACCTAAAACACAGACAACTTCGAAAAGGAGACTATTTGCAAAGGGTATCTGCGGAACAGAAAGAGTATGCAGAAGTGTGTGCGCCCCCAAAGATGACTGAAACCGACAACACCAACACAAATGAGCAGACAGAAGGTTTGCTTGAGCAAATCCTTAGCACCGAGAATCTAAACCAGGCCTATAGGCAGGTTAAAAGAAACAAAGGCGCAGGTGGGATTGATGGTATGCAGGTAGATGAACTTCTACCCTTCCTAAAAGAACACAAGGAGGAACTCTTGCAATCCCTCCGGGACGGTCAATACCGTCCAAAACCCGTACGAAGGGTAGAAGTACCTAAAGAGAACGGAAAGACTAGAAAACTAGGAATACCCACCGTTTTGGACAGGCTAATCCAACAAGCGATAACTCAGGCTCTAAGTCCCATATTCGAGAAACAGTTCTCAGACAATAGCTTTGGATTCCGACCGAACCGCAGTGCACACGGTGCACTAAGAAGATGCCAAACCTATATTACAGCAGGTTACAGATATGTAGCCGATATGGACTTGGAGAAGTATTTCGATACGGTAAACCAAAGCAAGCTGATTCAGATTTTGTCGGAGACGATAAAAGATGGCCGGGTCATATCCCTGATTCACAAATTCCTGAAAGCAGGAGTTATGACCAACGGGATGTTTGAAGAAAGTCCAGAGGGTGTGCCACAGGGAGGCCCCCTAAGTCCGTTACTTGGCAACATAATGCTTAACGAGTGCGACCACGAGTTGATAAAGCGAGGACACCACTTTGTACGGTATGCAGATGATATGATGATTTTCTGCAAAAGTAAGAAGGCGGCAAAACGAACCATTGATCACATTCTCCCCTATATCGAAGGAAAACTGTTTCTAAAGGTAAATAGGGAGAAAACGAAGGTTGCTCATGTAAACTATGTCAAGTTTTTAGGATATAGCTTCTATATTTACAGGGGAGAAGGGCGCCTGAGAATCCATCCTAAGAGCATCCAGAAGCTTAAGGACAAAATCCGGGAAGTTACTGGGCGTAGCAATGGGATGGGAATCGAAGAGCGCAGAACTAAGCTCAATCAAGTGGTACGAGGCTGGACAAATTACTTCAAACCGGCAGATGCTAAGAAGCTACTCAAGGAACTGGATGAATGGATGAGAAGTCGTATACGAATGGTAACTTGGAAGCGATGGAAGAAAATCCGAACTCGGTTTAAAAACCTGAAGAAAGCAGGTATTAGCAAGGAACAAGCTTGGATGTGGGCAAATACAAGAAAAGGCTATTGGCGAACTGCCCATAGCCCTATTCTGACGAGAGCACTATCCAACGAGCGGTTTAAGCAAGTCGGATATCTTAGTTTTAGTGAATATTACTCTGCGAAATAACGTGTAAACTTTGGAAGCGCCGTATACCGAACGGTACGTACGGTGCTGTGGGAGGTCGGCTGATCAAATAATGATCAGCCTCCTACCCGATCCAGAAATCCTATCGGTGTTTTTCATGAGGTGTTTTATGAATCAAGCATTTGAAAAGTTATTTATTATTTTCAGCATAATCTTTACGGTGATCTCCGTTGGCTTGCTTTTCCTAGCGATTATTTTTATTACCAAGGAAAGCATGCTAATTTTTCGAGACATTAATTTCTTTGAATTTATAAGTGGGCTAACCTGGAACCCCTTAGCCGGTGAACCAGTGGCTGTTGGAATTCTTCCTATGATTTTAGCGACCTTGTATGTCTCAATGGTTGCAGTGTTAATCTCTCTGCCGATTGGAATTGGCTGTGCCCTAGAATTAGCTGTCCTTGAAAACGAAAGGCTAAAAAGCGTTCTAACTTCAATTTTAGGGGTGTTAGCGGGAATACCTTCAGTTATTTTTGGCTTCGTCGGCCTCTTGGTTGTGGTGAAATTTCTTGAGAAAAGGTTCATGCTTGCCGCTGGTGAATCCATCCTTAGCGGTGGAATTGTCCTGGCAGTAATGGTTTTACCGTATATAGTTTCATCTGCCACAGAAACCATGGAAAAATCGTATAAGAAATATAAGGAAATGTCTTTAAGCTTGGGTGTTTCAAAAAGTTATATGTTAAGAACTTTAATTTTGCCAAATGCCAAAGGTGCAATTTTAACCTCGATGATCTTAGCCTTTTCCAGGGCGATGGGTGAAACGATGGCGGTGATGATGGTTATCGGAAATTCACCGATTCTTCCGAAACTGCTGGGGAAAGGTGAGACTATTCCAGCGCTCATCGCTTTGGAAATAGGGACGGCTGGTCTCGGCAGTTTACATTATCACGCTCTTTTTACGGCAGGTTTTGTACTGATGATGTTCCTCATGTTCCTAAATGCTCTGTTCTATCTAATTAAGAAGAACATGATTGAGAATCTCGAATGAGGTCGTTAATTGCCGGCTTGCACATTGAACTAAAAGCGGGTTGATATATACGCCGGCTCGTGAAACGCGGACGGATTTCTTTTTACCGGCGCTTTCAAATTTTTGTATCTTGAGCACAGCGAAAGGAATAGAGCTTAATATGAATAAAACCGATTTCTTCATGAGGTGTTGGACTGTCTTAAGCGCCATTATCTCTATAAGCCTATTAATTTTTTTAATGAGTTTCGTTTTTATAAAAGCCCAAGGAGCCATAAACCTCAATTTTATTCTGGAAAAACCTGCGGGTTTTCCGGTGGGTTCTGCAGGAGGTATCTGGCCGGCCATAGCAGGCAGTCTGCTGGTTACGTTGATTGCCAGTCTCTTTGCCACGATCCTGGCCTTTTTTGCGGCAGTCTATGTCGTTTTTTATTGTAAGAATGATAGGATTAAGCTGGTCGTTAACCTGATTATTCAATGTATTGCCGGTATTCCTTCCATAGTATTGGGGCTCTTCGGTTATGCCTTTTTAGTCATTAAGCTAAAGCTTGGATTATCGATCCTTGCCTCTGGTCTAACTCTAGCTATTATGATTTTCCCTTTTATTCAAATCAGGCTGCAAAAACTATTTCTAGAAACCGACAAACAGCTGCTGGAAGCGTCGGCCTCTTTAGGAATCAACCCATCGTATACTATCATTAATTTGTTATTGCCTATGTATAGAAAACAGATTCTTTCGATCATCACCCTGGCTTCAGGTTTTGCGATGGGAGCCGCTGCTCCGGTTATGCTCACAGGATGCATGATGAATGCACCTGTGCCAGAGTCCCTAGCCTCGCCGTTCATGTCCTTGCCATATCACCTTTATGTTTTAATGGGGCAAGGAATCTCCTTAGAAAACGCTTATGGTACTGCTTTCGTTTTGATGGCTTTAGTTCTAATCCTTAATTTATTAGCAGCAGTACCCACTATAATAGGAATGAGAGGAAAGCGATGAAACCTCATCTAATGCTTAAGGATTTGAGTGTCGCAATCGGGGATACGGGGATACTGAAGAAGGTTAATCTGGCCATTCCTCAAAATAAAATCTTAGCGATCATCGGGCCATCCGGTTGTGGGAAGACAACCTTGCTTAGAACTCTAAATAGACTTATTGTGGAAGAAAAGCAGGCGAGAGTATCTGGTGAGGTCCTCTTTAAGGGGAAGTGTATTGATCAGATACCTTTAGCAAAATTAAGGACGGAAATTGGCCTGGTTTTTCAACACCCCACGCCTTTTCCAATGTCGATTTATAATAATCTGGCCTATGCTCTGAAATACCATGGCGTAAGAGGCAAGAGCAACTTAGATAGAATTATCGAAGCTAAGTTAAGACTATGTGGACTTTATGAGGAAGTAAAGGATCATTTAACGATGTCTGCTTTAAAGCTTTCCGGTGGACAGCAACAAAGACTCAGTATCGCTCGCTCCCTATGTGTTGAACCTGAGGTCTTATTGATGGATGAACCATGTTCATCCCTTGATATCCATAATACTAAAATAATTGAGGACCTGATCGTGAAACTTTCCCGGCAGTATACAATCGTCATTGTTACTCATAATTTACAGCAAGCTAGAAGAATCGCCGACTCCACTGCCTTTTTTCTAGGAGGAAAGCTGATAGAGATGAACACCACAAAGGCGTTTTTCACAAACCCTCAGGAAGAAGAAACGAATCAATACCTGCAAGGATTATTTGGATAGATGCCTTGCGTAACCTCAGATTTTGGAAAATTCAACGGCGGTTATTCTTTCAGCCGTTAGACCATCAGACTTGCTGGAAGCTAAGAAAATAATGGGTTCTACCATAACCTTTGGGCGCAGCAGAGGGGATTTAAGCTGGCGTTTAAGCTCGACCGGAATCATACCGGTGTCTGTCAATCCCCCGGGAAGCAGCATATTGACCGTGATTCCATATGGGCGGAGGTCCTCTGCCATTATGTATGACAAAGACTCAGCTCCGGCACGAGAAGGTCCATAGGGTACAAAGCCTTTGCACCTCATGTCTTCATGATCCGTTGTAATGTTAATAATTTTTCCATGCCCCTGCTCAATCATAAGTGGGGTAAATCCACGGGCCACCAGAAAATAGCCCGTGAGATTTGTGTCAATCATATTTCGGAATTCGTCAGGGGTAATCCGGAAAAATGGTTGTGGTTCTACCAGGAATCGCTTATTTACAGTTTGCATACCAATTCCGGCGTTATTGACCAAAACATCAAGCTTCCCCCATATTCTTTGTACCCATTTAACGGCCTCTGCAATCGATGTTTCCGAGCGAACATCTATAGGCAATCCGTATGCATCCAAACCAGAGGATTTAAGTCGGGTAACTTGATTATCCAATTTCACTCCCGGTCTTGAAGCCAAAGCCACCGTAGCCCCCACACGAAGAAGACCTTCAGCCATCGCAAGCCCAATGCCGCTTGAGGCACCAGTCACAACTATATGGATTCCCGATAAATCAGTATTGGAATTTGAAGTAGTTGTTTCAGACATCTTAACCTCCTGAAAATCGTATTAAGTGTGAAAGAACATTGAGTAATTTCAATGTTAACGTTCTATAATTCCCGCTTGAAGCTTCAAAAATACCCCCATGCTTTTTTATAAGAACTTCTAGAATAGTTTTTTTTTGGAAAACTTGTAGGTCACTTAGAATTCTTCTTGAGTTTTTCGAAATCCTGTCTGCTTCTATTGGGGTGACAGAATTTCTGATATATGTGATAATGGGAAAAAGGTGCTTAAGTAAAATGCTACTATAATAAAGTTAAGGAGAAAGTTAATTTGAAAAGAATCCTGTATTTATTTACCGTTGTAATATTGGTATGCTTACTAAGCCTATCAGGCTGTTCACCACTTCAATCTGAATCTGACGAGAAGCCCATCTATCAGACTATCTCCAGTGAAAATGCGAAGAAACGTTTAGATAGTGAAAAAGGAATCATTTTGCTGGATGTAAGGTCTGAGGCGGAATATGCTGAAAAACATATCCCTGGAAGTTTATTAATTCCAGTTGAGGCTATCGAGACACAGGCTGCCGAGAAGCTTAAGGACAAAGATGCCACCATATTCGTTTATTGTCGAAGCGGAAATCGAAGTGTGATTGCCGCTCAAGCACTTGCAAACATGAACTATACCGATGTCTACAATTTAGGGGGGATCAATAGCTGGCCTTATGCAACGGAAGCAACACCCCTTTCAACTCATTCGGCGGAAGTAACACTAACGAGTGAACCACAAAAAGCTGAACCTGAAGAAGAAGTAAAGTCTGTAGAACAAACAAATAGGGATGAGATGCAGCCATCTCCTAAAAAAGCGACTGAGTCCCCAAGTCCTGTATCCGCTCCAGAACCAACTCCTAAACAAACTCCGGCCCCCGCTCCCTTGCCAACGCCCGAACCGAACCCCCAGATAAATGCCGAAAAGCAAAAAATGTTGGATTTGATCAACGCTGAACGGGCTAAAATAGGAGCGGCACCATTAAGTGCAGATATAAAGGTCATGGAAGTTGCTCAAGTTAAATCAGGTGATATGGTCAAAAATAATTACTTTTCTCACGATTCTCCAAGTTATGGATCTCCTTTTGATATGCTGAAGAAATTCGGTGTCACGTTTCAGGGAGCCGCTGAAAACATTGCATTAAACTCTTCTATTGAAGCCGCGCATGCTGCATTAATGAAGTCAGAAGGGCATCGAATAAATATACTAAACCCGAGCTACATCTATATAGGAATTGGGATTTCAGACAGTCCAAAAGGAAAAGTTGTTGCGCAAATGTTTGTAAAAAAATAGGCATGACTCCGCACCAACATTCATTAGTTATTCGTATATGGTATACTCATATATATTATGGGATTGCTTGCGGATCACCAAGGGGATCGAGGCTTGAAGGAGGAAACAAGCTAGAAAATGATTAAAGTATATAGTAATTATGTTGCATGCGACACTCGCGAGGAAGCCCTGGAGGCTCAGGTGATTATAGTTAATGCAATGGCTCATATCCCTATGATTTGTGAAGAGCGTGATATGTTTTTAATCGAGCACGAACTTGGTGAGTCTGAAATGCAGGAATTGCTAAAACAAAGGGGTTTAGAAAGCAAGTAAGGATCGTCTATAGAAAAAAACAAGGCCGCCTAAAATTAGGCGGCCTCTAAGTCATTCTGTGATCTTTTTATTGGACCTCGCATAGGCTCAGTTGCTATTAATCATCTTAAGTGATCACTTTCTAAACACACAAAAGAAGCGAACTAAAACTAATAGGAAAAGATCTCATCCGGGATACGATCCTTAATAGTGGCTGTCGTATAGTAGCGGGGGGGATTTAAGATGGCTAAACAATACCTAATAATTTCGCTGCGACGGACAATACCAATAAATATTCCTTTGTCATCTACGACAGAAACGAAGTTCTGTTCGGCAGCATAGGAGAAGAGATCCTCCATTTGGGCATCTACCTGAACCGGATTATGGGAGGTATGCCTTTCTATTTCAGAGAGGGGTATTTTTTTGGTATTCATAAATGTTAAACCAGGTGTGTTTTTCATTTTCCAAAGGAGATCACCTTCAGTCAAAACTCCCACATATTTACCTTCATTATCGATAATAGGGACAGAAGTATAGCGATGGAATTTCATCCGTTCCATTGCCTGCCTCATGGTTGAATTGATGTTTAAGTAAATGACATCTTTTTTGGGTAAGAGGAAAAATGCGATGTTCATTTGTTTAAACCTCCAATCGGCGAATTTCTTCAATTTTGTTAAAGGTACATAAAAGTGTGGAAAAGTATGGATATTTCCTTAATCAGCTAGAGAGCTTGATGAACACTCTAGCAGAGAATCCGCTAGTGTATAAATGCTTGTAATGATGTTCACAAGCTAATGATAGCATTTTTATGAGCATAAATCCATAGCTAAATAGCATGATCACAATTAAATTATTATATGAATAAAGCGGGTGAAGTAAATAAAATTGTACGTAATATTGAAGAACATGCCTTGATTCAAGTGTTATTATAAATATTATTATGAGCATGATCGTCCGAAGACAAGCAGGTAGTTTGCTGATAATATCTATATGGTAAAAGACTGGGACCATTTCTTAATCGAATGCTCATCATAATTATGATCTAAGCAAGAATCCTGTCGTATTGAGGTATAAGCGTTTGAAGAGTTCTTAAATTTCATAGAGAATAAATTAGAAGGTTATGCCTGCCGCCGCTTTATAGATTTAAGCGGCGGTTTATTTTTAGACCGGACCTTCATTTATGTTTTAAATGGATGCATATAATCCAATTATTATTGCCATACGTCACAAAACGCCTGCAGCCGAATATAAATGACATATGTCAATAGGTTGTTTGGGGGTTGTTAATAATGTCATAAATATGCATTTATAACCCCTATTCTGTAAGCTTCTATAGTATGAATCCAAAGAATCAGAAAAGGAGGGACTTATTATGCCAGATAAAAAAAGGGTTAAAGAGTTAATGGTTCCAGTTTCACCTTCATCTGAGTACCCAGTAGTCTATAATACTGACACCTTAAGAGATGCCATAAAGGTTCTAAAGAATCGTACGGGTGAGTGTAAAGAACATCGGTCCATTATCGTCCTAAAACAAGAAGGAACGGAAGTAAAACTTGCAGGTATATTAACTGTTCGGGATATACTTAATGCAATAAAAGGAAAAACTATAAATAGTGATAACAACGAGAATTTTCCAGTATCGTGGTCTGGGTTTTATCATAAAAGTTCTTTAGGTTATAGCGTTAGTACTAAGGTTGCAGATGCAATACGCCCGCTAGTAACAGAGTTTGTTCACTCAGAGCAAAACGTCTCTGATGCGATCCGTATAATGATGACGAAAAAGATTAATATACTACCCGTATTTGAAGGGGGTAAGCCGATAGGAATTATCCGGGCTATTGACATCCTATATTATATTGAGGAGTGTCTGTAAATTTAAGGAACCTAAAAGGGATGAATGCGCTCACCGTTTGCCGTTACTTATTAAATTATAGGTAACGGTTTTTGACAATGGAATTAATCTATTCCAAAATATTCGTGGACTCATTCCCAAGTGGCAAGCATAGGTTAGTTACAAGATATTAACCGGAGGTGGATTATCTTGGAGACCTATTTTCATGATGAACCTCGAATTAGAGAATGGATTAATCAGATCATTGAAAACATTTTTACGGTCTGCATTTTAACAGGGGTAGATTCGGATCAAGAATTTCAAAAGGGTTGTCAAATTGTCATGAGGCTCATATCTTCATTAGAGAATATTTCAACTCTTTCACCGGAATTTTTAGAAAATGAAGTTAAGAGACTCCTGGAACAACAACTACCTGATGCTCGTGTCATCAAAAACTTTCCGACATTCGGAGATGTCATGGATAGAATGATACGAGAAGGAATAATGAAAGCAAACGATTCCCAAAAGAATGAAGTTAACTTAGACGGTGTTGCTGATTCTATACTTCCTGATGGTGCGGAACTTCAAGTAGCTTGCATAGATTTGGAGCCTACGGACGCCCGGGCGCTGGCGGAGGCCCAAGTGCAGATAGAAAGCCAGAGAGAGGAAGAGAGGAAGCTGACCGAGGCATTAACCCAAATGGAAGAACAAGCGAAAGCGGACGCCCGGGCACTGGCGGAGGCCCAAGCGCAGATAGAAAGGCAGAGAGAAGAAGAGAGGAAACTAACTGAGGCATTAGCCCAAATGGAAGAACAAGCGAAAGCGGACGCCCGGGTACTAGAGGAGGCTCAAGCGCAGATAAAAAGGGAGAGAGAGGAAGAGAAGAAACTAACCGAGGCATTAGCTCAAGTGGAAGAACAAGCGAAAGCGGACGCCCGGGCGCTGGCGGAGGCCCAAGCGCAGATAGAAAGGCAGAGAGAGGAAGAGAGGAGACTGACCGAGGCATTAACCCAAATGGAAGAACAAGCGAAAGCGGACGCCCGAGCGCTGGCGGAGGCCCAAGTGCAGATAGAAAGCCAGAGAGAGGAAGAGAGGAAGCTGACCGAGGCATTAACCCAAATGGAAGAACAAGCGAAAGCGGACGCTCGGGCGCTGGCGGAGGCCCAAGCGCAGATAGAAAGGCAGAGAGAAGAAGAGCGGAAGCTGACCGAGGTATTAAGCCAAATGGAAGAACAAGTGAAAGAGGATGCCCGGGCATTGGCGGAGGCTCAAGTGCAGATAGAAAGGCAGAGAGAAGAAGAGCGGAAGCTGACCGAAGCATTAGCTCAAGTGGAAGAACAAGCGAAAGCGGACGTTCGGGCGCTGGCGGAGGCCCAAGCGCAGATAGAAAAGCAGAGAGAAGAAGAGTGGAAGCTAACGGAGGCATTAGCTCAAATGGAAGAACAAGCGAAAGCGGACGCCCGGGCGCTTGGGGAGGCCCAAGCGCAGATAGAAAGGCAGAGAGAGGAAGAGAGGAAACTAACGGAGGCATTAGCCCAAATGGAAGAGCAAGCAAAAACAGACGCCCGGGCACTCGCGGAGGCTCTAGCTCAAGCTGAAATTCAAGCGAAAGCAGACGCGGCGGCCATTGCGGATGCACTTGCCCAAGTTGATACGAAGTTAGAGTCCCTTATTAAGATAGAAAGCCATGAACTAGTTAATCTAAAGTTCAGCACGAGCGAAATTGCCAATGCACACGCAGCGATAGCAAAAGATATGTCTAAGGATGGAGGCGTGCCTGAATCTGTTGTACGCAATAAAGTCCCAGCCTTATTAACATCTATAAACTCCAAAATTGCTCAAGTATTCAGCACATCTATTGTTCCTCAACAGGCGGATTTTCTTAAAAAGGTAATAAATACTATGTTCCCTAATAGCACTGTTTATTGGAACAAACAGGTGATGGGCCAGACATTCCTTGCCCAAGTGGAAGATATTTTGATTTACCTCCATAATCCAGAGCATCCCTGTAATCTAAGAAAATTTAATAAGGATGGATGGAAGGTCTTGGTTTTCAGTAAGGAAGATCTATCGTTTCCGCGCAGATTGGAAAGAGAAATCAGGCAAATTCAACGTTCAAAAAATAGTTCCACTACGGTATGAACATAGTAGTTGCAAATACAATTCAATAACTAAAAGGACTTGTCTTGCAGATTTAGATTCAATCACGGGAGAATATTTGAATTTTGGAAGCAAACAATCAGAAAAGGAGACTCCTGCTCTTTGAAATTTTGCTCATGTCAGCTTTCCTACACTACACACCTATTAAGCAATAATTATTGTTAATGCGAAATTAAACTAATAAATTATGAAATTAGTTAGAAAAATCAGTATAATATATTGACAATTATTTACTTCTAGAATAATATTACTAATAACAATTTCATACCTAAACCATTGATTGAGAATAGTAGCATAGTTGCACGTTGTCTTCAGAGAACCGCTGGGGGTGGAATAGCGGTGGCGATGTTTATGTGAATGGCCTCAAGAGGGTGATGCAGAAATTTAGTTCAAGAGTATGCTAACCGGGATCTTCGCCCGTTATCAAGGAAGCGTGTATGTTAGTACACGGGATGAGAGGCGTTTTGTACGCAATTTAGGTGGTACCGCAGAGATTAAAGTCTTTGTCCTTATTGGACGGAGGCTTTTTTATTTTTTCTAAACAACAGAAAGGGTTGATTATGATGGCAAGGATACCGTACAAAATCTATTTAAGTGAAGATGAGATGCCTAAAAGATGGTACAATCTGAAAGCAGTAATGAAAGAACTGCCGACCCCCTTCATCCATCCGGCGACCTTAAAGCCGTGTACAGCCGAAGATCTTCATCCTGTGTTTTGCAAAGAACTGGTCGATCAAGAATTTAACACCACAGATCAATATATCGATATCCCGGAAGAGATCACCGAGTATTATAAAACCTATCGTCCTTCTCCCTTGGTCAGAGCCTATAGTCTAGAGAAGATGCTTGATACACCGGCTGAGATTTACTATAAGTTCGAAGGAACAAACACCTCAGGCTCCCATAAGCTAAACTCAGCAGCGGCACAGGTCTATTATGCCAAAAAGCAAGGGCTGACCAGTTTGACAACGGAAACAGGTGCCGGACAATGGGGTACCGCTTTGTCAATGGCTTGTGCTTACTTTAATATTCCGCTCAAAGTCTATATGGTGAAGATTTCATCTCAGCAAAAGCCGTATCGGAAAGCGGTCATCGAAACCTATGGCGGCAAAGTAATTCCCTCCCCATCGGATACGACGGAAATCGGCCGTAAGATCCTGGCGGAAAATCCGGGAACAGGCGGTTCCTTAGGTTGTGCAATATCTGAGGCGATGGAAGTCGCTTTGAAAACAGAAAACTGCCGTTATGTCCTGGGCAGTGTGCTTGACCATGTTTTGCTGCATCAATCAATCATTGGAGAAGAGACGCGGATTGCCTGTGAGAAATACGATATTAACCCAGATATTCTCATTGGCTGTGTCGGTGGAGGGTCTAATTTCGGCGGATTGATCGCCCCCTTTGTGGGAGACAAAATTGCCGGTAAAAACAATATGCGGATCATCGCCGTCGAGCCTGCATCCTGCCCGACACTAACCCGTGGAAAATATGCCTTTGACTTTGGCGATACGGGCAAGATGACTCCTCTTATACGGATGTATACCTTGGGTTCCGGTTTTATTCCCTCCCCCAACCATTCCGGCGGACTCCGTTATCACGGCATGAGTCCGATTGTATCTAAACTCTATCACGACGGTTATTTCGAAGCACGTGCGGAGGAGCAATCCAAAATCTTTGATGCAGCAACCATGTTCTCCCGCTCCGAAGGAATCCTCCCGGCACCGGAATCTTCGCACGCTTTGAAGGTGGCCATCGATGAAGCCCTTCGCTGTAAAGAAAGCGGGGAAAAGAAAACCATTCTCTTTGGACTGACCGGTACGGGTTACTTTGATCTGGCGGCTTATATGAGCTACAATGACGGTACCATGACGGATTATATTCCATCCGATACGGACCTGGAAAAAGGGTTTGCCAGCTTGCCGGAGGTCCAAGTTAGGTTTTAAGCTCATCGAAGTTCTGTGCCAAGGGCGTTTCTTTCCGTCCTTAAATTCAAACGATGAGAAATACAGGGGCAATAGGAAGTCGCCTAAAAAGGTGAAGTCCATATCTGCCCCTGTGTTTCTTGTTAGTAATTTAATTTTAAGTTTAAGTTTACAAGGAAAATGACAATTTATGGAGAATGATTTATAGATAGATATTGGGCATATGCCCGACGAACTACAATGCAAACTCGCTTTAACGTTTAGGTCAATCGGGTTTCTTTAGGTTGTCTTAATCATTAATTAAATGATTTTAATCAAGATTTAACATAAAATTCATCAAATATTCACCAAATAGGAAAGAATTAGTAGTACACTTAAGGTTGAGAAATAAATATTAATCTCGGTCAGGGAGAGGAGAGAAGTACGGCTTCCAGCTGTACGAATAAGTGAGACATTTTAATTATTTGACAAAAGAGGGTATGGAAACAACCTTCTTTAAGGCTCCGGAGCCTTTTAATAAAGAGACTCCCCGAGCGGTTCTTTCTTATGCCCTTGGAGCTTCACTCTATATGCCTGGGACTAGGGAAACCATAGCAAAGGATATCATCTCCAGAAAAAACAGGGGCCTTGCGTCAACCGTGTTTTGTTTAGAAGACTCGATCGGGGATGCTGAAGTTCCCTATGCAGAAGAGAATCTTACGAAGCAAGTTAAGGAGATTAATAAGGCTTTCAACAGTGAGGAGATTGAGGATATTGATCTGCCTCTTATCTTCATTCGGGTTCGCAATCCGGAACAAATCCTAAAGCTGGCGGAAAAAATGGGTGACAGCGCAAAGCTCGTTACTGGTTTTATCTTTCCTAAATTCACATCGGAAAGTCATGAATATTTTGAAGCTGTTAAGACCCTCAATACTCAATTTACCGGGCCGTTTTACGGAATGCCGATTATAGAAAGTACCCAAGCTATTTACCGCGAATCACGTCTCCGCGAATTAATGGAAACGAAGCGGCTCTTAGACTCCTATCATGATTTGGTCTTAAATGTTCGCATTGGAGCGACGGATTTTTCCGGTTATTATGGAATCCGTCGAGGACCGGACGTGACTATCTACGATATCACGGTGATACGGGATTGTATCGCAGATATTATCAATGTTTTTGGACGTGTTGAGAGTGATTATGTGGTATCAGGTCCTGTATGGGAGTACTTCACCAATGGAGGAAGAGTGCTTAAACCTCAGCTTCGCAAGACTCCCTTTGAGCATTTTCATGATGTCCATGGAAACAATCGAACGAAGATCAGAAGCCAGCTTTTAAATAAATACGTTGATGGTCTAATTCGTGAGGTGATTTTAGACAAGGAAAATGGAATTATCGGCAAAACCATCATTCATCCCAGTCATATCATTCCTGTTCAATCCTTATACATTGTCGGTCACGAAGAATACTTGGATGCATTAAGTATTATAGAAAACAGCAATGGCTTGCAGGGTGTCATGAAAAGCCACTATACTAATAAAATGAACGAGATTAAACCTCATTATAATTGGGCTCAAAAAATCTTGCTTAGAGCGAGGAATTATGGAGTGTTTCATGAGCAGCACAATTTCATCAGTCTCTTCACCGAAGATATTTACATATAACCTGGAAGGGCAAAGGGTATCTGTGACCTTAAAAAGCAATCCCTTTGCTTTCGCCCCCCAAGTTTTGTTTTCCTTAGCAGCCAGAAAGAATAAGAAACGAGGTTTTTTATTCGTAAGCAACGTTCTGGGGAAACACGTTCCTGTTGATCCTTTTGTACCTCTGCTTGCGGGGATTGCTCTTGCTGTTCAGTACATGAACAAGATACATAGCGTCAGCCATATCGATACTCAGGCAATTATACAGGCTCTGAAGAAGAATGAGGATACGCAAAAAGCTTATGAAGAGGTCATTACAAAACCGCGCTTTGTTTTGCCCCGGGAAACATTATTTATAGGATTTGCAGAAACAGCAACAGCGCTGGGACATGCTGTGTTCAGCATGTTTGATAATGCTCACTACCTTCATACAACCCGTGAGCAAATACCGCTTTTATCCTCCGAACTTAGTTTTAAGGAGGATCATTCTCACGCAGTAAATCATCGTTGTTATCCGTTAGATGCTGAATCACTTAAAAATCCAAAAACAATTGTGCTAGTTGATGATGAGATCACAACGGGTAATACGGCTTTAAATATTATTCGGGCCATAAATCTAAAGTTTCCCAAAACAAATTATGTTGTACTGTCTCTTTTGGACTGGAGAACAACAGAAAACCGTGCTGATTTCAGACAACTTGAAGAACAGCTTGATATTCGTATTGATACGATTTCCTTGATAGAAGGGGAAATAGAGGTAAGCGGTGTTCCCGTTTGCGAGATAATGGATCAATCAAACCTTGGATTAGAGTCCGATGTTGCGGCTGAATCTTTAGTTTTTGAAGAACAAAGAGTTCTTGGCTTACAAGACGTGATCCCTGTCTTTTCAGTTGATTCAACAGGGTATCAAAGCCTCTCTCCGTATTTAAAACAAACAGGACGATTTGGACTGTCTAGTAAAGAAAATCAGGAGATTCTTCTTTCGGCAAGAACCATAGGCCAAATGCTAAAGTGTGACAGATCAGGAATAAAAACCCTTTGCTTAGGAACCGGTGAATTTATGTATTTTCCTATGCTCATATCCGCTTATATGGGAAACGGAATAAGTTATCATTCCACAACGAGAAGTCCGATCTTTCCCTTTCCCAAACCAGATTACGCAATTAAACAGGCATTTTCATATCCCAGTCCTGACGACCCGGGTATTACTAATTATATTTACAACATCCCTTTAAACTATTATGATGAGGTTTACTTATTTCTTGAAAGGGAGGTTAACCGCGAGCGCTTAATGCCCTTGATAGATATCTTTTGTAAGTTAGGGATTCCTCGTTTGGTTTTTGTACTAGGAAGTTCTATATATCGGAAAAGTGGTGACCGTTATTGAATGATAAACTTTTTAAACATCGTATTCCTGACCCTATACCTATGGGTTGTTACAGCCCTGAGGATGTCATCTTCTTACTCAAAAATCTTAATGGGTTAATGACGGAGACAGATCTTCAAACGCGCGAGCAGATAATCCAGTCCGGCGGTCATTATTCTGAAATGCTGCCGATTGAATATGAACCAACCAAGGAGTACCTTGATCTTTTTCACAGGACTCTTCAGGAGAGCGCTTCTAAAGTTGCCCAAGCGGTAGGCCTGGTAGCAGAGCAGATTTTAAGGAAAAATGGAACAAAGATGGTGCTTGTTTCTCTCGCCCGGGCAGGAACTCCCATTGGAATCTTAATAAAGCGTTATCTTTTAGAAAAGAAGGGTTTGGATCTGCCTCACTACAGCATTTCCATTATTAGGGGTCGAGGTATTGATGAAAATGCTTTATTATACATTCTTCAGAATCACAGGGGTGCAAAACTTCAATTTATTGATGGTTGGACAGGTAAAGGGGCTATAACCAGAGTTTTGAGTAAGGCGTGTGCAGAGTTTAATGCTAAATATGAGGTTGAAATAGACGATGATTTAGCAGTCCTTGCTGATCCGGGGCACTGTGTGAAAACCTTCGGCACGAGAGAGGACTTTTTAATTCCCAGTGCTTGTTTGAATTCAACCGTCTCTGGGTTAGTGAGTCGAACCGTACTTCGAACGGATTTAATTGGAGAAACAGATTTTCATGGAGCAAGATTTTATGAAGAACTTCGCGGAGTAGAAGTTTCCAATCTTTTCATAGATTCGATTGCCAAGGAGTTTAAAAAGCTTGATCTTCAGAACTCGATGTTTGAGAATAGCTATGATCAAGCAGAGGTCTCTTGGCAAGGGCTAAAATCTTTAACGAATATCAAAGAAACCTATGGAATTAGAGATATCAACTTTATTAAACCAGGAATCGGCGAGACAACAAGGGTTCTTCTCAGGCGCTTACCCGAGAGGGTGCTAGTCGATAGTATTGAAAATCCAAATCTGAAACATATCATTCTATTGTGTGAGGATAAAGGAGTTCAGGTCGAGGAGTATCCTCACCTCACCTACTCATGTTGCGGCATAGTGAAACAGGTGTCAAGATGAATAAGATGATGTTTGCAAGCGATCTGGATCAAACCCTGATTTATTCCTACCGATCATGCAGCAACGAAAATGTTGAGATTCAAATTAAACCAGTTGAATGGTTGGAGGACCGATATATCTCCTATATGACGGAAATGGCCTTAGGTAAGTTACAGCACCTTGCCCAAGAATTATTATTCGTGCCTGTCACGACCCGAACGAAACTGCAGTATCAGAGAATAAATTTTTCCGACTATGGCATCTTCTGTCAATATGCAGTAACGAGCAATGGCGGGCGAATTTTCCTCAACGGTATTGAAGACCAAGACTGGATGCGGCAGGTTTCTGATGGCAGGAAAAATTGTCTGGCTGTTGAAGATCTCATCAATCGTTTTAATGAAATAAGACATTCTTCGTGGGTACATCAGAATTCCGGAAAATTAGCGGATGATCTATTCTTTTACTGTTTGATTGAACGCGAAAAGATTCCAGTCACAGAGCTGGCTGCCTTTAAGCTATGGGCGAGGGATAACAATTGGGAGTTATCGATTCAAGGGAGAAAACTATACCTGGTTCCGATCAATGTCAACAAGAAGGCAGCTGTTCAATATATTCGGGCAAAGGAAGGAATTGATCAGCTGGTAGCTGCAGGGGATTCTTTGCTGGATTTTGATATGCTTAAAACAGCAGATTTTGCGGTTGCACCTGCGCATGGGGAACTATATTCGCTTTATCTGCAGAGGACGGCTGGCTTGGAGGGAATTAGATTCACTGAGAAAAACGGCATCAAGGCTGGAGAAGAGATTCTCAGCTATGTGGCAGGAACACTGTCTCGGTCTCGGGATGTTGTAGTATAAAACGGTTATTTATTGTACAATATATATGGTAAACATTGGTTAAAGGGAAGCGGAAGTCTTGGCATGGATAAGAATTATTAGCTTTAAACTAAATTAATCAGTGATTGCTTAAGTTTGCTAAGATGTGAAAGTTATGTGAACAATACAATTTGAGGATTTCCCCCAAGGTTTCCTATGATAAAATATAAGTATTCCATTATTTTCACGTTTTTCCACTGGAAATAAAGGAAATAAAGATGAAGCAGAGAAAAAGATGATATAATACCTGCAATTAAAAAGGAGGATTCATAGTGGGAATTAATTTGCAAAAAGGGCAAAAAATTGACCTGACTAAGGGAAATCCCGGTTTAACTAAAATTATGGTTGGTTTAGGATGGGATGAAGTGTCTAAGCCTAAAGCCGGGGGGTTCTTGGGAGGACTTTTGGGAGGAGGCGGGGGTGCCGCCATTGACTGTGATGCTTCAGCAATCCTTCTTGACGCCCAAGATAAGCTTACTTCAAAAGATCGCTTAGTTTACTTCGGCAATCTGCAAAGTGGGGACAAAAGTGTAAAACATAGTGGTGATAACCTTACCGGCGCTGGTGACGGAGATGATGAACAAATCCAAGTGGATCTAAGTAGTGTTCCTAGTGCTATTCAAAAAATCGTTTTCGTTGTTAATATTTATGATTGTGTAAAACGCAAACAAGATTTCGGTCTGATTGCTAACGCCTTTATTAGGGTTGTTAATCCAGTGAATGGGCAAGAATTCTGCAGGTATAATTTAACTGAGAGCTATGCCGGTAAAACGAGCTTAGTGGTTGCGGAAGTTTATCGTCATAATAATGAGTGGAAGTTTGCGGCCATCGGCCAAGGTACAAATGATACATCCTTAAGTGAACTCATCCGTCGATATCAGTAATTTTATAAAAGGGGGATATTACAATGGCAATTAGTTTACAAAAGGGTCAAAAGGTAGATCTCACTAAATCAAATCCAGGCCTCACAAAAATTATTGTTGGTCTGGGTTGGGACGTCAACAAGTATGATGGCGGCAAAGATTTTGACTTAGATTCCTCGGTATTTTTGTTAAATGCTGAAGGAAAAGTTACGAATGAAAAGAATTTCGTCTTTTTTAACAACCCGAATAGCCCTGATGGTTCAGTGAATCATACTGGCGACAATCGTTCCGGTGCTGGTGACGGGGATGATGAGCAAATCAAAGTCGACTTAGCAATGGTCGCTGGCGATGTTTCTAAGGTTACTTTTACAATTACAATTCATGAAGCTCAAGAACGCAATCAAAATTTTGGACAAGTTTCCAACGCTTACGCACGTGTTCTGAATGAAGCTTCAGGAGAAGAATTAATCCGCTATGACCTTGGCGAAGATTTCTCTGTTGAGACTGCCATAGTGGTTGGCGAGCTTTATCGTCATAATACAGAATGGAAGTTCAATGCAATCGGTAGTGGCTACCAAAACGGATTGGCCGGCTTGTGCAAGGATTTTGGCTTAGACGTATAATCCGAAGGTCAGTATCTTAAAACAAAGTGAATGAGGTGTTTTTATGGCAGTCATTAGTCTTCAAAAAGGACAAAAGGTTGATTTAACTAAGGGAAACCCTGGTTTATCAAAAATCGTTGTCGGATTAGGTTGGGATACTAATAAATATTCTGGTGGGTCTGATTTTGACCTCGATGCTTCGGTCTTCTTACTGGATAAAAATAGCCGAGCCGGGGGTCTGGAAGATTTCATCTATTATAATAATCTTGTCGGCGGTAATGGCTCAGTGACACATACTGGTGATAACCTCACCGGTGAAGGCGATGGAGATGACGAACAAGTTAAGGTTGATCTGGCCGCTGTACCCGCTCATGTTGAAAGAATTGCTTTCACGGTTACCATTCATGAAGCCGCTCAAAGATCACAAAACTTTGGTCAAGTAACCAATGCATTTGTACGAGTTGTCAACGAGGCTAACGGACAAGAAGTCATGCGCTATGATCTGGGAGAAGATTTCTCGGTAGAAACAGCACTTGTCGTTTGCGAACTCTATCGCCATCAAGGGGAATGGAAGTTCAATGCTATAGGCAGCGGTTTCTCAGGGGGGTTAGCAGCCCTTTGCACAAACTATGGTCTACAAGTAGGCTAAAGAATCCAGGCTAATGAAAGAAGCACTCATCGATTTGAGTGCTTCTTTTTTATTCCCCTTGTCATGTTTTTCGTTCTGCGAAATCCGGTCATAAATGTTAATAATGAGGGATATGGAGCGATATACGTCTAATTCCAGCGGGATACAATAATTTTAAAGCAAAAGGGCTGTATTTAATGATTGATATTTTGGAATATATTACTTATGATTAAATTTGCATTATACTTGATTATTTATTCAGATTAAATACAAGAGTTATATAATTTGGGAAGGGGGGCAGAAATGCCATTACTTGATGAATTACTATTTGTGTTTATGTTAACATTCCTGTTATTTGGAGCCTTTTTATCTTTTATCCTACAAAAGAAACCAAGCCTGAGTATTTTGGCGGGATTAACATTTGCCAACCTGGCTAGTCTGTGTGGATTGATTTTAGGTCCGACACTTTTGTTTTATGGGCGTTCACTAGACGTATATTTGCCTTGGTCAGTTTTGGGGATAGAGCTACAATTCAGTCTTGATCCTTTAGGCGCATTTTTTATTACAGTTATTTCAGTGCTCAGTCTTTCAGTTTCTATCTTTTCCTATAGTTACTCGCGCGCTTATATTGGCAAGCACAATGTTGGAGTTCTGGGGCTGTTCTATAACCTCTTTATCTTCTCGATGTTGGCACTTGTGTCTAGCAGTAACACTTTTATGTTTCTATTCTTTTGGGAGATAATGTCTTTAGTGTCTTATTTTCTAGTGGTATTTGAACATCAGGATTCCCAAGTTCGCAAGGCCGGTTTTATTTATATTGTCATGACACATATCGGCACCGTGTTCATAATTATCGCTTTTTTAATGTTATATCAAGAAACTGGCAGTTTTAGGTTTGTTGATTACACTTATTTATCTCAACATCTTTCCCCGACGATAAAAACGGTTATCTTTGTTCTTATCACTCTTGGATTTGGGACTAAGGCAGGAATTGTCCCCTTACATATTTGGTTACCTAAAGCTCATCCTGCCGCGCCAAGCAATGTTTCCGCACTTATGTCCGGAATAATGTTGAAGACCGCGATTTATGGATTTATTAAAATAGTTATAGGTGTGCTAGGTACCGGACCAGTTTGGTGGGGAGTATCAATCCTTATTATTGGGACGGTTTCGGCTTTATTAGGAGTTATGTATGCTTTGATGGAGCATGATATTAAGCGTTTGCTGGCTTATCATAGTGTCGAGAATATCGGCATCATTTTAATGGGTATTGGCACAGCACTAATTTTTATTAGTTACGGCCGGGAAGATCTTGCTATGATTGGTTTGACCGCGGGATTATTTCATACCTTTAACCACGCGGTTTTCAAAGGATTACTCTTTTTGGGAGCTGGGGCAGTTCATTATGCAACTCATACCAGGGACATCGAAAAAATGGGTGGACTTTTAAAAAGAATGCCATGGACGGGATTCTTTTTTCTTATTGGTTCAATTTCAATTTCGGCGATCCCTCCTTTCAATGGCTTTGCCAGCGAGTGGATGACCTATCAAGCGCTATTGGCCTTAGGCACGGCGAAACTTGGAGTGGGTATGAATATTTTGGGACCGGTTCTGGGAGCAGCCTTGGCTCTAACCGGGGCTCTGGCCGCCGCGTGCTTTGTTAAAGCCTTTGGGATTATGTTTCTTGCCTTGCCCCGCAGTATTCATGCGGAAAAAGCTAAAGAAGTACCTAGAACTATGCTGGTTGGCATGGGCCTTTTAGCTTCGTTATGTTTAATACTTGGGGTTATGCCCTTTATAGCTATTGACTTATTAGGCCCTGTTACGGCAAGCCTCCTGGGAGTGACAACCTTCCATATCAGTGGGTATCGCTGGCTGAATGTTACTCTGCTTATGAGGCAAGGTAATGATGTGGGAAGCATTTCCATAGCGCCTCTTATTATCTTTGCTGTTTTGGTATTGAGTGCGTTGGTTGTTTTCTTAATTATTCACAAGTATGGTAAGTTTAAAAAGGCTCGAATCGATGAAACCTGGAACTGTGGAGTAGCTCAAACCCCCAAAATGGAGTATACGGCCACCTCCTTTTCTAAACCAATCAGAATTATGTTTCGCGGGATCTTTCAGCCAACCCGAAAAATCGAGAAAGACTATGTTTCCACACCATATTTTCCAAGCCGGATTCAATATAAAGGGTCTATAAAAGCAATCTTTGAAGATACCCTTTATAGACCGCAACTCAGATTTTTCCTGAAATTAGCGGATAAAGTTACAATTCTACAATCCGGAAGTATTCAGCTTTATCTAGGGTATATCTTTGTTACTTTGGTGGTTCTGCTGATTTTTGCAAGATAGGGGGGAAATACGTGCTTCGAGAAGCAGCTATCGGTGCTTATCAAATGCTTTTAATAGTATTATTAGCACCTTTACTCACAGGAATAATCAAGAAGACAAAGGCTTTTTTTCAAACACGTAAGGGGCCTAATATTTTTCAGCCGTATTTTGATCTTTATAAGTACCTGCAAAAAGAGTCTGTGGTATCGGAACATACCTCCTGGATTTTTAGGGTAACTCCTCTTATTTATATTTCTTCCATGTTAGTGGCAGCCGCCATAGTACCGGTAGTTGCAACTCATAGTTTATTAGGCTTTGCAGGGGATCTCATTCTTATTGTTTACCTTTTTGCTCTTGCCCGGTTTTTCTTGGCTTTAGCCGGCTTAGATGCCGGAAGCGCCTTTGGCGGGATGGGCAGCAGCAGGGAAATGGCTGTAGCTGCGATTGCAGAGCCGGCATTTATGTTGCCTCTCTTTACTATGGCGGTTGCTGCGGGAACGACTAACCTTACAGGAATTGTGCAAGGCGTCGTTAATGGAGGAGAGGGGGTCTTGACACTCGCCCATCTTATGTCCTTTGTGGCCTTATTTGTGGTGGCTGTTGCGGAAACCGGACGAATTCCGGTGGATAACCCGGATACACATTTAGAGTTAACCATGATTCATGAAGGTATGATGTTGGAATACTCAGGAAAGCATCTGGCATTGCTGTCAGTGGCTGTTTCGATTAAACAACTGCTGATCTTTACGTTGTTGGTTAATATCTTCTTTCCTTGGGGAATAGCCCCCGTCTCGGCGAGTATAGGCGGGTTGATTTCAGGTACCCTCGTTTTTATTTTTAAAGTGATAATTTTAGGAATAGTCATGGCTGTTGTTGAAACTTCTTTCGCTAAGACAAGGCTCTTTAAAGTGCCGGATTTACTCATGGGGTCCTTTTTAATCGGCTTGATAGGACTTGTTTCTAAGTTTGTATTCAGGGGGTAATTCTAATGGAATTGCAAAATTATCAAGGAGTTGTGAATTTCTTAATAACCCTAATCCTGGCCTCCACATTTTTAATTATGATTGCCCGACGTTTAAAATCTGTGGTTATAGCGGTCATTATTCAAGGGGTTTTACTGGGAGGCTTATGTAATTTATTGGGTTGGGCGACCGGGATCTTTGAAATGCATGTTGCCGCATTATTAACCTTTGGGGTAAAAGCCGGGATAATTCCTGTTGTACTCATAAACGCTGTCAGCAAAGTAGCGAACGATAGGGAGATTGAATCCTTTCTTAGCATGAAAATGACGTTGCTGTCGGCGGTCTGTTTGGTCTTCATAGCATATTTAGCTACCGGGCAAGTGATTGGGGAAGGGTCAGGTCTGATTCATGAGGCGTTGCCGGTGGCTGTCTCCTTGATGCTCATTGGCTTGTTCTTCATGATTAATCTAAAATTCCCGATCATGCAAATTGTGGGATTAGTTGTAATGGAAAATGGGATCTTTTTAGCGGGAATCGGTACTACAATTGGTATGCCTTTGGTTATTGAATTAGGAATATTTATGGATATTCTGGTAGGGGTTTTAATTATGGGAGTGTTAGTCTTTCGAATTAATCATAGCTTTGACACAATCGATACAAAAAATCTAAGAAATCTACGAGGTTGATTTTATGCCATTGATTTTACTTGCTCTACCTTTAGTTATGGCATTGTTAAGCATGATGGTTAAGGATCGAAGAGTATTAGGGGCCATAAGTATAGTGGGATCAGCGACGATCTTCATAACGGCATTAGGTTTAGCCCAACAAGTGTTTGCGGGTTCCAGTGTGGTGTGGGGTCAGTTCATCTTCATTGATCCTTTAAGTGCTTTAATTCTTTGTCTTGTTGCCATCATTGGTTTTATGGTGGCTTTATATTCTTTAACCTATCTTGCTCATGATATTCGAGAAGGGGAGTTTTCCGAAAAACGTTTAAGATGGTATTATTTTTGGCTGCATATTTTTGTTTTTACCATGTTTTTCGTGCTGGTTTCCGCGAACTTGGGGATTATGTGGGTGGCTGTAGAGGGGACGACTCTTGCCACTGCCTTGCTGGTGGGTTTCTACAATAAGAGGAATTCTTTAGAGGCTGCCTGGAAATATATCATCATTTGCACTGTAGGAATTATCTTTGCTTTGTTCGGAACCATCCTTTTGCATTATGCTGCGGTTTCAGTGACCGGCGAGAGCAGTTCTCTGGATTGGCAGACCTTGAGAAGGGTTGCTAAACAACTTGATCCTATGTTGCTTAAACTTGCTTTTATCTTTGCTTTGGTTGGCTATGGAACAAAGGTGGGTTTAGCCCCCATGCATACCTGGTTGCCTGATGCTCATAGCCAAGCGCCTTCCCCGATTAGTGCTATGCTTTCAGGGGTTCTTTTAAACTGTGCGTTTTATAGTATAATTCGATTTCACTTGGTAGTCTCAGAATCTCTTGGGCCAAACTTTTCGTCCAATTTGATTTTATTATTCGGAGTCTTGTCAATTGCCGTTGCCTTACCCTTTATTCTGGTTCAGCGCGACATAAAAAGGCTGCTCGCCTATTCCAGTATCGAGCATATGGGGATTATCGCTGCTGCAGTGGGCCTGGGCAGTAAATTAGCTTTGTATGGTGCCTTCTTGCACATGATCAATCACGCTCTGACTAAATCCTCACTTTTTTTCATCGTCGGTAATGTTACCCAGCATTACAGGACTAAACGAATTATGAGAATTAAAGGTTTATTTAGAACTATGCCCATAACGGGACCTGCTTTAATGATTGGGGGCTTGGCAATCGCCGGATCTCCTCCCTTTAGTATCTTTATGAGCGAATTTATAATTCTCAGTTCAGGATTTGCTCAGGGCAGGTATATGGTTTCGAGTTTGATTTTGATCTTAATCACCTTAATCTTTACGGGATTTATCTACGCGCTAGGCAAGCTGACCCTGGGGACCCCTCCAAACAGGGTTAAGATAGGCGAGCAAGGTAAATTCACCATTGCTCTGGTTATGATTTCACTTGTGCCTGTCGTTCTTTTCGGGGTATATATCCCAGGATTTATTGAAGACATTCTGCAGCAAGTAACGACCGTATTTATAGGGGGAAATAAGTGATGATAAGGCAAGATAGGGTTATTGCCCTTATTTCGGCGTCCTTTGGGGATAGGGTATTCACCGCCAAGGCCCATGTAAATGAGCTTCATCTGGAAATTGCAAAAAGTGAAATTCCCATCTTAGCTGTCACCTTAAGAGATTGGGGATTTCCCTTAATCCAGCTTACGGCTACAGATGAGCGGAATATCAAAGGACAGTTTCGTTTGTTTTATACCTTTGCTAATGATGGGGAAAAATTCGTGATTATTGTAAGCGTATCCGTAGCTGAAGCTGAGCCCTCCTTTCCTTCTATAACGAATGAAGTCCCGGCGGCTCATTGGTATGAACGCGAGATTCGGGACCTTTTTGGCTTAGATCCTTTAGGGCACCCCGATAAAAGGAGTTTGGCGGTCCATGAAGATTGGCCAAAGGGGTTATATCCTTTGCGGAAGGATTTTGATCTGAATTCTCAGGTGCCTAGGACGGAGGAACAGTTTCCCTACGATGAAGTTGAGGGTGAAGGGGTAATGCAGGTTCCCGTCGGACCCATTCATGCGGGAATTATTGAACCGGGGCATTTTAGATTTAGTGCGGTAGGAGATACTGTCATAAATTTGGAGGCTAGATTATTCTATACTCATAGGGGGATCGAGAAACTTGCTGAAGGAAAAACTCCCCTGGAAGCATTGCCGATTGTCGAACGAATCTGCGGGGCTTGTTCGTTTTCTCATACCACATCTTATTGTCAGGCCCTGGAAAAGCTCTCTAGAGCTGAAGTTTCTATCAGAGCTAAATATATAAGAACGGTGGTTCTGGAACTTGAACGTCTATATAATCATGTCGGAGATGTAGGGAATATTTGTGCAGGGGTCGGTTTCGCTTTCGGAACAATGCATGGAGCACGCCTGAAAGAAGATCTCATGCAACTTAACGAACGGGTTTTTGGAAGCAGGTTTTTAAGGGGAATTAATACTCCGGGTGGAGTTAGAAGAGATATTTCAGTTTTAGACAGTGATTTGATCTTAGCTGCATTAGATAAGATGGAGCTTGAGTTTCGTGATTTGACGGAGATTTTGTTAGATACCAAGTCCTATATGGATAGAGTCCAGACAACCGGTATATTATTGAATCGCACGGCTAGTGACTTGCATGCGGTTGGACCGGCGGCAAGGGCATCCGGTATTGATCGGGATGCGCGGCGTGACCACCCGTACGCTGCTTATGACCGTGTTTCATTTAACGTGCCTGTTTATGAGCAGGGAGATGTTTTATGCAGGGTTAAAGTACGGATTGATGAAACCTTTGAATCAATCAAGATTATCCGACAGATTTTAGAATCAATGCCTTTGGGAGAATTAATACAACCCCTGGGGGATATGATTCCCTTCGATTATACGGTAGGTTTGACAGAGTCCGCTCGGGGAGAGAATGTGCATTTGATCGAGATAGGCAAGGATCAAACAATTAATCGCTATATGATACGTTCAGCATCCTATGTAAATTGGCCGGTAGTTCCTTCGACCGTGCCCGGAAATATCATTCCGGATTTCCCCGTGATTAATAAGAGTTTTGAACTGTGTTATTCTTGTCTGGATCGATGAGGATTTCAACTATGCTGCTGTCTGCTGCTAAAGAAGCGGCACTAGCCGGATTTTCTAATAAGGAGGCTTAATACTATGCTCAGACTTTTTCATAAGAGCTTAAAGACAGGAACGGTCACAATGGATTATCCGGAAACTAGCAGTGTTCCGGGGCCCAGTTTTCAAGGGTTACCGGAATGGCAAGAGCAAAGCTGTGTTCAATGTGGTCGGTGTGCGGACGTATGTCCTACCAAGGCCATTACATTACAGAAGGGATACAAGGAGGCATTTTGGACAGTAGACTCTAAGAAGTGTATCTTTTGTGGGTACTGTGTCGAAACTTGTAAAGGCGCAATCGTCCAAAAGGGGCAATATGAATTAGCGGAAAGGGCAGACCAGGCTCCTCATGTTCAGGCTTTTAAACATTCGGTTCATATACGTCATCTCGATTCGGGGTCGTGTAATGCCTGTGACTGGGAAATGACGGCCCTCACCGGCCCTGTTTATGATATACAACGTCTGGGCTTTGATTTTGTGGCTTCTCCTCGTCATGCGGATATTTTAATGGTGACCGGGCCGGTAACAAGAAACTTAGAAATAGCAGTACATAAGACCTTTGCGGCGACCCCTGCCCCGAAACTTGTGTTAGCTGTCGGCACTTGTGCCTGTAGCGGCGGGATATGCGGCAAAAGCTATGCAAGCTCCGGAGGAGTGGGTAATATCATTCCGGTGGATGTCTTTATACCGGGTTGTCCGCCGCGACCACAAGCTTTGATCCAAGGCTTACTCAAGGCAGTCGGCAGAGCTTAACGTACAGTGGAGCGGGCTCAGCTCATTTCTTGGATATGGCTCGACCTTTGAAGCGATGGTCCAACCAAAATGGCCATGGCATTGGGGGGGTTCCACCTGTCGCGTGAGTTTTAAAACGTAATCTCTAGGTCTTTTATCTTACGGTAGAGTGTATTTCGTCCAATTCCAAGAAGTTTTGCGGCGGGTGCGATTTTTCCTTTAGTTTGGTTGAGGGCATAGATGATCGCTTGTTTGGTTTGTTGATCAAGTAAAGGCTCAGTTGAGGCTTGGGTATTCTCCACGCTCTGCAGAATTTCATCCGGAAGATCGGCTGTGGTTAGAATGGGGCCATCTGCTAAGGCCACCATGCTCTCAATGCAGTTCTCTAATTCCCGGACATTACCCGGCCATGAATGGGCCAACAGGTAAGTATAAACGTCCTCTTGAATTCCTAGCGGAGGGAGTCCAAGGGACTTACAGGTTTTATCAATAAAATAAGGAACTAAGTCTCGAATATCTTCGGAGCGTTCACGCAGTGGAGGTAACTCTAAAGTAACGACTTTCAGACGATAGTATAAATCCAAACGAAATTGAGCTGCTGAGACTAAGGCACTGAGGTCTTTATGAGTTGCCGCAATGACTCGTACATCAATCTTAAGGGCTTTTGTATCTCCAATCCGAGAAACTTCTTTTTCTTGGAGTACTCGAAGAAGGGCAACTTGTACATTTAAGGGCATATCTCCAATTTCATCGAGGAAAATAGTTCCTTTATTAGCCAATTCAAATTTACCGGGTTTTCCGCCCCGGCGTGCACCTGTGAAAGCCCCATCTACATAACCGAACAACTCACTTTCAATGAGTGAAGCAGGAAGCGAGGCACAGTTTAAGGCGACAAAAGGTCCTTGACTACGTGAGCTGAGTTTATGGATTGTACGGGAAATTATTTCCTTGCCGGTTCCGCTTTCCCCGTGAATGAGTACAGAAGAGTGAGTTGAGGAGATTTTCGAAGCCCGTGCCAACGTTCGCTGTGAAAGCTGACTATTACCAATCCATAATGAATTGCTCAGAGGAGTTTCCTTTTTTATTTGCAAGGTTCCTACCGCACCTATTGATTGCCCCGCTTCATTGAAGACCTGATTTAAATGAGAGGTGATTTCTTTGCCTGTGCTATCTTTTAAATGGAGATTAAGAGAATGGCCGTTCAAAATCCATCCTTTTGGCGTACTAAAAACTTCTCCAGCGAGTTTCCCGATGATGTCCTCCTGTTTACGGCCAAGCAGCCTAGCCCCATAGGAGTTGATACTAGTAATAATTCCATTATGATCAATGGTTAGAAATCCTTGCTGTAACAGTGAGGAAGCTAGTCTGGAACCCTCCTGGTAAAATTTTAGTTGATTTTCCAGCTCGAAAAGGCGTAAATTTTTTTCAATCATACTTGCACCCATCATGGCGATGTTTAAAATCTTTTGGCGATCTGGATTAGCTTCACCACTAATATCTAAGACCCCAAGTGGTAAGCCCTGGCTGTTTTGGATTGGGGCGGCCCAACAGGCCAAAAAGTGATTATCGTGCACAAAGTGTTCCCAACCGAAGACAGACATGGGTGCATTTTCACGGAGGGCAGTTCCTATGGCGTTCGTCCCTCGTACTTCTTCACGCCAGCTGGCGCCGGGACTTAGATTTACTTTCTGAGCTTTGCTCATAAAGGGGGCATCCCCGACTGCCTCGATGATGTACCCCTCGTTATCGCCCAACAAAACAGTATAATTTGTGCTGCCAAGCAAGCTGAAAATGTAAGGCAAAACAGGTTCACTTGCTCGGATCAAGGATTCTTGAGAGTCACGGCGTTCACTGAGACGCGCGCTTGTGAGAATGTCTTGGTGAGAAACCAGCGAGTGATCGACGTGATACTCTAAACTTCGTTGCCAAGAACGATAGATGGAAGGAGTTACTTCGGATTCAACGCTCTCTCCTTTGATAAAACGCTTCCAATGATTATCCATACCACTCTCTTTTCTCCTCTCTAAGCATTGGTTTTTTCCTTACACTTGACAGGATATCATACCTATTTTAATCAAACAACTGGTTGAAAAATAAGCGGTCTTTGAAGTGTTCCGTTTTAGAGCACAAAGATAAGATGAATGATCAAAAATGATACATTTTTCTGATCTAATTGTTGGATTTTTCTTATTTCTTTTTTTGAAAAAGTATTTTTTACTCTTGAAATAGTGTTTATTTTAATTTATTTCATTTGGTTGAGAGCATGGGATGCGATGTTTTAGCGCTTGACAGGTATGATGGTCAGTGGCCGGATTTTTTTACGCAGATACCATTTTTATTATAAAACACTCTAAATGTTCTTGCGACAAATGATTTATACACATTTGTCGTTTTTGGTTTAATCTGAAAAAAGTATCCGATAGTAGAAAGTGTTCAAAATTGGTACTCCAATTTTTACAAGTGTATCAGACTAGAGCACTTAAAATAGAATAAATTTTTAATAAAATTGTGAATAAATTAACAAGTCTCAATAATCTTAGAAGAACCAGTCATAATAATCTAGTAAATTAAAATTTTCGGATTTTTGGCATGAGTCTTGCAATATGTAAAGATATCCAAATAGGGGAATAGTAGTACAATTGCCGCAGGTAGACAAGCGAAAGCCATAAAGAATGGGAGGAATCGAATATGTCAATCATTCATCAAGTGTATGGGTATTACATGCCTACAGTTAACCTAATGGGTGCTGGAGCAGCACAAGAAACCGGCAAACAAGCAAAATTACTGGGTGGAGAAAAAGTTCTGCTGGTGACCGACGCCTTTCTCGAAAAAATAGGAATGGCCCAAGAAATTGCTGATATCATCGAAAAAGAAGGCGTCAAAGTTGTAATTTTTGGTGGTGCTGAACCAAATCCGACGGATAAAAACGTGCATGATGGATATGACATTTATACGAAAGAAGGATGTAACCTGATCGTTTCCGTAGGCGGAGGATCTTCTCATGATTGCGCCAAAGGGATTGGCCTGGTGGCAGGTAATGGCGGAAGAATTAATGATTATGAAGGGGTCGATAAATCTCCATTGCCGATGGCTCCAATGATTGCCATTAACACGACGGCCGGTACAGCCGCCGAAATGACAAGATTCTGTATTATCACGGATGCTGAGCGGCATATAAAAATGGCCATCGTTGACTGGCATGTAACCCCGAATGTTTCGATTAATGATCCTTTGTTAATGATGAAACAACCGCCCGGCTTAACTGCCGCTACCGGGATGGATGCTCTTACTCATGCTGTCGAGGCTTATGTTTCTACAGCGGCCACACCGGTGACTGATTCGGCTGCCTTAATGGCGTTTAAGCTTATCCCCAGATATCTGCGCCGTGCTGTAGCAAATGGCGATGATTTTGAGGCTCGTGACAAGATGGCTTATGCACAATTATTGGCTGGTATGGCGTTTAATAATGCGAGCTTAGGTTATGTTCATGCGATGGCACATCAATTAGGCGGATTCTATAATTTGCCTCATGGTGTCTGTAACGCAATCCTTCTTCCTCACGTTTGCCGCTTCAATATGATCGGTAATCTCGATCGTTTTGCTGAGATTGCCGAGGCAATGGGAGAAAATATTGATGGACTTTCGGTCAGAGAAGCTGCAGAAAAATGCTTAACCGCCATCGCCACATTGTCCGCTGATGTCGGAATTCCTTCCGGGTTAAATGAATTAAATGTCAAAGAAGAAGACTTAACTGTGATGGCCACCAATGCGAAATTAGATGCTTGTCAATTAACGAATCCTCGTACAGCAACACTCGAACAAGTGATTCAAATTTATAAGAATGCAATGTAAATGGCTTTCTTTTATCAAAATTTTTTAGGCTAAGTAAAAAAAGACAGGGGACTGAGATAAGTCCTCTGTCTTTTTTAGCGTTTTTTAAGCAAATGTGTTTTTGCATAGAAATACGCTTATTTTCCGAACGAACAATGCGGATAGGTGCAGACCGGGCAGTCAAGACAAAGTCCGCCGCTTCCAAGCTTGACTATGTCATGGCGGGTCAGCCTTTCTCCGGCGAGTAATCTTGGAGCGATTAAATCGAAGGCAGTTGTCTTAGCATACATAACGCATCCTGGTAATCCCATAATGGGAATCTCCCCCATATAGGCAAGCAAAAACATAGCCCCAGGTAAAACAGGAGCGCCGTAAGTGATTAGTTCGGCTCCCAGCTCTTTAATAGCCGTGGGTGTCACGTCATCAGGATCGACAGACATACCGCCGCTGACTAAGAGCATTTCGGCCCCTTTGGCCAGTTGATCACGAATGCTGGCTTGGATTAGGGATACATCATCACTGGCATAGGTTTGTTCTATGACCATTGATCCCCAATTTTCAACTTTCGAGCGCAGCACCGGACCGAATTTATCCTGAATTCGTCCATGAAAGACTTCACTTCCGGTTATGGTAATACCGACCCTAAAGGGCTTTAGCGGTCTTACTTCTAAGATAGGAGTTTTAAAGGTCTTGGCGGTTTCCTCCGCTTCGATAATTATTTTTTCATCGATCATGAGAGGAACAACCCGGGTTCCAGCGACTTTGTCTCCTTTTTTAACAGGGTAATGATTGTGAAGTGTGGAGAGAATGACCCCTTCTAAGGTATTCAAAGCTAAAATACCGTCTTCTGATGAGTAAAGAAGCCCATCGTGAGCAGCTGTCAGGGTGATTTTTCCTTCTTTAGGCTCGTCAAGGATTAAGCCGGAACCGGATACTGCATTGGCAAGTCGCTCTGCTGCCTCATTCTCATGAATAAGACCGGGTTTTTGATCCCAGACGTAGATATGCTCTTTCCCCATACTTAGGAGAACCGGGATATCTTCTTCCCTAATGATATGCCCCTTGCGAAAACGGGGACCTTTAATTACGCCAGGGATAATTTGTGTCATGTCATGAATGAGAATGGCACCAACAGAATCTTGCACTTTAATTTTTTCCATAGAGATAGCCTCCAATTCGTGATGAGAGTGTGTTAGGTTTGAACACACCTATTGTGGAATTGAAACTGTCAGATGTTCAGAGGCAGACTGAGGGAAAGGCAATCTGTCTCTTGCATGGTATCGCATTCTTAACACGAGGTCAAGGCCGATTTACAATCCGCCGGCCAGGGATGGCCGGCGGTCATAATGGTCCATAAGGAAATCTGTGTTCTTTGTCAGAATGAGCGGAAGGGCAAGTGTCCAAATTATTCGAATTCTTGGCATAAAACTTGCATCAGTTATAAGAAGAACAAAGTAAAGCAAAGCCAATCAAATTTAAAACAAACAAAAACAATTCGTCTAGTCAAACAAAAAAGAATGGAGGAATGATTTGTCAGTTGTTCATTAGATGGATGGGTGGGAAAATTTGCTTTACTTGATGACTAGTATTTGGGAGGAATAAATCGAAGTTGCAGAGTTCTGTTGAAGAAAAGGAGATGGAAAAAGTTGATTAAGAGAAATCTAATTATTAACGGTGTTCCTCAGACTTTGGTTGTCGATGAGGAAGTCACCTTAGCAAATGTTTTACGGGGACAATTACACATGACCGGAACCAAAGTCGGATGTGGAAAAGCTCAATGTGGTGCTTGCTCCGTTATTGTAAATGGAAAAGTCATCCGTTCCTGTGTCATGAAAATGAAACGGGTTGCTGATGAGGCAGTTATCACGACCATCGAAGGAGTAGGAACCAAGGACAACTTACATCCATTACAACTTGCCTGGATGATTCATGGAGCTGCCCAATGCGGCTTCTGTAGTCCTGGATTTATTGTTTCAGCTAAACAACTCTTAGAGGAAAATGTAAATCCAACGAGAGAAGACGTTCGGGATTGGTTCCAAAAACACAGAAATGCATGCCGCTGCACAGGGTATATCCCTTTAATTGACGCAGTCATGGAAGCTGCTCGATTGATGCGCGGCGAGGTTACTGTTGAAGAGTTATGGTGTAAATTGCCTGAGGATGGCCGAATTTGGGGCAGCGAATATATTCGTCCCTCTGCCTTGGCCAAAGTTACCGGGACTTGCGACTTTGGCGCAGATTTGGGGCTTAAAATGCCTTGTGGAACTCTGCAGCTTAAACTGGTTCAAGCCAAAGTTTCTCATGCTAATATTATTTCGATCGACACATCTGAGGCTGAAAAAATGCCGGGCGTCTATAAAGTTATTACCCACAAGGATGTTATTGGTAAGAACCGAATCACCGGCCTGATCACTTTCCCGACCAACAAAGGGGATGGATGGGAACGCCCGATTTTATGTGATAAAAAAGTGTTCCAATTTGGGGATGCCATCGCTATTGTTGCAGCAGATACTGCTGAACATGCCCAGGCAGCCGTCGAAAAAGTAAAGGTGGAGCTGGAATTACTCCCCGAATATATGAGCGCTCCCGCCGCTATGGCTGATGACGCTATTGAAATTCATCCCGGAACACCTAACATTTATTTTGAAACCAAGGTTGTCAAAGGGGAAGATACTGCGCCGCTGCTTGAAGCGGCAGATGTCGTTGTGGAAGACGATTTTTATGTAGGACGTCAGCCCCACATGCCCATCGAACCAGACGTTGGTTTTGCTTACTTTAACGACGATAAACTAATCATTCATTCCAAGAGTATTGGAATTCATCTCCATCATGCTATGATTGCGCCGGGAATAGGATATGATCCGGATAAACTAATGTTAGTACAAAACCCTGCCGGCGGAACCTTTGGCTATAAGTTCAGTCCCACGATCGAAGCCCTGCTGGGGGTTGCTGCCGTGGCAACAGGCAAACCGGTATACCTTGAGTTTGACTACTACCAGCAAATGACCTATACCGGCAAACGTTCGCCTTTCTTTATGAATCTTAAATTCGGGGCTACTAAAGAGGGCAAGTTAATCGCCATGGAAAGCGATTGGAGCTGCGACCATGGTCCTTATTCCGAATTCGGCGACTTGGTAACCTTGCGTGGGAGCCAGTTCATGGGTGCCGGTTACCATATCCCCAATATTCGCGGTGAAGGCCGGACTGTGTGTACAAACCATGCTTGGGGCTCTGCCTTCCGGGGCTATGGATCTCCGCAAAGTGAATTTGCCTCCGAAGTATTAATGGATGAGCTTGCAGAAAAACTAGGTATGGATCCCTTTGAACTTCGCTATAAAAACGTCTACAGACCGGGTGACACCACGCCAACCGGCTGCGAACCGGATGTATACAGTCTGGTCGAAATGATGGATAAGCTGAAACCTGCCTATATAAAAGCACAGGAATGGGCAAAACAGCCGGCGTCAGCTGAAAACAAGAAACGCGGAGTTGGAATGTCCATCGGGGTGTATGGTTCAGGCCTGGATGGTGCAGACAGTGCTGAAGTTAATGTAGAGCTGACTGCTAAGGGAGTAACAGTGTATACTTCTTGGGAAGACCATGGTCAAGGGGCGGATATGGGAAGCTTAGCGACCGCACACGAGGCTTTGCGTCCTCTGGGCATCAAACCGGAAAATATCAAACTTGTTATGAACGATATGCAAACGACCCCTAACAGCGGACCGGCAGGAGGAAGCCGTTCTCAAGTATTAGTCGGTAATGCCACCAGGGTTGCTTGCGAAATGCTGATAAAAGAAGTTACCAAAGCTGATGGAACGTTCCGTACCTATCAGGAAATGGTTGCCGAAGAATTGCCGGTATTCTTCCAAGGTAAGTGGACTGCCCCAGCTTCAGAGTGTAATCTTGAGACCGGACAAGGAAATCCGTTTGCTGTTTATATGTACGGAATCTTCTTGTCACAAGTTGAGGTCGACATCACCACAGGTAAAACAGAGGTTGTCAAAATGACGGTGGTAGCTGATCCGGGTAAAATAGCCAATAAATTGGTGGTCGATGGACAAATGTACGGTGGAGTGGTTCAAGGTATTGGTCTCGCCTTAAGCGAAGATTTCGAAGACTTGAAGAAACACGTAGATCTGGTCGGTGCCGGCCTGCCCTATATCAAAGATGCTCCGGATAATATTGAACTCATCTATGTTGAAACCTATAGACCTTATGGTCCTTTCGGTGCCGCAGGCTGCGGAGAATTGCCGCTGACATGCCCCCATGGCTCAATTATAAATGCTATTTATAACGCCTGTGGAGCACGAATCAAGCATTTACCTGCCCGTCCGGAAAAAGTACTGGCTGCACTTCAGGCTAAGAATTAAGAAACCGAATTTTAGGCAGGGAGCTTGAAATAGGTATTCACGATTTCAGGTTCCCTGCCTTGACTGACAATAACCGGTATTAACTTAGGGAAGCGGGTGTTGCTGATGGATCAAGACGAACTAAAAAAGCAGGAAGATAAGTGTACCCAAGAGTATCCCCCAGTCTGTACCGCGAGGTGTCCTATCCATGTAGATGTTCGGAAATTGATGCAAGACATTCAAAAAAGGGACATGAAAAGTGCCTTGGCAACACTGCAGAAGAAACAACCCTTTCCGGGAATTATTAGCCGGATCTGTGATCATCCCTGTGAGGACGTCTGTAAACGTAAAGATGTTGGAACAGCTATCGCTATTTCAGCACTGGAAAGGTTTTGCGTGCAAAATCAATCCGAAAAAAGAACTAAGGCAGGAATAATTCCTGCAAAAAGCCAGACAGTTGCGGTCGTCGGTTCTGGACTAAGGGGCTTAACTGCAGCCTATGACTTGGCTAAAAAGGGATATAACGTCAGTCTGTTTGAGAAAGCAGAACGCCTTGGCGGAAACCTGTGGGGTTTTCCGGAAAACCAATTGCCTGCAAAGGTTATCGTCGAGGAATTGTCCGTCTTAAACAAACTTAACGTTAAAATAGAATTAAACAGTACAATAACCCGCCAGGATTTATCCAGGCTGCAAGCAGGATTCGACGTGGTGTATCTGGGCTTGGCAGAGCAGTCTAAGGAAGTCAGAGAGCTCCTGGGCGAACAATCAAAGGTTGACTCAGTCACATGTGCCGCACAGATCCCAGGAATATTCAGCGGGGCTTTTGGGGGAAATGATTCTCCTATTAATTCGGTTGCTGATGGCCGCAAGGCCGCAGTTTCGATGGACAGATATTTGCAAGGGGTTTCGTTAACTGCCTCTCGTACAGGGGAGGGACCTCAGGAGACGAAGCTGTTCGTCAATCTTAATGGGATTTCTCCATTGCCAGGAGTGCCCATGAGTGACGTGCTAAGCGGGTATACCTCTGAAGAAGCAGTTCAAGAGGCGGCCAGGTGCCTGAATTGTCAGTGCCTGGAATGTGTGAAGGCTTGTAAATACATGCAAAACTACGGGAGTTATCCCAAACAGTACGTAAGGCAAATTTATAATAATGATACCATCGTCATGGGCATGCGTCGTGGCAATAAAATGATTAATTCTTGTAGTCTATGTGGGCAGTGTGCCGTAATTTGTCCACAAGGACTCGACCTTGGGGAGATTTGTAAAGCGACCCGGGTGAGCATGGTGAGCAAAGGCAAAATGCCGCCTTCAGCTCACGATTTTGCGCTTAGAGATATGGCCTTTAACAATAGTGAAGAATTTGCCTTGACCAGACACCAGCACGGCTTTAATTCCAGCAAGTATGTCTTCTTTCCTGGCTGCCAATTAAGTGGTTCATCGCCGGAACAGGTTGAACAGGTTTACACCTATTTGACGGAAAGGCTTTCCGGGGGAGTAGCTTTAATGTTACGCTGCTGCGGAGCTCCGGCCGATTGGGCAGGTGACCAAGACTTATTTCAAAGTAGTATGAAGGTCCTGGCAGGAGAGTGGGAAAGTCTGGACAAACCTCGGCTCATTGTGGCCTGTTCCACCTGTCACAGTATGTTCCGGGAAAGGTTTCCTGGAGTCATCTCTTTGTGGGAGTTGATGGCTGATTTGGAGCTGCCTTGGCAAGGTGCCAGTATAAATGGGGGCAAATTAGCTGTGCAGGATGCCTGTACGACCAGAAATGAACCCAGCCTTCATGAAGCTGTCCGACACATCCTGACAAAGTTGGGTTATGAAGTTGAAGAGCTGCCTTACAGCAAAGAACGAACCAAGTGTTGTGGCTTCGGAGGGCTGACATCCTGTGCTAATTCTGAATTGGCAGAGCAGATTGTTGAAGATCGAATCAGTGAAAGTTCGGCTGACTATGTAGCTTACTGTGCTATGTGCAGGGATAATTTTGCAGCTAAAGGTAAACGCACGATGCATTTGTTGGATCTGGTTTTTGGAGCGGACCTTGACCAGGCTGCAACCAGACCTAATGTAGGGTTTTCCTATCGACATGAGAATAGGGCGAGATTGAAAAGGAAGTTATTAAATACCCTGTGGAATGAAACTCCCCAGGAACAGGAAGGGGCGTATCGAACTATTAAGCTTTTGTTAAATGAAAGAGTTCTGGAAATTATGGAACGCCGGCGAATTCTAATTGAAGATATTCAGCAGGTAATAGAGCAGGCGGAACGAACAGGAAGAAAGTTCATAGATCCGGAAAATGGCAACAGTTTAGCTAATTACCGCCCGCATAGAGTGACGTATTGGGTTGAATATCAGCCCCAGGAAGAAGGTTTTGAGGTGATCAACGTGTATAGTCACCGCATGGAAATTATGGAGGAAGGTCATGAATAACACGCCAAAACAAACCCGGAAAACCCTTTGGAAGTGTGGGAAATGTGGTGGGGAACTCCAGCGTGGCTCAGTAAAAGCATCCTATTTAGGCAATGATTTTGTGGTCGAGGAACTGAAATGCCTTAAATGCGGCATGGTCTTAATTACGGAAGATCTGGCTTTAGGTAAGATGTTCGAAGTTGAACAAAGCTTGGAGGATAAGTAGAGGAGGGAGCAAGTTGGCAGTTGATGCTTTTCAGATGTTTCAATTAGTTACTCAAGGATTTTGCTGCAGCCAAATCATATTGATTCTGGGTTTGGATGAACAAGGAAAGGAAAACCCTGACTTAATTAAAGCCATGCATGGCTTGTGCGGCGGAATAGGAAGGTCGGGAAAAACCTGCGGTGCACTTACCGGGGGGGCATGTTTGATAGGATTAAGGGCCGGAAAAGGAACCCCCGACGAATCCGGGCACCCCGAAATCAATCTTATGATTAATGATTTAATGGAATGGTTTGCAAACACTCAGGGCAGCATCGAATGTGAAGGGATCCTGAAACAGCCCTTGGCTGAGGGAAGTGCCTATCCTATGCAATGCGGCAATATTGTTTCCACGACATTTGATAAAGTGCAGGAGATTTTGGCGGCTTATTCAGCGGATTCCGAGTTAGATGATGAGGACTAATACTTGTGAATAATGATATTTTTAAGTTGTATGAAAGTGATCTTTTACGCCAGACGACGGGTGATACCTTAAGACCAGGGGGAGTTTACTTAACTGACTTAGGCGTGAACTTCTGTAATTTCCCCCCCGATGCCAGGGTCTTAGATGTAGGCTGCGGCAGTGGAGCAACGGTTGAACGCTTGGTTTCACGTTATCAGCTCCAGGCTATAGGCTTAGATCCTTCAGAGGTGCTGTTAGAGAGAGGAAGAACGAAAAATCCGGATCTGAACCTGATCCGGGGGGTTGGTGAGGATCTGCCCTTTCCGGCTGACCGGATGGACGGGATATTCGCAGAATGTGCCTTATCCCTTATGGAGGGCTTAGATCAGGCTCTAAAGGAGATTTTCAGGGTACTCAAACCGGGTGGATGGTTTGTTGTTAATGATGTGTACGCCCGCAATCCTGACGGTCTGGAATCCCTTCAGGAACTCAAACTGGAATCCTGTATCAGAAGAGCATTACCCAAGGAATCGTTAATGGATAAGCTTACCGAACGGGGGTTTAAGATCGTTCATTGGTGTGATCATACCAACCTATTGACCCAACTAACGGTTAACCTAATCATGACTCATGGCTCAATGACTGAGTTTTGGCTTAAGTCCACTTCATGCTCAGGCTCAGTTGATCCTAACCTTGCCCAGGCAGCGATTAAAAAAGCGAAGATGGGTTATTTTCAAATGATTGCCAAAAAGGATACTGTCACAGTTAGAGAGGGATAGCGCGTGAAAGTTATGGACGAATCTTTGGTTTCCGCAACAGAGAGTTTGTGCCCGGAATGTCTGAGAAGGATTCCCGCTCAGAGAGTGGTTCAGGGAGAACGGGTATATCTTATGAAACGCTGCCCCGAGCACGGGGACTATCGAACCTTGCTTTGGCGCGGCAGTCCTCAATGGGACCTATGGGTCAGGCCGACGATCCCAACCCCGCCAAAAGAGTGTTTTACCCAAGTTGAGAAAGGCTGTCCCTTTGATTGCGGGTTATGTGAAAACCATTATAAGACGACTTGTACGGCATTGATAGAGGTTACCCAGCGTTGTAATCTAAATTGCCGGTTTTGCTTTGCCAATGCCGGAACCGAGCTTGACGAGCCTTCCCTGGAAGTCATCGAGGGATGGTACAAAAACGTCCTTGCCGCCAGCGGTCCGGTCAATATCCAGCTATCCGGAGGGGAACCGACCCTCAGAAACGACTTGCCGGAAATTGTAGAAATGGGCAGAGCGCTGGGTTTTGAATTTATCCAGTTAAACACGAACGGCTTACGGTTGGCCGAAGACCCTATTTTTCTGAACAGATTGAAAGAGGCTGGACTTAGCTCGATATTTTTACAATTTGACGGTACTGAGGACAAGATTTATCAGTCGATCCGGGGACGCAGTCTTTTAGATATTAAAGTTAAAGCGATAGAGTCTTGTGCTCAACATGAGATCGGTGTTGTGTTAGTGCCAACTATAATACCAGGGATAAACACGCACAATATCGGAGGAATCATTAAGTTTGGCCTAAAGAATCCTGCTGTCAGAGGTGTACACTTTCAACCTGTAAGTTATTTCGGAAGAATTCCCAAAGAGCCCTTGGATCAAGACCGGATCACACTCCCGGAAGTCATCCGGGCGATCGAGGAACAGACAGAGGGCTTGATCAAGGCGGAGAATCTCAAACCCCACAATGGAAGGTGCTCTTTCAGCGGTAATTTTACCAGACAAGCCGATGGAGCTTTGAAGCCTATTGCCAGCAGTTCATGCTGTACCGGGCCGGAGCGGGCGGATGAGTTGGCAAGAAAGACACGGACCTTTGTAGCCCGGCAATGGTCAGGCGTAGAAAAATTAGCAATTCAGTCTCCCGGTCAGCCTTCCGGTGCCAACTCGTGGGACAGTCTGATTCAACAGCTGAAAACTTATGCATTTTCCATCAGTGGTATGGCCTTTCAAGATGTGTGGAATTTGGATATCCACCGCTTAAGAAATTGTTGTATTCATGTAGTAAGCCCTGAAGGTAAGTTGATTCCCTTTTGCATTTATAATCTAACCGACAAGTTTGGCCATTCGATTTATCGGAAGGGGAGATAGAGTGTGGACATCAACACCACCTCGCTGGAGCCTTGGATAAAGCAAAAAATTACGGGAGATAGTTCAGGTTTGTTAACCCGGAAACAAATCGAGGAGTATCAATTGGCAAGACTGCAGGAAACTCTCAGCTGGGCAACCGGTAAAAGCCGGTTTTACAGACATTTATATTCAGGGTCAGATTGCAAGATATCAAGTTTACAAGATCTGGCGAAACTGCCCTTCACCACATCCAAAGATTTGAGGGATAACCCTCTCGACTTCTTGTGTGTATCCCAAAATGATGTCAACAGAATCGTCACATTACAGAGCTCAGGCACAACGGGTAAACCCAAACGCCTGTTCTTTACTGAAGAGGATCAAGAATTGACAATTGATTTCTTTCAGCATGGAATGTTAACCTTGGTAAAGCCCGGAGACAACGTCTTAATCATGTTGCCTGGAGAAATAACAGGAAGTGTCGGAGATTTACTGCGCTTGGGTTTAGCAAGAGCGGGAGTAACAGGAATTGTCCACGGGCTGGTCACAAACCCTGAGGAAACCATAAAACAAATTAAACGGGATAATATAGATGTTTTGATTGGTATACCTACTCAAGTATTGAGTTTAGCGAGGGTTAAAGATTCCCAAGGCTGTTCTCCGGCTCTAAACTTGAAAAGTGTTCTGCTAAGTACGGATTATGTACCCCAGGCTATTGTCCAGGAACTGGAAAGAACTTGGGGATGTAAAGTGTTTAATCACTATGGTATGACTGAGATGGGGCTGGGCGGCGGACTGGAATGTGAGGGTTTCTGTGGTTATCATCTCAGAGAAGCGGACCTCTATGTCGAAATTATTGATCCTTATTCCGGACGGCCCGTTGTGGATGGGCAGCCAGGGGAGATAGTATTTACAACGTTGACCAGATCAGCGATGCCTTTGATTCGTTATCGCACAGGCGACATGTCAAAATTTATTCCAGGACCCTGTGCCTGCAAAACGGTACTAAAGCGACTTGCGCTGATAAAGTCGAGAGACCGGGTTTACCTGAACCAGACGGATTACCTCACCATGTCGGACTTCGATGAGGTTCTGTTTGCCCTTGATGAGGTTCTGGATTTCGAGATAACCCTAACAGATGGTCTGCAAAGGGGAGAAAATCAGCTGCAGCTTGATGTCCGGCTAAAAGGCATAATTAACTGGGAAGTGCAAAAGAAAATTCATCGGGCTCTTGATAATATCCAAGTAGTACGAGATGCCAGACAGAGCGGCAGATTGAGAGTATGCTTTTATCTTCAATCAAGCACTGGTGTAACATTCAGAAAAAGTACAGCTAAACGTCAGATTCAAGACGAGAGGGGGAGCGTCTCGGGTGTTGGCTAATGCAGAGGATCAACAGGGGAAAGATTCATTAGCGGCAATTATTCTTGCCGCAGGATACTCTTTTCGAATGAAACAGTTCAAGCCGCTTTTAGAGTTGGGCGGGAGTACTGTTTTGGAACAAGCTGTACACAGTTTTCTAGACAGAGGAATAAAGGATATACGGGTCGTGGTTGGGCATCGGGCAAATGAGTTGTATCCTGTCCTGGAAAGACTAGGAGTTAAAGCCATTTATAACGCTAATTTTCCCGATGGAATGTTTTCCTCAGTTTGCGCGGGGGCTAAAAGCTTAGCTCCCGAGGTATCTGGCTTTTTTCTCTTACCTGTGGATAATCCGCTGGTTAGCAAGCGAACCATAGAAACCCTTCAGAGCTCTTTCTTTTCAACGAAATTTGGTATAATCTATCCGTCCCACCAGGGAGAGAGAGGACACCCCCCCTTGATTTCCAGACGTTATGTGGAAGAGGCCCTAGTTTGGAAGAAACCAGGTGGAATGAGGGCATTTCTAGAGGAATATGAGCATGATGCACTCGATGTCGAAGTTTTTGACCCGGGTATTTTGCTTGACATGGATACACTGAGGGACTACCATAAGATGTTAAACTATTGTGGAGATACCCAGGTGCCCTCGGAAGAAGAATGCTATGCTATAATCAAACGTGCGGACACTCCAGTAAAGGTGGTAAATCACAGCAAGCAGGTTGCTCAACTGAGCTGCGCCATAGGGCGTTGTCTTATCAGATCGGGTTATCCAATGAACATTGACTTAATCAAGGCGGCCGCGCTGTTACACGACCTGGCCAAAGGTAAATCCAACCATGCGTTAGTTGGAGCCGGAATGCTCGCAAATTATCCTGAAGTGGCAGAAATTGTAGCTGACCATATGGATATTCGTTTGAACTCTGACCAATCTATCACAGAAAAAGAAGTTGTCTATTTGGCAGATAAGCTTATTATAGAAGACCAAATCATTTCGCTTCAGAATAGATTCATGGGTCCTCTGGAACAGTATAAGCATGATCAGGAGGCCTTTAGGAGGATCAGACAGCGGTTGAGTAATGCAGAGAGCGTTCTGGCAAGAATAGAACAATTAATAAAGATGCCTTTACACGACCTTTGGAAGGCGGATCTAGGGGGACAAATCTAATGGAAAAAGAAGTATACCTGGGACTAATAAAGGCATTTGACCTAAAACAGGCTGTGGCCCTGATTACAATAACCGGTGTACGAGGCTCGACTCCCCGTAAGCCGGGAGCAAAAATGCTGGTATTCCCGGATGGGACGACGGTTGGCACTATCGGTGGCGGATGTGGTGAGGCTGAGGCTAGACGAGAGGCCTTGAATGTATTAGCATCTCGAAGTTCTAAGATCCATCATTTGAATATGACCGCAGACATTGCCCAAGATGAGGGCATGGTTTGCGGGGGGATTATGGAATTATTCATAGATTATTTGGATGCTCATAGTCCTGAGAATGAGACTTGTCTCATCAAGGATTATCTGTCCGCTCAGGAAGATACCGCAGCCCCTGTTCTGGTAACAGTAATTGAAGCCTTTGAGGAAAGCCTAATAGGTAAAAAAATGTTCGTTAAGAATAATGGAGAGGTTGTAGGAGATCTTGGTGCTGAAGAGCTGAGTAAAGTTGCCTTGGAGAGTGCTAAAGTGGGAGGCAAAGGATACCGGCCCTTATTAGTCAGTTTGGATTCCCGGTTTGAACCGTGTGATACTGCAAAAACCAAACCGGCATTCCGTTTTTTGGTGGAGCCGCCAACGACTGTTGTAAAATTACTTATTTTAGGTGCGGGACATATTGCTCTCCCCCTGGCGACAATGGCCAAAATCGTGGGGTATGAGGTCTCGGTAGTCGATGATCGTCCATCCTTTGCCAATTCCAGCCGGTTTCCCACTGCTGATGCCGTTATATGCGATGATTTTGAACGGGCTATAGATGGGATCAAGATCAATTCCCAAACCTTTGTGGTTATTATTACCAGGGGGCATCGATATGACAAAGTATGTCTGCGTAAAGTGATTAATCAACCCGCCTCGTATATTGGCATGATTGGCAGCCGCAAACGGGTTAAGGCCTTGATCGCCGAATTGGTGGAAGAGGGAGTACCCAGCGAATTATTGCAAGATCTGCATTCTCCGATCGGCCTGAAAATTGGGGCGGAAACTCCTGAAGAATTAGCCGTGAGCATCCTCGGCGAACTGATTAGCGTGCAAAGGGAGTTGGATCAAAGTGGCAGATTACGATGAGTGCACAGAACAATGGATGAAAAACTTATCTATTTAGTTAGGCACGGCGATATAGGTTTAGGAAGAGAAAAACGCTATATCGGTCAATCGGACCTGCCTTTAAGCGACCTAGGGAAGAAACAGGCTATCCTGTTGAAGGAGATGTTTGGCCGCGTACCCTTAGACAACATCTATTGCAGTGATTTAGAGAGAGCTAAGCAAACGGCTGAAATCATCGCGTTGAATCATCAGATCATTCCTGCTGTTCATGCGGAATTGCGAGAATTATATATGGGTGATTGGGAGGGAAGATTGTTTTCCGAAATTAAACTTAAGTTTCCTGAACAATACCAAGAACGCGGCAGAACTATTGCAAAGTTTCACTCTCCGCAGGGAGAAAGCTTTTCTGACTGTTCCCGAAGAGTAATCCCTTTCTTTGATAGTCTTATACAATCTGGTCAATCTACCTTATTAATTATAGGACATGCCGGCATAAACAGAGTTATTCTATGCCATGTTCTGGGGATACCTTTAGAGTACGTCTTTCGTATTGAACAAAGTTATGGTTGTGTAAATCTAATCAGTCTGAAAGGTTCCGAGTATCGTGTGAACTATCTAAATTATAATTATAACGTGTGAAGCTAGATCCAGGGAATTTTCATCTTTAAAGTCAACATGCCTTCTCATGTCTTGTTATTGGGAGCGTAAAAAAAAGGCTACACATCTCGGAGTAACGCGGAGTAGAATAATACGATATAAGATAAAATCATATTGACAAGACGGTACTTTATGCTAAAATTTAACGTGATGGAAATTTGGGAGTCACCGGGGGAAATAATCATCCGGCCCAGATTCCATATGTTTTTTTAGTTGAAAAGGGGGCAAAGATCACAATTGGCAAATTCTCTTGGACGTCATGTGTTGGCTGAAATCTATGGGTGCAGTTTCGACATTTTAAATGATCGTGAGAAGGTCGAAGCACTGATGGTCAACGCAGCTCTGGAAGCTGGTGCCGAGGTTCGTGAGGTAGTATTCCATAAGTTTAGTCCTCAAGGGGTGAGCGGGGTTGTAGTGATTTCTGAATCACACCTAGCCATCCATACGTGGCCAGAACTCGGATACGCGGCAGTAGACGTCTTCACGTGCGGGGACAGTGTCAATCCCTGGGATGCCTGCAATTATTTAACCGACCATTTTGAAGCAGGGCATATGACAGCGACGGAAATGAAGCGTGGTATTGTTGACGAATCAAAGGAAGCGGTAAATTTATAGGAGGGATATTTATTTTACTCCGGACTAAGTCAAGTACGGATGAAGAAGACAGGTTATTCTTTATTACGGGTAATGAATAGACCTTGTAACTTTTGAATTAAGTTGCAGGGTCTATTTATTTTTTCGGGGTAATGTACATATTCTATGAATAATAATGTCATATTATCAGAGTATATTGCATAAAAAGGGAAGGAGTTTGGACAAATATATCGAATACATAATAGGTTAATGTCCTGAATGGAAGGCAAGGAGCGATAAGATGGTTCCGGTAGATTTCAGCTTTCATGGGAAACTGAATGCTGTACAGGCGCATTTGCGCGAAGAAATTAACTTAAAGCCCGCTAGTTTTGATGAATTAGTCCGTCTGGAGATGAACGATCTTGATAAAACCCTTAATCCAGCTATTGTCTTAGCCGTAAGTGGGTCATGTTCGCATCATGACTGCAAATCAGAAGCCTTGGCCGGCATTATTCAGTTTATGTTTATGGCTAATAAAGTTCATCGGCTCATGAAAGATGAAGCTGATCTTGCTGAAGAACTAAGACAGTTTCCAGTGCTCGTCGGAGACTTACTGTATGGAAAGTTTTTTCTGGAGCTTTGTCGTCAGAAACTACTGCTTTTTTTAGCCCCGCTGGCTCAAGTTATGGGAACGATGAGTCAAGGGGGGATTTCGCGTTGGCTTTCTCGTGATAAGGAATTAAGCAGAGATCAATTGCTTCAAATTATTGAACTTGAGAGTGCATCTTTAACTGGGGCAGCGGCTCGACTTAGTGCGGAACTGGCAGGTGTCTCACTTCCTTTGCAGAAGAAGCTGGAGTCTTTTGGCTGGGAAATGGGATTAGCTTGGGGTGCCTGGAAGGAACGTATGGAGAATAGCATTGTGACGTCAATTCTTCAGCGGGCAGATGATATCTTAGATGATATTTCCGGTGAATCACAAATTGAAATACATCCTCTCCGTGAAGTTTATCAATATCTGGCTAAGGAACTGAGTACGGATTACAATCTGCAAACTATGGGATCGTAATGAACGGGGTGGATTATGTATAAACTAAAAGTGTTCTTCGAAATGATTAAATTAGAACATACAATTTTCGCCTTGCCCTTTGCTTATTTAGGAGGTTTCTTAGCTGCCAACGGTGTTCCGCCTGCTATGAAACTTCTTTGGATAACTCTGGCTATGGTAGGAGCCAGAACGGCTGCAATGTCTTTAAATCGTCTGATTGACCGGCATATTGATGCGCGTAATCCCCGAACGGCGCAGAGAGCTTTGCCGGCGGGCCAGTTAAGAGTAAAAGAAGTATACGTATATACTGTACTATCCTTTCTATTATTGGGTTTCTCAGCTTATCAACTTAACCTCTTGGCTTTATGGCTGATGCCGATCGCGGTTTTTTTCCTGGTCTTATATTCTTATACGAAACGGTTTACGTGGGCCTGTCATTTAGTGTTAGGGATTTCATTGGGCTTGGCGCCGGCAGGTGCCTGGATTGGGGTAACGGGTCATTGGGCTTTAGCGCCTGTTCTTTTAGGGTTGGGGGTCATGACTTGGGTTGCCGGTTTTGATGTTGTTTATGCCTGTCAAGATGTAGAGTTTGACCGTCAAGAAGGATTGCACTCCATACCGGCTGTTTTTGGAGTTCAAAGGGGCTTAGAGATTTCGGCGTTTCTGCATATTATCGCTCCCCTTTTCTTTATTGCTGTCGGTGTGGTCATGTCTATGAGTTGGCTCTATTATGTGGGTGTTGCGGTAGCTATTGTGTTACTTTTTCGCCAGCATCGCCTTGTTTCAGCAAATGACTTATCAAAGCTTGGAGTTGCTTTCTTTGACCTCAATGGTTATTTAAGCATCTTGCTTTTTGTCTTTTCGGTTTTGGATTTGATTTTATTGAACTGATATTAAAGGAGGGGTAGATATGCCCTCACTGTTTGCGCAAAGCGAACTATGGGATCTGATCGACAAAGTCGAAAAAGGCCAACGATTAGACGTCGATGAAGGTCTGCGCCTGATCAAGAGTCAAGAGATTCTGACACTCGGCTATATGGCTAATCTCGTACGCGAACGTAAAAATGGCAATCAAACTTATTTTATAGTCAATCGGCCCATTAATTATGCGGATATTAGTGCTTCCTTTGAAGAAACTGAAAAGCACTCTATGGCCACCATAGTCTACGGGAATCAGGACTCCTTAGAGGAACGGATTACCCGTTTGGTAGAATTACGAACGACTCAAGAGCAGAACAATGAATATCTTACCTTCAGCCCAATTCCTTTTTTATCTAAGGATGAGAAATTGGAAGGAACTATGGGGGTTGTAAATACAACGGGTTATGACGATCTGAAAATGTTGGCAATTTCACGAATTCTACTTGATAATTTTGCCCATATTAAAGCATTTTGGTTTCTGCTGGGTCCTAAATTGGCTCAAGTTTCCTTATCCTTTGGAGTCGATGACTTAGATGGCACAGTTTTGGAGGGACCAAGCAGTTCTATGCCGGGAACTGAGTCAAATCGAATGTTGAGTAAGCGTGCCTTGATCCACCTGATTCAAAAGGCAGGGCGAGATGCGGTTGAGAGGGATATTCTCCATTCTCCATCGTATCCGCAACAGTGAATAGATTTTGAAGGAGGAGAAGTGCATGCAAACGGAAACTTTGAAGATCATTGAAAAACGTTTAGCAGGCGAGCGGTTGTCCGTTTCTGATGGGATAAAACTGCTGCAAAATGCTGATCTTCTTTCTTTAGGACAAGGGGCAAATCTCGTCAGAGGGCAGATGCATCCTGAAAAAGTGGTAACCTTTGTTATTGATCGAAATATTAACTACACAAATGTTTGTTCCTGTCAATGTAAATTCTGTGCTTTTTACTGTAAACCGGATGATCCGGAAGGATATATTTTGTCACAGGACGAATTACATGCTAAAATTAAAGAAACTATTGCGGTCGGAGGAACACAACTCTTGATCCAAGGAGGGCTGCATCCCGATTTGAATCTGGAGTATTTTGAAAACCTGCTGCGCGAGATTAAATCTCATTATCCAATTCACATTCACTCTTTCAGTCCGCCTGAAATCTGGGACCTGGCAAACAAATCTGAATTAACGATCGAAGAAGTCATCACTCGGCTTCGCAACGCTGGTTTAGATTCAATCCCAGGGGGAGGGGCAGAAATTTTAGATGATCGGGTTCGTCATCTGATCAGCCCGAACAAAATTGGTTGGCAGCAGTGGATGGATGTGATGACAGCTGCACACAAGCAAGGGATGAAAACGACTGCCACTATGATGTTTGGGCACGTAGAAACCTTTGAAGAACGAATTTTACACATGGTACGTGTTCGGGAGGCTCAGGATCAGACGGGTGGGTTTACAGCCTTTATACCCTGGAGCTTTGCTCCCACGAACACATTGCTCGGCGGAGAAGGGAGTACAGG